>JAUMVA010000005.1 GCA_030530425.1 Candidatus Saccharimonadota bacterium
CGCCACCGGAGGAACCGCCGCCACCCGAACCGGAACTACTAGATGAGCTAGCTGATGACGCTACTGATCTAAACGATCTAATAGAATTCGAAAATGAATTTGCATTAAAAGCTTGCGTACCAAAATACCAACTCGGTGTATAATTTGCCTCTCGGTAAACAGCATTCAGCGCCCTACTCCATGAAGCCTCTAAACCAAACATTATCGCATAAGGCAACAATCGTTCATATAATACCACCAGACCTTGTGCGTCACGCATCGCCCCACCAACTGATTGATTGAATGCCAATCGCTCCGCTTCAGCCATTGAAATATAACGCTCCAACCCTCGGAGATGAGTATTAGCCTTGACACCAGCCGGAGTTAATTGTTTAAATGTGAAGACCGATGCTAAACTAATAATACTTACGTTAATCATAAAAAAATGAATTATCGATGACGAAAAAGGTATGAACGCATTAGCTAATATTCCGTCCATATTATCCACACTGACCGATTCAAGCGCCGTTAATAATACGATGAACGAAATACCTGACGCAACTATTGCGATGATTGCTTTAATTATCACTGGGCGAATTATTCGTTTAGTAGCTTGAACGTCATAGATATCACCCCGAAGCGAATCAACTGTTTTTCCCGTAAACGAACTCACCCGTGAGCTCATGTTATAATCATCACGATCAAGCTTAAATTCCTGATCATCGACTGGTTTAGATTTAAATATTGCAGAGAAAAACTTTTCTTCGCGCTCAGTCCAAGTCCTACCTGGCAATACTTTAATAACATAATCTTTATCTCTTGAAAAAAGTGATTTAGCTTTCCGTTCAATAATTTTAATCTTTCTAGTAATTGCCAACTCAATTAAACCAGCTGGCATAATTTTAGCTGAGTAAGTTGCTAAATTTTCATAAAGGACTGTTGATTGGAAAACATCAATATCAGCCGGAGGCAAATATTCGGTCGGAATAATAGCTAACTGATTTTGACGACGCATTTTTTTCTTGTCAATTCTTACGACAATAATCAATACTGCGCTGATCGAACCAAGAATCACCACTAGCCATGCCAACATTCGATGATAGTTACTAAGTTTATAGGCCGCAAAAGTCGCTTCACCAAATTGTATTGCCAAAGTCATATTACCACCAGCTTCTAATGGCTTTGTTGTTGTAAATGTCACAACGCTATTATCATTATTTACTTCATAATAGCAGTCGCGTTCCGTACTGTTTAAAACTCCAGTATAACAAGCAATTTGTTTTGGATTAAAATCCTGCCGAACCGATTCATCTAAATGCACCCGCGCTATAATTTGTTGAAATTGTTGGCTCCAGCCCGTACCGTTTGTATCCCAATAAAACTCTTGTTTAGCGCTATCAGTCGGTTTCATCGTCACATCACGCATAGTGTAATTAAATTCGTATTTGTGAGAACCATGCAGATAAGCCGAATCGCTTTTATCACGAATCGTCAAGACGCGAAATCCAGAGCTAGTTTCATTTTTATAGACTGGAGCTGGCTGATCGTCCCGTAAAATTTGTCCTACTTGCAAATCAAGCGTGTGTTTTTGATAAGTTAGCGGAATTGAACGGACAATTCCACGATTTTGGTCATAATCTGGGAAAATAGGATAGAGCACTTCTTTAACTCGCAACTCTGACTGACCATCAGCGTTTTTACTCAGATAATAGTCAACCTCCATCTTATCAAAATAAAAATCATTCACACTAGCATTTGCTGATTGTGTCGTTAAGCCAATTACTGAACCAGCTGTTACAACAATCATTACGCCAGTTGTCACCAATATTTTTTGCCACCTGCTCATTTTTACTCCCCGTAATTTAATAAGGTATTTCATTTTTAATTTTATCATATTTAGTCATATTGATAATATTTTCCAAACTAATTTTTACCATATTACGTACGGCATGATTAGTATTAAAGGCGATATGCGGCGTAATAATTACGTTTGGTAGAGACTTTAATTTGCGAAACAGTTCGTCTTCAATTATCGCACCTGATAAATCGCGCTGAAAAATATTTTTTTCACCTTCAATTACATCAAGTGCCGCACCAGAGAGCCGACCAGACAACAAAGCATCATATAAATCCCGCGTGTTAACAATTTCACCACGAGCTACATTAATAATTACAGAACCACGTGGTAGCTTGGCGATAGTTTGGCTGTTTATTAAATGACGACTACCCTTATTTAGTGGCATATAAATTCCAATTAGATTCGCTTGCTTTAAAAAATCATCTAAATTATCGACATATTCTAGCCATTGCCGTTCTTCTTCAAGCGGCGCAACATCATAAGCAATTACCCGTCCGCCAAATCCTTGAAAAGCTCGTGCTGCCTCAAGACCAATGTGTCCAGTACCAAGAATCCCAACCGTAAAATCACGAATTTCACGACCAATTAAGTTTTCTAAACGATAATCATTATTCTGCCAGCGTAAACAACCTAATTGTAAATTTCTCAGTAGCATCAAAGCTAATGCCACCGAGTGCTCACTAATCGCATTTGGTGAGTAATCTGGAACTCTCGCAAATCTGACATCATGATCATAACCTAGTTCGCAGTTTAGACCATCAAATCCCGCCTGCCGTAGAGAAAAATATCTAATGCCTTGCTGCTGCATCCGCTCATAAATTACTTGATCATAACAGCGGGTTGTAATATCAGTCACACCATCCATACCATCCAATAAGTCAATAGTTGTCATATCGAGTGGCTGACTAGTTGTAAAACATTCAACTCCAAACTTTGCCGCAAAATGCTCAAAATATTCCAGCTCATCCGGCCTCACCCCAAAGTTAATAATTCTCATGTTTAAATGGTATCATTTTTAAACATGTTTTTCAATTTTATTAATAAGTTATTTAGTGATTTTTTGTTTTTCGTTAACTTCACCAAAATCAATTTCTGGATAAATCTTACGAGTTACCGGATCGATTTCTCGACGCAACTGAGGAAATGGTACACCTTCACGAGCAGTCACACCTTCAAAAATCCAAAATACTCGCTCTGAATAGCCCCAACCACAAGTCGGTGGCATGCCATACTCCAACATCTCAACAAAATCAATATCAAGCATCATCGCCTCATCATCACCCGCCTCACGCATCCTTTGTTGTTCCAAAAAACGCTCTAACTGATCAGCCGGGTCATTTAATTCTGAAAAACCATTACCTAATTCACTTCCTGCAATAATCGGCTGAAATCGCTCAGTCAATCGATTATCTTCAAGATTTGCTTTTGATAGTGGTGAAATAAACTTTGGCGTATTTATTAACCACACTGGACCAGCCACATCTTTACGAATATTTTTCCAGAGTTTATCAATAATTCGCGCTCGATTATCAGCCTTTTCAACCTCTAAATTATTATCAGCTAAAATTTGCTTCAGGCGCTCAATATTAGTTTCAAAAATATCGATGTTATATCGTTGGTTTAAAGTAGTAGTATAATCCCAAACTTCCCATTTTTGACTCATATCAACATTAAACTTACCAAATTGAAACTGCAGCTTGCCAAAAGTTTTTTGTAACACATCACGATACATTTCTTCCATCATTTGCATACCATCCTGCCAGTTAGCATAGGCCCAGTACCATTCCATTGCTACGTGCTCTGGTAAGTGTTCATCTGAATAATTTTCATTACGAAAACGCTGACCAATATCATAAACCTTTTCATAACCAGCACCAATTAAGCGCTTCAATGGTAATTCGTGCGAAATCCGCAGATAAAAATCCTCACCCAAAGCATCCATATGCGTCACAAACGGGTTAGCGTCAGCACCACCTGTAGTATGTTCCAAAACCGACGTATTAATCTCAATAAAGCCTCGTTGATTTAAAAAATCACGCGTTGCCTGCCAGAATTTTGATCGACGAATATAGCGATCACGCACGTCTTGATTAAGATTTATGTCTAAATATCTGCGACGCAATCGTTCCTCTTTGTTCGACAATTCTTCTGGCAATGGACGAAGAGCTTTAGCTAATAATCGCACCGAATCAGCCATCACTGAAATCTCACCCGTTTGAGTCTTAATTACCTGGCCATTAACCTCTACAAAATCGCCAGTATCTAGCAATCGTAGTTCAGCCATGCTCAACCAATTATTGTTCACACTAGCCGTTAACTTATCGCGCTGTAAAAAAATCTGTAATTCACCACTAAAATCTTTTAATACCAAAAAAGCAATCTTACCAAACTTGCGAATTTTTATTACTCGTCCGACCACAGACACGGTTTGTGTTTCAAGCTTTTCAAAATTAGATACGATTTCATCCAATTGATGTGTTCGTCGAGCCCTACTAGGATAAAGATCATAGCCCAGATCTAATAATTCCTGTTTCTTACGTAGTCGTTCATTGCGAAAATCTTGTAATGTTGCCATAATATTCCTTTATTTACTTTTATTTTATCACAAAATTGCCCCTGATACTAATCAGAGGCAATTTTTATTTTTTTAAAATCTTAATGCTTGCCAATCTTTAAAATCTTGTATTCAATTATATCGCCGTTTGGAGACTTGACCTTTATCACAGCACCTTCAAGCTGACCAATTAACTCATTTCCCAAAGGTGATTCGTCGCTAATTTTGCCAGCCATCGGATCAGCATCAGTTGTGCTGACAATTTCATATTCAATCTTCTTTTTATCACTTAATCGTTCTAAGCTAACTATTGATCCAATTCCAATACCGATCGAATTCATCACCTCATCGCTAATAATTTCAGCATTATCAATAATATCTTTGAGTTCAGCAATTTTAGTTTCTAATTCTGCTTGCTCTGAGCGAGCTGCATCATATTCGGCATTTTCTCGTAAATCACCAAAATCCCTAGCTTCAGCAATTCGATCAGCTACCTGACTACGATAAGCAATTAATTTTTCTAATTCAGCTTTTTTATCATTTAAACTTTGTTGAGTTAATTTAATTTTTTTCATAAATCTCCTAATTTCTACTTTACTTTATCGAATAATTCGGTTTTAGTCAATATTTGAGTGTCACCAGTTGCACGATAAGTTAATTCAAACTTGTCATCTTCTAATAAACGACGGCTAATCACTACTCGCCATGGTAAGCCAATCAAATCTGCATCAGCAAATTTGGCGCCAGCCCGCACCCCCTGTCGATCATCATACAAAACTTCAACGCCAGCTGCTGTCAATTCATGATACAGTTCATCGGCTTTATCTATTGATGCATCATCAACAGCCACTAAATGAACTTTAAACGGTGCAACATTTTCTGGCCAAACCAACCCTTTATCATCGGCAAATTTTTCAACAATCACTCCCATCACTCGAGTAATTCCAATGCCATACGAACCTAGATATAGTGATTGCCGTTGTCCTGACGCATCAGTATAATACAACCCCATTTCATCAGTTTTTTGAGTACCAAAATTAAAAATGTTACCGACTTCAGCTGTCTTAACTGGTTCTAATTCTTCACGAGCAATACTCAATTCTGCGACTGCATTATCAATCACTTCTTCATTTACCGCAACGTTTTTTTCTCGGTGTAAATATATTACATCCTCACCAGCTTCACAAATCGTTTGAAACTCATGACTAAATTTGGTAAACGACCCACCACTTGCAAAAGTCACATAAGTATCATCACCAATACCAAATCGCTGATAACAACGTTTATATGACTCAATCACCTGTTTGTAATAATCATCTAGATCTTCAGCCGTCGCATGAAATGAATACATATCTTTCATTAGAAATTCACGACCGCGCATAATACCACTTTTAGCCCGCAACTCATTACGCATTTTGGTTTGAAATTGATACAAACTGATTGGCAAATCTTTATAACTTTGAACAAAAGATTGCATCATGTTGACAATTGGCTCTTCATGACTCCAGCCTAAACCAACTTCGGTCTCATCTTTTAACTGCGTCTTAAACCAAATATCAACCGTCTCATCATTCCAACGACCAGTTTTTTCCCAAACTTCCTTACGTTGTAAACTAGTCATGACTAATTCATTGCTATGAAGGGCATTCATTTCTTCGCGTACAATTTGTTTGATCTTTTCAATTACCCTAATACCTAGCGGCAAATAAGCATAGACACCAGCCATTTCTTTATAGACGAATCCAGCTCGAATTAATAACTGAGCATTTTTCGCTACTTCATCAGCTGGTGCGGTTTTACTAGTTTTGGTAAAAAGTTGACTCTGTCGCATGTTATTCCTTACTTTATAGTCATTTAGTTTTTCTAGGTATAATTATATCACAGGAGAGATATTTACTGATTAGTTTAAACCAGAAAGCATTGGTAAATACAGCAAAGCCACAAAAGCAACACCATTATTCATCATATGCATCAAAATACTTGGGTAAATTGAACCCGAGACTTCACGAGTTAAACACATTACCACAGATAATGAGAAGGTAACTACCACCGATATCCATCCACCGCCATTATAATGTGCTAGACCAAACAAGACACTCACTATCAACATTGACATGAAAAAATTTGAATGTGATCGTAATTTGCCAAATAAATAGCCGCGAAAAGCAGTTTCTTCAGCAACAGGAACTAATATTACCAATAGCACGAAAACTGTCATCAAATCAAAGCGTGAATTTTGCAAACTAAAACTAAAACCCAATTCCTGCCGTTGATTGATATTAAAATCTGGAAAAATATTTTGAATCAGCATCACAAGACCAACACGCAACAACATAGCTAAAATGATTCCAGTAATCGCTAAACCGATTTCCTTCCACTTCAGCCACCCAGTAAAGCCTAACTTTTTTAATTCTACCGTGACTAATTTAGTGAGCTTTGATAATTTTTGTCGCTTTATCAACGCTCTTGGAACACAAACTAGCATCACAAAAGTCAACATCCACACTGCAAAAGTTATTAAAGTACTAAACATAATCTGATTACTCGATAACAGATCAATTATTTCTGGCGACAGTTTTTTAATTAGACTTAAAATCTGAACAAATAAAAACCCCGTCACTAGATAAGCGACCGTTACCCAAATCACTAAAATTATATTTTTTATCATTGCCGACTTGATTTTAGACCAATTCGGTTTTAATTTAGAAAAATTTAAAAACATCACTTACCGTAATTATTAAACTTAATATTAATAAAGCTAGCATCCCTAAGCCGTGAATTTTTGATTCCAATTCCTCACCCAATGGTTTATTCAGAAGCCTAAATATCATCGTTACAAACCAACGACCACCATCGAGCGCTGGAATAGGCAGAGCATTCATTACTGCTAAAGTTAAGGAGATAATTGCCACAAATAGCCAAAAATTAGTCATCGATCCACCAATTAAGGCTGGGAAAATTACTCCCAAAAGGCCGACAGGTCCAGCGACTGACTCACCCGCCGCAGCTAGTTTTTGATCAGCTAATTGTCTTATTGTTTGATCTGAACTTATTTTTTGAACTAAACCACTAAAAAAATTATTCATTAAGTCGCCCAGTCCATGTAAAGTTACTTCCATGAACTGTAAAACCGTACCCACACCAACAATCGGAGCTGACCAAGTCGCATAAATTACCGATGTCTGATTAGGCACAGCCCCAAGATAACCTTTAGACTTTGCTATTTCTTCATTATTTAAGTTGACCAAAATATTTTTTAATTCACCGTTATCTCGTTCTCGATAAGCAAGTTCGATTTTTTGTCCAGCATGTTGTTTAGTTAAACTACGTAACTTATCAGAACTGTCAACTTTTTCACCATTTACTGACACAATCACGTTACCAGTTTTCAATCCAGATTCGTAAGCTGGTGAATCTTTTGACACAGCACTTATTTTTACTGGTGAAAGCTCCAACCGCCCATCATTACGCAGGCGAAATTGATCATTCAAGACCACTGGTAAACCGGTAATAGCCAATATCGTCATAACCACACAAGCAAATAAAAAATTCATTGCCACGCCAGCAAATAATATTTTAGTTTTTGCCCATAAACTTGCCGCGCCATAATCGCCTTTTTTATTAGCGCTATCATGTTCACCTTGCAATCTGACATAACCACCGAGCGGTATTAAATTAATTTTAAATAAAATACCATTTTTCAGTCGTTTTGACCAAGCAGTTGGCGGAAAACCAATTCCAAACTCCTCAACTTTTACGCCATTACGAATTGCAGCAATCGCGTGTCCTAGCTCATGGATCGTTACCAAAAAGACCAACACCAATAAGCCAACAATAATTCCCAAGACAGTTTGCATCTACTTATTTACCACTATATTGTAGTGATTTCCTTTTCTTTTTGTTTAAAAATAGCTTCGATTTCCTCTTGGGTTTTATCAACCAAAGTTTGTACATCTTTTTCATAACGACGTTTATCATCTTCAGAAATCTGCTTATCGTCTTTTAGCTTTTTTAATTCCTTAAAAGCATCCTGACGAACGTTGCGAATCCGAATTTTAGCTTCTTCAACTTTTTCGCCAGCTTGTTTAACAATTTCTAAACGCCGCTCCGTCGTAAGTGGTGGAATCGGTACACGCACCGTTTTACCATCATCACTCGGATTCAACCCTAATGAACGATCATTACGAATCGAACTAGCGATCGCCTGAACGTTATTTACATCAAATGGTGTAATCATCAGCATCTGTGCATCTGCCACCACTACATTCGCCACTTGGTTAAGCGGCATAACCGTACCATAAGCTTCAACTTTAACATTTGCCAGCATTGATGCTTGCGCTCGTCCCGTACGCACCGATTGCATTGCTTGAGTAAAAAACTCAATTATTTTTTTCATTTCCTCTTGATATTGGCTTAATTCAAACATATTCTCCCTTTCTTTACTTATATTATATCAAAAGCTATTTCTTGACTCCATCTTGACTTTTTAGCATAACTGTGATATAATGAAAGTATAGTTTACCAAGCAAATATTGTTTGGTAATTTTATTTTAAGATATTTTATGTTTTAAGTATTGACTTTTTAAACCTTTTATGCTAATATGGAGGTATCAAATAATTTAAATCAAAACAAAAAGGACAAAATATGAATCAAGACCTACAATATAAATCTAAATCGTTTCAAGTTTTTATGCCAGAAGTTGAAACCGTAAAGACCGTCACCGTTAGTCAATTAGCGACTGACGCTGAAGACACTGAGACACCAATTACTAAAGTCGAAATGCCAATTGAACATGGTTTTTTCCGTGGTGTCGAGTACACCGAGACCAACACCCTGCTCGAATATGCTGGTAAAAAATGGGAAAAATTAACTACCATCGTCTTTAAAGATGGCGGTAAAGATATGTTTGGTACCGACACTATCCGTAAAATTGGTCGCTTGACTAAAATTGATAAAAGTGTCCGTAATGCTGTTTTAACCGCTGCCGAATTGCCAACAGCCGCCTAAAGCATCACCAGATTTAAATTATTTCAAACACAAACACAAAAAATTACCCACCGCAACTGATGGGTAATTTATTTAGTTCAACTGGCTTAATTATCAAACCGAAACTAATCGTCCAGGCCAACTTCAATACGCTTGAAGCGTTTGATAGTAATATTTTCACCAAGTTTAGCAATCGCGTCTTTGATTAAATCTTCGACTTTTTTACTATCGTCTTTAATAAAATCTTGTTTCATTAAAGTTTTTTCCGCAAAATACTTATCAATTTGACCAGTTACAATTCGATCAGCAATATCGGCTGGTTTGTTTTTCAACGCATCAGCAGCTATAAACTCAGCCTTAACTCGTTCCATTTCCTCCGCCGGTACATCTTCAAGCGAAACATAAAGTGGACTCATTGCCGCAACTTGCAAAGCAATTTCGTGAGCTAAAGCTTTAAATTCTTCAGTTCGCGCTACGAAATCAGTTTCGCAGTTAACTTCTACTAGCACACCGATTCGACCGTCATGAATATAGCTATCAATTACGCCCGAACGAGTCTCACGATCACCACGTTTTTCAGCCCGAGTTAAACCTTTTTTGCGCATCGCTTCTAGAGCCTTTTCAAAATCTCCGTCAGCTTCTTTTAATGCATCACGAGCGTCGGTCAAACCAACACCAGTTAAATCTTTTAGTTTTTTTACATCTTCAACTGTAAATGACATCTCGTCCCCTTTTAGATTTTAATCTGTTTAATTTAATTACTTAGCACTTTTTTGGGCAGTTTTTACTGTTTCAGCTAAATAATCTAAAATCAGCTCAACACCCTTAATCGCATCATCATTAGCAGGCACAACATAGTCGATGCCTTCTGGATTAACGTTAGTATCAACTAAAGCGATTACTGGAATCTTCATTTTATTAGCTTCTTTAATAGCGTTTTTGTCAACAATCGCATCAGTTACAAACACAATCGCTGGAGTACCAACTAGATTTTTGATACCACTATACTTAAGGTTTAATGCATCTATCTCTTCTTGATAGCGCTGAATTTCAAGTTTTGAATAACGCTTTTCAAATTCACCTGAGGCCATTGATTTTTCATATTGGTGTAATTTACGAATTTGTGATGAAATAGTAGCCCCGTTAGTTAGCATACCACCAATCCAACGTTCACAAACATAAGGTTGGTCAATTGATTCAGCTACGGTTTTAACTTTGTCTTTGATTGATTTTTTAGTACCAACAATAAGCACTTTGCCACCTTTGGCAACCTTTTTTGAGACTTCACTCAAGGCTTTTTCTAAATTATCAACCGTCTTTTCAAGGTCGATAATGTGACTTCCGTGTTGTTTTGAGTGAATGTATGGCGCCATTTTTGGATGCCAACGACTGGTTTTGTGTCCAAAATGAACACCAGCTTCGAATAAAGCTTTGATGTCAATATCTGACATTTTAACTCCTTTGTCCTCGTTTTCGGGCAAATAATCCTAGTTCGATCAGAAGTTTTCCCAAAAACTGTGTCATTAATATTATTACAACATATATTATACAGTAAATTGGTTTAAAAGACAAGATCAAGTATTATTACTACACCTTCTTTTGACTTTACGACTAAACTAGTGTATAATCTTGGTCTATGAAAAAGAATATCCACCCCCAAGACTATCGGCTCGTCGTATTTAGCGACGAAGCAGCGGGTTTTTCGTTCTTAAGCAAGAGCACCGCTCCTACTAACGAAACCATTAAATGGGAAGACGGCAAGGAATATCCACTAATCAAAGTTCATATTTCAAGTGCTTCTCATCCATTCTTCACTGGTGAAGAGAAAATCATCGACACCGAAGGTCGCGTTGATCGCTTCAAGGCTAAATTCGAAGCTGCTCGTAAGCACAAAGAAGCTTTAGAGAAAAAATTAGCAGCTCAAAAAGCTCCAAAAGCCGAAAAAGCTGACAAATAGGCTCTGTTTAAAACCTCCCACTCGGGAGGTTTTAAAGTTTGCGACGCAATTGTGGGTAGTTAATTGTGTTTCAACGAGATTAACAATCTAGGCTGATAATAATGTTATAACCAGCCTTATTATAGCTGCCAGTCAATCGGCTGCTGACCAGTTTTAAGCAGAAAATCATTAATTTTTGAAAAAGGTTTTGAACCAAAGAAGCCTCTGTTAGCCGAAAATGGCGACGGATGGGCGGTGGCGATTTTACAATGAATCGGATTGGAAATTTTTGTACCAACTTTTTGGGCATGTGCGCCCCATAACACAAACACCAACGGCCGCTCCATTTCATTTAAAAATTCTAACACGTGCTCAGTAAACTCCATCCAACCAAAACCAGCGTGACTCGCCGGCTTGCCTTTCTCTACACTAAACGAAGTGTTCAACAAAAGCACCCCCTCTTCTGCCCACTTGGCTAAATAACCAGTTTTAGCAGCCTTAATTCCTAAATCATTTTCCAGCTCTTTGAAAATATTTTGCAAGCTTGGTGGTAATTTAACACCAGGTTTAACCGAAAAACTCATACCATGAGCCTGACCTTCACCGTGATAAGGATCTTGACCAATAATGACAACTTTAGTTTTTTCAAGTGGACATTGATAAAAGCAAGAAAAAATATCTTGTCGCTCTGGAAAAACTTGCGTTCGCTGGCGAGCTGTTTCAACTTTATGCCACAGCTGTTTAAAATAATCTTGTTTTGCCTCTGCCTCAATAAAATCACGCCAAGAATTGTACTTCATGGTTTTATTTTATCATGAATGATATCTTTAAAAAACTGCTACTATTTGATATAATGACCCCATGCCAAAAATTGATTTAAATCTTGAAAAATTACGTGCTGAATATACTGAAATTCAGACTTTTTTAAGTTCGCCCGAAGCTTATTCTTCACCAGATTTTTCTACTAAAAACAAACGTTTTGCTGAACTTGAAAAATTAATTTTCAAAGGCGAATTAGTTCAAACTTTAGAAAAAAACATCACCGAGGCCAAAGAATTATTAACTTTAGAAACTGGTGAATTAGCTGAACTAGCAAAATCAGAAATCGCTGACAATGAACAAAAATTAGCTGATTTAGAACAAGAATTGATTAATCTGTTAGCTCCGAAAGATCCAAATGATGAAAAAAATGCTATTATTGAAATCCGCGCTGGGGCTGGTGGCGACGAGGCCAGTTTATTTGCGGCTGAATTAATGCGAATGTATTTACGCTACTGTGAAATTCATCACCTTAAAACCGAATTAATGAGTGAAAGTTCGAATGACACCGGTGGCTATAAAGAAGTTATTTTTAAGATTAGCGGCGACAATGCTTACGGTACTATGAAATTTGAGTCTGGTGTTCATCGCGTCCAACGCGTACCGGCTACCGAAAGCCAAGGCCGCATTCACACCAGTACCGTTACTGTCGCAGTTTTGCCAGAAGCTGAAGAAACCGACATTGAGATCAACCCAAATGATTTACGCATTGATGTTTATCGTTCAGGCGGACATGGCGGTCAAAGTGTTAACACTACCGATAGTGCCGTACGGATTACTCACCTGCCAACTGGTATCGTGGTTGCTAATCAAGACGAAAAATCACAAATCAAAAACAAATTAAAGGCGATGAGCATCTTGCGCAGCCGCTTATTACAGGCGAAACTTGAAGAAGAGCAGTCTAAACTTGATGAAAAGCGTCGCAAGCTGATTGGTTCTGGTGATCGTAGCGAAAAAATTCGTACCTATAACTTTCCACAAGATCGCATTACTGACCACCGCATCAGCTATTCTCGTTCTAATATTCCAGCTGCCATGAGTGGTGACATCGATGATTTAATCACTAATCTTAAAACTTACGAAAGTGAACTCGCTCTTGCCGAAGCTAAACGTTAGACAATGGCTTCAACAAGCTATCACACAATTAAAAGCAGCTTCTTTTATTACGAACCCACGGCTTGAGGCTGAACTATTAATCACGCTACTACTAGATTTAGATCGGCTTCAACTTCAATTACATTTAGATAGAGAATTGACAACAGTAGAGGTTAAAACCGTCAATCAATTACTGTCACAAAGACTCAATAATTACCCATTTGCTTATTTAGCAGGCAGTCAGGAATTTTACGGTCGTCAATTTATTGTCAATGAACAAGTTCTGATACCACGACCAGAGTCAGAAATCATTATTGAGGAGGCTTTATTAATAATTAAACGTGATTTTTATAATGATAAAATTATCAATATTCTTGATGTTGGTTGTGGCAGCGGAGCTTTGGGCATTTCCCTGGCAAAAGAATTGATTCTTAAAAAAATACCAGCAAAATTAACCATGAGCGATATCTCCGAAGATGCACTTTCGGTAGCTAGACAAAATCTGCAAAAGCACGCAATAGCCGCTGATCTCGTCATTAGCGATTTGCTTACTAATATTAATCAACCGTCTGATATCATTCTAGCTAATTTACCATATGTTAATCCTGAATGGGATTTTATTCAAAATGTCGATTTTGAACCAAAGCTAGCCCTTTTCGCTCAAGACAACGGTCTGAAATTGATAAAAAAACTAATTGACCAGTTAATCGACAAAAAGAAACTTTTTGCGAAAAGTTGGGTTTTTCTCGAATCGGATCCGTGTCAACAACCGACAATCAAGAAATACTTACAACATAATTTTATAGAAAATTTTTATTTTAATCACTTTATAACCGTATTTAAAATCCCCGACTAAAGCCGGGGATCTTATTTATTTAAGAAACGTTTTAAGCAGTAACATTATTAGCTGCTCGTAGAATCACTTCGAGTGTGATTACTGAGTTACCACGCTTAATTTTTAAGTTAACTTTATCGCCTGGTTGGTATTCAGAAATCAAAGTATTTAGGCCACCGTCCTTACCAACTACATAGTCATTGACTTGAAGAATAATATCGTCTTTTTTTATACCAGCATCGGCCGCTGCTGTATTACTTCCTGGATCAGAAGCTATCAGCGCTCCTTGTTTTTCTGACAGATTTTGTTGTTTTGCAATAGCTGGATTAATGCTAGTAAATCTCACACCAAGCATTGCTCGCTGTATGTCCTTGCCAGATGCAAGTTGTTTTAGTAAACCTTTTGCTGCACCAATTGGAATTGCGAAACCTAAACTGTTTGCGTCTTGAGCAACCGCTGTATTGATTCCTATTAATTGACCTCCAGCATTAACTAATGGACCACCAGAGTTACCTGAATTGATTGCAGCATCAGTTTGTAGCATATCTGTTAAGGTCTCGGTCATACCATTATTCCCTTGCGCTGTAATACTGCGCCCAACGCCTGAAATAATTCCACGAGTAACCGTATTCTGATATTGTCCAAGTGAATTGCCAACTGCAATTACTGCCTGACCGACTTTAATCGTCTTTGAGTCACCAATTTCAATTGGCAAAAAATTAGCATCCTTGGTCTCAATTTTTAAAATCGCCAAGTCATTTAGTGGATCTTGAAAAACTATCCTTACATCCTCATAAGTATCGCCAGAACTAGTCACTGCCATGATCTTGTTAGCGGACGCAATCACATGTTTATTAGTTAATACATAGCCATTTTTAGTGACTATCACTCCGGTACCAGCACCAGATGACTCAGTATTGCCAAAAAATGACCGAACCGAAGAAGAAGTAACAATCGATACCACACTTGGCGAAATCTTATCAACAATTTCGCTGATTGATTTATCAGTAAATTGAGCTCTGTTATAATCGTTGGTTTGGGTTTGAACTAATGAATCCGTGGTTCGAGCATATGGTTTTTGCTCTAACCAATTCTTCATCCTAGTAAATAAACTTGGAGTTATTAATAAAATAACTAATAAAATTATCGGCCACAATTTTTTATTTTTTATATATTTTTTGTTTTTATTAAATGATGAACTTTTTACGTCGCTCGCTTCCATATCTATAATTTCTTTCAACTCAATATCCTTTCTTGTTTAGACAGCTTGCACTTTTGAAAAAAACAACAACATACTCAATATAGCAATTACTACAAATATAACTGACACCACTAAATCCAATTTTAAAGCTTGTCGTTCCCCACCAGATTCGCTGTTTGCATAATTTAATATTTTATAAGCCATAAAAGTCATTAGAGTTGAAATAATCGAAAACTGAGACAATCTCAGCCCCCAAGCTATGTCATATCCAATCAACCAATGCCAACAAACCCAAGCTAACTCAGCCATGATCAAAGCCCAGATTCCGCTAATTAAACGTAAGCTATCGTTATCAGATTCGCAATTTATCAAAAAATGTCGCATTACATGATAGCCAACTAGCATTTCCGCTAAAACAAAAAATGATACAGCCAAATTAGAGCCAAAAGTTGATAACATGGTATTAGTTAAAAAGATAGCAACCAAACCTTGTAGCACAATCATCCGACAATTAGTCGCAGGTTTAATCAACAAAAGCCAAATTAGGTATAAACCAGCTATTGCTAACTGAGCAAAAAGCTGTGCATCACCCAACAAATAAACAATTGACACATAGCTTACTCCAACTAAAAAATCAACAAAATTCGCCATGATATTAGCCCACCAAAAACGAATCTTAACCGCAAATACTCGCCATTTACTTAATACAATTAAAGCCATTGCTAGCCAAATTGAATCAAATAGGTCGATAATCATTATTACCGCCAAAGCTAGTGCAATGTTTAATAAAATATAAATTAAACTACTGACTAAGTTTGCGACTTTATGACTTGGTTTTTTTAAAAATCCACTCATTACAAGTAAATTATAACACAATCGCTATTGATTGAGAACAAATTCTTTACCCAGAACTATCACAAAATCACTTGAATAATTGCCATACTTAGCCTGGTTAGCTACATCAGTTTGTAAACCAAATAGATTTTTTAGATACTCTAAAGACTGTGGTTTTTCAACACCAGCTTTAATATAGATATAGCCTTTGTTAACCAGTTCATCTGGCGCATTACCAATCTGACTAACTGTGATATTTTTTTCTCTTGCATAGTCAGCAACTTTCTGTGCTAATCCAGTTTGTCCACTGCCATTTAATATTGTTACGGTTGGATCTTCATCCATAAACGGTTCCATCGACATTTGCTTTTTAATATATTCACGAATTGAGGAGTAATTACCGTCTCCTGAAATCGGAATAACTACAGACTGACCATTAATATCTCCAGTTTTTGTTACATCAACTAGACTAATTGATTTCATCGTTTGGTTGCTCATTTGTGATGACATCTCTTTTGCGGCCACAACAGCTGAACGCATCTCATTTGTGCCAAAGTTCGTTCGAATGTTACCACCGACTACATCCAAGATAGCAATAAGCTTATTTAAATCCAATAAAGTTCCGTTATCCATCATTCGTTTTGCCAATGCAGCCATTACCTTCCGTTGATTGTCTTCGCGATCATAGTTCGAGCGCGGCAGACCGTAGCCACCAGCAGCATTACGAGCACGAATTAACGCTAAAGCATGTTGTCCATCCATTAAGCCAGTTGGCCCGTTTGGATATTTAACCATATGACAAGTCTTATTTCCACAGCGAACATCAGAGTTGATATCATAAATACCGCGCGGGTCTGGACTTTCAATTATTACCTCAACACCTCCAATTGCATTAACTAAAGATACAACTGAAGCAAAGTTAATGTGTACATAATAATGAATATCTAAACCAGTGATTTCTGTGATCTTGCGACCCAAAGCGTCAGCACCAGCTTTTTCGTCTTTTGCGTTATCAGACCCACACTGATAAACTGTGTTTATCTTCGCTGAATAACCAACTACGCAGCTTTTTTCAAGACGAACCCATAAATCTCGAGGAATACTAATCATTGAAGTCTGATGAGTTTCGTTGTTATAACTGGCTACCATAATTGAATCAGTCAGAAGCGGACCACCATGTTGACTATTTATGTCTTCACTCTCAGTCCCAAAAATTAAAATATTTGTGCGTTTTTGATTATCTTGCTTTAATGGATCAGCTTTTAATAAGCCAGATGCATCGCCTTCTAATACATTACTAATAACATTAGCGGCCTTACCTGCGATATTGACAAAATAATAAACGGCAGTCCCCATTAGTATCAGCACTGTAGCGAGTGCTATCAGCTTAACTATTTTTTTATTAAAAGAAAATTTTTTAACAATTTTATTAGTTTTAGCTTGGATCTTTGAATTTTTGAAAATGTTTTTATGATTTATATTTTTTGAATGCGTAGGCTCTTGCTCAAAAATATCTTTTTCACTAATCTTTAAATTTTCAACAGCAGACCTTGCAGCTGTCTTCGAAACAAAACCATCATTTCGTCGAGCTGCTAATCTTACGGATGAAGGAGTTTGCGCTGGACTTTTGGACGAGTCAGACGGTCGCCTCAGCGTATCAATTGGTCTTCTCGCAACCCTAAAACCATCAATTGAATTATATTTTTTATTCATAATGCATTTATAACTATAACGTTTATGAACATTTTATGCAATATTTATTGTTTTATTTTTGCGATCTCTGATATAATGATTATGTTATGAGTAAAATCTGTATTAATCACAACAATCGTATTCGTGATTTTGCTAATATTATTTTCTTTGTAGCCGCTGTTGTTTGCGGAACTTTGCTCATGAATGCGTTTATTTTTCGTAGTTATAGTATATCTGGTGGCAGTATGGAACCAACTCTTTTCCAAAATGATCGCGTCATTGTTAATCGTTTGCCAGTTACATGGTCGCAAATTAAAAATATAGATTACATTCCCAAACGTGGACAAATTATTGTTTTTGAGAATCCTCAACATGCTAGTAGACAACAAGATCGGTATTTAATCAAACGAGTTATTGGCTTACCAGGAGATCATATTACAATAAAAAATAATAAAATCACTATTATTAATTCAGATAATCCAACCGGATTCGATCCAGATCTAAATCTGTCTGATAAAATGATCAGCTCTATCAGCGACGAGGTCGATGATATTGTAGTTAAAGATAAGTATTTATTTGTGGTGGGTGATCATCGCGATGGACATTCTTATGACTCACGCAATGGACTCGGACAAGTTCCGTTTCATAATGTCATTGGTCCAGTTTCAATTCGCCTATTTCCATTAACTAATTTTCAAACCTTTTAATTATTATTTATAAATCTAAAACACCCACTAGTTTTATTTATGGGTGTTTTGACTTAAAAGATTAAGATAAAAATTTAATTATTCGCTCCAAGTCATCTCGACTCCTAAAATTAATCTGAATAGTTCCTGAGCCATTTTCTCTGGATTTAATTTTAACTTTAGCGTCCAAGCGCTGTGTAATTGCTTGAATTGCCTGTTCTTCCTGAACAATTTTAGTAACCTTTTTATTATTACAATTAGAATCTTGATCAATATTTTTATAGTTTGCCGTTACTCTCTCAACTCGTCTGGCTGACCAATTTTGCTTAATAATTTGTGGCAACAATTTAAGAACAATTTTATGGTCCATTCCAATCAACGGTTTTGCTTGTCCCTCTGATAGCTCACCACGGCTTAAGGCCTCAATCGCTTCTTGCGGTAATCGCAATAAACGCATTGTATTACTAATTGCGCCAACTGTTTTACCACTAACACGCTCACTAATCTGCTTCAGCGTTAAATTAAATTGTTCACGTAATTTTAAATAGCCAGTTGCAATTTCAATAACATTTAAGTCCTGACGCTGAACGTTTTCAATCAATGACAATTCTAGACGATTTTGAGCGCTTAAAGTTCGAATAATGGCTGGTATTTTCTTTAAGCCAACAAGTTTGCTTGCTCGATAACGTCGCTCACCGGCAACGATTTTATATTTGTCGCCTTTTTTAATCACCACAATTGGCTGTAAAACGCCATGTTGCTTAATTGACTGTGCCAAAGCTTGCATCGCCTCTTCCTCAAATGCCTTACGAGGTTGTTCCTTGTCAGCCTCAATCTGGTCAAGCGGAAGTTGTCTCAAATCACTAACCTTTGCATCCTGTTCACTAGTCGGATCAAAAGCTTCATCAAATAGTTCAGTTGGTAGTAATGATTCAAACCCTCTTCCAAGTGCTGTTTTTTTCTTAGTTGTCGACACGGTTAATCACCTCCTTCGCTAATAACTTATAACTATGTGCGCCTTTAGAAAAACGATCATAAACACCAATTGGCACTCCATGACTTGGTGCCTCAGCTAGGCGAATATTACGAGAAATGACAGTCTTAAACATTTTTTCACCAAAATATTTTTTGATTTCTGTAATGACCTGGCTCGATAATACCGTTCGAGTGTCAACCATCGTCGGCAGCACGCCTAAAATCTCCAATCGTTTATTCATACCACCGCGAATAATTTTCATTGTTTCGAGTAGCTGGCCAAGCCCTTCTAAAGCATAAAATTCAGTTTGTACCGGTAATATCATATAGTCAGCGACTATTAGTCCATTAACCGTCAATAGGCTTAAGCTCGGCGGACAATCAATTAAAATAAAATCATATTGACTACGTATTTTATCGATTGCTTTCTGTAATCGGCGGAACTTACCTTCAGCCTTAGCTAAATCAACTTCGGTATTAGCCAAGGTTGGTAAAGTAGGCGCCACTGATAATTTTTCGTATTTTGTCTGTTGAATGATTGTCTCCAGCTCACAATCACCAGCCATAACATCACTCATTGAAGCACCTAAAGTTTGCTTATCGATGCCTAAACCGCTCGAGGCATTTCCCTGCGGATCAAGGTCTATCAATAAAACATCTTTTCCTTCTTTCGATAAATAATATGATAAATTAATTGAGGTTGTCGTTTTCCCAACGCCACCCTTTTGGTTCGTAATTGCAATTACCACCGCATTCTTTTCCATAACCATTATTATATCACAAACCAATTATTTTTTAATAACATTAAAATCACCCATTTTTGGGTGATTTTAATGTTATTTGATTGATTTAATCGTAATTTGTGAGTATTTTTGACGATGACCAACTTCTTTATGTACGCGCTTTTTAGCTTTATAGCGAATCACACGAAGCTTTTCACCTTTTACCAATTCTTCCTCAACATTAGCTGTTACTTTAACACCTTTTACGATTGGTTGACCAACAGAAGTTTTGTCACCATCAATCGTTAAAAGCGCATCAAGTTCGAGCTCTTTTGTGCCTTCTGGGAGGAGGTCCACCCAAAGGGTCTCACCTTCAGTAACAATATATTGCTTGCCACTGATCTTGACTACTGCTTTTTTCATAATTATTCCTTATTAAATACCGTCTTATTATATCAATTTTTTTTAACTTTTGCAAGCTAGAGTTCATTTTCTATCACTACCTGATTAGCATGCAACCAGCCCTGTACTGTACCACCGTCTAAATATTCCCCATTCGCTGCTACGACTTTTAAAGTATTCCCAGCATTAACGTAATTATTTAATGGTACAGTAATGAAATATTCACCTATCACATCATCTTGCTCAGCATATTTCTTAATCATGGCCACAGCTTTAGCACTCAAAACATATTTGCTGATATTAATTAGATTGCTTGGAGCGTCTTCAGGCGCTGGTTTCTCAATAATTTGTTTAAAATTGTGATCAATATCCAACTCAATTACACCATAGCGTGATACCTCATCAGATGATATTTTTGCACCAAGCAATGCGCTATCATCACCTGCCTGCTCAACCAGGCGCGCCACATCACTTGATCCATCACGATTATAAATAAAATCATCACCCATCAACACCAAGACTGGTTCATTACCAATCTCTTTTGCTACTAAATAAATTGGGATCGCCGTACCATATTTACCATTCTGATCCTGTTCTACATAATGAAACTTGATATCAGACAGCGGTGTCACCAAAGCAAGATATTGTTCCTTATTGTTTGCTCTTAAATATTCTTCAAGTCTTTGATTTTGTGAATAATAATCTTTTACTTGAGTTGACCCTTTAGAAATTACAAAATAAATATCTGTAATTCCCGCCTTTATACAATCTTGTACTATGTAATCAATGATTGGTCGATTGCCAACTGGCAACATACATTTTTCGATTGTCTTAGTGATTGGTAAGCGACGTGTTCCCCAGCCAGCTACCGGAATAATAGCCTTAGTAATCTTTTTCATGAAGCTATTGTATCACATTTTAAATAGCTTCGATAACTCGAAGCTATTTAATTGCCCTATTTGATATTTTTAATGATTATTCTTCATCATCTTTAGCATCTATTTTCATCTCGATGCCGTTAGTAGTTTGTTTCTTCAACTCTTTTTGTGATTTATACCAGTAGATTATTGAAGTTGTTACTAACATCAATCCAATGATACTAATTGCAATTTCCGCTGGACCGGTACTTGGCAATGCATCTGGGCTATTTGGTGGAGTTACATTAGTTGATGGTTCACAGTTGGTCTTCTTTACGACTACATCAGCAACATCTTCTAGATTACCCTCTGGAGTATAAACAATTACACGGTTACGAAAGATATTGTCACCACAAACCTTTAGGTCGTCATTTTTTGGCACTTTCGCGGCAAAAATCATGAATGCATTACTGTTAGTTCCATAGTTACCGATATTCAGACCGCTACCATTAAACAGTGCATCTTGGTTAGTAACTAAACTAGCATTTGGGTTAGCTGCATTTTTAAGTTTTAAAGTTGATGCAACTGCTGAGATACCATTTGGTAAATAGTCTTTAACAATAACATTATTTTGAGTTGACTGACCAATATTTTGATACATCAATTGATACTCAACATTTTCACCAGGGTTAGCTGCAATTTTATTTGACCACTCAGTTGTACCAGCTTTACGTACTTGCTTGGAAATCTTGAAAGCTGCTGTTTTTTGAGTTTGAACTTTTATTTTAAAAGTTAGAATACCTGAATACTGGAAACAACCTTGAAGACGACCGTCCATCTGATTATAACCAACTTGTGCGCCAGAACTGGTGACTAAACTATCACTGATCGCGAAACCGTTAGTTGGGTTAGTGTTATTGTGATAACGAGCTGAACCAGCAATATAGGCAATGTTGAATAATTTGGAATCACTTTTAAAAATAACATCATCATAAACTTCTTTTGGAGTAGCATTATCAGCTGAGACAAAGGCACCAATTCGAATCTCTTTAGCTGTTGTAGTTGGTAAACTGATACGCACTCGAGTGTTTTCAGCGACTAAGTTCAAGTTAGCTGCAGCATTATTATGTACATAGACTTGAACTAAATACTCTTGATCGCCACTGACATTTACGTAAGTATCATTCCAACCACCAGCCTGAGTATGACTAGCTGGCTTAGCAAGCATAAAGTTGCGCTCATCACCGTGATTTGGGTTGTTAGTAATCGAGTTAAAAGTAATCCGATCAGCTGGATTTTCAATCGTATAAGTAGTGCGCTCTGGCGAATAAGCTAAAGCACTAGCCGGTACGATTGAAGCAACAGCGATTGCTACAATCAAAGCTTTTAAGTTAATATTTTTGTAGGGCATGTTTGTTTTTCCTTTCGTTATTATTTATTAGAACCCACCAACGTTTTCATTATTTACTATGTTTTGGTTCCCATTCTCAACTGGTTGTGCAGTCTCTGCAGCATCTTCATAAGATTTATTGACTTCATTTTGACCATTCTGATTGTCTATGATTGTCTGTAACTCTTCGTCAGATAAGCCAGAGTAACTTTGGTTTAGTTCATTTTCCCGTTCGTTTATTAGCTTATCAATCTGATTCATCATGTCTTGATCCAATACTACGTCTGGTTCGGCCGGTGCTTTATAAGTAGAAGTTGTTGCGTCTTCAGCTGGACGATACCCACCGTCATTGACAATTTTATCTGTTTTAAGTTGGTCTGGCAAAGCTTTATTATTCTTAATATCTAATTGTGGGTTTTTTGGAGCAAGGTCCGGAGTCTCTTTTTTAGGCTCTGGTGTATTATTTTCCTCTTCGCCACCGTTGTTAGTATTTTCATCATCTTCAGTTAATTCATCGGTTGTATAATCGATTTTATATTCAATTTCATCGTCGTCATCGTCGTCATCATTCTTTTTCTTTTTCTCACCACCGTCTGGTTCATCTTCTTTAATGTTCACAGTTGGCGTAACAATAGTCTTTACTTTAATAACAGTCTTTTCACGTTCAGTATATTTTTGGGCACATTTTAATCTGAAATATAATGTTTTAATTTCGCCATTAATGATATATGTAAGTTTTATACCTTGACCAGGGTTTGGAACAGCATCGAAATCGATTGCAATCTTTGATTTGCCATCAACTTTATCGACCATGCGATAAATAGTCGACCATAATCCTTTATTTAAATCATAAAATTCAGTATTTTGAATATTATCAAACACCACTTCATTTATAGCATCATAAACTTGTCCATAATATTCTGGATTATTATTTAAATCTTCAATAAATTGAGCTACTTGATCGCCGTCACTAAAATCGATTACTTCGCCATCAAGATTCTCAATTTCAATACCGTCAACACTACCATGTAAAAACCCAGCCACGAGCTCAGGTCGAGTATAAATACCTTCACGAAGCTTTTCCAGTGATTCTTCACTAGTTTCAGCTTCAATATTCCACAAATGATGTTCTTTATCTTCTAATTTATCAATTCCTTCTTTAATTTTTTCTTGATTAATATAAATAGGATCGCCTTTTTCATGATTTTCAAAAGAATATTCTTTTTCAACATCAGTTTTATCTGTACTAATTTCAGAAGAATCTTGAATATTATCGACATTATGTTCAGTCGCAACTTCTCGAGTGTTATTTTGATTCTGTTGTTTTATATAACCATAGCCACCAAGTGTTATCATTGCTGCACCAATAAATCCCATTGCTCGAATGAACCACTTTGAATGACGAATTTTTTCTAGCAATCCACGCTTTTTATTTTCTGGAGTGCTTGGATCATTAATAGTTTCAATAGCATCATCAACTTTTTCTTCAGAATCCAGTAAATCATCCAATTCACCATTATCAGGATTAACGGCATCTACATCATTATTCTTATTTTCTGGAGTGCTTGAATCATTAATAGTTTCAATAGCATCATCAACTTTTTCTTCAGAATCATCAGCCTCATTAACAACTGAGCTATAGAAATCTTCTGCTTGTTTCATCATATCAACATCCATACCGGTTGTTGAGATAAACTTTGATGGATCAGAATCATCAGCCTCATTAACAACTGAGTTATAGAAATCTTCTGCTTGTTTCATCATATCAACATCCATACCGGTTGTTGAGATAAACTTTGATGAGAATTCATCATTATCTTGTGAAGAGTTTTTTACCCCCCAACTGTTTGTTTCGCGAGATTCTCTGTTTTCCATTTTTGTCCTTTTTGTGTTTATTTTTATTATTTAACTTATTTATGATCTTATCACTACGAATCTAGATTTTCAATATTTTGTCTTATCTTTAATAAATTAACAGCTGTTGTACCTAATATTTTCTTATCTTCTTCTCGAAGTTTCGGTTGCGATTCCATACCACTAAGTTCCTCAATTGTTGAAACTGGTGGTCTGAATAAATCAATTCTTTCGCTGTTCATTTTTTGCCTTGTTATGTTTGTTTTTAAATTTTATTTAATTTATATTTTCAGTGTATCATAAAACTTATGTTTTGTCAATAGCTTTGATCGTAATAGGAAATTTGACTAATTTGTGGCAATGGACGTCCTGGCCACACTTGGATCATACTACCAAAGTCATTAACGGCAATAATTGTCGGATATTCGACAATATCATTTGCCTTGCAAAAGCTCTCACCATGTGGTGACTCAGGGTCAAGAGTTTCCAGCTCTCGTCCAGTAGCCTTAAAATAATCTCGTAAGTAATCATTGACCTCGCGAGCATGATCAGAATGCTCTTTATAAACTACAACTACTCGCATTTTATCCTCGACGACGGCGTAAGAAATCTGGAGTATCAAGCTCATCTTCAGACAGATCCCAAACATTAACGCCTTCGTCATCGTCTGATTGAGGCGTTGAGTCAATATCAATTTCATCAACTACATCATCAAAATCATCTACTGGCATTTTAGTTACTTTTTCTCGAGAAAAATGCGAAAATGAATTATTTGTTGATTCCGAATGTTTTTCATCATCAGACTCTACTTCATCATTTTTTTTAGCACTTTGATTAGTTTCGATATTTTGCTCCCGATCATCAGAATCAATCTTATTATAGTCATTAAGCTCAGCGGAATTACGTTTATCCTTTGAATAATCAAATCTATCGACATCCTTCTCATCTTGATTGTGATACATTGAATCAAATCCAGTTGCCACGACAGTAACTACAATTTCATCATCCAATTCCGGCTTTAACGTTGCACCAAAGATAATATTAGCGTCCGGCGAAACTGATGCAGTAATTAGTTCAGCAGCATCTTGAATCTCGCTCATGCTCATATCATAGCCACCAGCGATGTTAAACAGTACACCACGCGCACCATCAATTGACACTTCAATAAGTGGCGATTCTATCGCCTGTTTTGCAGCTTCAACTGCACGGTTTTCACCACTAGCGCAGCCAATACCCATCAATGCCGAACCAGCATTGCTCATGATCGCTTTAACGTCAGCAAAATCAAGATTAATCAAACCATGTTCAGTGATTAATTCAGAAATACCCTGAACACCTTGACGCAAGATATCGTCAGCAATCTTAAAAGATTCTAACATTGGAGTATTGCGATCAATAATTTGAAGTAGGCGTTCGTTTGGAATGGTAATCAATGCATCAACCTGACGACGCAATTGATCAATTGCCCAATCAGCATTTTGTTTACGTCTTGGACCTTCAAATGGAAAAGGTCTAGTGACTACACCCACCGTTAGAATGCCTAGATCACGTGCTATTTCAGCCACTATATGGCCAGCGCCTGATCCAGTTCCTCCACCAGCACCTAGAGTGATAAACACCATGTCGGCGCCTTCAAGCGCTGAGCGAATATCTTCTCGAGATTCCTCAGCGGCTCGTTCACCCTTTGACGGATCTGCACCAGCCCCTAAGCCGTGAGTAGCTTCACGACCAAGATAGACTTTGATATCAGCTAGAGATTTGTGTAAAGCTTGCGCGTCTGTGTTCATTGCCACAAAATCAACACCCTTTAATTGCGCTTCTTTCATGCGATTAACCGCCGAGCCGCCCGCTCCACCAATGCCAACTACTTTAATATTAGCAAATGTTTCAATTTCTGTTGGTTTAATTTCTGGCATTCCGTCCCCTTATCTTTTAAAAAATCTTTTTAGTCCTTTTAATATTCCGTCTTGTGCGCGTGTGTTTACTGTCGAATTTTGTAAATTAGCACTGTAGTCGTAAAGCAATAATCCGACAGCCGTGATATATTCTACTCCACTTATTTTATCAGTTAGGCCTTTAAATTGATACTGTGGATTAGCAACTTTCGTAACCAAGCCCAAAGCATTTTTAGCGTAATTTTCAATACCCTTCAATCTAGCACCACCACCCGTCAAAACTACTCCGCTTGGTAATTTGCCAGCATAGCCAGATTCCTTTAGTTTATGATTAATTAATTTGAACATATCATTCAAACGAGCTCTGACGGTTTCATCAATATCTGACTGATGAAATTCATAAGTCTGTTTATCAAATTTAATCGAAGTTAACCGATTGTGATCAGAAAAAATTGCACTCGCTAAATTAGTTTTTACCTCTTCAGCAACATCTGGATTAATCTGTAATTTTAAAGCTAGATCATTAGTAATTGTATTGCTGCCGATTGAAAGCGAAGTTGTGTATTGAAGCTCACCATCAACAAAAATTGCAATTCCAGTCGTTGCCGCACCAAGGTCAAGCAACATCACCCCATTCTCTTTTTGTTTTTCAGTCAGTACCGCTTTAGAGGCAGCGATCGAAGAAACGACAGTCTGATTAATTTCACTATTTGCCATCTCAACAGCCTTACGGATACCATCAAGATGTGGTGATAAAGTCGAGACAACATTGACTTTTACCTCTAGTCGTGTGCCAGACATGCCGATTGGATCTTTTATTCCGGCCTGCCCATCAAGAATAAACTCGTATGGAATTACCGATAGAATCGAGCGATTTGATGATACGCCAGCTGTTGCTAATTCTTTTAGTCGTTCAACTTCTTCCGCAGTAATTTCTTGACCAGCAACGGCAATCATGCTATCCGTTTTAGTAGACATCACACTCATACCACCGATGTTAACAGTTACAAAATGAATCTCTTCACCGCTGCTTTTTTCGGCTTGAGCTAAAGCTTGATCAATTGATTGACTTAAATTATTAATGTCGGTCACAACACCTTTACGCATACCACTGGTTACTGATTGACCAACACCGATAATGGTAATTTCATTGTCTTTGACCTGTCCAACGACTGCCTTAACTGCACTCGTACCAACATCAAGCCCCACTATAATTTTAGAGTCTTCTTGCATAATTTTATTATAATCCATAACAAAGCTTATGGCAAGTTTTTCAATACTTTATTGTTGTTTAGTTAAAATTTCACAACCACTTTCAGTCACTAAAACAGTGTGTTCAAAATGAGCCGAAAGTGAACCATCTCGCATCGCGATTGTCCAACCATCATCGGATACGCGAATTGCTGGTTTACCTAGACTAAACATTGGCTCAATTGCAATTGTATTACCAACACTTAAAACCGGACCAGTTCCGCGACGACCATAGTTCGGAACTTCCGGTTCCATATGCATCTCTTGGCCAACCCCATGGCCGACCAATTCCTTCACCACACCTAATTTAGCTTTTACGGCAACTTTTTCAATTGCCGCTGAAATATCACCAACTTTTGCACCCGCCTTGACTTGTTCAATTCCAGCATACAGTGCTTTTTCAGTTTGCGACAACAGAATCTTCTTTACGCCAGTTGGCTCTTCACCGACCACCATTGTAAAGGCTGAATCTACCATCATCCCATTATAAGTAATTACTAAATCAAATTTTACTACATCACCTTTTTGAAACGGGATCTCATTCGGCAAGCCATGTACAATATTTTCATTAACAGAAATACAAATACTAGCGGGATAGTCAACTCCAGCTGCTGGGTCTTTATAAGTAACAATCGCACCATGTTTTAAAATTTGTTGTTCAACCCATTGATCAACCTCTAACCCAGTCATACCGACTTTTACGAACTGTTTTAAATCATGCAAAATACTACCTAAAATCCGCCCACCTTGACGCATGGCCTCAATTTGTTCGGGACTTTTATTTGGTTGTAAAGACATTTTTCATCTCCTTTAAAATATTCTGGTGAACTTGCTCAACTGTCTGATTACCATCGATATGTACAACCTTAACACCGTTACTCTTAAAAAAATTTACAACTTCCAGTGTCTGATTTTCAAAAACTTTTACTCGCTCATCAATAATCGTTTCTTGGTCATCCTTACGACCACGCAAAGCCAGTCTAGCCTTTATTATCTCTACCGTCACATCAAGCACAAAACAAACATCAATTTTTCGGTGTTCATCAATCAACCATCGTGCCTGCTCTATCTGCCTTGGATAGCCATCAACAATCAACTTATCTTGAGCTTCATCAAGCACTTGGCGCATCAATTGATTAGTTACTTGATAATTGACTAGTTTTCCAGACATCATATCCGACTGTAATTGTTGGCTGTTTTGACTGCGCAACAACGCTCCCGCGCTTATATGCCGCCAACCAATTACCTCCGATAACATACTAGATTGAACACTTTTACCCGATCCAGCTAAACCAAAAAATATGATCATATTTCTATCCTATCTTTACTAAACTAACACTGCCGACACAAGCTTAGCAATCACCGATCCATCAGCCGCTGAACCAGCTCGTTTCTTAACTGCACCAATAATAATACCACGATTTTTAGCAATCGGTTCAAGTTTTGTATCAGATAAAACTTGCTGAATTAAAACTTTTATTTCATCTTCGGTTAATGGTTTTGGCAAATAGCGCTGCAAAACATCAGATTCTGATGTTTCCATTGTAGCTAGATCACTTCGACCAGATTGTTGATAAATATGCGCAGCTTCACGACGCTTTTTGACTTCGCGCTGAATCAAAGCTTCTAGTTCTTCATCGCTTAAGCCAGTTTCGCGCTTATTGCTAGCAATCTCTTGATTAACAATTGCCGCTCTTAACATTTTCAATACATCACTAACAAAACGATCGCCACCCTTAAAGGCGGCTTTTAAATCGTTTGAAATTTGGTCTTGTAGTGACACTAGCGTAATCCCATCTTGATTTTAGCTAGCTTTTCAGCGCGATGTTGTTTAGAAACAATTGCGTTTTTGCGACGTTCGGTTTTTGAAATTGGTTTTTCAAAACGTAGAGTTGCCTTTTTGGCAGACAGCACACCACTTTGAACTACTTTTCGATTAAACCGACGAATAATATTTTCGTTCGCCTCTTTATCATCTTTTCGTGTAACTTTTACCATAATGTTATTCTATCAGATATATAATAAAAAATCAATGCACTTATTGACTGGTTTGTAACGATAACAAACGACCTTGAAGTTTAGATTGACCATTCCAATAATTTACCGACAAAGTAAAAATCACATCTACTTTATCATCAAGTCGATTTTTCCAATCTTGATTATAATTAAAACGTATCATCTCAAATGATTTATTATTTGCATCACTTAAATATAGTTTTAAATGTTGATTTTCAGTACCAAGTAAAATTACTTGCTGAATTTTTAAATTTTTAACTCGAAAAATTGGCTCAGGATTACCAACACCGAATGGCTCAAATTGCTGAATTTGTTGGTATAAATCATCGGTTAATAAATTAAAATTTGCTAATTCTATTTCAATTTTAGGCTCAAAATATTGCAACTGATTTGTTAAATTCAATGAAGTATAAAATTCATTGACTCGTTGACGAAAAATATCGAAATTTTCGGTCGCCAAACTTAACCCACCAGCTGCTTTGTGACCGCCACCAGTCTTTAATAAAGGACGACAATATTCAATCGCCTCAAACACTGAAAAATCACCAAAACTGCGAGCTGAACCCTTTGATACATCATTTTTTTTACTTAATAAAAATACTGGTTTCTGAAACTCTTCTTCTATATGTGAGGCCGCTATGCCTACTACCCCCTCATGCCAATTATCACCGCTCAAAACTAACACCGCATCATTATTTTTCATTGCCTGCTCGCGCGCTTCAGTATAAACTTTGTTTTGTAATGCTCGGCGCTTTGTATTTAAAAAATCTAATTTTTCAACACGCGCATCAGCTTCTGCTAAATCACTAGCGGTTAGCACCTCCAGCGCCAAGTCAGCCCGTTCTAACCGACCAGCCGCATTTAATCTTGGCCCAATAATAAAACCAATTGTTTCAGACGTAACAGACTCGAGCTTATTTTTATCCAACAGGTGTTTTAGCCCAAGTCGCCGTGTTTTATTTAATACTATCAGCCCAAATTTCACCAGTACGCGATTTTCACCAGTTAATTCCATTAGATCAGCAATAGTACCAATTGCCACTAAATCTAACAGCCATTTTTCCCTACCATTTTCCAAACCAGTAAGCACCGTTTGTAAAGCTCGCACTAAAGTAAAGGCCGTACCAACTCCAGCTAAATTTCGATTTGGATAGTTATTTTCTGGTCGTTTAGGATTAATAACTGCCACAGCTGATGGTTGAATTTCAGCCAAATTATGATGGTCGGTCACAATTACATCAACGCCTAATTCATTAGCTCGCGTAATTTCAGCGTGGTTCAAGCTTCCGCAGTCAACTGTAATGATCAAGTCGGGCTTATTTTTTGTCACAATATCTTCAATCGCAGTAATTGTTAACCCGTAACCATTCGTAAAGCGGTCCGGCAAATAAAAATCTACATTTTTAAAACCAAAACTTGCCAACGCGTCCAATAATAATGCGGTTGAAGTTACACCGTCGGCATCATAATCGCCAAAAATAACAATTTTTTGTTGCCCTTCTTTGGCTTTAACCAATCTCGATACCGCTTTATCCATATCGACCATACCGAAAGGATCGTGTCTGGTTAATACTTGTTGATAATCTGGTGCAAAAAATTCGCCACGATTAGTTACTTGGCGATTTTTCAGTAATATTTCAATTATCTCAGCTTGCGTTGTTATCACGCATCCCTACTTGATTGTTTTTTTCTTAGAATTAGCTAATTGTTGAGTTTTAATCACAATACTTTGCAATTCTTTAAAAATTATAAATTGTTTGTTAGTAAAATAAACTCGGGAATTACCAGTCTTTTCACTCAATAAGAAACCTGAACGTTCCAATTTTTTTAATTCACGCTGAACATTTCCTGGATCTTCCTTAATTAATTTCGACAACCCACGAACGTGAGTCTTAAAATCGGGATACTTAGCATAGACCACAATCACTTTGCGTCTAACTCTTGATGTAATAAATATATCTAACACCTGCTTCTCCCTTATTTTTTCCTTACAATCTATATTACACTTTTTACAACAGTTTTTCAAATGTTTTATTGCCAACTTAAAATGTTTTGGTTAATTTGCTCAATTATTTCAGCTTGACTTGGCAAATTATTATCATCAAAATAATGATTTGCGCCAAAATAATTGCGCTTAACATCCAAAACATGCAACTCATCAACTAACGCATGAAGTCGATTCACCGCACCAATACTGGCTACCGGAGCTGCTGCTATTAATCGCTCGATCCGAACTGGCTTAATAAAATCCATCACCGCACCGAGCAGCGTTTGGTCATCAAAACCATCACTAATAATAATCACATTACGACCATTTAACAGTTTGCGATCGCACATGCCACCATCACCCACCATTCGGTTAATTCGATGAAAAGCTTGCCGTTTTTGTTCCTCAAAATAGCCATAAAACTCATTTTTGTATTCATTAATTTCAAAACTTGATAAATTGTCATTATAAGTAAAATTGCCAGTTTGCGATACTGAACCGATTTGTAGATTTTGCCCAGGAATGTCAATTTGTTCAGATAGTAGTAAGCTAATTGGGCAGTGGATTTTCTGCGAAATTGGTTTGCCAACCAACACACCACCAAGATTAACCGCCAAGATAACCGAGTTTTCATAGCGATATTTTTCAAACAATTCTTCAGCTAATTTTTCTCCAGCCTGCCCACGACTCTCAAAATACATATGTTTATTTTATCACATAAATAATTTTTATATCATCATACATGATAAAATTGTAATATGAATTATTATTTGGTAGCAGTCAATCAAGTAGTTTCAAAACAACACGATAGATTTACTTATTCTAGCGATTTGCAGCTTTCCGTTGGGCAAATCGTGCAAGTTCCAATTGGTAAAAAAACCGCCATTGGTATTGTATTACAAACAGTATCAAAGCCAGATTTCGCAACTAAAAATGTTATAAAAAGTATTGAATCTCAGCCTCTACCAAGGTATCTTCTAAAAACTTTATTATGGATGCAAAAATTTTATTTATCACCACTCGCGAACATTATTCAAACCGCCTTACCAACCGGCATCACTAAACAACGACGTGACTCAAATCAAATTGATCAAAAATCGTTTTCCAAAGAAAAAGCATCGTTATCACCAACCGCTGCACAATCAAAAATTATTCAAACAGTTCTTCAGTCTAATCAACGGACTTTCTTACTTCATGGCGTAACTGGATCCGGCAAAACAACCGTTTACATTGAACTAGCCAAGCGTACTATTGCGCAAAACAAATCTGTTATTGTGATAATTCCAGAAATTTCTCTAACAACTCAGTTAACTCAGCAATTCTCAAGTCATTTTAACAATGTTGTAATTTTTCATTCAAACTTAACTGAAAGTATTCGTCATCAAATTTGGCAAAAATGTTTGAACAGTGAAGAGCCTTTAATCATAGTAGGCACTCGTTCAAGTCTATTTTTGCCATTAAAAAACTTGGGGCTAATTATAATTGATGAAGCTCATGAAATCAGTAGTCTCAGACAAGATAAAAACCCAAAATATTCTAGTGTCCAAGTAGCTACCATATTTACTCATTACACCAAAGCAAAGCTAATTTTAGGTAGCGCTACACCGTCAGTTAATGACTATTGGTTTTATGAACAAAAAAATTATTCAATACTTGAATTAACGGAGACTGCCTTAACCACAGTTGCACCAAGAGTTTTACTTATCGACATGCGACAAAAAAATTATTTTAGTCGAAGTAATATTATATCTAGACAACTAATTGAATCGATAAAAAATTCATTAAAAAATAATCAACAAGCCTTAATATTTCATAATCGTCGTGGCAGTACTTCAGCCACCTTTTGTAAACAATGCGGGTGGACCGCTGAGTGCCCAAATTGTCACATTCCATTAACATTACATCACGACAATTTTCAACTACACTGCCATGTATGCAATCATCAGCAGTCAATTCCAATTTTCTGTCCAGAATGTGGTTCGGCCGACATTGAGCATCGCGGCATTGGCACCAAACTAATTGAATCAGAATTGAAACGTTTGTTTCCTTCAGCCACTATCCGCAGATTCGATGCTGATACACCAGACAGTCAAAGCGTGGCTAATTCTTACAACCAACTTCGTGATGGTGAGATTGATATTTTAATTGGCACTCAGGTAATCGCAAAAGGATTAAATTTGCCAAACCTAACTACTGTCGGTGTAATCCAAGCAGACGTTGGCTTATCACTACCCGACTTCGTAGCACGTGAACGAACCTTTCAATTACTTACTCAAGTCATTGGACGAGTTGGACGTAATCAAAATCGAACTAATGTTATTGTTCAAAGCTATCAACCAGATAATCCAATTATTCAATTAGCTTTATCACAAAATTATCCAGACTTCTACCGTCAAGAAATTAAACAACGACGACAAGACAATTACCCTCCATTTTGTTTCTTGCTCAAATTGTCTGTTGCTTATAAAACTGAACGCACCGTTATAAAGCACGCTGATCAACTCGCCACCAAGCTGCGCACGAAATACACGCAGTTGAACATTATTGGACCAGCACCAAGTTTTTATGAGAGGCGTGGCGATAAATATTATTGGCAAATTATTATTAAATCTAAAAAACGATCACTCCTCCAGGAAATCATATCAGAATTACCGCCTAATTGGTTTTATGATTTAGATAGTGCTTCCCTGATTTAATAAGCTAGCAAAAAAGGTCATTTTAAGGTATAATATCAGCTGAATTACTATGAAAAAAATAGCCTCAGTTAAAGATATCATTGTCCTGCCCGATCCACGCTTACGACAAAAATCAGAAAGCGTTGACATTATTGATCAAGAGATTCTTGATATTATTAAAAATATGAAGCAAGCAGCGCTTGATTGGGAAAAAACCCGCCCGCACGAAGTGAGCACAGCTCTAACTGCCGTCCAAATGGGTATTATGAAACGAATCGTCATTGTGAGAGAAGATTTTGGTGATAAAAAAAATACCAACTTTCAAACTTTAATCAACCCCAAGATTATCAGTACTGGCGGTAAGATTATTAGAGATTTTGAAGGTTGCTTAAGTGTTCCAGATATTTATGGTAAGGTGGCTCGACCAGATCGCGTAAAAATTAAAGCCAAAAACGAAAAAGGTGAAACTTTTTTTATAAAAGCTCGTGGATTTTTATCTCGAGTTTTACAGCATGAGTACGACCATACCGAAGGGATTGTTTTTATTGACCGAATTAAAAATACTAACGATTTTTATCGCCTTGATGATGAAGGTGAATTGCAAAGGATTGATTATGACACAAATGTCAAACCAACTGGTTTTCTTCGGGACTGAAGATTTTAGCGCCGCCGTATTAGAACGTCTAATTAACGCCGGCTTGAAATTTGAAGCTGTTATAACTAAACCAGACAGTAAAAAAGGTCGTGGGCAAAAGTTACAAGCGCCTATAATTAAAACCGTTGCCCAAAAATATGACATTACGGTTTTTCAGCCACACAATGTGGCAGAAATGCGACAGGCAATTTCGCAAACTAGTTGTTTAGCTGGAGTATTGGTTAGTTTTGGAAAAATTATTCCTCAAGATATTATTGATAGTTTTAAGTTCGGAATCATCAATCTACATCCTTCATTATTACCAAAATATCGTGGTCCATCACCAATCGAAACAGCTTTATTGAATGGTGACGATATTACAGGTATTACCGTAATATCGCTCAACTCCAAAATGGATGCTGGTCCAATTTATGCGCAAGAAATCATTGAGTTAACACCAAAAACTACAGCCAATGATTTATATCAGATAGCCATAAATCATGGCAGTAATTTACTCATTCAGAGCTTACCACGAATTTTATCCAAGAATCTCCAATCGGTTCCGCAAGAAGAATCACAAGCTAGTTACTGTAATCTATTAACCAAGTCTCAATCGCAACTTAACCCAGAGATAAAAACTGCACAACAATTAGTTAATCAGATCAGAGCATTTCAACGCTTTCCAAAAAGTCGCATCACTATTTTTAATCAAAATTGCGTTATTGTCGAAGCTACTGCTGATGACAAAATCACCTCACCAATCAGCTTTGAATGCGTCAACGGTAGTTATTTGAATATCACTCAATTAGTTACACCTAGTGGGAAGATTATGACAGCCAAAGATTTTATAAATGGCCACAAGAGCTAACTAACAATCAGTTATTTCAGCATTTTATCTTTGTTTTTAATAATTTCTTGACGAATTTGGCTAATTACATTAGCCACCACTTGCCCGTAATCTGGACGATTTAATTCCAGCCATTTACTAGCAGCATATTCCGACAATAATCGAGAATCGGTTACATCGTAGCCAGTAATTTTTTGCATATTTTTAAAAACTTCGTCCGAATGATACATCGGCACAAAAGCCGATAACCAATTAACAATAAAGCTGCTATCTTTATCAGCAATTTTTTTAAACTCGACCACTTGTTCAGGTGTCATATCGCGTGACAAAGTATCGCCAACACGCAATTCAATTTCTGAATATAAATATTCGAGAAAAGCTTGTTTTTCTTCCTCTGGCAAACTAGATAGCCCGACTTCTTCTAAAAACTTATTGTTCAGTTCCATAATACTAATGTTATTATATCACGTTATTTTAATTTTCGTGCAATAAATTCCCGTTTAAAGAACTCTAATTTATCACCAATTTCTAACTGTACTTTTTTAGCTGATTTAAGAGACAAGCCACACATCTCACCTTCAAACACTTCCTTAGCTTCTTGCTGATTTTTTTCGACAGACATCACTTCCATCTCAGCAATTTGTTCCTTATTACGCTTAACACGCACGAGCAAATCTGGTGTTATTTTACCAGCAGTCACTAAACCACCGGCAATTATTTTATCTTTTGAAGTTCGGAATACTCCTTTAATGGTTAATTTACCAATTTCTTGTTCTTTGATTTCCGGAGACAGCTTTTTTTCTATCTCACTACGAACATCATCTAAGAGTTCGTAAATCACTCGATATAAACGAACCTGCACTCCCAAGCGGGCTGCTAAACGTCGAATCGATGCCGATATATTAACATCAAACCCGTAAATAATCGTTGAATCGCCAGCTGCCATTTTAACATCATTTTCAGTTATATCACCAATACCACTGTTAACGATCTTCATTTGAACTTCATCGCCAGCATCAATCAATTTTAAATTATCAACCACTGAAGTTAAACTGCCTTGCACGTCAGCCTTAACCAGCACATTGAATTCTTGTGAGACTGCATTATGATGAATCTTACTTAACAGCTCCAAGCTCGTAACATTGCTAGTTGGAATATTCATACTAGCTTCATAGCGTGCTTGGTTAGCTATAGTTCGAGCTTCTTTTTCCGACGCAACCTCTTTAAATAACTCACCAAATTCTGGCAAAGTTTTAAAACCAGTTACTGTTACCGGTGTTGATGGACCGACTTTGTCAACCATCTTACCAGAAAAATCAGCTATAGTACGTATTTTGCCGTAGCTACCACCAGCCACCAATACATCACCTACTTTTAACTCACCATGTTGAACCAGTAGACCCACCATTGCGCCTTTGCCATGTTGCATGCGAGCCTCAATTACCAAACCTTCCGATAGATAATCATAATCGGCCTTAAATTCTTCAATATCAGCAATTAACAGAATCGACTCTAGTAACTTGTCAATTCCTTCCCCAGTCTTACCTGATACTGGAACAAAAATCGTATCACCGCCCCATTCTTCGGGATTAAGTCGATACTCACTAGCTAACTGGGTTTTGACCATCTCGATGTTAGCATCTGGTTTATCGATTTTAGTAATCGCAACAATAATTTTTGCATTAGCAGACTCAGCAAACTTAATCGCTTCAACAGTCTGAGGCTTTACGCCATCATCAGCCGCCACTACGATTACCACAATATCAGTTAATAGAGCACCGTGTTGACGAATTGAAGCAAATGCCTCATGACCAGGTGTATCAAGCAAAGTAATCTTTCGACCATCATATTCTGTCTGATAAGCTGAAATATGCTGAGTAATACCACCATCTTCACTCTCGACAGTTTTCATACTTAAAATCTTATCAAGCAATGTAGTTTTACCATGATCAACATGCCCCATGGCAGCTACCACCGGCGGTCGGATGAGCCCTTTATCGGACGTTTGGTGGCGTTCTGTAAGTTTATGAGCCTGATCAACTTGTTCTAATTTAACTTTTAGACCTAGCTCATCAATAATAATTGATACCGTATCGTAATCGAGTTTTTGATTGATAGTCGCCACAATACCATTTTTGAACAACTCTTGAATCAGGCTAGCTACAGACAGATTTAGATTATCAGCAAGTTCATTAACGGTGATTGATCCGCTCATTTTTATTATTTTTTCTTGCTCCATCTTTTCTCCTCTCGGTAACTAGCCCTCACACTAGTTGTTTTGTTTTAAATTACTTTACTAAACACAGTGAAATCTTACGATTTTCTTTATCAATATCCAAGATGCGGAATTGTTTCTGTTCGTTTAGTTTAAAAATGTTTTCTGGATTAATGTTTTCACCCTTGCCAAGTTCTGAAACATGAACTAGTGCTTCAACGGCTGGACTTAATTGGACGAATGCACCAAACGGAGTAATACGAGTAACAACACCGTCAACTTTGTCGCCTTTTTTAAATTTTTCAATCTCGCTCATCCAAGGATCTTCAGTGAGTTGTTTGATACTGAGATTTAAGCGATCTTTGTCAATGTCAATGATCTTAGCCTCGATTGTATCACCAACCTTGACGTAGTCATTTGGATCAATCACACGTTCCCAACTAATTTCTGAGATATGAACTAGACCTTCGATACCATCAACAGTTACAAACACACCGAAATCAACCACACCAGTTACTTGACCTTTGACTTTATCACCAATGCTCATCTTTTCAAAAGTTTCGGCCAAACTATCTTTCACAGCCTCTTTTTCGCTAAAGATTAATTTATTAGTCTTCCGATCAACATCGATAATACGAGCTTTGATCTTTTTACCAATTAAAGCATTTAAACGTGCTAAAATTTCATCTTTATCACTTGAAGCGACTCGTGGATAATGTTCAGCTGATAATTGACTAACTGGCATAAAACCACGCACGCCTTCGAAATTAACCAGCAAACCACCACGATTAGCATCAGCTGGTTCAACTTCAATAACTTCTTCATTTTCCATAATCTTGGTGACTTCTTCCCAACCACGATCCTTGACAGCCTTACGTAATGATAATAATACACGACCATCTTCCATTTCTTCTTCTAGCACGCTAGCGCTAACCTCGTCACCAACTTCTAATTTGCGACCTGCATCAATTTCTCGACGATAAACCACACCAGTTCCACCAGCGCCTAGGTCAATAATTACTTCATGTTTTTTAACTGACACTACTTTACCAGTAGCCACGTCATCGCGTGAAAGCGGTTTTACTTTGTCATTTTGAGCCAACAGCTCGTCCATTGTTAATCTGGCTTTTGCCATAATAAGTCTTTACAACAAGTCACTAAACAGCGACTTATTGTTATAACTCCTTTCTTAATTAATATTTTCTACAGAAGTGCATCTTAAGTTGTGAGTTACGACTTAAAAACCAACTTTAAATAACACCCAAATAGATTATTCTATATTTTAACCTGAAATTATTTTTTTTGCAAGCGTAATCAAATAGGCCTAGCGTTTTGATTGGGTGAATATTAAAGCCGCATAGATTAGAGCCGCTATCGCAATCAATTGGCTAATTATATCGTCTGAACCAGTCTTAGATAAAGCTTCTGGTGCTACTACTGGTAACTGTTCTTTTTGAGGCTGCGTCGATTGAGCATCTTGTTTAGTTTGGTCAGGTTGTACAGCTTCAGTTTCAGTTTTAACTTCAACTTCAGCTTTTTTATTATCATTTTTAGCCACTGCCTCTTCTTTTTTATCAGTAGTTTCTTTTTTTCCAGTCTCCTCAACTGCTACTTTTTGGATCTCAGTCTGTGAGATATTTTGATCGCTATGGTTATTAATTAAATTTTTAATTAGATAAATACCACCACCAGTAACAACCAAGAAAGTTGCTAAACCAATCACGAAATATTTAAATGACGGATCCTTTAGTACCTGTTTAAAATTAGTCATAAATTATTTTCTCCTTTAACTCTAAGATATCTTATTATACCATAAAATAACAATAAAGTAAATACTTATATAGCGATAGATATTATTACGCACACTAAAGAAAATATTTTTATGCTTTATATTGTAGTATAATAAAAATATGATTATAGCCATCGATATCGGAAGTCAAGCATTATTTATCGCTCATATCAATAAAAACGGTCAGATTACTCATCAAGCTGGTTTTGACACCCCACCGCTTGCTCAAGATTGTTTAGATTTAATCAAAGCTACTATCGCTAGCGATTTTTCACATCAAGCCTTTGAGGCAATTGTTGTTGGAATTTCTGGATCAGTGATTGATAACATTATTCAATGGGGCAGCAATCTCGGTGATGATTGGATTAATTTTGACTTCAAAACAGCTCTTGAAAATGAGTTTCAAAAACCAACTTTAATCGAAAACGATGCAAATCTTGGCGGTTTAGCTGAAGCTCATCAATTTGCTCAGATTCCACAATCATTAGTTTATTTAAATATCGGTGCTGGAATCGGCTCAAGCGTCATCGCTGACGGTAAGCTAGTGCCCGCCCTGCTTAATTCAGAAGCAGGTATGACAATGCTTGAATATGACGGCGTAACTCGCAAATGGGAAGATTTTGCCTCCGGACGAGCTATTTATTTAGCCTATAACCAATTAGCAAAAGATATAAAATCACCTGACATTTGGGACGCCATTGCTGATCGGATTTCTCGCGGTTTGTTAACTCTGATACCAGTCATTCAACCAAATGTGGTCGTTATCGGTGGTGTTATGGGAAACTATTTTACTAAATACAGTGAACACTTAATTGCGTTAATTGATGAAAAGTTACCACCAGAGCTCAATCGCCCTCGCGTTATAGCCGCCAAAAACCCAGATTCATCAGTTATTAATGGCTGCTATTACCTCTATAAATATTATGCAAGCCAAACAAATAATTAATCAGCTCAGAAATGACTATCCACGATTTGTTTTTCTAGCTGGTGAAAACTTTTTGTTTCACTCTAGCGAACAACAAATTTTTTACATTCCCGATGGTGAAGCTATTTTCTTAATTCACGAATTAGCCCATGCCCTATTGCAGCATCATGATTATAAATTCGACATTGAACTATTAAAAATTGAGTCTGAAGCCTGGGATTTAACTAAAGAATTAGCTAATAAATATAAATTAGATATTACAGAAAATGAAATTAATGATGCTATTGATAGTTATCGAGAATGGCTAGATACTCGTAGTCGCTGCCCAAAATGTAATTCCATTGGTTTTCAAAAAAAGACCGGTGTTTATTGCTGTCTTGAATGTCAATCTGAATGGCGTCCCAATTCCGCCAAGCAGAACTTCCTCCGTCGAAAACTTATCAAATAAAATAACCTCTATAATGCGAGGTTATTTTATTTGATAAACAAATTAAGCATTCTTTTTTGCTGGTCCACGACGTGAAATACGTCCACCTTTAGCACCAGCAATGCGAGCTAATTCTGGGTTAGCAGCAAATCCACCAGTTGTGCCTTTTTTACCACCTTTAGCACCAATCTTTGCATAAAAGTCTTTACCATAACGTTCTTTGTTAGCAAGAGCTGCTTTTTTGCCACCTTCTTTAGTTCCGGCCATAATAATTTAATTCCTTTCTCTATATTTTTCCCACACATCTCTCTCGTGATATGTTAATGCTTTTATTATATCACAGCTTTAGCTTTTTGTCAATATTTACACAAGCTTTTTTTATGTTCTAAAAGGTATTGCATTTATGCCGTTTATGATATATACTTAAGTTACCCTGTTTTTTGAATATTATCAATAAGACAGAAAATACTACAACGCTCAAAAAACAACCCAGCTTCTGCGAGATGGGTTGTTTTAAAACAGATAATCTTTAGTAAGCAATATAAGGATAGTTAGATTTTTCGGCTCGGTCACATCTTTCTTTTTCGTATTGAGAAAGTGGTGGTTGACAATCAATATACTCACCATTAAACTCATTACTATGGCGTGTTAGGATATGATAGATTGCCGCTAATATAACTATCACGATAATAATTAATAAAATTATAAATAATTGTTTCTTGTTTTTTAAGTTCATGTTTATATTATACTACACAAACTCATCCAAAATTCAAACAAAAAATCTAACACCATTTTGTTAATTTTTATCAATAAATATTACAACTACAAGTTTTATCATATCTACAAAGATAAAACCCCACCTTTCGGAGGGGTTTTATATAATTCGGCATCGTGCTAGTTTCCCGCATAGCAGTATAATCGCCGCTGATGAGCTTGACTTCTGTGTTCGGAATGATTACAGGTATTTCCTCATCGCCATGGACACCGAAACAGGACTTCGACACTTTGGGCTGATATCTCTTCATCAGTGGGTCAAAGCCTTATTTCGGCAGCCATCATTTCAATTTGTAAATAACAACTGGTGATAAACACCAATTATTAGTCAAAGCCTAACTCACTTAATAATAAAGTAAGTAGCATAAAAAGTCAATGGGACTGTTAGTATGCTTCGGCTGAACACGTTACCGTGCTTACACCTTGCACCTATCAAACAGATATTCTCTCTGTGTCCTCATAGGGAAATCTTATCTTGAAGTAGGCTTCACGCTTAATATGCTTTCAGCATTTATCCCTTCCGAACATAGCTACTCGACAATGCAGCAGGTGGCCACAATCGATAC
>JAUMVA010000006.1:0-10914 GCA_030530425.1 Candidatus Saccharimonadota bacterium
CGTAAAAGCCTTGCCTGACATTGTCTTTACCCAGAACTTTCGCAAACTTTAGCAGTAGCGAACCGGAGCCTGCTGCCGGGTCATACACTTTATTTACAGAAGTCTTGCCAACAACAGTAATTTTTGCCAAAAGTTCGCTCACTTCTTGCGGCGTGAAGAACTCGCCACCAGATTTGCCAGCATTAACAGCATACATGGTCATCAGATACTCGTATGCGTCGCCAAAAGCGTCAATCGTATTGTCCTCAAACTTACCGAGCTCTAATTCACTGATGGCGTTCATTAATTTTACCAATCGCTCATTGCGCCCGGTGACGGTCGGACCAAGTTTATTGCTATTGAAGTCCAAGTCGTCAAATAGCCCGCGAAAATCATCCTCACTATCAAAACCTTTAGCTGATTGCTCAATGTTACGGAATATTTTACTGAGTGTTTCGTTCAAATTTTCGTCATTTTTGGCGCGCTTGCGGACATTTTCAAATAACTCGCTTGGTAAAATATAAAATCCTTTGCCATTTACCGTATCCTCACGATTAAGCTCCGCCTGATCATCACTCAGTTCGGCGTAACTAAAATCAGTTGCACCAGTTTTGCGTTCTTCAGCATTGATATAATTAACTAAATTTTCCGATATAAACCGATAGAATAAGAAACCTAGCACATACGCCTTAAAATCCCAACCATCGACCGATCCGCGTAAATCATTAGCAATCTTCCAAATAGTATTATGTAGTTTAGTGCGTTCTTGTTCTTTTAAATTATCACCCAATCTCATGAATATATTATACCATTTATACAAGAAATAATAATATCGATAGATTGTGAACTTTGATGATTACTCTCATTTTAATTAATATTATTGTTAAGCCAACTCCAATATTTTTCCTGTCTATTATAGCGAGTCATCACTCTCTCAACTTGATACGTCTCTAAACCCAATTTTAGAATCATAAGATTGCAATAATTAAATGTCATCAACGATATTGTCACACACATAACATAAACATAGGTTATCTAAGGGAAGCCAACTTCCCTAGTAATTGACTAAAAATTTAAATATACTATCATCATAAAAAAGGAGAACTTATGTCATACGAAGGCGAAATCCATCAAGCACAAACCAAAATCCTACGAGAACTACTTTTCTTGCCAGCAACTAACTTTACAAACTTACAAAAAGTAACTGGGCTTGAAAGTGACCATGCTAAATTTCACATCAAACGTTTGGTTGAAATTGGTTACATTGACAAGACCGAATCTGGTAAATATAAATTGAGTCTGAAAGGTAAAGAATATGCCAACAAGCTCGATACCGACTCAGATAAAATTGAGCGTCAACCAAAAGTAACTGTTATGTTAGTTGTTGAAAAAGAAATTAAAGGCGAAAAGCATTATCTGATTCAACAACGTCTAAAACATCCTTATTTTGGATTTTGGGGAGCGCCAACTGGAAAAATTCGCTGGGGAGAATCAATTCTGGCCGCCGCCAGTAGAGAATTACTAGAAGAAACAGGTCTTAAAGGAATATTTGAGCATCGAAGTGTTTTTCATGAACGCGTTCGACACGAAAAAACGCACGAAATTATTGAAGATAAGATTTTTCATATTATGTTTTGTAACAAAACAACTGGCAAACTAATTGAAGATTATGAAGGCGGACACAACGCATGGCGTAAACTTAATCAAATCATTGCCAACGAAAAAACCTATAAAAGTTTTGAACTTGAAATGAATTTAGCAATCAATAATCAACCATTTTATGAATTAATCCACAGTTATGGTGACGAATTCTAAATTAATATAATAGCTCGATATCAGCACCGAGTGAATTGAGACGACGGGCAAAATCCTCATACCCGCGGTTAATCGAATAAACATTACGCAAAATTGACTCGCCACTAGCCGCCAACATACCAAGCATAATTACCACTGCTGGTCGCAAGGCTGGTGGCGTTACAATCTCAGCTGGACGAAATTCAGTAGCGCCCTCGATATAAATACGATGTGGATCAAGCAACTGATTACGAACATTTAATTTTGACAGCTCGGTTAAATAAATTGCTCTATTTTCATATACCCAATCATGAATCAAAGTCCGACCGTTTGCTTTAGCGGCAATAATCGCAAAAAACGGCAAGTTGTCTATGTTTAAGCCAGGATATGGCATTGGGTGAATTTTATCCAGCGGTGCCACTAAATAACTCTTTCGAAGTTTAATATCGACCAGTTTCGTTTGTCCATTACGAGCCAGATAGACCGCTGATTGATCAAATTTCAACCCCATCGATCGCAAGATTTCAAATTCAATCTCCAGAAAGTCAATTGGCATACGTTTGATTTCGATTTCCGAATCAGTCACTACACCAGCCGCCAGAAAGCTCATTGCTTCGATCGGATCTTCGCTAATTTTATACTCAATATCTTGATTAATATCTGATTTTCCATAGACCGTTAAACGAGTTGTGCCAACTCCATCAATCTTAACACCCAATTTTTGTAAATAAAAACAAATATCTTGCACCATATAGTTCGAGCTAGCATTATGAATGTGAGTAATCATATCTTTAGTTGCTGCCGCAAACAAAATATTCTCTGTTACCGTATCACCTCGCTCAACTAAAACAATTGTTTTTTCTTTTAGATTAACCGGCTTGACTGTTGCATGATAAAAATCATCGTGAGTAGTAATTTCTAAACCGAATTCGCGCAACCCAGCTAGATGCGGCTCGACTGTTCGTTTGCCAAGATTACAGCCACCAGCATATGGCATCTTGAATTGTGAATAAGAATTCATAATCGACCCCATCATCATCAACACGCTACGCGTTCGTTTAGCTGCCGCAATATCCATTTGTCCCAGTTTGAGTCGTGGTGGTGGCGTTAACTCTAAATCATGTTGCTCGTTAATCCAGCGAGTCTTAACGCCGATACTTTCCAAAACCTCAACAATCCGGTTAACCTCCTCAATGTGCGGCACGTTTTTTAGAGTAGTACGACCACGATTAATTAAACAACCACACAACAAACCAACCGCTGCGTTTTTAGAACCACGGATTTCAATTGAACCATGTAATTTACGACCGCCATTAATTTTAAAATGAACCGTGCCTTTTTTGTTAAATGAGAGTAATTCGACTTTTAACGCCTGACTAATCTTTTCGATCATATCAACACTCAGGTTTTGATTACCGCTTTCGATTCGATTAATAGCAGATTGTGAAGTTCCTACCGCCTCAGCCAATTCCGCCTGTGTCATTCGTCGCCAAAGTCGAGTTTGTGCTACTAATTCACCAATTTTTGCTTTATAATCGCCCGATTTCATTATTTTATTACCCCATTTAGTTCTTGTTTAAAATATCAATCTACAAATTATTATATATCATCTATGATATAAATCAATAGTTTTTAAGATCATCAAGCGAAATCTCAATAGTTTGTTGACCGGTAATTTCACCAGTTATAATCGTTTTGGCGACAATGTTCTCGACAGTTTGTTGAATTACTCGCCGCATTGGGCGTGCTCCGAACTGCGGGTTATAACCTTTCTCTAACAAATACAACTTGACTTCTTCAGGGACTTTTATCTCAATTTTTTGTGAAGCCAGAGTTTGATTAAGTTTTGTCAAGATTAAATCAATAATCTTCAAAAGTTCGGCTTTTTCCAATGGTCTAAATAGCACAATCTCGTCGAATCGGTTCAGAAATTCTGGACGAAATTTATGCGATTGGATTAATTTTTCGATAAACTCGGTCTCAAAATCGCTAATTTTAACACCACGGCTGATATAATCTTGTATTTCTAATGCCCCAGCATTTGATGTGGCGATGATGATCGTGTCCCGAAAACTAATTTCTTTATTATTAGTATCGCGCAAAACGCCCTCATCCAATACCTGCAATAAGGTAGTTAGTACTGCTGGATGAGCTTTTTCAATTTCGTCTAACAGCACCACTGAAAATGGCTGGCGTAACACTTGAGCTGTCAAACTATATTGATTCTGAGCTGCATTCTCAATTAATCGGCCGACATCATTAGCTGTTACATATTCATTTAAATCTAAACGAATGATATTATCCTCACCATTAAAGTACACTTCACTTAAAGCCTTTGCTAATTCAGTTTTACCAACACCGGTCGGACCCAAGAATAAGAATGTTCCAATTGGACGATTTTGACTATGAACACCTGCCCGCTGACGACGCAAAGCATCACTAATCACTTGTACCGCTCGTTCCTGCCCAATTAGTCGTTGATGAAGCAATTTTTCTAAATTCAATAACACACTTCGCTCTTCAGCTTGCAATACCGAAGAAATTTTGACACCAATCGTTTTTTCTAGCGCTTGTTGAATTGACGTAAAACGCACTAAGCCATTTTCATGATAATTAGCTGATGACTCAAGTAATTTAATGGCTTGCCCTGGCATTGCTACGTCATTAATATATCGCCCACCTAAACGATACGCTTCTTTTAAAGCTTGATACATAAAAATCACCCCTAATCGCCCTTCAAGAGATACTACCTTATCCTGCAAAATTAGCATCGTGTCTTTTTGGGAACTAGGCGCAACTATAATCTTATTCAAAGCATTTGCTAAGCTTGGCGTTCGTTGAGAGATTTGCAAAAACTTTTGTTCATCCATCGTTAAAATTAAACGCATTTTTCCAGATTCAATCACTGGCAATAATAAATTAGTCAGATCAACCGAGCCAGTTCCATCTTCAAAAAACAACTCAGCATTGTCTAAACAAATAATAATATTTTGCGCACTAAACGCCTCACCGAAAACTTGTGATATTAATCCTTCTAAATGTCCACGCTCAGGCGCTGCCGATAGTAAACTAGCCGCATCAAGCATCACTACTTGACGAAATCGTAAATTCGCTGGCAATTCAGCCCCAGCATCCAACAGTCGTTCCGCAAATCCATAAACAATATTGGTTTTGCCAACACCGTAAGCCCCAACCAAGGCAACATTTTGTCGCCCACCACTACCGAATAACTCAATCATATGTTCAATCGCCGCCTGATGAGCTGGAATTTTTGCCGACATCAATCGCCCGCCAGTTAACTGCTCAGAGATATTTTGCCCAAAATGTTTTAATAAAGGCGTGTAACCAAACGACCAATCGCGAGCAATACCACCAGTTTTAACAAAGCGCTGCGATTCCTGTTTTCGTAAATGCAAATAATCATGCCAACAAACCCCTTGTTTTAAATCCTCAAAATCTAACCGCAGCTGCGCCAAAATCTGTTCATAGCCAGGCAAATTTTTAATAACCGCTAAAGCTAAACAGCCGCCAGATAAGGTGTGTGAATTAGTCTGTTGGCGAATTTCTAAAGCATCTAGCCAAATTTTTTTAGTGTCGGCTACATCCTTTGATGCAATTTCTTGCAATAAATTAACCACCACACCAAATCTAACAGCCAAAAAAACGCCACCTGAAGTCGTGCCAGCAATTGATGCAATGTCATAAGGACTTGGATTTTCTGGCAACCGTCCTAACACACTGCTTGATAAAACATCATCAACAGTCGTTGGATCAGATGATATTTTTAAACGATACAAATGCCATCGCCACCATTGATAAACCATCATTGGTAGAGACGCCCAACCAATAATCAACCAGCCTACTGACAGCTCTAGGATTATTAAACAGATCCCCATTACCAGCATGCCACCAGCCATAATCTGAAGCATTAGTCGCCAGATTGGTGTAATTCCAGTCGTTAGTCGAGCTTGTCTTGATCTCAAAGAATAATAATTAAATTCAGGTTTTATTGACAAATCAGATGTATTGCTCGGTTTAATTGGATGTTGCTGATCCATAATTATTTTGACTCCAAAGCAAACAAAATCGTACCTATTACTGGCAGAATTGGCATAAATAGCCAGATGATTAGTCGCATTAGATTAATTATCGATGTTACAAAAATCGCTAAAAGTCCAACTAGCATCATTGTTGAACGAATCATTCCACCAATTAAACAAGCGGTTAATTTATCAATTCCAGCTCGCATTTTAGCATCAAGAGAATCACCATAATTCGGATTAGCATCAATTAATCGAAACGGCGTAAATAAAGCCTTTAATAATAAACCAATTGAAAAAAAATCAGCCAGCTTGACAAATTGTAGCCATACCCGACTGACAAAGCCACGAAATCCCGAGCCATACCACCAGCTAATAAAATTAACAAATAGCATAAGCTTATTATAACAAATTTTATGTCCAATCGCCAGTCAGTGATCGCCATTAATTTAACTTGTAAAAAGCTTGTAGTCTAACCTCTCATAAGAATTAGGGTGAAAAATCTCCGAATTGTCCCTATTCACAACTCGGAGATTTATTATTCGTGTATTATTTAACGATTATGCCAACGCTCAATTGATTCTTTAATCACTGCTTTTGCTTCTTCAGCATCACCCCAGTGATCAACTCTTGTTGAACCTGGTTTTTTAAGCGCTTTATAGTTATTAAAGTGAAATTCAATTTGCTTAATTAATTGTTCAGGTAAATCAGACATCGTTTTGATTGCATCACCACTATTACGATCATCAGCTGGGACTACCACTATTTTATCATCAACTTCACCATCATCGACAAATTTCATCACGCCAATGATTCGTGCTTCCATAAAAATACCAGTTGTTAGCGGTTTATCAGTGATAATTAATGCATCAAGCTCATCACCGTCTTCATCTAAAGTTTGTGGAATAAAGCCGTAGTTAGTTGGTTTTGCAAAAATTTCTGGCTCAACTCGGTCCAATTTCATCGCCCCAAGTTTACGATCCCACTCAATCTTATGACATGAGCCAGTTGGAATCTCCACAACAACATTAGTTGTTCCATTTTGGTAATCACCAGCATCTAAAATTTGATTAAAATCTGCCATATCTTCCTTTCGTTAATTTAAAACTACTCTTTATTTTATCAAATATATCATCAAAAATAAACTCGCCCAAATTAAGCGAGCGAGTTTATTTTTTCTAATTGACTATTGTAAATCAACCTTAATACTTGGACCTTGAGAAGTGGTGATGAAAGTTGACAAAACGTAAGCTCCTTTAAGAGTCGATGGCTTTTGGCTATGTAAGCTGTCAAAGAAAGTCTTTATATTGTCAGCAATTTTATCAGCACCAAATGATACTTTACCAACAGCCAAGTGAACAATAGCTTGTTTATCAACACGATATTCAACTTTACCGGCTTTAGCTTCAGATGTAGCTTTAGCAACATCAGCTGAAATAGTACCACTCTTTGGGTTTGGCATCAAACCACGTGGACCAAGCACACGAGCATATTTACCAAGTTTTGGCATATAAGCTGGAGTAGTAATTAAAACATCAAAATTCAATTGACCCTTGTAAAGTTGTTGTAAAAACTCCTCATCACCGATAATATCCGCACCAGCTTTTTTAGCTTTATCATGATCAGCACTTGGAGCAAACACAGCGACGATCACTTTCTTACCAGTTCCGTGCGGCAAGCTAACAGTTGCTCGCACGTTTTGATCAGCTTGACGTGGGTCAACACCCAAACGAACATGAACCTCTACACTGGCATCGAACTTACTTGGATTGGTATCAATCACTAATTTAGTTGCTTCATCAAGTGAATAAGTTTTGCTACGATCTATTTTAGCATATGCCGCTTGGTATTTTTTACTACGACGTTCTAAAATCGAACGGGTTTTTGGAGCTGGACCTTTTTCTTTAGCTGCAACTGCTCCACCTTGAGCTGAAGTATCACCAGCTTCTTTACGAGCTTCTTTCTCGGCTTTTTCTTCAGCCTCTTTGAGCGATTTTTCGCTACGCTTACCAGCTTTAGCTACTTTAGCTTCACGACCAGCAATAACCTCTTTATCTTTGTTTTCTACAGTCTTTTTAGCAGCCTTAATTGCTTCGTTAATTTCAGCAATAGTATTAGCTTCGGTAACGTCAAGCTTCATACTTTTTGCAAGCTCTAACAATTCACCTTTTTTCATTGTCATAAAAACTTTTTCCTTTCTGTGGTAATAACGAGTTTTACTCTCCCAACAATTTATTTATTACTGTTTATTTTAACAGATTAAATCCTAAAAAGCAAGTCATTAGCGCTTATTGACTATATCTGACATTTTATGCTTATGTTATTGATTTTTAAAGATAAATATGGTATAATAAGAATATTGTTCACTGGATGTGGGCTTTATGGAGTTATAAGGAGACTTTATGCCAAAAAGCAGATCACTATCTGCGTTATTAAAATCGCATCAAAATATTTTACTAATTACAACCTTGCTAATAATTAGCGTGTTTTTGCTATTTACCTTGTGGCAGCAAAAGACGATAGAATTTGCACAAGCCGTTGAAACGCCTGATCTTCATAGTGTTTTATTAGAAGAAAACCAAACTATTGAAGCTCAAAATCAGTCAAAGATGACAACAATTAATACTGCTAAAGCCGAACAAGATCATCTCAATACACAAAAAACTCTAGCATCAGCCCAGAATAAAAAAACAACCGCTGCTAATAACGGTCAACTACCCACCGTACCAAGCTGCACAAAAATCGCCCACTACATACCAGGTCCAATTGATCTAACCAAACGACCAGCTGGTTTAACACATCTAATCGACTCACCGATCTATTTCCAGGTTTTTGGTCGAGACACAACCACAATTCAATCCCAAATTTGGAATTGCTCACCAAACGTTGGAAAATCTCAAGTACATGCTATTTCCCAAAGTCATATTGGGATTAGCTACATTCCAAAACTTATTGATTTCAAAACAAATACTTGTCAGTTATCAAACATAAAAGTTGGGTTGCGAAATCTAATCACTCTACCAAGCTGGCAAGCTGATAATTTCACCTCAGATGCAACTAAACAAAGTATGTCTCGCTTTTTAACAGGACTTAAAACTCACGAAGACGGCCACACTCAAATTGACTTATTCTTTGCAAAGAAATTATTAGCTGAACTAAAAAAAATTTCTGGACCATGTTCCTCTATCAATAATTCAGTACAAAATATTTATCAACACATAAAAAGAGAACTCGATGCTGCTCAATATAATTATGAAATTGAAACTAACTATGGTGCACGACAAGGCGCTTGGTTATAAATCACCTAAAGCAAATTAAAAAGAGGTCATTGCGACCTCTTTTTAATTTAACGATCAATTTTAATCAACGACTTCAACGCCCATTGAACGAGCAGTACCAGCCACAATCTTAATTGCACCTTCAAGATCAATTGCGTTCATCTGCTCTTTCTTGATCTCAGCAATCTCTTCAAGCTGCTTGCGGGTAATTTTACCAACCTTCTCAGCATGCGGCTTACCTGAACCTTTTTGAATGCCAATTTTTTCTCGAATTAAGTCATCAACAGGTTGACCAAGTGATTTCCATTCAAAAGTTCGATCATCAAATACTTGCAAATGGACAATCACATTTTTACCCATTAGATCTTTGGTCTTTTCGTTAAATGGGTTAATGAAATCCATCATGTTTAAACCCCATTGACCTAAAGTCGAACCAACTGGAGGACCAGCGGTTGCACGACCAGCCGGAATTCGGAGTTTTAGATTTCCAATAACTTTTTTCTCTTTTTTTGCCATAATACTATTCCTTTATTTAGGTTTGAAGCTCCCTAATACGATTAATTAACCGTGCGTAACTTCAGTATTATATCTTAAAGATTGACTTTTTGCAAATCCATCACGTTAATTAAATTTTCTTTACTTGTAAAATATCAAGTTCAACCGGCGTTTCACGACCAAACATACTGACCATCACCCGCAATTTTCCTTTTTGGGTGTCAATCTCTGAAATTATGCCCTCAAAGCCCTTAAACGGACCATCAATAATCGAAACAACCTCATTAAGATTAAAATCAATCTGATGAATTGGCTCATCAACACCCATACGTTTACGAATTTTAGCGATTTCTTTATCAGAAACTGGCGTTGGAGTGGTCGAAGTTCCAACAAAACCAGTCACACCAGGAGTGTTGCGAATCACAAACCAAGTTTCATCAGTTAAATTCATCTCGACCAAAACATATCCTTGAAAAATCTTTTTGTCAACAATTTTACGTTTACCATTTTTAATTTCAATCTGTTTTTCTTTTGGTACAATAACGTCAAAGATTTTATCAGCCATTGCAATGCTGTTAATACGTTGACGAATCCCCTCAGCGACCTTTTCTTCGTGTCCTGAATAAGTATGAATTGCATACCATTGACGAGTTGAATCATATCGATTTGCTTTTTTTGCCATATTAATTTCCTATCATTAATTTAAATAAGTAAGAGAAAAGATTATCTAATGCTAACACAACAACCAAGAAAAAAGCTGCATAAAATACTACCGCAAAAGTCATTGCCCAAGTTGATTTGCGACTTGGCCAGTGAACGCGACGCAATTCATACCAAGATTGCTTAAGATATCGAATTAACGCGATCACTGGCAAAAAAACTCCGCCAAGTATTTTTTTAGAAAATCGTTTCTTTGTTGGTCGAATTACCTCAGTACTTTTAATATTTGTCTCAGTTTTAACTTTTGATTTGACTGATTTAATATCGACCTTGGCTTTAACTTTATGAACCCGCGTTGCTACTTCAGGATTCGATGTGGCTTTTTTCCTAGAGCTAGTTTTTTTAGACACTAATTTCTCCTTAATTTAAAAATTCTGCTTATAATGATTACAAGCAGATTGTCAACACTTATTTTACAAAACTAGTATCAAAAAGTCAAGTTTCAAATCATTATACCCTAAATAACACTTTACAAGCCAGCTTAAAAACATTACAATAATTTTGATGACTCCAATTGAAATGTTGACTTTATTCAGTAGCGCTGGATTATTCATTGTTAGTTCAGCATTTAGTGAGCGTTTGCGCTTTGCAAAACGTTTTTTTACACT
>JAUMVA010000006.1:10924-39682 GCA_030530425.1 Candidatus Saccharimonadota bacterium
CAAACATGAGTATAATGATTATATTCCTCTTGAAAAATTACCAAGCGTATCGGTTTGTATACCAGTTCGCAATGAACATCATGCCATTGCTGAATGCCTAGAGCTTGTTCTTGCCAGCGACTATCCAAAGATGGAAGTAATCGTGCTCGATGACGAATCAGTCGATAACACATCAGACATTATTCGTAGTTTTGCGCATGCTGGAGTGCGCTTTATTAAGGGTGATAAGTTACCAAGAGGCTGGATTGGCAAAAATAAAGCTTTTGAAAAGCTGACCTCAGAGGCTAGCGGTGAATATATTCTATTTTTAAGCGTTGATACCAAAATCCAGCCACGAGATATTAGCACTTTAATTCGTTATACCGAACAACACCAGCTTGGGATGATTGGTGTTATGCCACAGCGGCGTAATTTTCATATCAACGTAATTTTTGGTACAATGCGATTTTTATGGGAACTAGTTTTGCAATCTCGCAGTTTACCAGCCACCAGCACTAGCGCCTGGATGGTTAAAGCTGACGAATTAAAACGTTATGGTAATTTTTGGGAAAATCATCGAGCAGTGATTCGTCCAGAAACTAGCTTAGCTAAATTATTTTATGATCAACAACAATATCGTTTCTTAATTGCTAATAAGTTTTTATCGATTGGACAAGAAAAAAAATGGCGCAGCCAATTAGCCACCACCGTTCGAACCAGCAGTCGAATTTTTAGCCAGTCTCCTTACTTGCGCGCCAGCATCCTGGTAATTTTAGCTAGCATTATCATTTCAACTGGAGTCATTATTTTTAACTTAATAACCTCAACAACATCTTGGATCAAAATCGTCAGCTCATTAATTCTGTTTGGTTTTGGCTTAACATATTGCCAATTTACTAGACTTGCTTGGCGCAAAGCTTGGTTTTTAGGGTTAATCAGCTGGATTTGGACTGTTCCGCAAGAACTTTTCTTGTTAGTCATCAGTATCCTTCGATCTAATTTACATATTTTATCTTGGAAAGGTCGTCGACTACCTTTTATTAGATAGTTTATTTTTTGCCATTCTTAATGGCACTTTTAAACAAAAGGTTGATCCAAACCCAATTCTACTAGTTACGCTTAATTCGCCACCCAATTTCATAGCCAAACGGCGTGATACATACAACCCCAATCCAGTCCCACTGGTTTGTCTTGTACGGTAATCTTCCACTCTATAAAATTTATCAAAAATTTTCGCCTGATCAGAACGACCAATACCAATCCCCGTATCAGCTACTAATATTTCTAGATTATTAGCATGTTTTTTAAAACTTAAAGTTACATTGCCTTTAGGTGTATAGCGCAAGGCGTTAGTTAATAAATTCTGAATAATCTCTTCTAGATACAATGAATTAGTTTTTATTTTTGTTAATTTTTGGTCAAAATCCAGATCAAAAGTAATTTTCTTATCATTAAATTGTGGAATGTATTTTTCATAAATCGTCTGTGATAATTTATTCAGATCAATCACTTGAGTTTCAATAATTTCAGTTCGATTAGCCCTAGCTAATGACGATAAGTCATTCATCATCGCCGCTAGTAACACAATTTGATCGTGTGACTTGGATAAAGTTTGCTTCAAGATTCGTTTATCAGTTTTACGATCAAGTAAAATTGCTAAATTGCTTAAGCTTGCCTCTACGATTGCAATCGGCGTTCGTAATTCATGACTAACTACGCTAATAAATTCATCTCGTTCTTGTTCCAGATTTTTAGCCTTGGTAATGTCCCGTAAAATTAGCAAATACTCTTGATTCTCGTTAACACCATAATTATTTTTAACCGGCGAAATTGTAATCTCTAAACGAATTTGCTCACCATTCCGATAACTATAAATAACGTCATCAATTATCTCCACTCGCTGAGCCTGTTTCAGCCTTTTTTCGAGATCAATAGGATTCCTTGTCAAATCTTCTAGTGGTAGAATCTCGTTAAGCGACAAACTTGTTAGACTAAGGTTGGTATCCAAAATACCCAAGCTAGCTGCATTATATAAATCAACTGTCATGTCCGATTTAACACGGAGGATACCACTGTTTAAATTATTAATAAGTGTATTTAAACTACTCTCATCGATTAACGGCTGGTTAGTTTTTCTGGATAACTGTGCTCGTGAAGAACTTTTGCCTAGATTTAGAACCAATAAAGTCGCACAATAAACTGTTAGTAATAGTACGTTCAAAACGTAAAATGATTGACCAATCGAAGTAGCAACCCAATCACGGGCAATAATTACTACCACCTCAACCACGGCCAGGTTAATCAACATCACCACTAAACTTGGGTTTAGTAAACTATTCGCCATAATTGAAAAAGCCACAACTGATGTTAATTCGGTTAAATTGCCAGTTACCACAACATAGCTAACTAAAAAAATAATCGTCAAAATCAAAAACAAACTTTTTAATTTTGAATTACTCATTGACTGGCTTTTAAAATAAAAAGCTAGATTCATCAAAATCCACACTGTAAGGATTAACCAAGCCCAGCCAAACGCTTTTCGATTAAAATCAACTTGCCCAATAAACTGATTAATCACCAACAACAGTGGAGCAAGCCACAGCATCCAATCGCTAGCATAACGTAAGCTTTTTAATAGTTGTTGCCAATACGTTTTTTCCCCACCGTTTACCATAAACTTTATTATATCATAGTAAGATTAAATTATAAATGTGGCTGAAATTGCCGCAATCTTCTATCAAGTGATTGATAATTTGGCAATATAAGTCCAACCTCTGACCAAAAAGCAGGGCTATGGTTCATCTGACGAAGATGACACAATTCATGAATTAATACATAATCAATCAAATCATTTTCGAGTGTTACCAAAGCAATATTAAGATTAATTGAGTGCGTGCGAGCTTGACAACTACCCCAACGAGAACTTTTATGTCCTAGGCTGATTTTATTAACCACAAAACCATATTGCTTAGCCAAAAACCGCAAGCGCGGTATCAAAATGTCTTTAGCTTCACGTCGCAAAATTCTAACAATCCGTTGTCGAATTAGAGCCTGAATATCTTCTTGCTTTATATCTATTCCAAACGGTAAACGCACTACTAAAAAATTGGGGCGAACCTTGATTTCTGGTGTCGCTATTTTAGCATCGTATTCTAATTTTAATAAACAAGTTTTACTAATAACCGCCCCTGGCAAATATTGTTTTTGTCGGCGGTGTTCTTGCAAAAATTGCTCGATTTCTGGTTGGTGATCATTTAAAAACAAATTAATCCATCGACGAGACAGTCCTAGAGGTGCAGTAATTTTTAAATCGCCGTCTGGATTAAACTTTAAACTAATTTTTCGATACGAACGACTATAATAAACTTTGATTTGACCAAATTGAGAATCGATAATTTCAATCATTAGCGAATTACTGGACGATGTGATGATAACAAACCATTTGCAGTTCTAAAATCTTTAGCCGCAGTCGACGAAACAGCCGACCGTTGTTCAACAATTCGCTTCAAAATTGTGCGATACTGAGTTGAGAAAGCGTGTTTTCCACTAATTACCACCGGCTTCTCAGCAATATTTGGAGCTGTAAAACGTCGAATTGTGTTGTCAAAAGCTTCACTAGTAATCAAAAACTGTTTCGGCAGTTTTTTATTTAAACGAGTGGCGCGAATTCGTGATTCCTGTTCAACATTTTGCACCCAAATAACCATTGGCTCATAATTATTCTGACGAGCTAGATTGATATAGCGCTGACGGTCTGTTCGTGAGTCCAATCCGCCCTCGATTAACACACTTTTGCGAGTCTTAAAAATCTGTTCTAAAATACTTTGACCAAAATTAAATAGTTTAGCATCCTCTTGTCGGTCAAAAGTTGGTTGATCAAATAGATTATAGCGCCAATCATTTAGATTAATAAATGGAATTTGATACTCACTAGAAAATTTTTCAGCAAAAAAAGTTTTTCCTGCACCAGGAATACCAACTAGCAACAGTAATTTTGGCTTGACAGCAATATTAGACGACTCATTCATAGCATTTATTGTATCAAATTAGATTTTAATTGTCACGCCGTTCTCTTAAGAAGTCTCGAATTCGCAAAGCCGCTCGCACACCATCGCCAGTAGCTACAGCGATCTGTTGATCGTTACCAGCAACAATATCGCCAGCCGCAAAAACTCCCAACAATGATGTCTGACTTTGATTCGTCTTAACATAACCATTTTCATTACATTCGATTCCGATTCTTCTAGCTAAATCAGTTTGTGGAGCGATACCAATTGCTACAAATACTCCATCAAGCCCCAGGATCAACTGTTGACCGTTTGATAAGTATCTTACAATTAACTGATTATCATTATATTCAAATCCAATAATTGAAGATATTATGATTAATTGGATTTTACCAGTCTTTACTTCGCTCATTAGTTCAGTTTGTAAAGTTTGCGTAGCAGTAATTTTTTCTCGCACCAACAAATAAACCCGACTAGCAAATCTTGACAAAAATAGTGCCTCTTCAACAGCTGAATTGCCACCACCAATTACAGCCACTGTTTTTTCTCGATATAGCGGTCCGTCACAAGTTGCACAGAAATGGATTTTTTTACCAATTAGTTCAGCTTCACCATCAACATTTAATCGACGATATTGGGTTCCGGTCGCCAGTAAGACCGTACGAGCAAAAATAGTTTGATTATCAACCATTAAACTAAATCTGGCGTCAGATGCTATGTCTTTCGCATCGTTGTTTAGTTTAATATTGTCTACTCGCCCATACATTACTTGTGCCCCAGCTTGTTTGATTTGCTCGCTCATTGATTTAGATAGCTCAAAACCGCTAGTTCCAATCTTGACCGCTGGGTAATTATCAACTCGGTCAGTTTGTGCCATCATACCACCGAGAACTTTTTCCTCAATAATTAAAGTTGAAAATAAATCACGCGATAAGTAAAGGGCTGCTGCTAAACCAGCTGGACCACCACCAACAATAACCGTATCCCAAATTTTATTCTGTTGCTCACTCGTCATATTTTTCAACCTAATCTAATTTTGGTGCTGCTGCTTTTTCCGCCTCAGTCATTGGCGGGATTGCCATCAAGATGAATTTTAGTGGCGAGTTGGCCGGGATATCGCCTTGCTCTTTATTGCCATAAGCCTTATCAGCCGGAATTGACAACTCACGTACACCACCAATTTTCATTCCAATGACACCAGTTTTCCAACCTTCAATTAAACCGTTACTTTTTTCAAGTGGCGCTTTTAATCTTTCTGCATCTTTTTCAAATGAACTATCAAATACTTTTCCATCTGCCAACCAGCCGATATAATAAGCTCGATAGTCAGTATCAGCTTTTATTTCATCACCATCACCAATCTTTAAATCTTTAGTTTTTAATTCCTTAATGGTTTGAGCATTATAAGCTAAATTGGCCGTCTTATACGGTGAAAATTGTGAATAATAAATTGCTGACAATTTTTCTCCAAGCTCTTGAAAATATTTCGCTCGCTTGTCATATTTAGCCATTAACTCTTTCAAATATTTTTCTGACTGTTCTTGACCCATTTTATATTGTGGTTGCTCTTTACCAACACCCATTACCATTGATGCATACATCGCGATTGTACTGATCACCATAAATACCGCAATACCACCAAATAAAATTCGCTCTCGCAGTTTAGTTTGTTTAGCCATTCGGTTCCTTCCTCGTCTTATCGAACTAACAAATGTTATTATGATTACGATTTATCATAACAAAAAAATCATGCTTTCGCAAAAACTAAACCGCCTTATAATCCTATTTTTGATATAATAGATTATAAGTAATAGATAAAGGAGTATCATGAAAAAGTTTTTACAAGAATTTAAAGAGTTCGCTATGAGAGGCAACGTCGTTGATCTAGCAACAGCGGTAATTATTGGTGGTGCGTTTGGCAAAATAGTTAGCTCACTAGTTAACGACATTATTATGCCAATCTTCGGCGCAATTTTGGGCGGTAATAATCTGTCGGCTTTAAACATTAAAGTTGGCAGTGCTATAATTGCTTATGGTAATTTTTTACAAAACGTAATCGATTTTTTGATTATTGCCTTGGCGATTTTTACCGCCATTAAAGCACTTAAGAAAATTGAGAATTTAAACCCATTAATTAAAAAAATAAAAACTGTTGATCAGACCAAAAAGATCCCTCAAACACTTGCACCGACCGAAACCGAATTATTGACTGAAATCCGTGATTTACTCAAAAAGAATACTAAAAAATTAAAATAATTATATGGTACCGCTAGCTGAGCGAATGCGCCCACAAACCATCGATGAATTTATCGGGCAAAGTAAAATCGTTGGCGATAATAAAATCATCAACCGAATTTTACAAGTTAAAAAACCCCGCAACCTAATTCTTTGGGGCCCGGCTGGCTGTGGCAAGACGACTCTAGCTCGCTTAATTGCTAAATCAACCAATGCTGACATGATTGAATTATCAGCCGTTTCTAGTGGCAAAAAAGACGTTGAAGCAGTGTTAGAGCGTGCTCGTCATAATCTCGATCAAGAATTACCTACAATTTTATTTCTCGATGAAATTCATCGTTTTAACAAAGCCCAACAAGATCTTTTCTTGCCTTATCTAGAAAATGGGTTAATTACTTTAATTGGTGCCACAACCGAAAATCCTAGCTTTGAAATTATCACACCACTACTATCTCGTTCACAATTAATCATACTTGAAGCGCTTGATGATGAGTCAATTAAAAAAATTATCCACCACGCAATAAAGAAGCTTGGTGTAAATAAAAAAATAACCACCGAAGCACTAGATTTCATCGCTTTTATCGCTCAAGGTGATGCTCGTCGAGCCTTGGGTTTATTAGAAACAGCGCTTGATCTATCGCCAAAACTTGATCTCAATGCTATCAAAACCGCTTCGAGTCAAGCTATTAATTTTTATGACAAAAAAGCTGATAATCATTATGATTTAATTTCGGCCTTTATTAAGTCTTTGCGTGGCAGCGATGCAGAAGCAGCACTTTATTACATGATAAGGATGTTAAATAGTGGAGAAGATCCGAAATTCATTGCTCGACGATTGATTATTTTTGCGTCAGAAGACATCGGGCTGGCTGGTAATGGAGCACTTGGTCTAGCCAATGACTGTTTTGATGCCGTTACCAAAATTGGAATGCCCGAAGCGCAGATTGTATTAGCTCATGTCGTGGCAGCCTTTGCAAAAAGCAAGAAATCGCGCGAAAGCTACAATTTAATGATTCAATTCAAAGATTTAGCACAACAATTTCCTAATTTGCCGGTTCCACTTCATATACGTAATGCACCGACTAAACTCATGAAAGGCGTTGGCTATGGCAAAGGTTATCATTGGCAAGCCGGTTTCAAGCATCCAGATGGTTTTCTGCCACCGCAGATTCAAGATATTTTAAACAAACAAAAATAGCTGTCAGCTGACAGCTATTTTTATAAAGGTTATTTATTTTTATGCCGTTTACGTTCGATCGGATCGAGGTATTTTTTACGTAGACGTAGATTTTCTGGTGTTACTTCTAGCAACTCATCATCGGCCAAAAAATCTAAACATTGTTCCAAACTAAACACCCGACAAGGAGTCAACTGGATAGTGCCATCGCTTGATTTTGAACGCATATTAGTCAGATGTTTAGCCTTACAAACATTAATTTCTAAATCTTCTTGACGATTATACAATCCAACAATTTGTCCTTGATAAACATTAACTGCCGGGCCAACTAGTAATTCACCACGTGCCTCAGCTGATTCCAAGGCATAAGGAGTAGTTACACCCGTTTCAAAAGCAATTAACACGCCGTTGCGGTCTGAAATAGATTTAGATGATAGCGGCTGATAGCCTTTTGGTAGGCTATTCATTACTACAGTTCCACGAGTTAGAGTTAATAATTCACTTCTTAAACCAATTAATGCTCGCGAAGTAATTTCATAAGTCAAACGCGCCACAGTATCACTCAAATTTTCTTGTGACAAAAGTTGTGCATAGCGCTTGCCCAAAGCTTGACTAATCGCGCCAACAAATTCATTATCAACTTCAATAAATAGTTCCTCAACAGGCTCTTTTGTCACGCCATCTTCTTCAATTGTAATTACTTCTGGGCGACCAACTTCAAACTCATATCCTTCGCGGCGCATCGCTTCGATCAATACTGACAAATGCAGCTCTCCACGACCACTAACAGTAAAGCCAAGACTGTTTGTTTCAACACGAAGACCAACGTTCGTTTCTAATTCCTGATATAGACGATCGCCAATCTGGCGCGAGGTAGTAAACTCCCCCTCTTTTCCCTTAAACGGACTGGTGTTTGGTCCAAGATAAATTTTCAGAGTTGGTGGCTCAATTTGCAAGTTTGGCATCGCCTCGGGCTGATTAACGCTAGCTAACGTGTTGCTGATTTTTGCATCACCAACGCCAACAATTGCCACAATATTACCAGCACCGGCCTCAGAAACTTCGACTTTGGTTAAACCTTTGAACTCGAAAATTTTATCAATTTTAGTTTTTTTAACGCTACCATCAGCATCGATTAAAACAATTTGACTATTAACCTTGGCCTGTCCTCTGTGAATTCGACCGATTGCATATTTACCAACAAAATTATCATAATCAAGCGCTGACACTTGCATCTGAAATTCACCATCCTCAATTACTCGTGGTGCCGGAATATGCTCAATAATTGCTTCAAAAATTGGCGTCAAATCTGATTCCTCACTAGCATCGGACGGCATCTCCGACCAAGCTTTGCCCTCGCGACCAATTGCATAGTAAATTGGATAATGAAGCTGAGATTCATCAGTCGCTAATTCTAAAAATAGATCCGCTAGGCCATCTTCCACGCGTTCGATATTACGACCAGGCTTGTCAATTTTATTAATTACTACTACTGGAGTTAGTCCCATTGATAAAGCTTTTCCCAACACAAATTTTGTCTGCGGCATCACGCCCTCTTGAGCATCAACAATCAACAGCACTCCATCGGCCATATTAAGCGTGCGCTCAATTTCGCTCGAAAAGTCAGCATGACCCGGCGTATCAATGATATTAATTTTATAACCATTATAATCTACCGCTGTTAATTTAGCGGTAATCGTAATTCCGCGCTCTGCCTCCTGGTCACCACTATCCATAATTAGATGTTGAGACATTTCTGCCTGATTTTGGCGAAAAGTATGGCTTTGTTTCAGCAAACCATCAACCATTGTTGTTTTACCATGATCAACATGAGCCACAATTGCCACATTACGAATTTTGTAAGAAGTATTTGCCATATCTTCATATTATACTATAAAATATTTAAAATAGCAATGATTATCTTAAGTGTCAAGGCTCATAAATCCTTCAACCAATAGTCTAATTACCAACTCTCGCGAAAGACCGCGAGTCATTAAATATTCAATTTCCTTTGGATTTATTTTACCAATAGCCGCCTCGTGTGACAATTCAGCTCGTCCACAAGCATCTTTGATGATTGGGATTGAGGTAATCGATCCACTAGATTCTAGCATCAAACCATCACATTCGACATGACCTTTGCTTGCACCATAAGCTATAATTTCACCGCGCGAAACCACCCGCCCACCGCGCGAAACCACTTTGCTGACGATTTGTGTTGATTGATTATCGGCTCGCATAATTGCTCGTCCACCAAGATCAATTATTGAACCAGTTGTCGCCAACAAGCTAGTCATTGAAGTAAATTTTGCTCCATGACCCACCATTTGCACAATTGGGTTGGTAACTAAACTTCGTGGAGACTGTTGACAAACATAATTATAATTAAACACCGAATGCGCTGCCATACGCACTAACGTTAAAGGTCGCACCTGTGTGCTTCGCTCCCAACAATGAGTCATTGTTAAATCAAGTTGCGCACCTTCTTCCAAAAAAATTTCCGTCAGACTCAAATGCGTTGCTTCGCGGCAATCATTACTTTGGCATTGCGTGTTGATCACCCTTTTCACTCCAGCTTTTACTATAATTAAATTATGCACCACTTGCTGAAAATAATCTTGATTAATCGCAAAACAAGTTTGAATTGGTGTTGTTTGATGACCATCAATCATAATTAAATAGCCGTTATCGTTCTTAGCAATCTGACGTGTCAGTTTATTTTGCGTTGGTTTAATCAACGACCAGGCGTGCTGATCAACTAAATCCGGGTAACGGTTAAAAGCCCTTGCCAACGATAATACCGAACTTGAGCCGTCAATTCTTCTATTATTTTCTTGATAAAAATCAAAACTGCCCATAACCACCTCGCTTTAGTCGGTCTGTTATTATCGTAAACTTATCATCTGCAACTATACGTCCGTGTTTTAATACTATTGCTCGATTAACATTTAAAAAATTAAAGATCTGATGATTATGACTCACTAGCAAAGCCGATTTGTTAATTAATGACTGTCGCAGTTTAGTCCCTATCAATACTAAGTTATCCTGATCAACTCCTGAATCTATCTCGTCAATCAGCCAAAACTGCGGATTTAATCCCATCAATTGTGCTAGCTCCAAGCGTTTTTTTTCACCACCTGATAGACCAACATTAAGCCCACGCGATAAGAATTTTTCAACATGTAAATCAGTTGGCAAATTCCCTGGTAGATGCGCTGCTAAAACCCCCGTTTTTAAGTTCTTAACTGTTGGTGGATCTTGAAAGAATAATCCTAAACCAGCCCGAGCGCGCCGATCAATGCTTAACTTTAACAAATCTACTCCGTTAAACCCTATCTCTCCTTTTATCTTATAATCGCCAATTCCCATTATAGCTTGTAATAAACTAGTCTTACCAGCGCCATTTGCACCAAAAAGTGCCACCTGCTCACCATTAGCGATGGTCAAATCGAGCTGGTCAATTATTTTCTGTTTGCCAGACCATATTGTTAAATTAGTAATTTTTAAACCCGCACCAGACATATTTCATTTACTAAATGCATTAAATAATTTTATCCATTCCAAACAAGTTAATTCCGACGGCTTTTTTTCGACATCAACATCACACTGATTACGATTTAAACTGTAAAAAAACTTTTGCTCAGAATAACAACGTTCAACAAAATGCCGATATTTCAGCTGATGTTGTGTTTCTAATAATATGTTTGAGCGCGGTTTTATCTCTAGCAATACCGTATCAACATTTGGTCGAGGGAAAAAATCATTTCGCCGTAATGGCCGACGAATTCGCGTAGCCCACCACGGAGCAATCGATGCCCCCAGTTGACCGGTAAAATTATCTCGATCGATAATTAGTTTCTTGGCAAACTGTTTTTGTACAATCAAATATATTGCCACTGGCGGGTTTTCTGACCAGATTAATTTTTGAATAATTTCAGAACTAAGATGAAATGGAATGTTAGAAAAAACTTTATATTTTTCAGATGGCAACTTAAATTCACGAATATCTGCTTCTACCACCATGACATTTTCAAACTTTACCATATTTTGACGTAACTTTTGGGCAGTTTTTTGTTCAGCCTCAACCGCCACTACTCGACGGACACGCTTTGCTAACGCCATTGTAATCACACCCGAACCGGCACCAATCTCTAGTACCGTGTCATTCTTGCGCAAATTTGAATGACCAATTAGCTCATAGACCAAACGCGGATTGACCAAAAAATGCTGTGAATAATTATGCAAACGCTTCATGTGTTGATCCTAACGAGCATTATAATATAATTAACATAAAAATAGTCTCTTTTGCTCGACAGATAGATGACCATAAGCTCATAACTTTATTATACATTACTTTTATAAGTCAGGTTTGTGTATCTAATGAATATCGTGTTATTTGCAGAATTTGATTATATTCAATATGAGATCAAATTAAATTTTATTTAGTTATGATCTCATCTAGTGATTTAATAATTTCACTATCACTAAAGTTGATTCCAGACTTCTTTTTAATCTGAAGTCTAAGCGACCGAATAACCTCAGGTGATTTAACTGCTTTTTTCATATTATCATATGTCAAAGCATCAAATCTCTTCCAATAAGTTTCTAATTCTCCCTTAATAACCGCTCGTTTAGTAAGAAAAACAATATGTTTAGCAGCTGTCCTAATTGTCGCTAAATTGCTTAGATCATATGAAAAAATCTTTTGTGAGCGAATTGGTTTTTCAAAAATTACTCGATGTAATTCAACATAGCGTCCATTAGTCAGAATTGCCCAGTCAACACCCTCATTCACCGCGTAATCAATAGCTTGTTTCAAATGGCGATCATTCAAGTCAATACTAGTAGCTTTTGCTTCAATAACAAACTGGATCTTTTTGTTTAGCTGTATTACATAATCAACATAAGTACCACGAATCATATGCTCTGTTTTAATTTCGTCAATCAAAGTGTATCCTAACACACTGTTTAAGAAGTTGTTTACCATTAGTCTTGCTGTTGATTCGTCAGCATTAAGATTCTCTTTTTTGGTTAAAAATTTTTTACGATATTCTCGTAATGCTTTAATACAAGCCTTCTCCTGAAAATCTGTTACCATTTTTCACTCCTTAATTCTTATTATTTACTTACAGTAATTGTATCATGAAATAAACAAGATATAAAAACAAATATTCAATATTACTTTTACTGAACTCAAAGACTTTATGGATCAAAACCCCAAAATCCAAACACAAAATCATCGACCTTCAAAAAATAAGACATATAAGGTTAATAACTTTCAAAATAAAATTAATCATTGTACAATCATAAAAAGGAGTAATGATGGAAAACTTTAAGATTGAAAACTTTGAGAAAAATATCGAGAAGCAACAGACGCAGACAACCACTGATTGGGATACGCTTGAGGATGTTTCACTTAATCCCCTAGCAAACAAAGAAGAAGTAGAGCCATATGATAGCTTCGAATTCAAATTAGGTGAATATAATTTAGAAATGAATGCATCGATAGAAATGACACCAGATAGCGGCGTCCTCGAAGTTACAGATAAGGAATTATCAATCCCTACAGTAGAAAGTATAGATGATCCAAATCAAATCTATCTTGTGCATAGTACAGATTTTTTTCCAAACAATAAAACAATTTTGTCTAATGCAGATGGCGGCAAGATAAACTCTTTTTCAAAACAAATAGATTATGGTCTGTATGTGGTTAATAGCGCCTACAGCCCTAGAGAAACAGTGCACTTCACTATGAATGGAAGAGTGCGAAATACTAGTGATGGCGCCGGAAACTGGGATAATCAAAAGTTTATTGTTATAGAGCCATTTATGAACCACCAAAATGAGCTAGTTAGTGGAGCCCCGCATAGTGGCGATAATTTTATTGATGGATCGGTCAGACTGTCTGATGATGCAATTCTGATGGTCAGAGAAGATGCATATGATAATCTGAGTGATCAACAAAAGAGTCAATACAACATTATCAAATATTTTGGAAATGCCGACATCTGTACTAAAAATTTGTTGCACTCGCTAGGACTGCCAGCAGTTGATAATCAAGCAAATGATGCAGGACATGCTTACTCAGAACAATACCACCAAGAATATATATTGGAGAAACGAGCCGAAGCAGTTAAGGAAATCGCAAACGTGGATCTCTCGAAAACACGGGGGGCTAATTTCTTATCAAAAGAAGATATCGCCACACTATATAAGATTACTCCTAGCGACTATTATCCAGATTCACCAAAGGCAGAGCCAGCTAAAATCCTTGCAAATAGCTTGGGTATTACTGAAGAAACCGCCAGTTTTATCTTAGCAAATGGTGTCTATAGAGACGCATCTGGTTACGCCTTGCTATCAAATGAAATGACAAAAAAATGCCAAGATAATCCAGAATGGTACATAGAGTCTGTCAAAAGAAATGGAAAAGGTTTTAGTGAGCTTCAGGACTGTATCAATACTTCTACGATTGACACATATCAGCAGTCAAGCACATTAGAAAAGAATCATGAATTTGAAAATATCACTATTGGTCAACTTCACACCCTAAGGAATTATGGCACTCTAAAAAAAGTGAAAGACTCTCTTGGTATAGATAACGACAAAGCTATCATCTTGCGCGAAGACGGGCTTTACATCGGAAAAGATTCACTGAGTGATATGCATCGTGAAAAATCTAACGATGAGATTTTATTGGGTAGTAACAGTGACACCATTCATACAATTATTGAAAACTACAGATCGTTAAATAACTCGAAATATTTTTTGTAGTCTAGAGAAATAATTTAAAAACAGGCAGTACAGCCAATATTTAGCTGCGCACTTTTATAAAAGCTCAATTTTACCTAATGAAATATTAAGACATTATAAAAGACAAAATACGATGGCTAAAAATTTGTCTAGAAAATTCAAAAATAACATTGTGTCAACTAAATAGCGAAAAAAGAAATTTGAGAATCGTATTGGCTACCATATTATTAAAAAACAAAAGAAGATGGTTTTGTATCTTTCGAAGACTACGACAAAACCTAGGCTGGATTAGTTAATACAGTATCAGAACTTTCTTTTCTGTCAATGCTGAGAAGTATGGTTTTTTCTTTATTATCAAACTCTGTTATGTCGCCATAGTCAGTCAACTCCCATCCGCGCTTCTTCAGAAAGCTTATATTTATCTAATTATAGCACTTCGTATGTTATTTTTTGCAAAAAGATATCGGCATTAACTAATAATTTAGTTATAAATCAACATATTTTTTACAAAAACACAAAATAATTGTTTTTATACTTGACTTTATAAAATAATATTGTAATATTTAAATATAGAGTTTCATTACAGATACTTTGTAACTTTAAAAATCATGAGAGAGATGATTCATCAATTTCTGTCCAAAAGTTCAAAGAAACCCGTAAAAACAAAAATAAAAAATGGAGGTAGTATTATGTCAAACGTAAAAAATGTAAGTTTCTTAGACAATAATAAGGAGGTGGGTAATATGAAAAAAATGATTACGGGAACTTGGAAAGAATATCTTCCAGGTGATGAGGACAAATTAGTCAAAGTCACGGCAGGCACCGGCTGGCTAACCGAAGATCCTGACACCGCAGAAACAATGTTGAGAGACGATGAGCACCACAAGAGAAATCACTCAAAGGTGGCCATACTTTTCATGCATGACATACCAGCGGCGGGTATATTTTTTGACGAGTACGGTCATATAGACAGCATCTTCGGCACCGGCCGTAGTGAATCAGTATCTGGTCCCGCCATTGAGGAGGTTCGCAAAAAATTAATAGAGCTTTCTTCTGTTATCGGGGCCATTGATGCTCTGATTACTCTGAAAGAGTGGAAGGTTCTTTATAGCATGGAAGTCAAAATGTTAAAAGGACAGCCCCTGTCAACGGAAGATCTCAAATTTTTATTTGATATCGAAAAAATAGCTCCAATGGACCTATCCGACAAAGGCTATGACGGCGGACCCCTGAGAGAGTTTTACAGAGGTCAAGCAGAAAAAATGGGCATTCTTTCCAAGGCCCAGTACGAGCTTTTAAGCTTCGCACCTGACTGGACATCCCCAGAAGAGACATGGGAAAAGTTCGTCTATTTTTTAAAGGATCCTAAAGTTAACAAAGCCCTATTGTTTATGACTTTTAGATCCAGTAACCTGCTTAACACCGAGGCTCTAGCCTATGGTTTAACAGTTGACGGATGTAAATCGTATGCTTTGAGCATATCTACGCCGCAAGCTGTCGCAGAAAATCTGGACAAGATCATTGCAACGAATGATCAAGAGCTAATAGACATTGCTATGTCTATGCTGTCCAGAGATTACGTATCAACCCATCTCTATGAACTGTTAGAACAAGGCATGAAAGTAGAGATGGCTGTTAAGAAGGCAAGCAGCGAAGTAATCGCTCGCGATTTCCATAACCTGAGACAACTCGGGGCGAAGATTGACACTCTAGTCCGCAGGTTAGACGAAAGTGTCGTTGACAAAAACTACCCCCGTCTCATAAAGATGGGGGCAGACAAAAACATTGTAGTCACAAGAATGTCCAGCGACATGATATTACGTCGTCTGGAAGACCTTATAAATATTTACAAAGTCGACCGCAGAAAAATCCTGTGGAACCTGGATAAAGTTCAGATATTTCTACGTCTAAAATGGCTACACGAAGAGCAGGGCTTTGATATCAACGCCATTGTCCCTAGGATGTTACCTAATCATGTTATAGCAAGACTAAAGTACCTAGTGAAGAACGGTGTCACGGTGAACACTCTGTTAAAAGCCATTTCACCGATAAGCATCCTTGACCTGAAGGACGAATTAAGCTCTTACGGCTTGAAGATAAACTATAAGAAAATAGTCAAAAAAATCAGGCCAGACGTTATTTTATGCAGACTCGATGACATCATGCCGCTCGGCATTGAACTTGATCTTAGAAAGATCGCCAGGAAAGCGCCTCTTGAAGACGTCAGAGAGAACGCCGATGCACTGATTTACTACGGTGTCAGTCGTCAGTTCATCGCAGGCCTGCTCGGTGATCCAAGCTATTTGTCGGATCCTGAGGCTCCTGACGACAACTAACAATGATTTTAAAATTTTATGTACCCCGGGCTTACGCTCGGGGTTTTACTTTTGTGATCATTTTTTCAATTAATTTGGATACGAACATAAATAAACCGCCCGCAATTTTCAAGAGTCCTATTAGCTATCTGTTAGCAGTCTTTCAACACGCCGAAAAAATATTCGAAGTTGCAGACATAAGCGAAAAACGTCAAATTGCCAGTTTAATACTCTCAAACCTCTAATTGGACAATAAAAATCTAATTTTCAATCTAAAAGAGCCCTTTGATAAGCTCGTAAGTTCATCAAAAGGCTCTTATGGCTGGGGATGAGGGATTCGAACCCCCGATCACGGGACCAGAACCCGTTGCCTTACCGCTTGGCCAATCCCCAAAATTTCTCTACTGATTATTTTATCACATTGTTGTCATTATTACGAATTGATTTTTCAGCTCGCCATTTAGCAATTTCAGCATGATTACCGCTTAATAACACATCTGGCACAGCTAAACCACGAAATTCGGCTGGCCGCGTATACTGCGGAAATTCTAAATTATCACCATCAGAATAGCTCTCGATCACCGCCGACTGCTCACCACCTAACACACCCGGCAATAATCGCACAATTGAATCAATCATCACCATCGCTGGAATCTCGCCACCAGTTAAAACATATTTGCCAATGCTAATTTTCTGATCAACTAGTCCAAACACCCGCGCATCAAAACCCTCATAATGACCGCATATTAATATCAGATCCTCGCTGTTTGTTGCATACTGGCTTGCTAATTGCTGGTCCCAAACAGTCTGGCTAGGGGTTAGAGCTACTACTTTAGATAATGGTGATACATTTTTCGCATATTCAATCGCTGCGAATAAAGGTTCGGGTTTTAACAACATCCCGTCACCACCGCCATATGGCGTATCATCAACTTGTCGACGCGGGCCTAAACCAAAATCACGCAAATTAATCAAATCAAACTCCACAGCGCCTATATTTTGTGCTTTCCATAACATTGAATTATTTAAAACCGGCTCAAACATCTCTGGAAATAAAGTTATAATTTGAATTTTCATAGCCATATTATATCATCAAAGTTTTTTCTTTAAAATTAAAACCCGGCGGGAACGCCAGGTTTAATAAAGTGCTAACATATGTAGAAATAATGGTCTTCAACTCTTCCAATATTCAGAAATTTCAGCGGCAAATTAGAGCAACCAAGGCCGGACGATATAAAAATGTCACATCCATTAACTCGCAAGAAACCTTTGGTTTTTTTGACCTTTTAGATCAGGAAACCAAGGCTCCCACCATGATCCAATAATTGCGCCAAGCAAAGGTAGACGAATCTGCCCACCGTGTTCATGACCACAAATAATCGCACGAAAGGCTCCGATTTTCGCAGCTTCCACGGCCTGATCACGGCTATGAGTAATAAGAATATTATAATTGCTCAAATCAAGCTCACTAACTAACGACTTACTAACTTTCTCCCCGTAGTCTAAACCAGCTATAAAAACATTATTGCCGATAAAATAAATCCGCTGATTAGCTTCAAAGATATTATTTAGTCTTGACTGCCGTCTAGCATATTTTAACGTCTCACGGTGATTAGTTTCATGATTACCCCAGATTATGAACGACCGACAGTCAAGATTACCAATAAAATCCAAGAGTACTTGAGCTGGTTTTTGACTGCGAGCTTCGCCATCAAACGTATCGCCAGTCAGCACGATTACATCATGGCTTGTGATTTTCATTGACTTTAGCTTCGATATTAAATTTCGAAGCGCTAAACCATTACAATGAAAATCTGAAACCTGAATTATTCTGACATAGTTTTTTGCGTGAGGTAATCTCCAAATAGTTTTCTTAATAATAACTAGACTATTTTCAATAACAGTTACCCACAAGATCGACAATAGTATAATTATTAGTCCCCACGTTCCTAGCCACCAAATCAGTCCAGTGGCAGTTAAAAATCCTATCAGCCCTCCTCCACCAAAAAGGATAAATTTGTTACGATTATTAGATCGCTCTTCCAACTTCGTTTTCATAACTATACCGCCTTTCTATTAATTGTTAAGGTTCTAAACTCTGAACTTTTTTGATAATGTAAATAATTTTACAATGCAAACCATTCACAGTTTCTGTTTGAATAATCTTATTATATAACATTTATCATTTTAAATCAAATTTTGCCTCTGATCTGCTAATAAAAATCACCAAAAAACCCACCAATGGTGGGTTTTTCAGACAAATAAGGCTCTCAATTTTCATTGCTCGCAGATGAGCATTGTTTTTGTTTAATTCAATTTGTTTTTGAACTGAGTTTATTATATATCAAGATCATCTAACTTTTCAAGCTCTTCACGAGTATTTTTTGTAATTTCACTAAAGTTATCCACAGTTTGATGATCATCAGCTACTGTAGTCTCTATTTCTTCATTAACTTGATCATTATTTACGATTTTTAAATTATAATGAGCTTCGTTTTTAGTGCCCAATGCTCGCAATAAAGTACGGATACTTTGAGCAGTTGAACCGCGACGGCCAATTACTCGCCCTAAATCATCGGGATTAACCGTTAAAGTCAGCAACACCCCTTTTTCATCAATGATTCGATCAACAGCCACGTCATCTGGATGAGATACTAAACTTTTAATAATATATTCTACAAATTGTTGGTCGATAGTTGTCATGTTGTCTCCGTCATTAAGTTATGTACCAATTATATCATAATATTTTATTTTTAACATTAACTTTTAGAAGTTGGTAAAATCTCAATTACACTTATTTGAGCTCGATTATTAAACCGAATTGGTAAACCAGAGAATCCAGCTCCTGAACAAATATAAACTGCCGTCGTGCCTAATTGGTGTAAACCACGAGTCGGTGACTGGCGTAAATCTGGAAAGATTTTGACTTCAGCATCAATTAATCCACCAATAAACGGCAAGGCGACCTGCCCACCATGTTGATGACCGCACAAAATTAAATCAAAACCATTACTTTTTGCTACTTGAAACGCTGTTTCTGGATTATGCACCAATAACAAGTTAAATCGATTTAAATCAATTTTTAACTCGGTTTTTTGTCCCCAATCAACACCAGAAATAGCCACATTTTTTCCAATCGAAACAGTCTGACCACTTATCATTTTGGTGCTACTTTGATCAACAAACTGTTTTACGCTTAAAAAGACATCGGAATAGTCAACTTCATGATTACCCCAGATTAACATACTCGGAATATTTTTAGGTAGCTTATGAATCAATTCATAAGCTGCTGAGTTGTCAGGTTTTTTACCATCAAAAATATCACCAGTTAAAACAATCACATCGGGTTGCTCTTTATCAATAGCTCGAAAAATTGCCTTCAAAACCCAGCGATTAGCATGAAAATCAGTAATTTGTAAAATCTTTAGTGATGAATCTATCTTATCACTTTGCAATTTCACATATTTAGTTCGCAAGCAGGCATTTTCAAAAAACACCACCACGATAATAATTAACTCTAGTATTAATAGTGATAACCACGGACTTGAGATTTGCCTTAGCAAAAACAGTCCTGAGAGCAATGCCAAGCTGCACGTCATCATCACCAAACGCAATTTTAAACGTCGACGACGCTGGGATTTCTTAGTGCGTCGACTGCGCTGATCAACAATAATCGTTTTAGATGTTTTAGACATGGTGCTATATTGTAGCTCAATCAAAAGCCCTCGTCAAACGGCGAGGGTTTTGTTAGTTAATTAGATTAAGCTTCGGCAACTTCTTCTTTTGGTTGATTTTTGCGTAATTTTTCTGGATTACGAATTGCTTTAGTCTTTTGATTTCGTTCTAATTTGACCCAGTTTGGTAATTTAATCCCTTTAACTTCTTTTAAGAGTTTAACTATTCGGTCAGTTGGTCGAGCACCATTATCCAAATATTTTTGAACCTTTTCGGCGTCAATTTTTGCTTCTTTGGTGTGTGGATTGTAGCTACCAACATAAGCCACAACACGACCACTTAATGGGTGACGTTGTGCCTCTTGTACTACCAAACGATAAGTTGGGTAACCAGTACGTCCAAGCCTCTGAAGACGGATTGCTAACATATTTGCTTATTTTCCTTGATTCTCTATTAATTATATTTTAAACTGACTTATAGTTTACCTTATTTTTGTGATTTAGTCAAGAACTTCATCAGTTTTTGGTCGCAACACAGGTTCTTTATCTAAATATAATTCTATAGCTTTTTTAGCAGCTTCTTGTTGAGCGTTTTGCTTACTCGAGCCTTTGCCTTGAGCGATCAATTGTTCACCACTATAAATCCCCAAGGTAAACACCTTGTCGTGATCAGGACCGACCTCGTCTAATACCCGATAGATTGGCGTGATGTTATCATATTTTTGCATTAATTCTTGAATATAAGATTTTGGATCACGCCAAGCTCCAGTTCGCAGAATCTCTGGTAAAGTTGACAAAATATGCTGGTGAATAAATTTACTAGCTTCATCGTAACCTTTTTCAAGATAAATCGCACCAGTAACTGCCTCGAAAGCATTTGCCATAATTTGCAAACGGGAACGATCAGTGCCATGACGTTCGCCCCGGCTCATTCGCATTAGCTCAAAATATCCCAACTTTCTCCCAGCCTCACCAATACTTTCGGTTCGCACCAATGCTGACCGCCAAGCCGTCAAAATACCTTCCGGTTCTTGATAATTACGAAATAAAAAATCAGTTGTTACTAGTTCTAACACAGCATCACCAAGAAACTCCAATCGCTCATTATGAACTGATGCCGATTTCTTATGTTCATTCAAATAACTTCGATGTGTTAATGCATCAACTAAAATTTGAATATTTTCAAAATCAAAGCCTAATTTTTGCTTTGCAAATTCATGATAAGGTGTTAAATCCATGCCGCTCATTAATACTCTCCTGCGCGAATTCGTCGCATTGCCAATAGCATTAGCTTTGATATATCTTCATATTCAATCTTATCCAGGGCTTCGTTAAAATCAAACCATTTAATACCCAGCATCCAATCTTCTTTCTGAATTTTGCTAGTATCACCTTGTGCATGGACTAAATACACTTGCGTAGTCATCAACACTAATTTATTTAATCGTCGATAACGAAAATTAATTTTTCCCAACCAGCCAAGTACTTTAACATCATGCAAACCAGCCTCTTCACCAATCTCTCGCTCGGCTGTCTGCTTGGCGGTTTCGCCACTCTCAATATGTCCTTTAGGGATTGTCCAACGTTTTTTTGCATCCTGAATTAACAAGATCTGAATCTTACCATTATGACGACGGAAAATTATACCACCAGAAGTTGGCTCACGTACAATTTCACGAATTGATGGCCGTCGACCATGAGGTGTTGATTTAATGCTAGGTTTTGAATGATTTTTTTGATTAGCTGACTTATTCTTCAGAGGTGACTTCAGCTGACGTGTCATTTTGGTTTGCTTCCACTTGTCCATCTGCGTTCTCCACAAGATTTTTATAAGCCGTGCCTAAAACACCGTTTATAAAGCTTCTTGAATTATCAGAACCAAACGCTTTCGCAAGTTCAATCGCTTCGTTAATCGCTACTTTCGGAGGAACAGTTTCTCCCATAAAAAGCAACTCAAATAATCCGATCCTTAAGATGTTACGATCAATAGAGGAGATCTGAGAGATTGGCCAATCAGGCGCGATCGGCTGCAAAAGCTCATCTAATTTTGGATAAACTTTAGTCATTCCCTCACCTAAAGCCATCACAAATTCTCGATCACCGATAATTTCATCATAGCGTTCAAGATTACGCTTTAGAATCGACATAATGTCAGCACTTGTATCGCCCGCATCACGACGGAACTCAAACTCATATAGAGTCTGAAGCGTTACAATCCTACCCAGATGTCGATTTGATGCCATGTTTGATTCTTTCTTATTAATAAATGTTCTTAGATTACTAGTTTAACCGCTAGTTATTCGGTTTTTGTAGTTTTTGTAGATTGTTTACGAGTGGTAAAAACTTTTACCGGTGATTTTTTATTCACACGGCGAGCTAAATCCAGGCGTAAATGGCTACGACGCATGCCAGTTTTGCGTGGACTTGATTGTTTTTTTGGTTGAGCCATGTTTTTCCTTTACTTAAATATTATTTTCAAATTCGTTTCACATTATACCTAATTATCTAAAAATAATCAAGAAATAAATCAAAAACGCCAAATCATCGCTGATTTGTTATTGACTTATGTAAAGTAAAGTAATGTAGTATAATATAAGTATGTAACTCATTCACTGTCTTCATTTTTTTAAAAAAGGAGGAAAAAATATGAAGAATATGAAAGAAAGTACAGAAATTACCACTCGTGATGAGGCGTACGAGTGGCATAGAAAAGGATATAAGGCCGGCTATCAGAAAGGCTACAACAGAGGCTACAGAGCTTGCCTTGCAAGAGGCTGTTGTAGCCTTAAAATGGCAGTCATTGTTGCCGTTTTTGTAGCCTTTAGTACCATAGTATCTGGTCACTTTTTGTTCGGTGGCCAGTGGCAAACAAAGGCAGTTTATGTCACTAAGTCCGGTGACTCTGCCATTAGACTGATATCGGAAATGTCAGATCTGATGTCGAAGGAAACCGGACTCAAGGTAGAGGCGACAAGCCTTTGTCGCGACGAGATGAGGAATAACCACCTCATTAATGTCGGCGACAAATGGTTGCTTCAAATGAAGCAGTCGCCACTACAAAAAGTATTAAAAACGGCTAGCCTAGACATTATTTATCTGGGCAAAGACGAGGCACCAACAATACCAGAGTACTAATCGGTATTGTGTGTGCAGCGCCTCACTGCACACACCTTGTCTTGCGGTTGTTTAGTTCCTTTAGAGACTAGCCTAGCTAGTCTCTATTTTTATTGCATTTTATTGTTTAACAACGATACTAACTAATTTCTTTGGCACATAGATTGTTTTAATAATCTCATGACCATCCGTAAAACTCATCACATTATCTTGGTTAAGTGCTAAATTGATTACTTCAGATTCGGTAATTTCTGGCATAACTTCTAACTTTGCCCGAAGTTTACCGTTAACCTGCACCACTACCGTAACTAGATCAGCTTGAAGCTTTGATTGATCAAAAGTTGGAAATTGCTGGGTAGACAAATCGGTTTTGCCAGTTAATTCCTGCCAAATTTCATTTGCCATGTGCGGCGCAAATGGTTCAACTAATTGAGCTAGAATCTTTAAACTACCAGCCCAATCGCCCTTGAAACCATCAACTTTAAATTTATATAATTCATTTACCATTTCCATTAAGGCCGCCACCGCCGTATTAAAGCCTAAATGATCCAGATTATATTGTACGCGACTAATTGTTTGATGAGTTATCATCTCAAGAGCTTGATTATTCGCTAAATCAAGTTGCTTATTAACTTCAGCTTGTTTAAATTCTTGTACTAAAGTCCAGATACGCGCCAAAAAGCGATAAGTGCCGACAATACCGCGTGGATCCCACGACGCATCAAGGTCATACGGCCCGATAAATAATTCATAAACGCGTAAAGCATCAGCACCGTAGCCCTGATTGATTAATTCCAGTGGGTCAACAGTATTGCCTTTTGATTTAGACATTTTTGAACCATCAGCTGCATTAATATAACCGTTGTAAACCAGATGCTGAATTGGCTCTTGAAAATCAACCAATCCCATATCATAAAATACGCGCGTCCAAAAACGGACATACAACAAATGCGCCACCGCGTGATCGCCACCACAATAATAGTCAACTGGCAGCCAATGATTAGCATCGGCTGAATTCCAAGCTTGTTCAATATCATGTGGATTGAGGTAGCGTAAGAGATACCAACTCGAACAAGCGTAGCCGTCCATAGTATCAGTTTCACGAGTCATCATTTGACCGTCAATTTCGACATTTAGCCAATCTTGACAACGTGCCAATACTCCTTTGCCACTTCCATCTGGTTTATAATCATCAACTTCTGGTAGTAAAACTGGTAGCTGATCTTGCGGTATTACATGGGCTTCACCTTGCTGATCAAAAGCAATCGGGATTGGCGCACCCCAATAACGTTGGCGTGAAATCAACCAATCGCGCATTTTATAAGTTACTTCTTTTTGTCCAGCACCAAGCTCAGCTAATTTCTCAACAATTTTTTGCCCACAGGTGATGTTATCTAGTCCATTAAACTCGCCAGAGTTTATCACTATACCATTACCATCATAGACTTCATCATTATCTGATTCAATTACTGGTATAACAGCTAAATCAAACTTGGCGGCAAATTGATAATCTCGTTGATCATGCGCTGGTACACCCATAACAGCACCGTAGCCGTAAGAACCAAGCACATAATCAGCCACCCAAATTGGCACTTTTTCGCCCGATAGTGGGTGAATAGCGTAAGCCCCCGTGAAAATACCTGTTTTTTCTTTAGAATCTTGCATTCGCTCAACCTCACTAGTCAGCAGCGATTGATCAACATAAGCTTCAACTGCGGCTCGATTATCGGCTGTAGTAATTTGTAAAACTAACGGATTTTCTGGTGCTAATGCGATAAATCCAACCCCAAACAAAGTGTCTGGTCTAGTTGTAAAAACTGTAATTTCTTGACCCGACTCATCGACTTTAAACTTAACCTGCGCACCTTCACTGCGTCCAATCCAGTTACGTTGCATTGCCTTAATTTTTTCTGGCCAGTCTAATTGATCGAGCCCTTCGAGTAATTGATCAGCATAAGCCGTGATTTTAAAAAACCACTGTTTCATCAAGCGCTTCTCAACTTTTGCGCCCGAACGTTCAGCATAGCCATTGATAATTTGTTCATTTGCCAAGACTGTTTTATCAATCGGATCCCACCACTGATAACTTTCTTTTTGATAAGCTAAACCACGTTTAAATAATTCTGTAAAAATCCATTGCGTCCAACGATAATATTTTGGGTCAGAGGTATTGATTTCTTTTGACCAATCGTAGGAAATACCCAATTTAGTTAACTGATTTTTAAAATTTGCGATATTTTGCTCAGTTACTTTAGCTGGTGCAATACCAGTTTTAATTGCATAGTTTTCAGCCGGTAATCCAAAGGTATCCCAACCAATTGGATTAAGTACTTGATAGCCTTGAGCTCGCTGATAACGAGCAATAACATCTACAATCGAGTAGTTACGAACATGCCCAACGTGCAAACCAGCTCCTGACGGATATGGAAACATGCCGGCAACGTACTTTTTTGGCCGACGATCAGCTATGTCTATTTGGTATGTTTTATTTTCTTGCCAAATCTGTTGCCATTTTTGTTCAATTTCAATTGGATTATATCGTTTCATCTTTACTCCTTTGCTAGCTCTGCATCGATATGTTGACGGAAAAAATCACGCTTAATTTTTAGCCAATGATAGTCTTGACGTACTAATTCAGATTCTAAATCTGTCGAGGCTAAAATAATTTTTATCGCCTCCTCAAGATAGATTTCACCTTGCGAGCCTTTAAATAGTACGACTGCACCACGTTTCATAATTTGATTAACAAAACCACCAGCCTCAAGTGCTGTCTTAAAAGTCTTAACTTGGCAGCCACGCTCCATCGCTGCTGGAGCGGTGAATTTATTGGCTTCATCACCCACTGTCACCACAAAATCCAATTTTTGTGGATCACACATCGCGCCAAGCTCACGATGAGCTTCTTCCGACATTTCACCTAATTCATTCATCGAACCAAGTACTGCGATACGTTGCGTAGTCGGTAATTGATAAAGAGTTTTAAGCGCCGCTTTAGCTGCAATTGGGCTGGAATTATAGCTGTCATCAATAATAGTAGTTTGACGTTGACCGACTAAAACATTCATGCGGCCACGATATGGTCGGACTTTTAGCAAGCCTTGCTGTATCTCCTGATCAGTCATGCCCAGCTGATAAGCCACGGTTAAAGCTGCTGCTAATGGTCGCAATGAGTGTTCACCATAAAGCCTGACGCGACAGTCAAGCCCAGCTTTACCAGTCTTTGGCGTAATAAAACGTGCCCGATAGCCAGTTTCTAGATTAAAATTAACTGGAATCAAGCTAAACTCAGCCGTATCGCTTGAGCCATAAGTTATAACATTGGAATTAGTTAAATATTTGGCGTATTTTGCATCGACATCATCACGATTTAAAACACCCATTTTTGAATAATTAAGCATCATTAATTCTTCTTTAGCAACTGCTTCCATGTCCTTAAAATAAAGCATGTGCTCTGGAGAAATTGCCGTTAAAACTGTAATATCAGGAGTTAGATATCTAGCAAAGGCTTCAATCTCACCTGGATGATCAGTTCCGAGTTCCTGAACAATGACATCAACCGTCGCTGGTTGTTTAATTCGTTTATTGATAGCCGATAGCACTGCCAACCACGCAAATGGATTGCGCACATTCGTTGGGTATTTTATTCCAAGTATACCGAGCGGAGCTGACAACTCAGAATTGTGATTACCCAAAGCCCCACCGATACGATATTTTTGTTGCAAGACCGTCGCAATCAAATTCTTAGCCGTAGTTTTACCAACACTGCCAACCACGCAAATTAACTTTACATCTGGATGCATCTGAAAATAACGCACCACACCACGTTCAATTTTTGACTTAATCCATTGTTTAAACATTCTAATTCCCATCTCATTAACTATTGTTATTATTTTATCACATCTGATAATTTTAATACAAAAATCCCTCAACTGAGGGATTTTTCGCTGTTATGCACCCACCCTGGGGTGGTTTTTGTTCTGAAAATGTTTGTTTTTAACGGTCGCTCTCGGGAAACTACCCCTTGAAGCATACCAGCTTATTTTGATTATATCATAAGCGTTTTTAAAAGCAAGTTTTAAACACTAGCAAATAAAAAAGCACAAATTATCACAGTCGATAATGTAATAACAGCAATAACAATAGCTGAGATAATCGTCATACGAGTTCGTTTTTCATCCGTAGTCAGAGGCTTTTTAGTCGCTGTAACCGGAGCAACTTTTGTATTAGCTGACTGTTGAACCGGTACCGTTGTTGAAACCGATTGTTGTAACTGCCCATTTTGTTGCACTTGACCAGAAGTTGATATTGTTTGATTTGGCATCGAAGTAGTCCTACTAGGCTGAACGCTCTCCGGTGTTCCAGATTGTAAATTATTAGCCAAGGCTGAAGATTGTCCAGTTACTATCGAACTAGGATTTGGGGTGGTAACTGGCGCACCATAAGTAACTGGCGGCTGATAAACAGGCGGCGTCGACTGTTGGATGGGATTAGTAACCTGGTTATCACCTTGAGGTACTGCAAAATTAGATTGCGATTGCGCAGGTTGAGCAGTATTCTGATTAAATTGATTATTTTCCACAAAAACCTTTCTATTATAAATTACTTTATATAATAGTAGTTATGGTTATTTTTTGCAAGTTCAAGCTTAAACTTTGGTGCCAGAATTACCAAATGAGCCACCAGTGAAGACATTTATCACAAAATCAACAGCAGCGTAAGCCAATAGTGCAACAATCAAGCCAACAATCGCATAGAGAATAGTATTTTTAGCACTGTTAACTGCGTCTTTGTTGCCACCCGAAATCACGTAGCGTAAGCCACCAATGATTAACATAATCACACTCAAGACTCCAATCAAGAACAACAGAATATTAGTAATTTGTTGAAAAATACCACCATTGCCGAATAATTGCTCCGGTTGATCAACACCACGAGCAGCATTAGCACCACCCTGGACACCACGATTAATAGCTGAAACTGGAACTGATAATCCAGACATAGCAATCAACGCTAAACTTGCACCGATTAAAATTTTAGTAAATAAAGTTGTTTTCATATTGTGCTACCCTTTATTAGTTTCATCTAGATTTTACCAAAAAAACCAACTTATGTCTAGAATTACCAAGTTTTTTATGATAAAATAAAAATGTTAGAGATTTTCTCGTCAGTCATATTATTCGGAGGAGTACCCAAGTGGCTGAAGGGGACGGTTTGCTAAATCGTTAGTATGGAGAAATCTGTAGCGAGAGTTCGAATCTCTCCTCCTCCGCCAAGAAAAAGACTGATCTTTTTATCAGTCTTTTTTATCAGACCTTTAATCATATTCAAACTCCAAACAAATTGATGCGAATCGATAAATAAAAGGCCAACAAAGTGGCCTTTTCAGATCCGAAGGTAATTATTTGATAACGCTACTTTCGTCAGTATCTCCATCATCTTCATCTTCATCATCATCACCTGATAAAAAGAATGGATCAGCACCAAAACGAAACGTCATAGCGCCA
>JAUMVA010000015.1 GCA_030530425.1 Candidatus Saccharimonadota bacterium
AGCCATAGAAATTCGCACCGTGAATACTGTCACCAAAGCGGTTTTTATCAGTATAACGAATGTAGCGGTAGGTGGCATTACTCAAATCGCTGTTGGATTTTAACAGATCGGGATGCTCTTTTTTAATCTTTTCGCGCAACCATAAAATATCTTCATCAGTCGCTTCTGCCTTAACCACCGTTGTCATGTAGGCGGTGTCTAGTTCGTTAAAAATTGGGCGCAATTCGCCCTTCACTCGACTCAAATTACGGAACATACGGTAACGACTAATGTGGTTAACTTCTTGCGCCCAGTCCGCCCAAAAACGTACTTTACCCGAGAAAGCCGTCGCTACCGCGATAGCGATTTTCTTATTTAAACTATCAGTGCGAATGGTTGGATCATAATCATCAAGTGACTTGAGAATTGATAAAAAGCCCAAGCCAGTGCCGTAAGGTTTCTCAGCTTCGTTAGACATCGCTAGAGCATCAATATCATTAAACAACCAGTCATTAAACGCCTGATTGCCATCGGTTTTGACGAAATAATAGTAGTCCATTACTCCCACGCGACGCAGTAATTGTGCTTGTAGCATCGTCAAACGGCTAGTCTGGTCATGCGGTGCCGTCGCTAAATTAAACTGGGCATTAACCCGTCGTTCTAGCTCAGCTTGACTAATCATATCTTTTAGATCACCCGCCACGAATTTCGCGTCAGCTAGCACAGCGTGGTCTTGGGTTTTTTCACCCAAATGGTCGATTTTAATCTTTAAACGTTTGCGATTTTTAACGTCTAACACAATGGGTTTAGTCTGTGAATAATTAACCGACTCAGTCGTCGCTACTAAGCTATCATCTAAATAGAAGTCAAATTTAACTCGACCATGCTCCTTATTCGCCTGAATACCAGCAAACGCCCGAAATAGCGTCTTACCTTCAGCATTTGGCTTGCCCAAATCATAAATCAGCTCGGCATCAGCGTGCGCGAAGATACCTTTTGAATATGATTGAGGCTTGAGCGACACTGGATGATTAACCGTAATTTGCTGGTAATCTTCCTTGGTATTTTCAACCAGTGGTTCATCAATCCGATATTTATCATAACCAACCCGCTGACTAGTCGGGTTAATATCACTGAGATATATTGCATTAGGATCAAGATCTTTTCCTCGAGCTCTGGCAGTTAATATATACCAACTACCGAGGATAACAAACCCAATCAATATGATCGTCGAAATTTTTTGTAATTTTTCTTTGTTCATTTTTCCTCTTAATAACTTAATAATCTTAAATAAAAATTTAAAAATCAATCTTTTAATCATAGCACAAAACGCTTATAAATTCAAGAGGTAATAGTCACAACGGCCGGCGCTTTGATGTAAATCGTCAACACATCATCGTCACCAACCATGGATTCTCCACGGTTTTCCTTTAGCCCTATTATACCCCCTTAAGACAAACTTTGTGTATTTGCGATAGGCAACGCAAAGTTGCTCGTCAAGACACTAAAATTACGCTATACTACTACAAAATAAACGAAAGGGTACCAAATGATTTTTGCAAAAAAACTTAAACAATTACGT
>JAUMVA010000011.1 GCA_030530425.1 Candidatus Saccharimonadota bacterium
TTAGTTCAAGCTGGCCCTGTAACTGTGACTCAGATTAAAACCCTCGAAACCGATGGTTATAACGCAGTTCAAGTGGCATTTGGCGAAGGTAAGAATCTGAGCAAGGCCACCATTGGACACACAAAGGCTGCCAATGTGAGTCCAAAACATATTAAAGAAATTCGAGTTGACGAATTACCAGAAGGTATTAAGGTCGGCGACAAACTCGATGTTGAAGCTTTTGCACTTGATGAGCTAGTAACCGTTACAGGCACTTCAAAAGGTAAAGGTTTTGCTGGAACTATTAAACGACATAATTTCGGTCGTCAGCCAAAAACTCACGGCGGTAAAGGCGACACTCGCAAAGTTGGTTCAATTGGTTCGATGTACCCACAAAAGATCTTTAAGGGTAAACGCATGCCAGGACGCATGGGTAATGACAAAGTTTCAGTTAAAAATCTAAAGATCTCATATATTGATAAAGATTCAAACTTAATCGGCGTTAAAGGAGCAATCCCCGGTCCAAAGCGCGGTTTAGTAATTATTCGAGGAGAAAACTAATGGCTGATATTCAACTAAACAAAGATATCTTCGAAGTAGAAGTAAAAAGCCACGCTTTACTAAAAAAAGCTTACGATGCTTATTTAGCAAACTCACGCATGGCTCATGCTAAAACTTTAACTCGCGGTCTAGTTCGTGGTGGTGGTAAGAAACCTTGGCGCCAAAAAGGAACCGGTCGAGCACGCTTTGGCTCAATCCGCAACCCAATCTGGCGCGGTGGTGGTATTGCCTTTGGTCCAAATGGCCAACAAAACTACACCATTCGTTTATCAAAACAAGAAAAACGCGTTGCTTTAACTCAAGCTTTAACTTTAGCTCATAAAGATAACTTGATTAAAGTTCTGGAATACAAAACTACTGGTAAGACTAAAGAAATGGCTGATTTTCTAGCTAAAAACAAGCTTAAGGGTCGAGTTCTGCTAGTAGCGGGCGAAAAGACGCCTGAATTGATTCGAGCAACTCGCAATCTTGATAATACAAAATTAGTTAGCGCAATGTATTTAACAGTGTTTGATATTTTAAACGCTGATGCTATCGTAATTGATAAAGCTGGCCTTGATAAAATCAATACATGGCTTGGTTTAAGTGAGGAGGCATAATCATGAGTGAATTATTTGTTACCCCGCGTTTAACCGAAAAAGGTTATCAATTAGCTACTCAAGGTATTTATGTTTTTAACGTACCACTTCAAGCTAACAAAACTCAAATTAAACAACTGATTGAAGAACAATTTAATGTCAATGTGGTTAGTGTTTCAATCGTTAAACAAACAGGCAAGGCTCGACCGTTTAGCCGTGGTAAAAACCGCTATCCTGGAACTCGTCATGAAAGTGACACCAAGAAAGCTTATATATCACTAGCTAAAGGTCAAAAAATTGCCGTTTTTGAACCAGAAACCACTGCTACTGACGAAAAGGAAACTAAATAATGGCTGTCGTTAAATTTAACCCAACTACTCCAGCGCGTCGTGGTATGACTAGTCAAGACATGTCAGAGGTAACCACTAAAAAACCTCTCAAAAGCTTGTTAAAGTCAAAAAAACAAAATGCTGGACGCAATAACACTGGCCGCGTGACAGTTCGTCATCGAGGCGGTGGCGTTAAACGACATTATCGTTTAATGAATTATAATCTCCCAATAGGCACAACCTTAACAGTTGAAGAAATCGAATACGATCCAAATCGCTCAGCTCGTATTGCTCGTGTAAAAGATCAAAACGGTAAGTATCATTACATTTTGGCTGACACCTCAATGCAAAAAGGTAAAACCATTATGGTAGGCAACGAAATTGACATTGAAGCCTCAAATCGCATGACTCTTGAACAAATTCCAGTTGGTTCATTTATCTATGCAATTGAAATCGTTCCAGGTAATGGCGCTAAATTAGTTCGTGCTGCTGGCGCAACTGCTCAATTAATGGCAAAAGAAAATGGCTATGCTCAAATTAAAATGCCATCAGGCGAAGTTCGCAAGATTTCAGTTAATGCAATGGCGACAATTGGTACCGTTTCAAATGTTCAGCACCAAAACGTTTCACTTGGTTCAGCTGGTCGTAAGCGCCGCAAAGGCATTCGTCCAACTGTTCGTGGTGTCGTTATGAACGCCGTTGATCACCCTCATGGCGGTGGTGATGGTGGTCGCCACGGAACTGGTAAAGCACCACGCACTCCTTGGGGCAAATTAGCTCTTGGTCGCAAGACACGTAATAACAAATCAACTAACAAGATGATTGTTCGCAGTCGTCATCAAGCAAAGAGGAAGAGGTAATCTATGAGTCGTTCACTCAAAAAAGGCCCATATGTTGATTACAAACTAGCGAAAAAAGTCGCCGCTTTAAGCCCTGACGATCGCACCGTAATCAAAACTTGGGCGCGCGCAAGTAGCATCAGCCCAGAAATGGTTGGTCGTACTATCGCTGTTCATAATGGAAAAACGCACATACCAGTTTTGATCACCGAAAACATGGTTGGTCATAAACTTGGCGAATTTGCGCCAACTCGCAAATTCCGCAAACATGCAGGAAAGGATAAATAATGACAAAAGAACAAATTATTGTCCGAGCTTATGCCAAAAATGTTGATCAAGCCCCACGCAAAGTTGCAATCGTAGCTGATCTTATTCGCGGCCGAAGCGTTGAAGATGCATTAGTAATTTTAGCTCACGTTCCACGCCGTGCAGCAACGCCAGTTCGAAAGGCAATTGAGTCGGCTAAAGCTAATGCTACTCACAATCATAATTTAGAAGCTACGAGTTTGATTTTGCATACTGTATCAGTTACTGCTGGTCGTCGATTGAAACGATTTATACCAGCTAGCCGCGGTCGTGCATTACCATTTGAGAAAAAAGCATCAAATATTTTAATTGAAGTTACTGGCACTGAAAAAATCAAACCAAAAGCTAAGGTTGCAACCAAAGCAACTACTAAAAAATCAGCCATCAAAGCTGACAAAAAAGAAGAGGAGAAAAAATAATGGGTCAAAAAGTTAATCCTCGTAGTTTTCGTTTGCAAGCTGACAAAAAATGGGCAACCAAATGGTTTACTCGTTCAAAATCAGAAAATGCAAAATTCATTAAGCAAGACTCAGATATTCGTGAGTTAATTGAAAAGAAATTTAGTTCACGACCAACTATTGCAAGTATAAAAACCGAGCGTTCATCAAGCTCTATTACTGTAACTATTTATACCGCTAAAGCTGGCGTCGTAATTGGTAAAGGTGGCGCTGGTGTGACTGAACTTAAGAATGACATTGAAAAAATTACCGGCCTAGCCGCTAAAATCAATGTTGAAGAAGTTCGTCGTCCTGATCTTTCAGCTAAATTAGTAGCGGAAAATATTGCTCGTCAACTTGAACGCCGAATTAATTTCCGTCGCGCAATGAAGATGGCACTTCAAAATGTTATGCAAGCTGGCGCAAAAGGTATTCGTATCGAGGTCGCTGGTCGTTTAAACGGAGCTGAAATGAGTCGTCGTGAGAAAATGATTGAGGGATCAGTGCCTTTGCACACCATTCGCGCAAACGTTGATTACCACTGTGCAACTGCTCAAACTGCCGAAGGCATTATTGGCGTCAAAGTTTGGATTTGCAAAGGAGAAAGGAATTAAACTATGTTATTGCCAAAGAAAACTAAATATCGTAAAGTTCGCAAGGGCCGTAACAATGGTCGAGCAAGCCGATGTAATACTGTTGCTTTCGGTGAATGGGGATTGATGAGTTTAGATAACGAACGCGTAACATCACGCCAAATTGAATCAGCTCGTCAAGCAATGACTCGCCACATTAAACGTGGTGGTCAAATCTGGATTCGTATATTTCCACACACTCCAATTACCCGTAAACCACTTGATGTAAAAATGGGTGGTGGTAAAGGTAACCCGGAATACTTTGCAGCTAAAGTTAAAGCCGGAACTGTCATGTTTGAGATTGCTGGTGTTGACGAAGCGACTGCTAAAGAAGCTTTGCGTCTAGCCGGTCACAAATTACCAGTTCGCGTTAAAATTGTTGCCAAAGGAGATAAATAATTATGGCTAAAACTAAACGAAATTACCGCGAAATGTCACTCGAACAGTTAAGCGAAACTCTAGTTGAGGCCAAAAGCCAACTTGAGCAAGCTAAAATGTCTAAATTTAATAATGATTTAGTAAATCCAGATCGCATTCGCGCATTGCGTCGTGAAATTGCTCGTATTCAAACCGCCATTAGCGATTTAATTATTAACGAAAGTGAGGAAAATTAATATGGCAAGGACACTAACCGGTGTGGTGACCTCAGCAAAAGCTGATAAAACTATCACCGTAACTGTAACCAGTCGTGAAACTCACCCAATTTACAAAAAACAGTACACTGTTTCACGTAAGTATGCGGCTCACGATGAAAACAATGAGGCTGGCGCTGGCGATACTGTGATGATCGCTGAAACTCGCCCAATTTCCAAGACTAAAACTTGGGAACTTAAGAAAATAATTGAAAAAGCACGTGACGCGGTCGAATTACGTGATGAAGTTGCTGAAAACTTTGCAGAAGAAGTCCAAGCAGAAGAGGAAAAGTAATGATTCAACAAGAAACTCGTTTAAAAGTTGCTGATAACTCAGGTGCTAAAGAAATTCTTTGCATTAAAGTTCTTGGCAGCACCCGACGTCGCTATGCACATGTTGGTGATGTGATTGTCGCAAGCGTTAAAGATGCTTCACCAACTGGCAATATTAAGAAAAAATCAGTTGTAAAAGCTGTAGTAGTTCGCACTCGCAGTCAAATCCGACGCCCAGATGGATCAACTATCGCTTTTGATGATAATGCTGCTGTGATTATCGGTGATGACAAGATGCCAAAAGCAACTCGTGTCTTCGGTCCAGTACCGCGCGAATTGCGTGAACTTGGCTACACTAAAATTATTAGTTTAGCTCCGGAGGTACTATAATGGCGAATCGTATTCTACAAGGTGATCTAGTAAAGATCATTGCTGGCGACAACAAGGGCAAAATAGCTAAAGTTATTAAAATCAATGCTAAAAAAGGCCTGGTAATCCTCGAGGGGATCGGCAATCGCACTCGCCACATGAAGAAATCAATGTACAACCCAATGGGTGGTAAGCGCGAAATTCAAGTTGGAATTAGCTTATCAAATGTAGCTTTAGTAATCGATGAAAAAGCTAGCAAAACTAGTCGTGTTGGCTATAAATTAGATGGTGATAATAAATCACGCGTTGCTCGGCAGAACAACAACAAAGTGATTGCAGCACAAACTACAAAAACTGAAGTTAAAGAAACAAAAGCTAAGAAAGGGGCTAAAAAATAATGGCTGATCAAAAATACGTGCCTCGTTTGAAACAACAATACCAGGACAAGATTGCGCCAAAACTAGTTAAAGATCTTGATTTAACTAATATCAATCAAGTCCCAAAATTACAAAAAATCGTTGTTTCTAGCGGTATTGGCAAGAAAAAAGATGACAAAAAATTTTATGAAGTTGTCACTAACACTTTGACTAAAATCACTGGTCAAAAGCCAGTTGATCGCATGGCAAAAAAGTCAATTGCAACCTTTAAAATTCGTGCCGGTATGAACCGCGTTGGTGTAAGCGTAACTTTACGCAATGATCATATGTACGATTTTCTAGATAACCTAATCAACGTCGTATTGCCACGTGTTCGTGATTTTCACGGCGTCAGCGTTAAGGCATTTGACAAAACCGGTAATTACAACCTTGGCTTAACCGAACAATCAGTTTTTCCAGGCTTAACTTTTGAGGAAACTCAAATTTTACACGGTTTACAAATTACTTTCGTGATTAAGAACCAAGATAAAGCGCATTCGAAAGCTTTGCTTGAAGCCTTTGGTATGCCTTTTGAAAAGAAAGGAACTAAATAATGGCTAAAAAATCAATCTTGGCTCGTGACTTAAAGCGCCAAAACATGATTAAAAAATACGCAGCTAAACGTGCTGAGTTAAAACGAATTGGCGATTTTGAAGGTTTAGCAAAATTACCAAAAAACTCCAGCCCAACTCGCTGGAAAAACCGCGATGCTCTGACTGGTCGACCACGAGCTTATATGCGTAAATTTGGCTTAAGTCGTATTAGCTTCCGCCAAAAAGCCTCAAAGGGTGAAATCCCGGGTGTAACAAAGAGTAGTTGGTAAAGGAGAATTATGTCATTACAATCAACAGATCCAATCGCAGATTTATTGACTCGCATTCGTAACGCAGCTAATGTTGGTAAAAATCAGATCACCGTTCCAGCAAGTAAGTTAAAACTAACGATTGCAACTGAATTAAAAAAAGCTGGCTATATTGCTGATGTTAAAGTCGAGACTCAAAAACCGCAAGATAATTTAGTAATTACTATCAACGAAGTAAATGAAAATACTAAATTTACTGAGATTAAACGCTTAAGTAAACCAGGTCGCCGTCTTTACGTTGGTGCCGATGAGATTCCAAAGGTCAAAAACGGACGTGGTATGGTTTTGATCAGCACCTCAAAAGGCGTGATGAGCGGATTTGCTGCTAAAAAGCAAAAGCTCGGTGGCGAATTGCTAATGGAAATTTACTAAAAAATACAAGAATAAGTCTTAAAAATTTCACTCGTTGCATTTAGCAGCGGGTGATTTTTTTAAAAAAATAAAGTGGGGAGATATGTGTTTGAGTTAAGTTATACTAATCTTTATCCATGCAGCACTGTGTGTTAAACTGATTTAGAAAGGGTCGTTCAAAGACCGCAAGAAATAGATGATGCGGTTGTGAGAAATATCTATAGGTAATTTCAAAGGAGTTAACAATGAATAAAAAAATACTATTCTACAGTTTAACAGAAGTTGTAATAATCGTAGCCGGGGCAACGTACTTAAGTCTAAGCCACCAAGCACAAGAAAAATATATCACTCAAGCCCCACCAGCCACCTCATCTTATTCAGTCCAACAAAAAGATATTCATTATGACGTCCCTGTTGGCGAATTAGATATGGCTTATGATTTTTCCAATAAGACTGTCCTAGCCAACACTTCTGACCATATTATCTTGGCAACGGTAAAAAGCGCCAATTACACCAATTTTGAATATCGTAGCAATAAGTTTACTGACCTGATTATGACCATTGGAGAATTAGAAATCAAACACGTTTTTAAAGGTAGTTACGCGAAAGGTAATGTTATTTCTTACGAAAGACCAGGTGGATATCTTCCGGTCGCGCAGTATGAAAAAGGAGAAGTGTCTGAAAGTCTTGCTAAACGAAAGGCTT
>JAUMVA010000012.1 GCA_030530425.1 Candidatus Saccharimonadota bacterium
ACAGCAGCTGGTTCAATTCCGTACTCATCTTTCAAAAGATTTTTCAGGTCGTTAGCTTCAAGAATGGTTAATTTAACCAATTCCTCAGCCAATTTTTTAATATCAGCCATGATTTGACTCCTTTTATAAGTTAATTATCTAAATATAAAAATTAATTGGTTGCTTTGCGAAATTCGAGATCTTCGTTAGTAAGACCACCGGTAATTCCATGAAGTGGTGACAGTAAAGTTTCCACGATTTGACCAATAAGTTGGTCTTTGCTTGGAAGCTCCGACAAAGTCGTAACCATTGCAGCATCCATAGTTGTTCCGTCGTTTGCGAATGAACCAACGAGTTGAACTTCAGGGTGTTCTTTAGCAAATTTACCAAGAACTTGTGCGGCTGCAATTTCGTCATCATTTGAAAAAGCGTAGATTAGCTGTCCTTGCAATGAAGTTGCATCGATATCTTTTAGCGTGTCGATATTTTTCATTGCTACTTTGACTAAGCGGTTTTTAATGACTTTGATTGTCACATTATTTTCGCGAGCAGCTTTACGAAGTTCTTGCAATTGTTTAACAGTAATACCAGCATAAGTTGCACTAACTACTGATTTTGCTTCGCGAATAAGCTGTTCGACTTCCGCAACCAAAGTTTGTTTTTTATCGCGTGAAATTGCCATAAAATCCTTTCTTTAGGTTGTGTTTATAAAACGATTAAATTGTTAATTTGCGGTAACTGGAGAAAAAACTAAAAAAGTCTTTGATTCTCGCAACTACCAAAGACTTTTCATGATTTCCTCGGTAGCAGATTAAGTCTTGCGACAGCTACTGTCTTTGGCTATACCTGTATAGATTATACTATAAGTGTAGTTAAAAAGTCAACATTATTCACATAAATGATTAAATAAAAAACCGAGAGCTTAACTCTCGGTCTTGTGTTTTTAGATTTTTAGAAAAAGTATAGTCAAGCTCTATTCTGCGATATCATTGCTGACAATTACAGAAATATTACTACTTGACTTGTCTTTGAGTACGGTCACAGTATAATTATTAACCCCGACAAAACCAACACTAATATCTTTCGACATATTGGTGCGCGACACACGATTGTTGCGTGCTCCAACCGAAAAGTCTGCTGTCAAAAATTTTTTGTTGGCCTTGTAGTCTTCTGCTAATTCGCGGACTTTCTGGCTGTCGTCAAGCTTAACGACTGCTACGACGATTTTACCGTTAATCTCATTGACTATTACAGCAGTGTGTTCTACGCCAGCGGCATAGATTTTAACACCGTCTATGGTTATAAATAAAGACCCATAACAGTCAGTTCGATCGATTTTATCGCCAAAGCTGGCATTCTTGTGATTTGGTGTCTTTTTACTGATATCATAAAGAGACTTCAACGTTCCACAATCATACCAGCTAAATTTACCGATCGAGAGCTTTATAACATTGAAGCACTCCATTAATTCATCAGTCTTAAGCCTTTTTGAACTGCCTCTGTATTCTTTGGTGGCGTCCATTAAAGTTTTGACTGACCAAATATTAATGCCAGTATTGCAAGCCGAATTGCTTTCTCTTAATAGCTTTTCAGCTTCCTCCTGTTTCGGTTTTTCAATAAAACCAGTAACAGTTTTAATTTTTCCTGCTTCTTTTGGATCATAACTAGCGTGACCACAACCCATGGTGGTTACTAAATCAGTTACTCGAACACCGACTATGGTCATATCGCCTTTTGCCGCACTGGAACTGGCCTCGTAAATAGTTTTGGTAAATTCTTCGCCCTCAGCTATATATTGATCGCTGGGGGTATTTATGACGATGGCGTCTTCGTCGGCGTGGGCAGCAATAAACTCAGTCGCTTTTACCATTGCTCCGGCATAATCACACGAAGCGGGAATTCTATATATATTGACAGATAAAATCCCTAGCGGTAATAGCTGCTGTTTTGCTAAGTTGTATTGATTGTCGTTTGTGACAATCACTACAATTTTTTCGGCGTCTATGCCAAGATTTATGAAGCGTTTGGCTGTTGCCTGAATAAAAGTTTCCTTCTCATTCAGGGCACAAAATTGCTTTGGGCAAGAATCGTTGCTTAACGGGAACAATCTAGTTCCCTGTCCACCAGCGATGATTGACAACCACACTTTGTTCATTAACTTTTTCATAAAAAAGTCCCTCCTTAAAATAAAAATAAAAATGTACAAAACTCGTCGATCAAAAATGACCAACTTTTCTATTATAACATAAAAATAAATAAAAATCAACATTATACGCTAAAAATATTATCAGAGTGTGATGTTACAAAAATAAACGTGTTACAATAGATGCATGTAATTAGATAAATATCTAGTTGCTAGTATATGAATTTTACAAAAAAGGATTTTATGAATTACAAAAGATATGATAATAAGATTATTATTAAAGTCGATCAAGGTGAGAATATTCTCGACAAGATAAAAGAAGTTAGCGAACAGGAAAAATTCGTTTTAGCGACAGTGGGTGCGATGGGTGCAGTCAGCGAATTGATAGTCGGTGTTTATAGTATTGAGCAAAAAAATCACTATGACGGAATCTACGAGATTGTATCGTTCACTGGCTCGATCGACATGACTGGTAATGAATATCATCCCCATCTACACGTGTCCTGTGCTGGGGCTGATGGCGGAGTTGTGGGCGGTCACGTTAGTAAACTAGTAGCGCTGACAACTTGTGAAGTTTATCTTGATATTGTCCAATAAATGATTAAAACTTGTTTAAGCTAACTTGTTTTTTAGTTGTTGAAGTGCATTATTGCCAAAGAAAGGAGGTAAACAGTCAGCGTAACTTTTTATTGCACAGTGCGCCATGTGCCATCACTTTAAACTGGCAAAATAGTACCTTGTTGCCCCGGGTTTAGACTCGGGGTATCTTTTTATTTAAAGAAACCGCACATAAGCGGTATTTATTTTTAATAATTATGATCGGTAGAAAAACGGTTGATATCGTCATATTCGGCTTGAGTATAATGTCCAGTAATTCGTTCTTCTTCGAAGTTGGCATACTCCCCTTTGCTGTCGTCTTCATATTCAGCGATTGCGCGACGAATTAAAGGGTCTGAAGCGTGATAATTTGACATTGCTGGTGGAATGAAAAAACCATTCATATCGTTACATTCTTGAATATCTTCAAAGTATTTATCGGTAGATGAACGAAATTCGAATTTATAAACATCTTTAATTAACGCTTTGGCTAGAGCAACTGGGCGATCAATATACCTCTCAGAAATAACATCCTAATCTGCCAGACCCTCAGTAAAAATAGCAGCCGTTTGTGCGCCTCTACTCATAGCTTTATTCAAAAACAAAGCTACATCAAAATTGCCTATATAATCGGGTCTTTCTATGTCTTCAATCAATGGCACCGAATCAGAAATCTGTGAAATTATTCCCCGCATCATTAAGGCTTTTAAAAACAAACGACTTTTGATATTGTCGCCGTCGTAAGGATGCTCGAAATAGGTCGGTCGGATGATGTTTTCTTGAAAATCATTATAAGCAAAGTCGCTAACAATCAGTTTACCGTCCAAAATGAGACTCTGATTAATGGTAAAATCACGAGTTTTAAAATAGTTACCTAAAGTATCGTTCCCGATGCCATGACCAAAAGAATAATCGTCTGGCATAAACCTCAGAGAGAGCTTATCGAGAGTCTCGTCGTCAACTTTGCTATTACCGTTATCATCAATAATATTAACTAAATCAATGTCGCGAATTGGCTCTCGATCTCCAGTGATGATTTCTCGTGCGATGCTGCGAGCAACACCGCCCATGACGGCTATTCCTTGTGGTAATTCGCTGAGAAATGAGTAGCGTTCAATAATTTCTTTTGGTATAGCGATTTCTTGAAGCGTTAATTTTTTCTCGTCATAATCAACTCGTTCTTCGCCATAATGATACTCTTCGTATTCATCGAAATAATCATATTCATTTTCTTCATCTTCATCGTATTTTTCATCGTCGTCATTATAACAATCCTCGTTGTTGTGACAGTCATCACTCAGTTCGTCTGGGTGTTTATCGATGATGTTGGTAGTGTCTGACGAATTATTGTTGGCAATGTCGCGGTTATCTTCGAGTCTCGAGAGTCCGTTAATCGCTATCTTTGTTACTTCTGGGTCAAGATTTGGTTGATTATCGACCGTCTCGATATTTTCTCGTAAAAAATCATTCATATATTTGAGTTTATTTAATTTATAAACATTATAACTATATTCCAAATCATTCGCAAATGGTTTGGCTTATGTAACTATTGTTTTAGATCTCTGGCTGAGTAGCTAAAATCAGTTGCGTCAATACCATATTTTTCAAGAAGCTTGCGAATGATTTCTATAATGTACCAGGCTGATAAACCAGCTGCTTCATAAATATCCGTTCCGGCAATTTGTAGCTTTTTGCCAGTGATAATAGTAGGATCATAAGAGAATATGACTTTCTTTGACCATTTAGCTAGACGTTCGTTTTTCATTGCCATTTCCTCAATTATGCTAGGATCTTGATCATATATTTTTTTGATTACAATTTTAAGCATTCCGGCAAAACTATCGACGAAAATTTTTTCTCCCTGAAGAACAAAATATTCGATGTGTTTATTGGTAGCATCATCTGGATTGAGCCCATAATCTTTGTACCTCGGATCTTGAAAAGAAATTTGCGTTGAAACAATTGGATAAGAAAAAATGGTAATTATAATATTTGATAATCTTTTTGCGCGATTTTTTATGTGTTCAAGATCCCAAGTGTTTTGATTTAGAACATCAATATTTAAAGTTTTTATTTTAACAGCTTTTTCTTCTAATAACTTTCTTTTTTCGTTAAAGGGGCTGTTTGATAATTCACTATTATAACCAGTCAAAGTTAAATTGCCGAGCGTGTGCAAATATTCCATATGAATATTTTGCCAATCGTCGCCAAGCATATTTTGCCATTCGGTAGATAATTTTTGAGGCATAATATGCTCAATTGTAATATCGCTGCTAATTTCAATCTTCTCTTTAGAATTGCTATTTTCAATGGTTGATAATAGGTATTTTCTTAAATCAAGTTTATGATATAAATCTTTTTCTCTCAGCGAAATGTCAAATTCCTGATCTGTCGGAAACTTATCACCAGAGTTTAATTGTGTAAAGAAAGAAACGATTGCATCATAGTAATAGTTTTTATTATCTAAATTGTTGAAAATACGCTTGTAGAGAGTTTTGTATAAACCACGCAATGAATTAGAACCAACTTCACAAACTAATCGACGAATACTGTAATTAAGAAAAAATTCAAGAATCTTTTCTAATTCTTTTTCATTGAAGATACTTGACTCATAGTCATCGAAAACTTTAAATAAGAAGCAATAAATTGTCGTCTGCTTTAAATTCCGTAAACCACTTAATAGTTCATTTACTTTTGAACTGTAATTATTTTTACCGCCTTGAAATGCTTTATAAAATTCGGAATAATATTTTAACTCTTCCAGCATCGATTCATTTGTATAATTTTTACCTTTGTAATAAGTTTTAAAGTCGTCATAGGCTGTAAGTTCTTTTGTGAATCCATCAATTTGCATATTGAGATAATCAAGAAAGAAACTGGACATTTTATTGCGTTTAACATTGTTTTCGATTGGTAGCCAGTAAGACTCAAATAATCTATCTTGATCGGCATCCGTCATTAAAACAAAATTTCTAATTTTATCAGAAAGACTTAGTGGTAACCCGGTGGAATTAATTCTTTCAAAGACTTCTTGAGGAGAATCTTCTGCTTCAAGGCTAATGCGTGCGCAAGTTAGCTTTTCTAAACCGTCATATATTCTGGGGATAGTGAGTGTAATATCTTTATCAAGATAATCTTTAATGAGTTGTTTAAACAGAATATAATTTTTATAAATATCACTGTTTTGGTTTAATTTTTCAAACTTATTACTCATTAATAATTCAAGCTGCGCATTATCAGATTTAATCGGTTTGAGTTTTAATTTACTAGCCTCGTCCCAACCGTAAGATTTAAACTTATCTTCATTATATAGTGTGGTAAATATTTGATGTTTTTCTGATTCTAGTTCAGTTGAATCCATTAGGGCTTTTAGAAGCAAATATATTGTAGTAAGTCGTTGTTGTCCATCAATAATAACAAAATGATTGATATTATTCTCTTCTTTTAGAAGACTGTACACTATCGATCCACAGAAGTGAGTACGGTCTTTTTTGTGTGCTTCAATGATATCTGAAAAAAGTTTTTTACATTGTTCGTCAGACCATTCATAGTTTCGTTGATAAACCGGTATAGAATATTGGCGTTTGTTTGGTTCGATAAAATCATTCATTATCCTACCGTCTTGGATTTTCATACAGCTCCTTAAGTAATTAAAATATTTTCGGTCATTTATAAACATTATAATTATAACAATCTTTTATCATAAAAATAGTGTAAGTATGTTTTTATTTAGAGTTGAGAAAAAAAATAGCTACCCATTGACAATATTTATAAAATGAAAAGTCCCTAATTTTTCTGTGGTAATTATACAGAGATCGAGGACTGGACATGTTTACTCAGCGGTGTAACGCGAGAGGGCTAATAAACACTCCTGCTGTTTTTTCGCAGACCGAATATAGACTATATGAGACCTTCCAATCTAATTAACAGTTCGTGTTATTTTAAAAAATACCTTTCGGGATGAAAGGTGCGGGTGTAACGGAATGGAGCCACGATCGGGGCTTGAACCCGAGACCTCATCCTTACCATGGATGCGCT
>JAUMVA010000013.1 GCA_030530425.1 Candidatus Saccharimonadota bacterium
CCGCTTTTGCGTGCCATAATTTTGACAGCTTTTGGATGAAGGGCATAGCCTTCGCGGCGTGATTGTTTAACAATCGGAGATCTATCTCGTGCCATAAATTAAGCCCTCCTTGCTTTCTTTGGACGAACGCCACCATGAGGGACGCCAGTCACATCTTTAATACTTTCTACAGCGATATTCAAGTTTGATAGTGAGCGGATCGCAGAATCGCGACCAAGGCCTACACCCTTCACAAAAACATCTACTGATTTTAGACCATAAAGAGTCTGTGCATTTTCGGCTGCTTTTTCGGTAGCAACCTGCGCTGCGTACGCAGTACCTTTTTTGCTTCCACGGAAGCCACACGCACCCGCACTAGCTGCTGTCAATACGTTACCCTTTTTATCGGAAAAAGTGATAATTGTGTTATTGAAAGTAGCTTGAATGTGCATTTGACCTGATGGAACAGATCGGCGCTGTTTTTTACGACTAACTTTTTCTGCCATATTTCTATCCCTTTCTTAGATCAAGTCTTACTTGCTGCTTTTGGTTGTGCTCCACCAACGGCGATTGCGCGACCCTTTCGAGTTCGTGCGTTCGTTCGTGTGCGCTGACCGTTTACAGGCAAGCCTGATTTGTGGCGCATACCTTTATAGGTGTTAATGTCTTTAAGACGTTTAATATTGTTTGCTACGAGGCGTTGCAGATCACCTTCTACAGTGTAATTATTGTCGATAATTTCACGTAGCTTTTGTTCTTCAGCCTCGGTGAGATCTTTCACCCGAGTGGTCGGCTCAATTTTAGCCGCCGCAAGGATGGTTCGCGAAGTTGTTTCGCCAATACCATAAATGTAAGTAAGAGCGATCCAAACTTGCTTTTCTGCTGGGATGGTTACCCCTGCGATTCGAGCCATACTTAACCCTGCCTTTGCTTATTCTTAGGTTTTTTCTTATTGATGACATAGAGGCGTCCTTTTCGGCGGACAATCTTGTCATCTGGACTGATTTTTTTAACACTTGCACGAACTTTCATAAGTGTATAAAAACTCCTTATCCTTTAGGTTGATATTATCTGCAAGCTCCGAAAAACAACAATATCGACGCTAAGAGCGACCGATATAAATTCATTATTTTCGCTTGCTAGCAGCTTGACTCTGGTCAGGCCGCTTATCGTCTCTCAAGCGGAAGCTGATTCTGCCCTTAGTAAGATCGTAAGGTGTCAACTCTACTTCCACTCGATCACCCGGAACTAGACGAATATAATGCTTGCGCATTTTTCCGCTAATATGGGCGATGATTGTATGCCCATTTTGAAGCTCAACCTTAAACTGTGTGTTAGGCAGCGCCTCCACGATTTTCCCTTCAAGTTTGATTACTTCCTTCTGAGCCATAAATCTGTTCAATTATACACTATTTTTTATAAAAAAGCAACAAAAAATCTGTATAAAATTAAAAAAACGCCCGAATTATCTTCTCGGACGATTTATTATACTTAAAGATTAATTCGTTGACGAATATCGCTACGAATCTCAGGAATAGTTCTTAGTTTCTGTTGTAGCTCAATCACGCCATCCATAGTTTGAAATCTATCAACTGTGCGCATAAAACCCTTACCAGGATTTATTTCACAGTATCCAATAATACGGCCCTTCATTAGCTCAGCTAACCCGAGTGAGGGGTTCATCGCAAAAGCTACATCGGACTCCTGTAGCATTGTTGCATCACCAGCAGTATCACCGATTGAAACAATATATGCTTCTTCACGACAGACACCTATCTTTTTAAGATATCTCTCCATAAAAAGATGCTTATCACGGAATGTGACCACGTCTATTGGTTTATAGATCGAGGTCTCCTCTTCAAGGATAAACTTTTGCCCGTATGCCTTTGTAAAGCCATAAGCCTCAGAGAATGGCTTAACTAAAAATTCTGGTGAGCCTGATATCGCTACCAACTCAAAACCATTAGACTTCAGCTCTTCAATCAAGATGGAACTATAGAGATAGTCCTCATAAGAAAACTCCTTTGCTATACGCTCACCTATCAAGAAGACTTCTTCTTTTAAATAATCTTCTAGGGCGAGCATAACAAATTCAACTAAAACTTGACCGAAACAACCGAATAGCTCATCACGGCTCATCTTCTCGAAAACTGTTCCCTTAGCAGTTCTTTGGTCTTTATAATAGACCCGAAGTTGTTTAGCCTTATTTTTTAATTGATTGTATCCGGAAAAATTATTACCCCGATATCTATAATCATAGCAAAGCAAATCAAACAGTGTTTTACTTAGAGACTTATCACGAATAGTCCCGTCTATATCAAAAAAAGCTATTTTTCGCTTTTTCATTATTTTCACCCCCTTTTCTAAAAGAACTATAAATCAAACTATAGCATATTATAGACTAAAATACAAATATTATAGCGCTAACTAATTCTAACTGCACGAAGCATTACACGTTTATTAAAAGTTTGTGAATTTTGTAGCCAATCACCAACACAAGTAATAATATTTAGACCTTCTTTTGAAGGATCTATTGAATTGAGCATAGTCGACATACCATATTTATTGCTAGGATCGTCAATTTCCGATACTAGCATTTCACGATTATCAATAACTTGATAAATAAATTTATTACTATCGCCACGCTCGATAGTTATCTTGGCACCTTTTTTAAGAGAACCTAATCGCTTAAAAATACCGTCATAATTAGGTCCTCCATTATGTCCGTCCACTAAAACAGCCCCAGAACCAGCACCAGGCTTTGCACTAGATACATACCATCCAGCATCATAAATCGAAATAGGAGCATCCAACTGATTAGTTTTTCCCACTAAGCCAATCTTAGTGATACGCGCATTAGATATACCTAGATCTTCAATAGAAAGATACCTAGGCTGGTCAGAAGGAACAACATATTCCTGTTTTTTTTGCTCAGTTACTGGGGTCTCATCAACCTTAGTTACAGTACCATCGCTATGAGTGATTGTAGTTACCCCTGGCTTATGGTTTATCTTTTGCCAAAAATAAAACCCAGCGTATCCAGCTAATGCAAGCCATACAACAATCAACAAGATAGAAGTAATCTTACGATATTTATTTGGTTTATTTTTAACAGATATTTTATTCATACTGATCGTAAGTCACCATCAAAGCGCGAGAATTTACTTGACGCAAAGTTTCAAGAGCAACTGTTACAACGATTAACATTCCGGTTCCGCCAATTGAAAGATTTGAATTCTGAATTGAGGCCAAATTATAAAGTAGATAATCCGCCACAAAAGGCATCAAAGCAATAAATCCAAGAGCTAAAGCACCAAATAGATTCAAACGATTTACAATTTTATTTAAATATTCCGCCGTAGAAATGCCAGGTCGAACCCCTTCAATAAAGCCACCCTGTTTTTGAAGATTGTCAGCAATTTCATTTGAGTTAAAGACAATTGAAGTATAAAAGTAAGTAAACATCACGATAAGTAAGAAGTAAGCAGCCGGGTAAATAAACGCCTCCCAGGTATCACCCTTAAAGTTACCTTGATTTGGTGCCTGGAACCAAGTGATTAATTTATCAGCTAGACCAGTATTGATATGTGAGGTTTTCATAATTTGACCAACAAAAGCCGGCAAGCTTAAAAATGAAACCGCAAAGATCACAGGAATAACACCAGCCACAATCATTTTAACTGGTAGAATACTTTTAATTCCGCCATAAGCCGAGTTTCCATGAACGCGCTTAGCATAATTAATTATAATTACTCGTTGGGCTTCGTTAATTTTAACAAGAATATATAGAAGAATAATTCCCGCAAAAATCATAATCGCACCAATACCAGCTACAACCGGATTGATAGGTAATGTAAACCAACCAAATACATTTAGCGCGCCATAAGTTTTTACATCAGTTATTGACGCTAGCAAAGTAGCAAGCGTCGTTGGAAGCTGCGAAATAATTCCAGCAAAAATAAGTAGTGAAATACCATTACCAACACCTTTTTCAGTGATGATTTCACCAATCCACATTGCTAAAATCGCCCCTGCTGTCATAGCAGTCACAGCTACAACCCAGTCCATCGAAGACATTCCGGCAAAAACAGTCGTGTTATGTGATAAAACAGTATTTTGAAGAATAAATATATAAGCAATAGATTGAACGATAGCTAGCGGAATTGTCAAAACTCGTGTCCATTGATTGATCTTCTGTCGGCCAGATTCACCATCATTGCTTAGTTCTTCTAGCGAAGGTATCGCTTTAGTCATAAGTTGAGTAATGATTGAGGCGGTAATAAATGGCGAAAGACCTACCAACATAATCGAAAAGCTAGTTAAAGAACCACCCGTCAATAGATTAATGAATCCGCCAAGATCGGTTGAATTAATTGCGTTAGCCACAACATCTTTTAGTTCAGTAGGGTTTGCAAGCGGGACTGGTACATGAGCCAAAAAACGATAAAGCACCAACAGCCCAATCACACCCAATACCCGGTTACGCATATCTTTATTTTTAAGTGATTTAAATATATTCTTCCAATTCATAATCTATATTTTACCATATATTAGTTTTCAAAAAAAGCCTTAATTACTATTTAGCCAGGAAGTAAATTATTACTGTTAAACCCAAAACGACTCGATACCAACCAAAAACTTTAAAGTCATTCTTTTTAATGTAGCTTATAATGAATTTAATTGCAAACATTGAGATAATAAAAGTTGCCACCATTGCGAAAATTAAATATTCCCATTCAACTAAGGAAATAGTACTTTTAAATTTAATAATTTTCAATAAACTCGCACCGAGCATAATAGGCACACCCATAAAGAAAGTAAACTCTGTAACCGCTTCACGAGACAATCCGCTTAATAATCCGCCAATAATCGTCGATCCAGACCGAGAAGTACCCGGAATCAACGCCAAAACTTGGCAAAGACCGACTTTCAGAGCGTCTTTTATCGAAATTTCTTCAACTGTTTTAGTATGAGTTTTGATTTTTCCTTGAGATAAGAGCCTTTCAACCCAAATAAAAATTACACCAACCACAGCCAGCATCACGCCAATTACTAAGCCATTTAGTTTATTATTTTGGAGTAGTTTTTCTATCATATTATCAAAAAGCAACCCCGCCACTACTGCCGGTATGCAACCAATCATTACTTTTCCCCACAGACTCCATGTTTTTTCACGTTCATAACGGCTTTTAGAAGGACTTAAAGGATTTAACTTGGAGAAATATAACACCACAACCGCTAAAATAGCCCCCAACTGAATCACTACCAAAAATAAATCGCGAAAAGCTGGCGAAAAATTCAACCGAACAAACTCATCCGCCAAAACCATATGCCCGGTCGAAGAAATCGGCAGCCATTCTGTAATCCCCTCAATCAGACTAATAACCATCACCTTCAATAACTCAAAAAAATCCATTAGCTCGCGGCTCCTCTCAGTATCTTTAATAATTTAAGCGTTAGGATTATTTTAACACAAAAAAACCAATTTTAAAACCAGCCTGATAGCTCTTTTTGCCATTCAAAGCTGGTTTTAAACTATTTTTAGCTAACCGTTAAGTAATCGATACTTTGACTTACTCCATAGCACGAACTTTTTCTTCAATAAACGCAATTTCTTTTTCGCTCAAACCGTATTTTTTGTAAAGTTGCTGATCAATTTGAGCGATTGACCGCGACCAGTCGATATCAGAATTATTAGTGAAGTTTTGGAGTGGAACAAACTTAAATGTTGTCGTCGCATGTTGGGTTGTTTTCAGAATGCCGACCAATGCTCGAAAGAACTTGCTTTTGAGATATTTCAACATCGCCTCAGCCTCTTCTTGTGTTTTAAATTTTCCAATTCTTAAATAAGTTTCGGTAGATATCTGAATCGGCGTGCCGAGAATCGGCGTAGGAATAACTTCACCAATTGCACCTGCACCATAAGCATAAGGCACAAAAACTTTCCAGCAATGTATGCTACTGCGACCTGCGGGTAGCGGGTAATTTGCTGGCACCCAGCGGCTAATGCGTTTATTTTTATCTCCTAATCCCAAAACCTCAATGTCATCATCTTTTTGCTTACTGTCTTGAACAGAAGGTAAACCATATTTTGATTGATTTTTAAGGAAGTCGGTGCGCAAGCCATATGGCTTGAGCACCGAAACGATTTTTTGAATATTATTATTTTCTAAATCAATCGTTTTAGTCTTTACCTTCCCAAGAACAGTCAAAAGCTCAGCAAAAGGCACAAAAATACCAATGTTTTCTGAATCCATAAAGCGCTTCGAGGTTAAAGTTTCTTCATCGGTATGAACTGTAATGTTAGCTGGCGAATTAAAGCCTCTTTTCTTTACAAAATAGCAAATACCACCTTTAATATCATTATCTGGAAAAACCATTTTTGGATTAGCAAAATAATTAAACGCTTGAATATCTTTGCTTTTAATCATACTTTCAGTAAATTTCTTTAGTCCCTTGCCTGCTCCAGAAGTCCAACGCGATGGGATTACGAAACATTGTATATTACTTATTTTTTCAGCATTCTCAATAAAATATTGATATACAGGGCTAGCACTAGCGTTAGCAGAACCATCATCACGTTTACCGTTATCGTTTTCTTGGTATGGCGGATTACCAAT
>JAUMVA010000007.1 GCA_030530425.1 Candidatus Saccharimonadota bacterium
ATAGCGCCAGCAATCGCTGACTGCACAACTTGTCGATATAAATCAGCGGTAGAAATAACATCATAGGTCAAATATTCCAATAAATCTTTCTCAGGATCGATTGTCATTTTTGCACCAGATGACTCAAACACAAGCACTGGACTATCAATATCAGCGTTTTTAAAATCACTCATATACCTAAGCGCCGCCAATGCTTCATTCGATAAAACAACCAAGAAAGATTGATTATTATAATAACCACCCGATAAGTCTTTTATTAAGCAATTAATCTGGTAGCAATCATTTATAATCATCTCACGCAAACTAATAACTATATCTGGCATTTTAATTTTAGCATACTGATCGAAAACGCATCGAGCCTTAGCATAACCAACCATTTCAAGACAGTCATCTATTGCCATCCTATCGCTAGTTAAAAATAAACTGTCAAAAACCGTTGGCCCAGAATACACGAATTCATAATCAAAAGTTTCACCAAAGATATCTTCCAAAGTTTCCTGAATTATTGACCCAGCAAGTAAGTTATGACCGCAAACAACAATTTGCATTCCTCTTTCTTCCATAACTACCCTCCTTCCAAATCTAAAAAACAACTAACCTGTTATAATTTTAATATATTATACAGAAAAAACAAGTCTTAATTAACTTTTTAGCTAAAATTAAATATCGGTCTGCGGTTTATCAATTAGTTCTGGGTCTATTATTTTTTCGCCACCAGCAATTTTTACAACATCTTTATCAATTTTATTAAGTTCTTTGTAAGAATTATTATAATGATTAACTGTCGTCGTTAACGCCTTGCCCACCTTGCCCATTAAATCATCAAATTTACGAATGTGAGTACCAAGTTGACCAACCCGAATCTGGATTTCTTTAGCTTGTTCTTCGATTTGTAAACTACGCAAACCTTGTAAAACGGTTTGCAGATAAGCCATAAAACTAGTTGGACTGGTAATAATCACATGTTTTTCACGAAAAGCGTACTCAATTAAATCTCGTGATGAACCTCCTTGACCAACATTATTAATTAACAAATCATAATACAAAGACTCACTTGGAATAAACATAAAAGCAAAGTCCATCGTTCCTTCAGTTGGCCGAATATATTTACTAGTTTCATCAATTCGTCCCTTGAGGTCAATTTTTACTTTATTTAATAAAGTTTCACGCTCGGTTCCGCTAGCCTCGATCATTCGATTGTAATTTTCTAGACTAAATTTTGAATCAATCGGCAAGATTTGACCTTTATCCAGAAAGATCACTGCATCAACCGCCTCACCATCGCGAAACTTATATTGAGTCTCATATTGCCCAGGCGCTAGCACATTTTCTAGCACCGTTTCAAGATAATATTCACCAAAAACCCCACGCTGTTTTGGATTTTGCAATACGTTTTGCAAGGTTTTTAAATCGCTCGCCACATCGACGACCTGCTTATTTGTCTCTTCGAGTTTTGTTAGGCGTTTTGAAACTTCATCAACAATCTTGTTACTCTCGGTTAATTGACGTTGTAACGAACTCTGCATTTGGGTATGATTGTTTTCCATCTTTTCACTAACTTTTTCGTTTAAATTAGTTAGATTTTGCCCAATTCGCTCTTGCATGCTCAACAAACTTTTATTTAATTCCACCAAATCAGTTTTTAATAAATTAACAGAATTACTCGTAGCTGAATCGCGTAGCTCCTTTTCAGTCCGATATTGTTTATTTAATTGCATCAGTTGATAAGCCAACCACAACATTCCTACGATTAAAACAATAATCACAATCGTTGTCCACTCCATCTTCACCTCATATTAAACTTAAAATTATTATTACCAAAACCGTAATGACGATCCTTGGTCGCCATTGTCGTAATTGGCTAATCCATCCAAACGCTCCCATCACAATTGCCATTAGCAAAGTTTGCACTAACAGCATTTGCCACAAAGCGTCACTAAAAACTAGCCCAATTCGCCACATTACCATAACGCTCGATACCGTAATCAAAACCGCTAAATCAATTTTAAGTTGCAGTAACACACCAATCGTAATCAATGACAAAATCACTAACGCTACACGATATGCCGCCAAACTAGTCGACATACTAATGCCAAATTTAGCCAACAAAGCCACCCCAAATCCAAATAATCCACCAATAATGATAACCTTTAATAACTGACCAGCATTGAATAAAAAGAATTTATTAGGAATGGTTTTAACATAATATTTCACCATAATTTCATTCTATCATGGTTTGGATTTTGCTCAAAATCATTAGCAATGTTATAATTCGTCTTATAATTATGTTAAAGTTCTGCATAACTAAAAACTATCAAACTATTTGTACCCACCTTAAATCATTCTGGCAAGTTAACCTAAAATCAAGTTGGCAAACAATCGTACGATCACCATTCTATCAATTACTTTTTAGTTTGATCGCAACAACTTTTTTCTCGTTAGTAATTACTTTTTTTATCTTTCAAACTTATAATAATTCGCTTGACCTTTCGATGTTAACCTGGTTATTTAATGATGCCAATAATCAAGTTTTTATGTGGTCATGGGTAATTATTTTTTTGATCGATGTCGTCTTATTGGCGATTTTCAATCGAACAATTTTAGCTAATTTAATTCTAATTATTATCAGCATTGTCTGGTTATTCGTTGATCAAATTAAAATGACTTCTCGCCAAACTCCTTTTTTGCCAGAAGATTTATTTTTAATTGGAGAAGCTAAACAAATGACTTCGCTAATTCAAACTAGCGATTTTTATTTTTTGATTCGCAATTTAATCTTGATTTTTATCATGTCGCTTAGTGCCTATTTTATTTATCATCTATTAATGCATTACCCAAAACCATCACGTCGACGACGCTGGTTGGTAAGTAGCTTGCTGGCAGTTATTGGTGTTGGGGGATTGATAAATATTTATCAACAACTTCGCGACCCTAATTTAATGACCACCCATAACAATTTGATTCATAATGCCATCATTAACTGTTGCCCGGCGTCAAACTATTATTGGAATGGACCAGTTGTCGGATTTATATCGAATATTGGCAAAATTACACTCGATAGGCCAAGTGAATATTCAGAAGACAATATTTGTCAAATCGTTCAAAAATATCAACCAGTTTTAACAGAATTAAAACAAAAAACACCCACGGAACCAATCAATATCGTTCTAATTTTATCGGAATCACTTACCGACCCAATGCTTTTTCAAGATTACTATGCCTTCAAACAAGACCCAATTCCTTTTACTCACTGGCTTCAACAAAATCGGCCAAGTGGTTGGCTAACTACTACAGAATATGGTGGCGGTACCGCTAATGTTGAATCAGATGTTTTAACTAGCCTGTCATCAACTTTTAACAACAATACTACACCATTTACACATTTTTTGCCCAAAATTAAGAATTTTCCATCACTAGCTAGCACCTTAAAATCATTTGGTTATAGTACTAGTGCTTTACATAATTACACTCCACAAATGTATAAACGTCATTTAGTTTACCCAAATATTGGTATTGATAATTTTTATGATATTAGCAGTTTCTCTCACACTCAGGCAATCGATCGTAATACTTATGACTCTGACAGCTCGTTTTTCGCCACTTTATTAGAACATCTGCAACAAAACTCAGAACAGCCAAAATTTATCAATGGCATTACTATGCAAAATCATGCTCCTTACGATAATATTTATAATTTAACAACACAATGGACAGAACAAGACAATTTATCTGATGATGAATATAATCGCTTGGAAAATTATTTAACTGGCATTAATTACAGTGACCAAGCCTTGCAACAATTCTATAGACAACTCCAACAAATTAACCAAAAGACCCTCGTTTTAATTTATGGTGATCACCTACCAGGCTCTGGCGTTTTTAGTCGTGTAGCCGAAGCCGATCAAGAATTAGCTCACCTTACACCAATTATTACACTCGCAAACTTTGATTTAAAGTTTAAAAATTTTGATAAAATTAGTGCTAATTATTTAGCAACAACAATTTTTGAAGCTCTTGATTGGCCAAAATCCGGTTACTACACAATGCTCGATCAGATACGTCAAAAATACCCGGCCTTAACTAATTATCACGCTGGCGATAATGAAATTTTAGCAGCAGATCCAACATATCTAGACTATGCTTTAATTCAATATGATCTACTTAACGGCAAGCGTTATTCGCAAAAACTTGGCTTTTTTGATATTAAAAATAACGATTAGGCTTGTAGTAACTTAAGATCGTTAAGTAATTGCACACCATGTCCAACTGTTTGAGCACGACCATAGACCTTCACAACCTTGCCTTCTGGATTAATAATAAATGTTTTACGCAAAATACCTTCGCGACCAAACATCTTTTTACCCCAAGCGCCGTAAGCTTCTATTGCTTGTTTTTGTGGATCGCTTAAAAGTATAAAATTAAGGTTATACTTGGCGATAAACTTGCGGTGTGATAACTCATCATCAGCACTAATTCCCATTACTGTTACACCAGATTCTAACAAAGCTTTTTCTTCGTCACGAATCGAGCAGGCTTGTGCAGTGCAACCCGGAGTATCATCTTTTGGGTAAAAATAAATTACCAACCAACGACCTCGATAATCTGTTAGTTTATACAACTGGCCATCACTACCGACTAATTCAAAATTTGGCGCATCATAAGGTGTTAATTGTGGCATAGGATTCCTTTTTAGTTTAAATAATTGATAAAATATTTTGACATCTTTACTTATGGTCGGGGTGACCTGACTTGAACAGGCGGCCTCACCGTCCCGAACGGTGCGCGCTACCAACTGCGCCACACCCCGACATTTTACGCGTCCATTGTATCACAATTTGTTATACTAACACTAATGATTTATATAGATAGTTTACCGTTTTATCTTTTATCAGTTAAGCAACCATTTGGTGAGTTCTTTTTGATCGTCGATCATACTAACCAAGTCATTTTAACTAGTTTTATTGAACCAAAAGCTAAACTTATTAAGTTAGAAGAACACCCTTATATTAACCTGGTTCAACAATATTTTACTGGCGATGTCACCGCACTTGATAAAATTAATATCAAAATTCAAGGTAGTCATTTTCAACAAACTGTCTTATCAGCAATGCGACAGATTAAATTTGGCCAAACTATCAGTTACGGCGTTTTAGCTCATCAAGCTAATTTTCCAAAAGCTAGCCGAGCTGTCGGCAGTGTATGTCGAAATAACAAACTGCCACTAATCATACCGTGTCACCGTGTTATCAAAAGTGACGGCAGAATCGGGCAATATGCCTTTGGTACAGATCTAAAACAACAGTTATTAGATTTTGAGCGTAGTCAGCTTTCTAATAATCCATACCTTGATTTTTAAACATAATTATGTTATAATTAAAAGATATTCTGTGATGAAAGCCTAGATTTTTTCAAAAAACTATGCTACAATAATCATGTTCACACTTTCCGGGGTGTGGCGCAGTTGATAGCGCGCGCGGTTTGGGACCGTGAGGTCGAAGGTTTGAGTCCTTTCACCCCGACCATGAAATTATTTAAAAATACCAGGAAGACTGGTATTTTTAGTTTAAATATTATATACTTAATGTCACTTATGCAAAAACAAACATTCTTAAAGAAAATTATCAATAAAAAAGCTATCATTATTATCATAGCCTTGTTTTTGATCAGCGGAGTAAGCTACGCTCTCATTAAAAATACCAAAAATAACAATGGCAATGATTCTCAAATATCCAAAACAGAGCAAGCAACCACCAAGAAAAAGAGTTCTAATTCAGATTCTAACAGAAAAAATCAGCAACCAACTGCTGATGAAAAAAGCAGCAATGTTCAAAAAAATACTAATAATTCCGACTCTGATAAAAAATCATCGAAGTCAAACACTCAAGACAAGAAAGAATCTGACAAAAATAAAGCATCTCAAAATACCAACAATAATTCTCCTCAAACAAACAGCTCTAACACACAATCTAATAGCCAAACAAACCAAAACTCTCCAAATCCATCCCAGCCCAACAACCCAAACCCTCCTGCCAATTCCGAACCAACTCAGGCTGAAAAGAACAACACTCTTCGCAATTCTATTCAAAATAAATACGGAGTTAAAATTGCTTATGGCGCAGAAATGGGTAGTTACGCCCCTCGTGGCCATCAGCCTAGCATATTAACTAATGAAAATAGAATCGCCAATCGTTTAGCTGATCTAGACAAGCATTTAGGCTATTATCCAGCTGGATTTTTTAAAGAAATAAAAGATTTTGACATGCCGTTAACCTATTATTTAGTTGAAGAAATCGGTGGCTACACTGCTGGTCTCGCCGACGGTCAGATCGCAAGTAATTTTATCATTACATTAAGAGCTAATAATCTGTTTTTTAATCGAACGCTTCATCATGAAACAATGCACTACATCGATGCATATATCAGAATTAAAAATTATCCACTTGACCTAGATGAGTCCATGATAGCATTAAACCCGACTGGTTTCGTTTATGGAACGGGAGTGGGTGATGATGATTATATAGCGCTCAAAACTACACCAGAACAAACATATTTTGTCAGTGGCTATTCAAAGACTAATGGTCGGGAGGATCGAGCTGAATTATTTGCCGATTTAATGTTCCGTGATTTTAAAGCTGAATATCACAAGGCTAGCAGCCCAATTAACCGTAAGTTTAAATTATTAGCTGACCAATTGAATCAATATCTTAATAGCGTTACAACTCGTCAAAATCGCTGGGACAGATTCATCAGTTACTAATTATAAAATCGCCCTAAGCTAGGGCGATTTTAAATAACTCAGTAAATGTAAGCCGTTTATTATTGCTTTAAAAATAACTTAATTTCACCAGTGGATAATGTTTTTGGAACATCAATTATACGTTGGTTACTTGATCCAATCCATTTTAAACCAATTCTTCGCTTTGATAGAACAAATCTGCCGTCAAGCAATACATCAATATAGTGCATTGACTCTAAATTGCAAACTTCTTCCCATAAGTAGCCCGTGTAAACCCAGACTGTTTTTTTAGGAAAACGTTGTTTAATTTCTGTTGTCAATTCCAGAACAGCTTGACGATTTGCAGGATGCAGTGGATCACCACCAGATAAAGTTACACCATCAATATGCTCTTTACCTAATTCACAAAAAATCTTTTGACGAGCTACATCATCAAATGCCAGACCGCCACATCGATCCCAAGTAACCGGATTGTGGCAGCCGGGGCAGGCATGATTGCAGCCGGCAACCCACAACACCACTCTCAGGCCATCACCATTGAGCATATCATTTGTTGTAATATTATGATAACGCACCGCTGCCACCTCCTTTCACATACTTTTGCGTTCGGTAATTTCTGCCATTTTTGCAGCATTCAAACGAGTATCGCCAGCTACTCTTGAATAGCTCAGATAACCATTCATACGATCAATTTTAGTAACAAATCGACTACCGCAAATTGGACACTTGTCCATGTTCAATTCTTCATGTCCACAACTTTCACAATAAGACAAAGCCATATTAATACCCTCATAAAATCCCAATTTCATAGCTCGACGAACCAAACTTTTTATAGCTTTTAGATTATAGTCAAGTGGATAGCGAACGTATTGAATGCGACCACCACCAAACAAATCCCAAAACTCACGTTCAGCGTCCTGCTTTTCAATTGGATCAATGTTTTCCGTTACATGGCAATGGAAAGAATTTGAAACATATTCGCGATCAGACACATTCTTAATTGCGCCATACCTTTTACGGAATTGTTGAATCTGCTTGCCGCACAATGATTCAGCTGGCGTTCCATAAATAGCATATAAAATACCATCTTCTTTTTTAAAGCCAGTAATCTTTTTGTTGATATATTCCATGACTTCCAATGCAAAACTATTGTCTTCAATCAGACTGCACTGATTATATAACTGCTGTAACTCATTTAAAGCTGTAATACCAAAGGAAAAAGTTACATAATCAAGCAGCGGGCGAATATTGTCACTTGGTTTTAAATTACCTTTGTAAAAACCACCCTGCGTAAAAGCCACTGGATTCGATGAAGCTTTCAATTTTCCGAGATAATCACGAGTCCTAATGTGCAATCGACGAATCATTTCCAAATATTCATCAAGGACTTTATAGAAATCTCGACCATCTTCTCTGGATTTAGCTAAAATCATCGGTAAATGTAAAGAAATCGCTCCACCGTTCCAGCGTCCAATAAACACCGGCTGATCGTCTTCATTGCTTGGTTCCATACCACCGCCTTCGTAATATGGCGACAGGAATGCTCGACAGCCCATTGGTGAAACCACTTTTTTGTAGCGTTTATACATATCGGTCACACTATTAACCGCACCTTCTCCAGTTAAACTCAGAAAATCTGGGTACATCGCCTTACTCGAACATTCAATTGCTAAATCAAAAAGATCAGCATTTTGACAGCCTTCTTCATGTAGCTCCTCATCATACAAAAATACAAGTTTAGGAAACAGAACTGGTCGTTTAAAACCAGGTTTTCCCTGACCATTCATTCTCGTCCGTAAAATCTCTTCAGCGATCATTTTACCCCATTTGTCAGTAGCTAGGCCAAATGTGAAAGTTACAAATGGATAATCACCACGACTTGACCCTAAAGTATTAAGTTTATACTCAATTCCCTGCAGGCCTTGACGAAGATCTCTTTTTACATTTTCGCATGCTCGTTGATAAGCATAATCACGCTGTTCCTCAGTTTTTTCTTCATCATAATATTCCAATCCTTGACTGAGATATTTATCAAAACTGTGTGCGACGTATTTAGAGAGAGTCTCATCAATTTGAGGAATAGTAAAACCACCATATTGTTGAGCAGCAACCGACAGAATCACATCACCAGTCACCGCCAATGCTGAATCGATACCTTTTGGTTCGTTATACCATAAGTTTCCCATTTCAAAACCACCACTTAATACTGTTTTTAAGTCAAACAGACAGCAGTTTAAGGTGTCAAGACGAGCTGACATATCATGGATATAAATATAGCCATCATATATAGCTTGCAGTTCATCTTTATTTAAAAAGAAATGTTTGTAATGTTCCTTATTCAGCTCATTAAAAATCAGTGATCGTTTTGTTGCAACCAAAGTCGCATCAGAGTTTGAGTTTTCTTTATCTCCAAGATAACGAATACGTTCTGCCTCTGAAAAAACTTTTTCATAAATTGCTGCATAAACTGTTTTGTAATTACGATACTCGCGATATGATTTTGCAACTTTAGCATTGACCGATTCGAGCGCTATCTCTACCATTTTGTGAATGGTCGCTACTGGAATTTCAGTTAAACCAGTTTTAGCGATCTCCCGCAATACTTCATCGACGACTTTTTGATCATCGTCTTCAGTTAACTTGACCATTACTCGATCTGCTGATTTGTGAATCGCTATCACAATTTTACTCTTGTCAAAACCCTGAAGCGAGCCATCTTTCTTTACAATCTTAATCCTATTAGAAACGTCTTTCATAATATACCTCCTATACCAAATTGTTAATTTACTATTTTCCAGCTCTATAACATTTACTGTACTAAAAATTATACTGATTTTGTTTATTTTTTAAAGCTTTTGATGACTTTTTTGCTCTCGTCTTGAGATAAAAACGTTGTATTTTTATCTATAATAAATTATGTAAAATTATTTGCAAATCATTTATATGATGAGGAGTTGGTTTGGCTAAATTATCTAATGGCGCCCCCAAAGTAATAATCAAAAGCTCATGCCCATTACGACTCACTAAAACCGCTAAACATAGCCCAGCCTGACCAGTCGTACCAGTTTTTGCTCCTAAAATTTCAAACCCATTAATAATTTTCGTGTCGAGTTTAGAAAATAAAGTACTTTTTATTAACAACTCACGATTCAGTGAAGTAGCTTGATACTGTTCGGTGGTAAAAATCTGGCGAAAAATTGGATTTTTCAAAGCTTCTTTGAGTATTTTTAATACATCCTCGGCTGTTGAATACTGCAATTGATTATCTAGGCCAATTGAATTAGCAAAATGCGTTTTTTCCGCTCCTAATTCTTTTGCGCGCTGATTCATAAAAGCCGCAAAAGTTGTTTGGTCACCACTTATTTCTCTTGCTAGCACATAGCCAGACTCCCCACCAGAAGCCAATATCAAGCCATGCAATAAATCTCGGACACTGACTGATTCACCAGCTAAAAAACCAGCTGTTGACGCTTGATATTGACGCATAAGATTTAGAGTTTGGGTATCAATAGTAATTTTTTGTTCCAAATCTAATTTTTCTATCGCTAACATAGCTGTCATGATTTTAGCTAACGAAGCAATCGAACTGACCGACTGAGCATTTTGACTAAAAACAAGCTCTTGATTTGTCAAATCGTAAATCAAAGCTGACTGGCTGGTTAATTTAGGCCGTAAAGCGTCATATTTAATCGTAATTTTTGGTTTAATCGGTTTAACAATTGGAATCGTATCCTTTGATAAACTTGTTTTTGTAACTTGTTGCCCAGTTGTCTGTTTAACAATCGTTTTTTCGTCCAAATCTAATAACCATATATTTAGCCAGCAACTTCCCAACACCAATATGACAAGTCCGAATAAGACCGCTATAGTATATCTCATTAACTACATTCTATCATATATTAGCATAATTATTTAGTTTTAGCATTTAAAAAGTCACCCGATCAAGTGACTTTTTAAATATTTATTCGTTGCGATTTTCTTCAAAACTAGTAATTTTTTTGAGAATTGGTAAGATCATTAAGATGATCACTACTGTAGCTGTCAACGATAGACCAATTGCTACGAAATAATCAGTTGTTGGCATTGCAAACACAAATTGTTGACTCATAGTCGCTCCTAGATAGCGAGAGGTCATAATTCCAGCAATCATTGCTACAATTGAAGCCAAAGCCAAAGGAATAAATGATTCAATCATCACTACTCGATTCAGCATTTTAATATCAGTACCCATCAATCGCAAGTTATAGAATGATTTTTTACGCTCAAAGAATGCTCCAATCGTTGACACCGCCAAGCTAAATCCAGCCACAAAGATAGTCATTACCGTACCAGCCATTACCGCTTGTAGTAGACCACTGATTCCCTTCAATGGGTCATAGCTTTCGTTATCAGTCCGCAGATGACCATTAAAACCAGTTTCGTACATTGCGGCAGCAATTATATTTTGCATCCTTTTGCGTCCAGATCGAGAAGCTTCTGCGCTTTCAAAAACTAAGGTTTTTTCGAAAGTTTTGTTTTCAACAGTACCCTTTTCGAGCATAATTTTATCTAATTTAATTAATTTGCTTTCATTAGCTCGATGATTGATGTAGAAAATTACTTGATCATTATCCTGATAGTCTTTTGGACACTGTAAACGAGTTAATTCACTGACCTCTTTACAACTATAGATATTGCCAAATATCTGTTTATCGGTATCCGTACTATCAGCTAATTCACTAGTCTGAAAATAGTAACGCGTGTCTTTAATTTTTACTAAAGTTTTAGACAGCTCTGGGTCTTGAGCAATTCTATTAAGCACATTTTTCAAGTCAGAATCCGTTTCAGCCCTATATCTTAATACTCCTGGACGAATCTCAGAATTAGCAAGTGCAACTGTACTAACCGTCCGACCATAATACTGACGATAAGTCTGCTCAACGCTAGCTGCCATTGACATAAAGAAGCTTCCAACAAACAGCGCCAAAACAACACCACTTACGCTTGAAAAAATCGATCGCGAGAACATTTGCATACGCTTACCAGACATAATTGTCGTTGCATTATTTCCAAAATAGCCAATTACTTTAGCTGACAAAAAAGTTAAGATTGGGCCTGAAACTACTAAACCGATCATCATTAAAACAAAAGTGATTACAAAATAAAGCAGACTGGCACTACCTTGCTCTAAAAACCATTCCGGACCAAGCTGATTTAATTTCCAAATGCCACCGATCGCTAATAGCATAGGTAACAAACCAAAAACAGTCGGCTTACGCAACTTTCGCTGATTTTTGACCACACCAAGTGGTGAAGTTTTAACTTTTAGAAGAGTAATCCAATTGACCATAACTGCGATTAGTAAAACCAAACCGATCACAGCCACAAAAATCGACGGGGTTACTTTATAATCACTCAAGAATAATACATCGTCACCAAGTTTTAAATTAGCAAGGACTGTGTATTTTAATATCTGATAAAGCCCAGTTCCAAGCAAAATTGCCAATCCTGAAAACGCTAAAGTTTCAGCTAGAATAATTTGATTAATTTGACGCTTTGAGCTACCAATCAAACTCAAGGCTGCATAACGCTGTTCTCGCTGCATCATACCAACTCTAGTCGCTGAGATCACTAATATTAACAAGGGGAAACAAACGCCAATCCCACACAAAGCCATAAATACATTAATGATTATTCTAGTACGATTCAGTTCTTCTTTATCTGCTTTAATAACCTTATTACTGTCTATCACTCTAATACCAAAACCATTCCGATCTTTACTATTCAATTTTAATTGTTCATCTGGGATACGATAGATGACCAATCGCTTATTTGGCGTTGACAATAGACTATCTGGTACGGCAATTTTAACATCATAACCAGCGTAGCGCTCTTTTAATATCGGATTAGTATTAATAAAATCCATCATACCTTTTGATACAAACAATTCTTTTTCGGCTGGTTGACGAACTAAATTAGGTAAGAGTGGAGAGTCCGAGTCAATCTGTCGAATACCTATTTCTTTTATCCCTTCATCACCCAATGCTGTTGATGATAATTGAATTAAAGTTTTGCCCTTGAGTGAACTTGGATTTCCGTCGTAAGTATTAGTATTCTGGTAAAATAAATTGGTTTCCCAAAGCATACGACGCATGTTTTCACTACTTGCATTACCGAACGCCATAGCCGATAGCAAAATTGCTGTTGCTAACATAATCGCAAACACGATAACTACGTTACGAAACCAACCTTGTTTGTCAGTGCGTTTTAGAAAAAGCCAACTGAGTTCCATTATTTTTCCCCCATAACAACACCATCACGAACAATCACTTCGCGATCGGCGTAAGCAGCAATTGTAGCCTCATGAGTTACCATAATTACTGTGGTATTATTTTCTTTAGCGGTTGTAATGAATAATTCCATGACTTTTTCTGAGTTTATAGAGTCTAAAGAACCAGTTGGTTCATCAGCAAATAAAATTTTTGGCTTGATAATCATTGCTCTAGCAATTGCTACTCGTTGAGCCTGGCCACCAGATAATTCACCTGAGTTTTGATTCATATTTTTGGCTAAACCAACTTTTTTTAGCCAACTTTTAGCTTCAGCATAGGCTTCAGCTTTTTTTACACCATTAATTAAAAGTGGCAAAGCGACGTTGTCTAAAGCCGTTAATTCTGGCACTAATTGCGAAAATTGAAACACAAAACCAAATTTTTCACGACGCAATTGATTACGCTTTTTATCAGACATCTTACCAATATTCTTACCTTCAAACAGCACCTCACCCGAATCAATCTTCAATATTCCAGCTAAACAATGTAGCAGCGTTGATTTTCCTGAGCCACTTGCTCCAACTACTGCTACAATTTCGCCCTCTTCAATTGCAAAATCTGCTCCGCGTAAAGCCATAGTGTTCTTATTAAATGATTTTTTAATATTCTTTGCTTCAATTATTTTCATAAAGCTAACTCCTTTTTTAAATTTAATAAACGACTCTCAGTTAAATCAATCCATTTTAAATCCGCTTCAATGTGATAAATCGCATGATCAGCCAGTAGCATAAACGACAAATCTCCTTGTCTGCGTTGTTTTGTGATTTCACGCATTCTCTGCATATGAGCTTGGCGTTGAACATCAAGATATTTAGCAGCGTCTTTTTTTAACATTAAAGCCAAGACGACTTTTGTAAATAATTCAGCTTGTAATTTCGGTTGAGGCATCTCTGGAGTTAATAACCAGTCTTCTAATTTTTGTCGACCGAACTCAGTGATTTGGTATTTTTTACGATCCGGCCCTTCAGTTGAACTCTCTGCTGAAATTTTTACCTGATCATCTCTCGCCAATCTAGACAATGTTGCATAAACTTGACCATAAGCTAACGGTTTTTCACCAGAGAATAGACGATCGTATTCCTGTTTTAAATCATAACCGTAACTTGGCGATTTCGCTATTAATCCTAACAATGTTGATGAGGTGTTCATATTATCACTATACATTGAGTGTATAGTTGATGTCAAGCTATTTTGTGGTAAAATGTATGTATGCAAAAAACGACTACTTATATCAAAAGTTTACTGCTGCGACACCAAAACTTCGTTCGCTACATCATATCAGGAGGCACAGCAGCCGTAGTTGAATATCTGTTATTTAACTTATTATTTTACATAGTCATAAAAGAAGTTCTAATAGTGTCACAGATCATTAGCTATAGTGCTGGTTTATTAACTGCATTTTTATTACATCATTTTTGGACATTTAAGACCAATGGCAAACATAAGCATTCATCGCGTAAGCAATTTATCATGTATTCTACGGTTTCGATTACTAATCTAGTAATATCAAGTTTTGTTCTGGTTCAACTAAAGAACTTTGGATTTTATCCTTGGTTAGCAAAAATCATTGTCATGGGCATGGTAGTACTCTGGAACTTCTTTATTATGAATAAAATTATTTTTGGGTCCGATAATGGCAACGAGTAGCAAGTCGGTTTTTCTTTCTGTAATTATTCCATCTTATAATGAGGTTTCCAATTTTCAACGTGGCTGTTTAAATAAGCTAATCCCATTTTTAGAAAAACAAAATTATCAATATGAAATTATTTTTTCTGACGATGGATCAACCGACCAGACCGTAGCATTACTTACTGATTTTATACAAGATAATCTTAAACACGCCAAACATGGTAACTTATTTCTATTAAAGAATAAACACGGAGGAAAGGTTGCTGCGGTCCGAAACGGCATGAATAAAGCCAAAGGACAATGGCGACTTTTTACTGATTTTGATCAAAGTACAGATATTTCTGAAGTGCAGAAACTTTTAGATTTTACAAATCAAAAATACGATATTATCTTTGGCTCACGTAAAATTGACCCGCTACAAGTTAAGGCTAAGTGGTATCGACGAATTATTGGTGATAGCTTCAATATTTTAGTGCGTTTATTTACTGGACTTAAAATACGTGATACGCAATGCGGTTTCAAGTTATTTAGTCAATCAGCTAGTCAACTTTTCAATCGTCTGTATGTTTATAGCCCAGATCGAGTTCATGAAACTGGTGCTTTTACTGGAGCTTTTGACGTCGAGTTATTTTATTTAGCTCAAAAGCAAGGTTTGAGCTTTAAAGAAGTTCAAGTCAAATGGCAGCATTTTGATACTACACGTGTCAACTTATTGAAAGATTCGTTGCGTATGTTTAATGATATTTTAAAAATTCGTCTAGCTGATAAACAAGGCCGCTATCAATCTTAACGGCAAAATTGAGCTACTTTCAGTTGTGCATGCTCAGATGATTTTATTTTTACTAAACCTAATTTTATCATTTCATCGTGCGCTTGATCATCATAATAAACAAAGTTGAAACATGAAAATTGTGCAAGTTCAGCATCATTTTTTAGTTGATACGAACTCTGGTTAAGCATCGCGTACCCACCTGACAAATTATCATGTGATGAACGAAAATAACTCGGCTGCTTTAAATAAGTCATTAGCTCAATGCTCTCATAAGGAGAATTAGCTACGATTGGCAAGTTTTGATCGATATGCTCAATTACTTGAGCAATGTCTGGTTTTTGCATACGTTGAAAATTAAAATTACCAAGCTCATTTAGCTTTACTACACCTAATATTAGTCCAGCTATGATCACAATCGAAAGAATTCGATATTGTAAAGATTTTTTATTTGCTAATTTCACTAGCCAAACTCCTACTAACGACATCAAAAAGGGTGAAAAATACACTAAATATCGCTCAACATACATCGGCTTAATTAAACAAATTAAGAACATTATACCAATAGAAACAATTACCATAAAAAGTAGAAATTGTTGTTTCCGCTCTCGATAATTTAAACTAAATAACCAAATCATTGTTATAATGATTATCAGCATCAATAAACCAATCACTTGATTCAACTGCCAAAACGGCTGATAAACGAAATTGAACGAAAAAACTCCAAGCAAATTAACTGGCGTCATTGCTTCAGATATATTTGCCAAAGCTCCATTAGTAAATTGTTTTAAAGCAATTGGTAGCCACGGCAAAAACAGTAAAACCGACAAGATATAGCACGCCCAGATTGGTTGACGCCATAAAGATTGCTTGCGACTTATCGCCAAATAAACAGAATAACAAGCATGAACCAACCAAATAACTGCCGTATAATATAAGGTTAGCATCCCCAAAACAACAAGCATTGAATATAAAAATCCATAGTATTTTAAATTAATTAACTTATCATGTTGTATTTTATACAACACATAAGTAGCTGAGCAACAGATTAAGGTTGCTAGTGCATACATTCGTAATTCAAAACCATAACGCAATAACATTGGTGAAATGACCATTACAAACATCGAAATTATTGCTGTTTTATAATTAAAAATGCCCTTAATTAGAGATGTAGTTACTACCAGCGCTAAAGTCATCATTATTACACTAGAAAAACGTAGAGCTAGATTAGAATCACCAAAAAGCCCCATCCATACTTTTAAAAATAAATAATAAATTGGCGGGTGAACATCAACCGATGTTAGATTTATTAATTCATTGATTGGTCGACGAGCTAACTGCAAAGAGTAAGCCTCATCAAACCAAATGCTTTGCCGTAAACCAATCCCTAAACTTATCAAGATAAACAACAAAGCTAGTGCAATAATAACTTTACGATAATGTTTTTCCGGAATATTTATCTTACTTATTACAAAACGAAAAGGATATTCTTTAAATAATTTTCTATCTCTTAAATTCATAGTAGCCAGTCTTACCCTTTGCCCATAAAATTAGATAATTTGCCATTGAATCAGGCTCACTTGACAAAATTTGCTCTCGACTTACTAATTGATAGTCTTCAATTTCTTCTTCTTGCAATTTTATATTTTGTAAAGTATCTGGGCTAATTTGAGTTTCAAATACAAAATTATAACTCTTAAACTCCATTCGATCAGACACTTCTATAAGTGAAAGTTTTAGTTGCTCTTTTTGAACAACTAAACCAGTTTCTTCTTGCAGTTCACGCACGGCTGCGCGTAAGGCATCTTCACCTGCATCCGCAATACCACCAGGGAAGGTCCAATAATCTTTATAATTGGCCTTCACAATCAAAACTTTATCGTCAACCACACAAGCTACAGACGCACTAATAATCTGTTTTGCTAAACTTTTAATCCAAATTTCAAATGGTATTGCTGGTTGTTTACTTGGCATATTCCTCAGCTCGAGTTTCCCGAATCACATTAACCTTAATGACGCCAGGATACTGCATGGTACTTTCAATTTTAGTAGCAATATCACGAGCTAATTTAATTGCTGATAAATCATCAATTTTTTCTGGCTTAACAAATACTCGAATTTCACGACCAGCACTAACAGCATAAGCATTATTGATACCATCAAATGAATTAGCTACATTTTCTAGATCACGCATTCGCTCAACAAAGTTTTCACTTGATGCATTACGAGTTCCGGGGCGAGCCGCACTTACGGCATCAACAACCCGAATAATCACCGCTTCAGGTGTAGTTGCCTCAACATCATCATGATGTGCTCTGATTGCATGCGCGATCTCTTCACCCATGCCATATTTCAAAGCATATTCAGCTCCAATGTGATGATGCTTGCCTTCAACTTTATGAGTAACAGCCTTGCCCACATCATGTAACAAAGCAGCCGTCTTAGCGATCTTAACATCGGCTCCAATCTCCTCAGCAATTTGACCAGCCATATGCGCCATTTCGATTGAATGTTTTAATACATTTTGTCCATAAGACGTTCGGAATTTTAATTCTCCTAATAAGGTCAACATTTCTTTTGGCAAGCCAACCAAGCCAACTTCACGCGAAGCATCTTCACCAGCTCGTTTAACCTCTTTTTCAATTTCACGTTGTGCCTTTGCTACGACTTCTTCAATCCTAGCTGGATGAATACGACCGTCTTTCATTAACAACTCCAGCGACAACCGCGCCACTTGACGACGAATTGGATCAAAAGAGCTTAACACAACCATGCCTGGAGTTTCATCAACTAGCACATCAACGCCCGTCTCCCGCTGCAAAGCCTGGATGTTTCGGCCTTCTTTACCAATAATTCGTCCCTTCATTTCATCATCAGGTAATTTAACAGCTGTTATAGTCCGTTCACTTGTAACATCGCCACTCATTCGTTCCATCGCCGTCAATAAAATCATTTGAGCTCGTTCTTCAGCGTCCGCTACTGCATCAGCTTGCATTTTTGTCACTAGGCCGATCATGTCATTTTTGACTTTGTTTTCAGTCATTGACAATAATTTTTCACGGGCTTCTTCTTTAGTTAATTTCGCAATTTTTGACAGTTTTTCTTCTTGTTTGGCACGAATCGCCATAATATCTTGTTTTAAAACCGTTAATTCCTCATTTTGCTGACGAATCATTTCAGCTTTTTCATCAACTTGGTCCAGCTTCTTATCCAAAATTCGTTCACGTTCTAAAGCCCGCGCCTCTAAATCTTTCAATTCACTACGGCGCTTATTTTCATCTTTTTTAGCCTCAGTAATAATTTCATCAGCTTCAACCCTAGCCGCTTTTATCGTCTCGTCATATTTTTGAGACGCCTTCTCTTGAATTTTTTGTGCTTTAGCCTCAGCTTGATTAAGCAAATTAATTGATGAAGCTTTATCCTGTCGCGATTTAATCGTTAAAAATCCAAAAATTCCTCCGGAGCCAAGTACCGCTCCAGCTATAAATAGCAATATATCCATTGTGTCCTTTCATAACCAATTGGTTTCAAACTTAAGTAAAAAATCAATGAGTAACTATACCCACTTTTATTATACACTAAAAAAGCTTTTACCAAAATTACTTTTTAGGTGCTGTAATTACCGCTGGTTGAAGATAAATTGGTAGTACAATTCTATCATTTTCGTTATTCGCTAATCGTTGCGTACCAATCATTTGCCAATCATCACCATCGACACCAACAACTGGTATGTTTAATCCATCTGCTAATGAATTTGCAACCGTCAATCCAATGCGTAAACTGGTATAACTTCCAGGACCTCGAAAAACCACTATTCCAGTAAGCTGCGACCAATCTGCACCAATTTGCTGCAATGACTGTTGTAATAATGACAACAATTTATCAGATAAATTACGCCCCAGCTGCCAAGTAAATTTATACTTTTGATCATCACTTTCTAAAATCACATGACATTGATTGTCAGCCGTTTTAAGATATAAGGTTAGTTTAGTCATCAATTCTCTCCCAGACAATTTGACGCGTGTTATCAGCCAAAGTTTGAATCCTTAATTTAATTCGATCAGCTGGCAGAAGGTCATTGACCGCGCCAGCCCATTCGATAATCACCGATACGTTTGGATTTGCTAAGTCCTCAGCCAACTCCTGACTTAATACCCCAGCTTCACCCAAACGATAAAAATCATAGTGTGAAATTTGATGGCCACTAGTTAAATCGTAACGATTATTAATTGTAAAGCTTGGGCTGGTAACTTCATCGTTAGAGCCTAAAGCTGCTACCAAAAATTTTGTTAAAGTTGTTTTACCAGCTCCCACATCACCGACCATTTCCAAACAAAACTTCGCTGGTAATTTATTTACCAACCACTTACTAATATCCTCTAACTCATCAAAATTACTGACTATTTTTTGCATAACATTATCGTTACTATATCACATTCATTTTAGATTGACTATTTTTGTCTTCTGATTACAAATAAACATTAACCAAATTATTAGCAACATAGCCATGGTTATAATTAAGATTTTCGTCGATGAAACTTGCAGTTCAACGCTCGCCAATGGCACGGCCGCCAAAATTTTAATTATCGCTAGAACATAACTATCTAACAATTGCAAAAGATAATTGAATACTTGTGCGACAATTGCAAAACCAGAACTTATGATTAATCCACTCGCTAAAATCATTAACGGAACTAGACAAGGAACAATCAATAAATTTGCCACAATAGCGATTAGCGATAAATTGCCAAAACTATTTAGAAGAATTGGTGAGACCACAATTTGCACGACTAGCACACTCAAAATTAAATTAGTGACTTGATTCAGTTGTTGATCACCAAAGAAGAAGTCCTTGACAATTGGTACTACCACTAAAATTCCAAAAAATGCGGCATATGACAACGACCATGATAAATCGCCAGCTAGGTATAATGGGTTGATTAGCAAACTAATCGCGACCAATAAACTTATCAGCCGTCCGCCGCTGAATTTCCGACCGTAATACCAAGCGATCAGATTAAAAGTCAGAGTTATCAAAGCTCGAAACATACTAGCCGTTAAGCCAGTCACTGAAGCAAATAATATTGCTACTACTAGAGAGCCAATTAGCTCAACTCTCCGTGAGAATTTATGAAATAATTTGCGAACTAGTTCCGTAATAGCTATTAAATGCAAGCCACTAGCTACTACCATATGAGACAAGCCAACAGTTCGAATATCATGTGATAATTCTCGATTTATTGTCTGTCGCTTACCAAGCAAAATAGCACTGACCAAACTAAATTGTTGACTTGGTAAAAACCTTTCCAATCGTCCAGCTAACCAATCACGTAGTCTTGTTGGCGGATCGCCAAAATTAGTCACTGTCATAGTTTCTATATTACGAATAGTTGCCACATATGGACCGACTCCAGGCTCTATTTTGGCAGTTAGCTCAAGCATATCACCACGTTCAATCAATGCTGACTGGCGGGTTTTTATCAGCAGCTTTCCAACTACAGAGTGATGATTAATAACTAATTTAGTCAAAGTAATGCTGCGGGTTCCAGACTCGAAAGTAATTACATCTTCCGAAACTATACCACTAATATTTAAAGTTTGCCCAATATATTGTTCAAAAATCTGCGAATTAGTAAAAATTAAATTACCTCGCAACCAACCAATCATCATCCCAAAGCCGAAAAAAATTAATATTTTAAACAACTGTATTTTAAATCGCCACATAATGACAATAAAGACAAACATCGTTACGCTAGATATAACAATCAAATTTAATCGTCTTGATAAATAAGCCACACAAATTCCACAAATAATTCCCCAAACCACACCATAAAATAAATAACTTTTATCCAATTTTTGTTGCGAGATGGTTTTTATTTTTAATAAATAATTACCCAAATAACGTATCAGATTGCCGTACATTTTGATATGCCGATTAGATTAATTTAATATTTTTATTGTCTTACATTAATTTCAAAAAAGCAAATTTCACCGCTTCACCACTAATTTATAAAAATATTGACAAAAAACGGTTTTTGCGGTAAAATGTGATAGTTAAAAATACGGAACTGTAGCTCAGTTGGTTAGAGCACCTGCCTTTTAAGCAGGGTGTCATGGGTTCAAGTCCCATCAGTTCCTCCAAAATGATTTTATTAAAAGAACACTCGATCGAGTGTTCTTTTTTTATTGTAGTTTATTTCTATTTACGATATTTTAATCCCAGAATTTAAAATCATCAACAAAAGCAGCTTTTTCTTCATCTGAGAATTGCTCACCAGACATCACTGCCTGACCGCTAAAGTCTTTGATTCTTTTCCAGTCATTGTCACCAACTTTGCGATAAAATAATTGAGTGTAACCACCAGTTAAACTGCTGACCTTATTACCATACGAATCTTTCACTTCATTAATCTCTCTCACGGCAAATCTAGCGATCACGTGAGTTTTTGCTTTATTTAGTTTAACAAAGTTACCAGTTATTGGATCGGTTGAAATTACTGGACATGGATTCATTTTTTTACCTTCGTGACTAGTACATAGCGAGTTCATGATTTGACCCAAATTAATATCTTCAGGCATAGTTGAATTTGTTACAGCAGTAGTCTCGCTAGTATTTTTAGTTTGACCTGATAAAGTTTTAGTCTTTGTCAAAGAAGAAGAATTATTATTAGCGACGGTTTCTTTTTGTAATGCTTGGTTTTTCAAAAAGAGGTAAACACTTGAAGCTGCCAAGAGTATTGTTACAACTGACAAGATTATGATTGGTAATTTTGTTTTTTCGTTCATTACATTCTCCATTTATTAATGATACTTTCGTTTTAACCTTTTTAATAATTAAAGTCAAGACATAAACAGCATTTCATAAATTAAGATTTTTCATAAATTAATTATTATATCGCTGGCATTAATAATAATATCGAGAATTTCAAACTATTTGTTTTTCAAGGCTAATTTAACCCGCTCTTGTGTTGGTAGCTGCGGATCCACTTGTTTTAACAATACCGATGCATCAGTCATTGTGTAGCCCAATGCCATTAAGGTTTCGACAGCTTCGTCGTCAGTATTAAGTTCAGTCTGAATAAAGTCAGCGCTCATTACACTTGGCGCACCAATCTTGTCCGACAAATCAATGCACACCCGCTCGGCCGTTTTTTTACCAACTCCAGATGCTTGTTGAATATATTTACTATCTCCACGAGCGATCGCTGATCGTACCGCCTCGAACTCACCAATTGACAAAATCGCCAAAGCAGCCTTCGGACCAATTCCCTGAACGGTAATCAATAGTTTAAACAGCTCCTTGCTGCCAAGCTCCAAAAAGCCAAATAGCTCTTGTGATTGTTCACGAATATGGTGATAGATTTTTAAAGACACGTCATCACCTAATGAAATTTTTGCGGCATCACTTACCGACACTGCCACCTCATAACCAACTCCCGCTACATCAATAATCATCAAGTTGAGGTTCTTATCAATAATTTTTCCAGTTAACTGCGCAATCATAATCCTCTCATAATTCTAACAAATTTTAATGTTTTTTAACACTCATAGCTGAGTTTAACGATCTAGTATTAGCTTGATGCCGACTCATTAATTGATGAGTAATTGCCGCCGCTAAAGCGTCTGCCGCATCATCTGGTCTTGGAATAGTTTTTAAATTCAGGTGCATTTTAACCATTTCCTGGATTTGTTTCTTCTCGGCACGACCATAGCCGGTTAAAGTTTGTTTAATCTGAAGCGGTGTATATTCAGCGATTGGAAGCTTTGCCAATCGACCAGTTAGCATAGCTACCCCACGAGCGTGAGAGACACTAATCGCAGTGGTGATATTTTGAGCAAAAAATATTTTTTCTATTGACATCACGTCTGGTTTAGTTTCGGCAATAATTTGATTAAGACCGTTAAAAACTTCCTCCAGTCGCTCATCTAATGGTGTATGAGCTGGCGTAGTAATTACCCCAGCCGTTACCATTTGCGACCCGCCTTTTACCACATCAATTACACCAAAACCCAAGATCCCAGTTCCAGGATCAATACCGATAATTCGCATCACTCACTATCTTTTAAAATTAAGCTATGGCCAGTCATTTCATTAGGCTGATCAATATTCATCAAAGCTAAAATTGTAGGTGCTAAATCAGCCAAATTACCATCGCTACGCAGCTTTAGCCCTCGTTTAGTGACAATCAACGGCACTGGGTTAGAAGTATGGGCCGTCATCGGCGTTTCGTCATCATTCAAAACATGTTCAGAGTTACCATGATCGGCAGTAATTAAAGCGCAACCACCAAGTTCTAAAATTTGATCAACAATTTCACCTAGACATTGATCGACAGCTTCAATTGCTTTAATTGTCGGCTCCATTTTACCACTATGGCCAACCATATCTGCGTTAGCAAAATTAAGGATAATGACATCATCTCGTTGTTGCCTTAAACGCTCTAATAATTGGTTTTTTAATTCAAAAACTGACATTTCCGGCTGTAAATCATATGTAGCAACTTTTGGTGACGGAATTAATATACGATCTTCGCCAGTGAACGGCTCATGACGACCGCCATTCATAAAAAAGGTAACATGAGGGTATTTTTCAGTCTCAGCGATGCGTAATTGGCGTTTTTGGTGATTTGACAAAACCTCACCAAGCGTATTTTTAATATCAGATTGCGCAAAAGCAATTTCAGCATTTAAATCATCATTATATTTAGTAAAACTAACAAATTTTGCTAATTTTGGACGACTCACAGTCTCAAATTGATTAAAATCAGCATTAGCCAAAGCCATACTTAACTGAGCCGCTCGATCTGGTCGAAAATTATAAAAAATTACCACATCGTCATCATCAACCTTGCTTGGCTGACCAATCGCGAATGGCTTAACAAACTCATCGAATTCACCTCTGCTGTAAGATTGCTCGAGGCCAGCTTCAGGATCAGTAAAAATTTCACCATCACCATTAACGATCACATCATAAGCCTGTTTAATCCGCTCCCAGCGTTTATCTCGATCCATTGCGTAATAACGTCCAGAAATGGTGGCAATTTCACCAACCCCAAGCTCCGCAATCTGTGTTTCGAGCTGGTGAAGAAAGTTCAATGCCGATTGTGGTGCCGCATCCCGCCCATCCAAGATCACATGAATTTTTACTTTTTTAAGTTCATTTTGAGCAGCCATCTTTAATAAATTAAACAAGTGATTTTGATGTGAATGAACACCACCGTCAGACAACAAACCAATTAGATGCAACGTTTTTTGACTGTCACGCGCCAAAGTCATGGCGCTCATCAGTACTGAATTTGAAAAAAAAGTTTGATCTTTTATAGCATTATTAATCAATTCAAGCGACTGATAAACTATTCGCCCCGCTCCAATGTTTAAGTGTCCAACTTCCGAATTACCCATTTGTCCAGCCGGCAGGCCCACAAATTCACCACTAGCGTTTAATTGTTGATGCGGAAACTCCGCCCAATAACGGTCAAAATTAGGTTTATGAGCAGCCTTAACAGCATTACCATGTTCTTGGTCACGCAAGCCAAAACCGTCGATAATAATCAACGCTAGCGGACTAGTTGGTGAACTTTTTTTGTTTTCTTTATTTTGTGGTTTAAAATTAAAAAATTTCTGTAGAATATTCATTATTTTACCTTTGTTCAGCTAATATTTTAAAACTTTTATCTTTAAAAAGCAATTAACTATGTTTATCTTGACATTACTATCAAAGTATGATATAACGAAAATGTAGCTATTGACTGATCACTGAGGAGGTACTTTATATGAAAACTAAAATCATCAAAGTATGTGGTAATCGGGTGGTATTTACAGCTCGAGAGGAGGTAATCCAAATCTAAAATGGGCTAACACCCCATTAAAATAAAGCTACACGCCCGCTCACTGAACTTTAGTGGGCGGTTTCTATTGCTTATTTTTAATTTAAAACATCACACATGATATAATATCAAGTAAATATGCGGTTTTTTATCAATAGTTGGCACGATTTTCGACAGATTTTAACAGATTTTTTTCGGGCTATGCCTTATTTTTTGCAATACCAATTAGTAATTAAGTTGTTTTTCAGTTTAGTGATCATACCTTTGTTCTTTGCAATAACTAACTTGATACTTCAGACCACAGTCGATGGTTTCGTTGCCAACAGCAATATTTTAAAATTTTTAATCACGCCAGCTGGAATAATTCTTACTATCATAGCCGTAACTTTAATTCTATTAGGCGCATCACTTGAAATCTGCGGCGCAATTATTATTAGTAGTCGTCATCTACAGTCTCAATCACGAATTAATTTTCATCAAACTTTTTTACTGAGTTTAAAATTACTACCAAAAATGTTCGGTTTAGGAACAATGATTTTAGTTTTTTATCTAACTATTCTGTCTCCAATTATTGGTAATATCTTGGGTTTAAGTTTCTTAAGTTGGCTAAAATTACCAAATTTCGTCGTCGATGTTATTTTTTCATCACCATTTTATATCAGTGTCTACTTTCTAGTCATTTTGATATCATTTGCGTTAAGTACTCTGTGGATTTTTGTTTTTCATTTTTTAGCTTTAGTTAAATATAATATCCTCACTGCCATAAAACATAGTCAAAGATTAGTTTTAGATAATCTAAAATTTTTTATCAAAGCTAGTTTTGGGTTTGGTTTTTATTCGAGCATAATTATTTTTGGCGCAGTAATCTTGTGGTCAATCCTTGTATCATTCCTAATTCATAAACTTAACCTAGAGGCTTTTTTGCCACAACGCTTAATCATACTCTTATTTTTGACTCAACAATTAATTATTTTATTAAGTACAATTTTGTTCGCACCACTTGGCATTTTTTTCATCACTAAATTATTCTTGCATTTGTATCAACAACCAATTAACCTAGATATTCCGAAATTACCAGCTACTATCATTGATGCGGGATTAAAGATTCGCTTTGTTCGTCGACCGTTAATTGCCTTGGTGATAATTTCGATGATCATTACACTGAGTTTCCCTTTAAAATTTTTTATCAAGACACCGAGCCCTGTAATGATTGTCAGTCATCGTGCTGGTGGTCATTTAGCAACGGAGAATTCACTTAATGGACTACAAAAATCAATCGATCTAGGAATTAAATGGGCAGAGATTGACATTCAACGCACTCAAGACGGCTATTACATAGTGCATCACGATCGAACCCTTAAACGCTTAACTGGTGAATCACACCCTAGTCAGGAATTGACCCTCGATGAGATTCAAAAACTTACTATGCGTAATTCTAACTCAACTGAAAAAATAGCCACGCTTAATCAGGTGTTTGAGTTAGCACGCGGTAAAATTAATTTATTTGTTGAACTAAAAGGTAAAACAGCCGATCAACAAATGGTTGATGATGTTATAAAATTAGCCAAGCAATACCAAGTTTATGATCAAATTGTCTTGATTTCTGGACAAGTTAAGCTAATTCATCAAGCTAAAAGTAAATACCCAGATGTTAAAACTGGCATGATTTATTACCTAGCATTAGGCGACACACGGCGTTTTAGTACTGACTATTTGATCATTGAGGAAATGCTCGCAAATCGAGAGTTTATTAAAAAAGCTCATCACGCCAATAAACGCGTAATTGTCTGGACTGTTAACAATGAGCTCGATGCTGAAAAATATCTCAATTTAGCAGTTGATGGCATCATCACGGATAAACCCGATAAACTGTCCTATCTATCACAAAACTTATCTTTACAAGATTTAATTATAAACGCTTTTGGATTTTAAAAAATAATCAATATAAAGCTAATCATGCAAACTATACCAAGTAACCAGCCAGCTAGTACATCAGTTAGATAGTGTGCACCGAGATAAACTCGCGAGATACCGATCATAAAAATCACAAACGGAGCTAAGATAGTCAAACCTAAAACAAAAATCATTGGCACATTTATTGATGATAAAACCAACGGCAAACTATACCAAGTCACTAAACCAACCGCAGAATGCCCGCTTGGAAAACTATGTTTTGAGAATAAAATTTTTTTTGCGTAATCGGTATCTGGTCGGTCCCGACGAAAAATTAGTTTTAAGATAGTATTTATAATGTGAGTTACGATAATTAATCCCGCCACCTGACCAATCAATGGCTTGTGAATCGATAATGAAATTATCATCATAATTAAAACCGTGATTGTAACAAATACCGGCGCACCTAAAATAGTTACAGTATGCATAATTTCATTCCAAGGTTTTGTCGGTAACTTTTTTATCGCACGAACCGTAGCTTGATAAAACCGTTGTATTTTTGCAAATTTCATTGATTTCATTATGCTTATTTTATCAAAAACAATTCTAAAAACCTAGTTACCTGTTATTAAAGATTTTTATTTTCAGTTTTTTTACAGATTAATGTATTAATATCGTAGACATTCAAGAAATAATTAGTCATTTGATCATTTCTTGAATTAATAAATTAATGATTCAAATATAAAATAGAGAAAGGAGCTTTAATGGTCATCGCATAGTTAGCTTCAAGAAAATCAGTTAGCAATTCCTTGGGCGATGATTTATGCAAATAGACGAGAAGTCATAGGAATAACTGCTTGTTACAAGGAATATATATTTAAAACCTACTCATTACATCTTTAAATCGCCTCAACTAATGGGGTGATTTCTAAACCATCCCGAAAATGATATCGGGATGGTTTTTCTTGTCTTAAAGTCTGTATTATTTATCGTTAACGACTTCACCTTCAACAACTTCATCTTCTTTGGAATCGGCTTGCTTGTTGGTGTTTTTCGCATCTGCGGCTTAAGATTGGTACATTTTAGCACCGATTGGCATGATCGCATCTTGCAAAGCTTTAGCGGCTTTTTCTAGTTCGTCTTTATCATCAGAGTTTTGATGGGTTTTAGCTTCCTCAACGGCTTTTTTGATCGCGCTTTTTCCTAGTGCTACCTTTACAGTACCAAATAATTCAATCCTATTATCTGGACTATGAATCAGATTTCTAGAATAATAGCGATATTGCTCGTCACTGAATCTTTTAGAAGGATTAGTTCTCTTTTCAATAATCACTTTTAATAGTTCTTTATACTTCTCTTCATCACCAGGCAATGGCAATAAATCCCTAACACTACCATTTACCAAACGCCCCTCTCGTAATCTATCATCACTCCTATCACTAATTCTGACGCCTTTAATTTCACTAATCGTTTTAAACATGATATTCTGCGGACAATCAGATTTTACAATAATCGGCATAACAGAGCCTGAAGATAAATATTCTTGTGCATCTCTCAAATCCGAACCACGTAGAAGAGGATAAATCATCTCAATGTCTTTGTCCGATAAACAATCAATTTTTTGACAATAAATAATCTCACCATTAATTTTGCCCAACCCATTCTTAATTTTGTCAAGTATAACGTCTACTTGCTCTCTATCAAAAGCATCTGGTTTTAGCAAGAAAGCACCAAGAGAATAACTCTTCTCTTGGTTATCTATAGCATCTATAAATTCATGTATTGAATTTCCAAGAATAATCCCATCTTCTCTAAATGGGTAAATTGAAGGATTGTTTTCATATAGAATAATAGAACTTGTGTCCGTCCCAACCCATTGCGAGTCTGCTATTCTTGGAAAAGGTTCTCTGTCTATAGCACCGTCATTAATCGCAACATCATCTGGCCTTAGGTGGAATAAAGATTCTGGATATGCCCTAATCTCCAAAAAGTCACCTGGTATTTGTTTATTAAAATATTCGTTTATTTTTTTAACAAAAGATAGGTTATTAATAATAAGTTGCTTTTCTAATAAATCTTTGAAACCATGAGCCATCCAAGGCTCTTTTTTATAATTTTGTTCAATAAAAATCTGATAATAAAATACATTCTGTTTATAAAATTCTTCAAAACAAGCTTTTTTCTTTTTCATCCAATGTAAAGTACCGCGTTCTAAACTCCCTGAAGCTAGTTCATCTATTAAAGCACATCCCGCTATATCTACTTTTTCACCAGCATTAATAGATGCTGTATTATCTTTGGTAGCAATCCAAATATCAAGATCAGATTGAGAAGACGTAGTCATCTTTCTCCTGTCAGGATTTCTAATCGATTCATACGCAGTTCCTAAAAGACCCGGCCTTTTTTGCTCAAAAAAATCAATCGAAAAATTATTTTGAACTAAGCTTCCTATCGCCAAAGCTCCAACAATATGCTTAAACTCTTCCGCTACAGTACAAAATTCTTCATTAAATTTATTCCATTCCCCCTTGGTAATTATCTTACTTAGTTGTATGGTTTCAAATTCTCTATTCTCGCCATTATTCACACTTTACATTATAACATAAAACGCATATAATGTAAAGTATGAGTAAAGAACTAAAAGTGATCATTCGAGCAATTGTCGTCAACCAAGATCGAGTTTTATTAGTCAAAAAGACTGGAGCGGATTTTTGGCATTTTCCAGGTGGTAAATGGGAGTTCGCAAGAGAAAATATCAAGCAAGCCATCCAGCGCGAATCAATTGAAGAAACCGGCTATCAAATTCAACCGATAGAGGTTGTTTTCACTCAAGAATTACGTGAAGATAACAAAGTTTATCTCGAACTGTTTTGGCAGGCGGAACTCATTACTTCAGACCAGTTGCCTGTTGCTCCAGAGGAGGAAATCCAAAACTATCAATGGTTCGACATTAATGATCTAGCCAGCCAATCAATCAACTTCAAACCAAATAATCCAACCATCATCGATATTCTACAACGTTTCGTTAAATAAAATATATTCATCAAAAAACACCCCAGCATTTCCGTGCGGGGTGTTTTTGTGATTTTGAGCATTAAGCTGATAATTTATTTATCGTTAACGACTTCGCCTTCAACAGCTTCATCTTCTTTAGAATTAGCTTGCTTGTCAGTGTTTTTGGTGTCTTCAGCTTGAGCTTGATACATTTTAGCACCGATTGGCATGATGGCATCTTGCAGAGCTTTGGCAGCTTTTTCGAGTTCGTCTTTGTCATCAGAGTTTTGATGAGTTTTGGCTTCTTCGACGGCTTTTTTAATCGCGTCTTTATCCTCGTCTGAAATCTTGTCTTTGAACTCATCTGGCATTTTTTCAGCTTGATAAATGGCGTTTTCTAGAGCGTTGCGCGCATCGATTGCCTCACGCTTTTTCTTATCTTCATCAGCGTGCAATTCAGCGTCCTTTTGAGCTTTTTCGATGTCTTCTTTACTCATATTGCCAGAGTTTTGAATGGTAATCGATTGCTCTTTGCCAGTGCCTTTATCTTTGGCCGTCACGTTCAAAATACCGTTAGCATCAAGGTTAAAAGTCACTTCAATTTGTGGCACACCACGAGGCGCTGGCGCAATACCGTCCAGGATAAATCGACCGAGCGATTTGTTATCATTGGCCATTTCGCGCTCACCCTGCAACACATGAATCTCGACTTGTGGTTGATTGTCAGCGGCGGTTGAGAAGATTTGTGATTTTGAGGTTGGAATAGTGGTGTTACGCTCAATCAATTTAGTTGACACGCCACCCATAGTTTCAATACCGAGTGACAGTGGAGTCACGTCGAGCAATAACACGTCTTTAACATCACCAGCCAACACGCCACCTTGAATCGCTGCGCCAACTGCCACTACTTCGTCTGGGTTAACGCCTTTCATTGGTTCTTTGCCGAATAATTCCTTGACTTTATCAACCACGGCTGGCATACGGGTCATACCACCAACCAACACCACTTCGTTGATGTCGCTTGGAGTTAGTTTCGCATCCTTGAGGGCTTTTTGAACTGGCTCAGCTAGTTTATCGATTAGATCAGACACCATTTCGACTAATTTAGCGCGAGTTAGTTTGTATTCAAAGTGAATTGGACCATCTTCACCAGCGGTAATAAATGGCAGGTTAATTTCAACTTCAGTTGTTGATGATAGCTCTTTTTTAGCTTTTTCGGCTTCGTCTTTGAGACGTTGCATCGCTGAGTTATCTTTAGTTAAGTCAATGCCGTATTCTTTTTTAAATTCATCAACAAAATGATTAACGATGCGGTTGTCAAAGTCTTCACCACCGAGGTGAGTGTCACCGTTGGTTGATTTAACTTCAAACACACCGTCGCCTAATTCCAGCACTGACACGTCGAACGTACCACCACCAAGGTCGAAGACCGCGATTTGTTCGTCTTTTTTACCCTCGAGGCCGTAGGCTAGCGCGGCCGCAGTTGGCTCGTTAATAATACGCTTGACTTCCAGGCCAGCAATTTTACCAGCGTCTTTAGTAGCTTGACGTTGCGAGTCATCGAAGTACGCAGGAACAGTAATAACCGCTTCGGTGACTTTTTCGCCCAGAAAAGCTTCGGCGTCAGCTTTGATTTTGCTGAGAATCATGGCTGAAACTTCTTCTGGGGTATATTCTTTGCCGTCCATCACCACAGCGACACCATTGCCTTTTTTGACAATTTCGTAAGGTGAAATACCGAGGTCGTTTTGGACTTCCTTGTCGCTAAATTTACGACCGATCAAGCGCTTCACGCCATAAATGGTGTTTTTTGGGTTAGTGACGCGTTGACGTTGCGCTAATTTGCCAACTAGGCGCTCACCTTTTTTACTGATAGCCACTACGCTTGGTGTAGTGCGATCACCCTCAGCATTGGTGATAACTTCTGGTTTGCCGGCTACCATATAGGCAAAAGCACTGTTGGTAGTACCGAGGTCAATTCCGATAATTTTTCCCATATTTTT
>JAUMVA010000014.1 GCA_030530425.1 Candidatus Saccharimonadota bacterium
CAAAAGCACTGTTGGTAGTACCGAGGTCAATTCCGATAATTTTTCCCATATTTTTTCTCCTTTTTTTAAATTATTTACTTATAATTATGATAAAAATGCAATTTTTAAGCCGTTTTTCGGCTATTTTTAGCAATCTATGATGTAGAGTGCTAATAACAGTTTCTATTGTAAGCAATTAGCACTCATATGTCAAGAGTGCTAATTATAGATTTTTTAGACAAAAGATGTTGTAATAATAAAATAGCTGTGTAAATATTTTCACAGCTACAAAATTACCTAATGATAATTTAATAACATCCTTTTAAAAAGGATGTTATTAAGTAAAAATATTAATTTATTTTTTCATTTTATCACCAAAGCCTTTAAACGCTTCAAGCACTTCGGTTGGAATCATCCAAATAATAGTATTTGATTGATCACTCGATAAATCGTTAATTGATTGAAGAGTCCGCAGATGCATTGCGCCAGGCGACGATTGCAAAGTCCGAGCTGCATCAGCCAAGTTAGCAGCAGCGATTTTATCACCTTCAGAATTAATAATGACTGCTTTTTTCTCACGTTCAGCTTCGGCTACTTTAGAGATCGTACGCTTCAAATCATCTGGAATTGCGACATCTTTAAGTTCAAGTATTTCTACATCAATACCCCATGGATCAGTCTTCACGTCGAGAATTTCTTTGATATTTTCAGCAATTTCTTCACGTTTTGATAACAATTCGTCTAAAGTGCGCTCACCAACAGCATTACGCATAGTAGTTTGTGCTAACTGTGAAACCGCACTCATAAAGTTCTCAACCTCAAGAATAGCCTTAGCAGCGTCTTGAATGCGATAATAAACCACGGCGTTAATTTGAACTGGGATATTATCTTTAGTGATCACTTCTTGATTTGGCACATCAGCTGTTTTAGTACGAATATCAACTTTATACATAGTCTGAATACCCGGAATTAAAAAGTTCAAGCCTGGTTCTTTTATACCCGAGAACCTACCAAGTGTCATGACCACACCGCGTTCATTTTGATTAACGATACGCATACAAGCTGGTAAAATTAGAACCGCTAAAATCACTAGTCCTATAAAAACATCCATATTTTCCTTTCTTATTATTGATTTTTATTGTAGCATCTTTAAAACATTTTGTCATGAATTCATCAAAAAATGTTTTATCAACCATAATATTATTAGATGAAGTGGGTAAAAAATATAAAAGAACCATTTCATAGTTCCTGACGATTTTGATTTTTGACCATCATAAAAGCTAATTAAAATTATCGGCAATATTAAACCAATCATTCTAGTTATTAAAAACCATTAGTATATTGAAAAACGCCGTTCAATATTCTAGCTTGCGATAAGACTATCGGCAAAACATCGCCATCTATTATCACAGCTAAACAATAAGCAAAAGCCTGCAGTTTAAAATTTCTATAGAAAAAATCAAAAATAAGCATTATTAATATTCCAAAATAACCCCAATCAGAAAACAATGACAATGCCAAAAGTAGTGATATAACCACTAAAACACATATTTTATTTTTAATTTTATGACGAGCGATTATAGCTATTAAACCAAATAAAATCGTGTAAATAACATTTAATCTAAATAAATCACCATCATAAAACATTAACGAGAATGGAATATGACTAATTAAAGCAAAAATAGTTAATCTAAACAAATAACGCTTCAAATTATGCGTTTTATGATAACCCTCGACTGCCGCAAAAAACATAATTGGCGCCGTAATTCGCCCAACCGTATGCAATGCAAGATTCATAATTGAGTCATTCGAAGTTATCATATCAGCCAGATGGTCAATTAACATTGCAATAATCGCAATGAGTTTTAAATCATCGATAGTAAGATTGGGTTTGGATAATTGAAGTGACTTCATTTATTGTCAGTATCTCTTTAACCTCAATTAACTTGTAATCCTTCAAAACAAATACCAGCTAAATCTGTTCGAACTTGTAATTTTTACCAATTATCAATGGCGAAACTCGTGGGTCATTTCGTTGTAAATCACGGATTCGACATAACGTTAACTCTTCATTATCCAGCGCTAATTGCAAAGTTCCAAAATGAATTGGCACAAATTTTTTAGCCTGCATTTGTTGAAACATAAAATAGCTTTGCTCTGGTGAACAATGTCGATCTTGCAAGGACGATGGGGTATAACAGCCAACTGGCATAAACGCAATATCACATTTTAAACCATTAAAATGATCGGTTATTGCTGTATCACCACAACTAAAAATAGTGTGAGATGACGATTCAATTAAATACCCAAATGCATCACGTATTGGCCCAGTATAATATCGTCGGCCATCGTGTTCACAAGAAATTGCGGTAATTTTTATACCCTTAATCTTAACTGTTTGATTTGGATTTAACTCATGAATAACCGTGAAACCAAGTTTTTCCAACTGTCGTCGCATGCCATGCGGAACAACCACTTCTGCTGTTTTATCAAGTAATTTTAATGATGGTATATGAAAGTGATCCATGTGAAAATGAGTTAGTAAGATTACATCAAACCGACGTGGGATTGAATCGCGCACAATTGGAGTATTTTTACGAATATGCTTTATTTGGTTATAAAGCATTGGGTCAGTAACTACTTTTACCCCATCAAAATCATACATCAACGTCGAATGACCAACGAAAGTCACCGAATTATTAACAGTCGGTTCCAAAACTGTTTTTTTAAATCGCCTGCCCCATTTTCTTAAATTACAGGCAGTCTGAGTTAATAAAAATCGTGGTTTTGAAATTGGTTTTTCCATAGTTTACAAATAGAATCTTGAGCAAAACCCAAAACTCAATTACTTTATATCTTTATTTTAAGCTTTTTCAAGTTTAAGCACAAGCTTAATTTTCTCAATTTCAACTATTTCGTCATCAGCTTTGGTTGAAACCTGATTACTAATCGCTAAAGTTTCCTGATTGATTTCATTTTGAAACTGTTCAATAGCCCGTTTTAACTCTGAATTTTCAGTTGTCATAGCTAGATTGATTCGATCATCGATATTAAGTCCGGCTTTTTTGCGTGCATTTTGAACAGCCCGAATTACTTCACGCGCTAGACCTTCGTTCCTAAGGTCAGACGTAATTGTAAAATCGAGCGCAATCACTGGAGCTTCCGCTTGCCAACTAACTCGTTTAACATTCAACTCTTCAAGCAAAATATCACTGAACCACTCCACACCGTCAGCTGAGCGTGGCAACACCACTTCAGCGAGCGGTTGTCTGATTTTAATACCAGCCTTGGCGCGCAGTGCCAATGCTTCATTAACAAAACCGCGTAGCTCCGCCATATCAGCCACAATTCGTTCATCAATCTGTCCCGCTTCTGGCCAATCTTGGAGATGAACTGATTCACTACCAACCATTTTTTGCCACAATTCTTCAGACAAGAACGGCACAAACGGCGCTAAAATCAATGCTAAATAACTCAGCACATAGTGCAAAGTCTGGTAAGCTTGGTTTTTATCAGTATCATCCTCACCCTTCCAGAAACGACGACGCGACCGACGCACAAACCAGTTTGACGCATCATCAATGAACAGCAACACATCTTCAACCGCATGCGGAATGTCGTAAACATTCATATTGTCAGTGATTTGATTGCGCAATTGATGCAAGCGTGACACCACCCAACGGTCTAGTGGGTTTTTCAAATCAATCGTCAATGGATCGATTAGCTGTCCATCAAACTCCCAGTCGTCAACTTCAGCATACATCGTGAAGAAATCATACATATTCCAAATCATCGTCAGCTTACGCGCCACGTCGGCCACATCTTTATCCAACAAGGCAAAATCCTCACCGTTAAGCAGTGGCGATTGAATCAGTAAGAAGCGCAAACTGTCAGCCGAAAACTTGTCCATCAGCTCATTCGGATCAGTGAAGTTGCCAAGCGATTTGGACATTTTACGACCGTCGTTGCCCGCCACCACACCAGTAGTGATGACGTTTTTGAAGGCGTTTTTGTGCTTGATATTATCACCGAACGCCCCAATTTCCGCCAATGCCGTATTGACCGCGTGAACATAATAAAACCAGGCTCGGACTTGCCCAACATATTCTACAATGAAATCAGCCGGGTAATTCTGCTCAAATTTTTCTTTATTATCAAATGGATAATGCAGCTGAGCAAATGGCATCGAACCCGACTCAAACCAGCAGTCTAACACTTTATCGATGCGGGTGTAGGTTTCACCATCAATTTCAAAGGTAATTTCATCCACCCATGGTCGGTGATAATCATCAAGTTTAACACCGGATAATTCTTCTAGTTCAGCATAAGAACCGATAACTTTAACCTTGCCCGATGGTGATTTCCAAACTGGCATAGCCGTCGCCCAGAAACGATCACGCGACAAGTTCCAATCTGGCGCTTGTTCGATATTTTTAGCGAACCGACCGTGTTTTAAGTGCGCTGGAAACCAGTTGATATGCTCGTTTTCTTCCAACATCAAGGGTTTTTGATGCTCAATATCCATAAACCAAGACGGAATTGCCCGGTACATAATGCGCTGTTTACTACGCGGATTGAACGGATATTCGTGGCGAATATAGTCGATTTTCCAGACAATGCCTTTTTCTTTTAGATCTTTAGCAATAAATTTGTTATTGTCCCAGACTTCCAAACCTTTATACTTTGAATCAAAATAATAACCGTTATCATCAATCACATGGAACGCCGACACACCGTGTTGTTTTGCCAGTGCGAAGTCGTCCTCGCCGTAAGCTGGCGCAATATGGACGATGCCGGTACCGGAGTCACTAGCTACGAAATCAGCACTGTAAATCTTATGCACAGCTGGGTGATTTGGCCAAGTTGAACCCGTGTCAAGCGGTTGATAAGCTCGTCCCGCTAATTCACTGCCCGGAAACTCACGGATTAGCTCATAAGTAAGTGGTTGATGTTTTTCATCAGTCAAAACCTGCTCAATGGCATTTTTCGCTAAAATCAGGCGTTCACCATCAACCAATACTTCCGCATAAGTCAACTCTGAATTAACCGCCAGCATCAAGTTCGCCGGCAACGTCCATGGTGTTGTGCTCCAAGCTAAAATATACACATCGGCTGAATCTGACAATAATTTAAATTTCACATAGACACTCGGATCGGTGACTGTCTGATAGGCATCATTATCCATGGTCACTTCGGCTTTGCTGACAGGCGTAGCAAACTTAGTATCATACATCAGTACTTTTTCACCTTCGTAGATTTTGCCCGCTTCATATAACTGTTTAAACGCCCACCAGACACTCTCCATAAAGTCCTTGTCCATAGTGCGATAAGCGCCTTTAAAATCCACCCAGCGACCGATGCGATCAATTACTCCTTGCCAAGTTTCGGAGTTAGCGACCATCGATTCGCGCGCCTTGGTGATATAAGTTTCAAGACTGATCGTCGGCAAAGCATTGCCATCTTTATCAAGTGGTGCCGGGTCATCAGCATGTACTATAATCTGGCGACGATCAACGATATTAAGTTGTTTTTCAACGAAGTTCTCCGCTGGCAAGCCGTGACAATCCCAGCCCCAAACACGTTCCACACGCCTACCTTGCATCGTCCAATAGCGTGGCACCACGTCTTTAATAATTGAACTCAGCAATGTGCCATGATGTGGCACACCAGTGATAAATGGTGGACCATCATAAAACACATAAGCATTGTCTGGCGAGCGTCGCTCCACCGATTGCTCAAACACCTTATTTTCTTTCCAAAAATCCAAAATCGCTTTTTCGTATTCTAGCGCCCGACGGCGACTGTTAGCTTTAAATTTCAT
>JAUMVA010000002.1 GCA_030530425.1 Candidatus Saccharimonadota bacterium
ATTCAAACAGCTGAAACAGCGCTCGCTGAAGGCCGTTCGCGTGAGGTGTATGATAAGCTGAGTTATGATTTAATGATGCGTACTAATGACTTGAAGTTTAAGATTAAAAACCAAGTTCTAGTTGAGCGTCGTGTCAAAGAATTTCGTGATAAGCACCAGGGTATTTTAAATAAAGATTTAACCACGGTGAATGCTCAAGACAAAAAAGCTCGTGAGCAGGCTGATTGGATGTATACTCGTTTGGGTGCAGCAGCACAAAAAGTGGCCGAAGCTGACATGCGTCGAATCAATCTGGTCAAAGAAATTACTAATCAGACTGATCACTCGGAATTAGCGGTGGCTGCCACTGCCCTCAAAGGCTTGATTAATAACGCTAAAGCCGATCAGAATCAACTGCATTATTTATCATTGCGTCAAGAGTTGCAGACAATGCTGGCGCAAATTGAAAATAATCCATCGGCTGTCGATATTAAAGTCGCAGCGCAAACTCTGCAAGTAAAAATTATGAAAATTAAACAGCGCGATGCTGACGCTCAACAATGGGAAGCTCAAGTTCGTTATCAGTACCGTCATTTATTGCGTCGGTCGCCGGATGATGTTTTGATTGCAGACAAAGATCAAGTTGAGGCTTTGTTGGCGGCGGTTTATCAAAAAACGCAAGAGCTGAATGTCAGTTTGTCTGATTTGGAGCAATTGTTAAAATCGATTTTATCCTCGATTGAACGCCGCTCAGCACCAGCTCAAACTCAGCCACCGGTAGTAACTCCGCCTGCCCCATCACAACCGACCACGCCAGTCGAAAAACCAACCGAAGGACAGAATCAACAACCATCTCAACCGTCAGTTGAGAAAAAACCAGATACGACGACACCAAAACAGCCTAAAACCACCAAAGATAATACTCAAACTAGCGAGAAGCCGACTGAATCGCAAATACCATCAGTTCCCGCTCAACCATCTACTCCAAATAAACCAGCGGAGAGCAATCCAACCCAGCCACAACCAACTCCGCCGGCTTCTAAACCAGTCGAAGAGCAAAGTCAACAGTCGTCTGCTCAATCACCAAAAGTGGTTAATCCAGCTCAGACGTTAGAAAATCTACCAGCTGCACCAAAAACCGAAGGATCAGCTTCAACCAAGACTGAAACAAAATCACCAACTTATGATAAAAAGCAAACACCAAAGTTGAATGATTCGTCAATTCCAAAAACAAATAAGCCAGTTGCTGATCAAAAACAATCAACCTCTTCAAGTCAATCAACTACTCCAGCTGTATTAAAACTTGAGCAAACGGTTCCAAATGTAAAACAGCAAATTAGTGGTTTAATTAAAACACAAGCTGATAAGCGGGCACTTAATCCGTTAGGTGAGGTTGAACGTCCACGACAAATTGCTTCAGTTGATACTCAGAAAACTCAATCAACTCATCAAGATACGCAAGTTACGCAGGATCAGACATCTTCTAAAGTTGATGATAAATCTGCTATTAATCAAGTTCATGAGAGCGATCATGAAACGAATGGTCAAGATGACCGAAAAGATGACTTACAACTAAAACAGATTTGGCCAATAATTGCTGGCGGCTGCACAATACTTATAGGCACTAGCTGGTGGTTAATTGTTGCTCGACGACGACGTCGCTAATTCAAAACATCTTAATAAAAAATGAGCCGACTTCTCCTAGAACATCGGCTCATTTTCGCTATTTAGCTAAATAAAAAAATGGATAGATTATGTTTAATAATCTATCCGAATTAGTTCATTATGGTGCAGGTGGAGGGAATCGAACTCTCATTTTCTGCTTGGAAGGCAGACATAATAGCCATTATACGACACCTGCATAGCAATAACTTATATGATAAGTATACCACTAATTTCTTTCTTAATCAACGATATTTTATATTTTACTAATCTATGGTAAAATACTATTATATAAGCCCCAGTAGCTCAGTGGATTAGAGTATGCGGCTTCTATCCGTTTGGTCGGGGGTTCGAGTCCCTCCTGGGGCGCCAAATTATCATAAAAACTTGCGCATCTAGCGCATTTTTATATTACCACTGATCAAGTTAATAAATGATGATTAGCACTCTTGCAATGCAAGTGCTAATTTGATACAATACTTTTATGGCAAAACGAGATTATTATGAAGTTTTGGGCGTTAATAAAAACGCGTCTGATGATGAAATTAAGAAGGCTTTTCGTAAGGCAGCGGTTAAATTTCACCCTGATAAAGAAGGCGGTGATGAGGCTAAATTTAAAGAAATAAATGAAGCCTATGAAGTTTTAAAAGATAAAGATAAACGACAACGTTATGATCAATTCGGTCATGCTGGTGTTGGTAATGACAGCGGAGCCGGCGGTTTTTCTGGTAATCCATTCGAAGGATTTGGTGGTTTTTCTGGTCAAAATGTTCATTTTGATTTTGGAGGTGGTGATTTTGGTGATATCTTTTCGAGCTTTTTTGGCGGAGGCATGGGTCGCGAAACAACACGCGAAAAACGCGGACGTGATGTTGAAGTGCGATTGGACTTAACTTTTGAGGAAGCTATTTTTGGTATTGAAAAAAATATTGAACTAGAGCTTGAAGATATTTGTGATCATTGTCATGGTTCCGGTGCTGAACCTGGTTATGGTCATAAAACCTGTCCGACTTGTAAAGGCTCTGGTCAAATTAATCAACCAATTCGCACGTTGTTTGGTGTAATTAACCAGACTCAGACCTGTCCAGAATGTCATGGTAGTGGTAAAATCCCAGAAAAAGAATGTTCGATCTGTGGCGGAAAAGGCACTAAAATAAAACGCAAGACGATTAAATTAAAAATTCCAGCTGGTATTAATGATGACTCTATAATTCGTCTACGTGGCCGCGGTGAGGCTATCTCTGGTGGTGAAGCAGGTGATTTATATGTCCATATTAACGTGCGACCACATAAAAAATTCACACGCGAGGGAAATATTATTTTATCAGACGAAACTATTGACATGGTTGATGCGGCGTTGGGCGCAATAATTGATGTTGAAACGGTTGATGGTGTAATCCAAATGAAAGTACCGGCTGGTACTCAATCGGGCGATGATTTTAAATTATCGGGACATGGTGTTCCATCGCCAAACAGTGATCGTCGAGGGCCACACATTGTTAATATTATTGTTAAAACTCCGACTCGCCTAACCAAGAAGCAAAAAGAACTACTTGAGCAATTTAAAAAAGCTCGACGCAAAGGGCTGTTTAGTTGATTTTTTAGCATAACATGATATAACTAAATATATGGAATATCGGAACGACGAAGATAATAAACAATTTGTTGGTGAATTAAAATCACCTGAAAACTTAAAAAATTTAGAGATTGGCGAGGTTCTTCGTCGTTGTCGTCATGAATTAGCTTTTCAATCGTACGAACAATTTAATAATGACGCCGACCAACAAAAAGCTAGTTTTATCAGTGGCAAAAGTTATAATCCTAGTTTGGATTATCCAGTCTTTACACAACCAGATTACTTGTCTACTGAAGTACAAAACCTATCCTTGGCGGCCAACCAAATAGCTGAAATTGAGCCGGACGAGTTTAAGAAAGATATTTTAAATAATACAATTCAGTATCGTTTGGCTGAAATAGGCTTTGTTCAGACCTTGGCAAAAATCGATCAACTTATCAAAACTGGTCAGTCAGGAGCGGTCGCTGATCTAGCCGAAAGGGCGAGAGATCTAAATGAACAACTTTATGGTCGTCCGCAACCAGAATTAGTTGACGCAATTTTGAACCAAATTTGGAACAAAATTAATGCCAAAAATCTATCTGACAGTGCCCAAACGATCTACAATGAACTAAAAAATGGCTTTTATTTTGGCCAGCACTTTGTGGCTGGTCTGCCAGTTAGTAAAAATCCTCAAGCTCGTTTACCAGAGTTTGATGATGATCCGTCGTTAGCGTGGGCTGGTGAGTATATTTTGGATCAAAATGCTGATTTGGAAGCGTTGGTGCGAGAGCTTTGGGAACAGAAGGTTGATGAATTCGGTGATGATTATGTAGCGACATCATTAGAAATTAAGGAATTTTTTGAGAACGCTTTGCGGCTGCGTGATCCCGAAGGTGTATCGGGTGTTAAAGTTATCTTTGATGCTGATGCTGAGGCTTTATCCTGGAACTCGGCTGAACTAGCTGTGGTGGTAGGTGGTAAACGTTCGCCAATCAAAAACGCTGAAGAAATGTTTACTAAAGTATTGCACGAATTTGGTGTTCATGGCCAGCGAGCCATTAACGGTTTCAAAACTGATTTGCCAATTCTCGGCAGTGGTCTGTTTACTAACACGCCAAGAGCTGATTATTTGACATTTGAGGAGGGCTTGGCAACGATGTTGGAAGCGTCTGTTAAAAATGAAAAAACTAATTGGACTCCAGCAAATATGGGGTTATATCTAAATGTCGCTTTAGCCGAAGCTGGTCATGACTTTCGTGAAGTCTATGAACTGTCTTGGCGTTATCGAGTTTTATTTGGATTAAAAGATGGTGAAGAATTAACCGCCGAGCGGATTGACAAACAAAAAAACCTAGCTTATAAAGCTGCAGTTCGGGTCTTTCGTGGTACGCCGACAGATCTAGCGTCAACTAATCCAGAGATTCGGCCACTGACATACAATAAAGATTTGGCTTATTTGAATGGTCGCGTTGATGTGATAAATTATTTCCGCCAAGTTTGGCAAGATGGCGACGCTGCGAAGTTAGATGAGTTATTTATCGCTAAATTTGATCCAACGATTCCAGAACAGGCTGACATTGTTCGCCAATTTACTAAATAGTATTCTGAGTAGTGATTTTAGATTAGTACTCAGAAAGAACTTTATTGACTTTTTAGTGCAAGTATGATATAATTAAGATATGTATTACTAAAAAAGAAAAGCTGGCTTTTCTTTTTTAGTTGAGTATGATTATACGTAAAATGATAATAATTTTTAATTGCTTTTTTGAAAAAAATAAGGTATTTTAAGGAATATGAATGACAATATGCCCGTTCTAGGTTTTTTTCGAGAAAAAAACGACACAGAAGAATTTAAATTCAAGTCACCATCTTATCAGCAGGCTTATCAAGAGCTAATTGAATTATTGAATGAGTGTGGAATTTATGTGGCGATTTTAATGGGGCAAAACAGTTATGTTGGTCATGGAAAGTTTAGTAAACATTGGGTGCAAGTAAAACGTGATGGGCAATATGTCTTTGAAAAACGTGGTGAGATTAAACCTGATATTGTTTGGGTTAAGGACTTGTTTCTGGCTGATGATGTTTTACAACTTAATTCACCAGCTTTTCGTGATATTGCGGCTGATAAGCATAAGACTTATGAGTTGTTATCTGAATTTCAGCCAAAAAGCTCTGTGGTTTATGATTATGAGCAATTAACTCAAGCAATTTCGGAAACTTCTGGTGAGATGATTGTGATAAAGACTTTAACTGGTAATTCTGGACTTGGGGTATTTGTTGGTAGAAAAACTGATTTTGATTACAACCAATTTGCTAAGGAATTTCCATTGCAGGTGCAGGAGTATATAGAAACCAATATTGGGATTGATGGTATTGTCGATGACCGGCATGATTTTCGAGTTGTGATTATCAATGGCCAACCAATCATTGCTACTTTACGTACTCCACCAGAGGGTGGTCTAAAATCGAATATTGGTTATGGAGGCATGACTCGCTTGCTTGATGTTGAACAAATTCCGTTCGACTTAAAACAAATTGTTGCAAAAATTGATCAAAAATTAACAGCGATTAGCCAAGATCGCTTTTATTCGGCAGATTTTGGCATGACGGCCAATGGTTGGCGATTATTTGAAATTAATTCAATGCCAGGAACGATTAATCGAGATCGTGGTGATCCGGCAATAAAATATCAGCAAAGATTGGTAGAGTTTTTGGCTGATCTAACAAGACGATCAATGATGGACACCATCAAGCCTCAAATAATTGGTCGTGCTGAACGGGTGGACTTGATTGACTATAATTTGCAAAATCTGCCAGCCAAAATTGATACTGGTGCCTATAGCTCATCAATTGATCATAGTTTGGCTGAGGTGATCGAAGAAGATGGCCAACAAAAACTGCAATTTATCCTATTACGCCCTGGACGAGTTGGCTATACTGGTCAAAAAAATATTACTGATAATTTTGAAGTTACAGAGGTTAAAAATTCAAACGGCAGTGAAAAACGTTATGTAATTTTTAGTAGAATTAAAATTAACGGTTTTGTCAAAAAATGTCGATTAACTCTAGCCGATCGAGGACAGTTACGTTATCCAGTTTTGATTGGTCGTCGGTTTTTACGCGAAGCGAACGTGCTAGTTGATGTTAATAAAGGTCAGGGTTTGCCTGATGATGAAGAAGAGAGGAAAATCTAATGAAGATTGCTATTTTATCAAACGGCCCAGACTTATATTCAACAAAAAGATTGATTGAAGAAGCCGAAAAACGTGGTCATGAAGTTAAAATTATCGCTTATAAAAATTGCTATATTTCGGTTGAATCAGGCCAAAATCAAGTCTATTACGATGGAGAACCGCTGGACAGGTTTGATGCAATCATTCCACGAATTGCTTCGTATATGACTCGCTATGGTACGGCGATTGTGCGTCAGTTGGAGATGCAAGGTGAATACAGCCTGTCGCGTTCATTAGCGATTACGCGGGCACGTGATAAATTGCGGTCATTACAGCTATTGGCTAAAGCTGGTGTCGGTATTCCAAAAACCGTGGTGTCGCGTAATACAACTGATATTGATGATTTATTGGAACGTTTAGGTGGTACGCCAGTAATTATTAAATTAGCACGTGGTACGCACGGCAATGGCGTAGTATTAGCCGAAACCAAAAAGGCTGCTAAATCAGTTTTGCAGGCGTTTTATTTGACAAATGATAATGGTACAAATATTTTATTACAGGAATTTATCAAGGAATCAGCTGGTACTGATATTCGTGCTTTTGTGGTCGGTTCACGGGTGGTGGCCAGTATGAAACGTCAGAGTTTGGATGATGATTTTCGCTCAAATTTACACAAAGGCGGACAAGGTACTGTAATTAAATTAACCCCAGAAGAAAAGCGTGTGGCGGTTAAAGCAGCAAAAGCGATGGGGCTGAGCGTGGCTGGTGTTGATTTAATGCGATCAGAACGTGGTCCACTAGTGTTGGAAGTCAACGCCTCACCTGGTTTTGGCATTGAAAAAGTTACTGGCCGTAATATCGCTGGCAAAATTATTGAATATGTTGAGCTGAATGCTAAACGCAGTAATCGTCGCGATAAAGTTGGCGCTTGATATTATGTTGCTTTAGCTTAAATCATGTTGTATTTGACAAAATATGCTATAATATGCTTATGATTTATGGCATTATTTTGATCATGATTATTTTAATTGTTAATGCTGCTAAACGAAATGTCGGTGCGGCACTGTTAATTACTTTAGCAATGACAACAATTTATCAACTAATCGGTCAAGATATTGTTAATTTTTTAGCTGGAGCTGGTTTAGCGCGAGTTAATCTGTTACAAATCGTTAATTTGATTTTAGTAGTGTTGCCAATGTTAATTGTATTGTTTCGTTCGCAAAAATGTTCACGTCATTTACCAACTTTAGTGTTTGATAGTGGACTATTGTTTGCATTGCTAGTAACGGCTAGCGGCGCAGTTATCGCTTCGCTAATTAAACTTGATGCAACTTCACTGCAAATTCAAGTTTGGATTGTCGAAAATTACAAAACCATAGTTGTGCTAGCTGGTTTATACGGTTTCTATCAGGTGATTTTGAAGCCAGAAATTGAATAATCTTGAAGCTGAATGACTTTTTTGATATACTTATAACAGATTAAAAATAAAAGTAAAGTAGGTCAAAATGTCTGGACATAGTAAATGGGCGACAACGAAGCGCCAAAAAGCGATCGTCGATGCCAAGCGTGGTGCGGCTTTCACTAAAATTGGAAATCAAATTGCCATTGCGGCTCGTGGTGGGACTGATCCGTTGACTAACTCAGCATTAGCAATGGTAATTGAAAAAGCTAAACAGGCTAACATGCCAAAAGCAAATATCGAAAAAGCGATTGCTCGTGTAGCCGATAAAAGTGCGGCACAGTTAGAAGAAATTATTTATGAAGGTTATGGCCCAAATGGTATTGGTTTTGTGATTGAAGTAGCTACCGATAACCGCAATCGTACTTTGCCAGAAGTTAAAACCGCTTTGACTAAAAATGGTGGTCGTTTTGCTGACTCCGGCAGCGTGTTATTTCAGTTTAAACAAAAAGGTGTAATTATTTGCTCACCTCTGAATGAGGATCAAATGTTGGAGATTTTAGATGCTGGTGCACTTGACATTAAAGATGAAGGTGATAATGAGTTTGTAATTTATACTGAACCAAAAGATTTAGCCTTGGTAAAGGATAAAGTCGAGCAACTTGGTGTTAAAATTGAACAATTTGAGTTGGAATATGTAGCCGACAACCTAATTTCCATCAATGATGAAGAAACTACGCAAAAAGTTTTGAAAATAATGAATGCAATCGATGATTTAGATGATGTAGTTAATGTCTTCACTAATGCAGATTTGCAATAAATAAACGCTCGGCTATCTAGTCGAGCGTTTTTAATAAGAAAGGGTGGTATGCAAAAAATAAATCTCTGGTTAATGACAATTTTAGTGATATTTGGAACTTTATGGGTGAATAATTCGCCAGTTAGAGCTGAAGAAAACATTGATCAAACCTTAAATCTGTCGGTTAGTGACTTACGAATTGTCAAGATTCAATTGCGTGACACTAACAATGGTAAAATTGATAAAGTTAATCAGTTTGTGGTGATTAAAAATTATGGAGCGGTAGTTAATTTAACTGATTGGCGACTAGAAGTTTATCATGATGGTCAACTAAAACGAACTACTACCCTGGAAGGGGCGGAATTACCAACTGGAGCTGTCTTGGTTATAGCTAATAACCAAGCGCTTGCGCAGCCATTTTTAAATGGTGACGAGCTGGTACGATATTTTGCAAAAGCTGATCGCCAACAAAATTGGTTGCATGTTAGCAAGGGTAATTATCAATTGCGTTTATTAAAAGGGACTGATTCAAGCCCTTCTGCCGAGGCAGAATATGTGATAGATAAACTAGATTATGATGTACGTAGTCTGTCGATTGACAGTGCTGGTAATTTAGTTAATAACTGGCAAACTTTAACGTCGCGCGATCAAAATGGCGCAGTTTGGTTGAAGACTAGTCAACTACCACTAGTGGAGCTTCCAGAAACGCCATTACCGCAGCTTTGTCTGAACGAAAATGAGGAGTTAATTAATGGTAAATGTCTAACAAAATGTGAAGTTGGTTTTCAACGTCAGGGTGAAAACTGCGTGTCGATTTGCAGTGAAGCTCAGGAACTACTTGCTGGTCGATGTGTCGATAAATGCTCAAGCAAACAAGAACGAGTCAATGATATTTGCGTCGATAAATGTCAATCACCTCAAGTTAGAGTAAATGGTCAATGTCGGCTAGTATGTGCGGATGGCTATGAGCCTGGATATACTGGCACTTGTGTTAAAAAGTGTGAAAACGGCTACCAACGCAGTCCCGAGACCAACCGCTGTAATAAAATTCAGACCATCGGTCAAAAAAACTGCCCCGAGGGTTATTTATTAAACCCAGACACTAATCGTTGTAATAAACTAGCTATTGAAGAGATAAAAACTTGTCGTGCGGGCTACTATCTTCATCCCGAGACCAACCGCTGCCGTAAAATCCCAGAAGAACCAATAATTTCAGCTTGCCCGGTCGGTCAGTATCGACATCCCGAGACTAATCGTTGTCGCAAGATTATGTTTGAACCAGAAGCTTGCCAAGATGGTTATGAATTAGGTTTTAATAATAATTGTGTTAAAAAGTGTGAAAGTGGTTATCAACGCAGTCCAGAAACTAACCGCTGCCGTAAAATTGAAACTGTGTGTCAAGCTGGTTTTACTAAAGATTTAAAAACTGGTATCTGCGTAAAAGCTGTAGCTGAGACGAAATCTAACCAGACGGGTATAGCGACAACTGACCAGACTAAACAAATTAATTTTGATTGGTTGAAGATTTTAAACTCACCAATTTCTGGGGCGGTTGCTGCCAGCATTGTTTTTGCGATCTACGATAAACTGTTTAGAAAATAGTTCACGACCACTGCTTACGAAAAATCCCGACTGTCAGAGTCGGGTGCTTTCGTGGTGATCTCACCGGGAATCGAACCCAGATTTACAGGATGAGAACCTGCCGTCCTAACCGTTAGACGATGAGACCAATTTGGTTTATTTTAAAGCATTTTGAGTAAAAAATCAAGTTTACGCTCTTGTGATAGTCGAGCAATCTCTTTAATAATTAACCATAAATATTATAACTATTGATTTTATCGGTAGTTTAGCATATATACTATTGACATTTATTTGATTTTATGATAAAATGTTAGCGAATTGGAACTAGTGGCTGGAATAGTCAACAAGCCAATGAAACTTAACAAATCAGATTATTTCAGAACCGAACGTCTTATGAGGTAGCGTTGTGGTCAGTTTCTTACTGGCTACGACGCTGCTTCATAGGAGCAGTTCCATGTTTTGTTGATAAAATGGTCTAGTGTGATGACTGGGCTTTGTCGATTTTTAAAAAATAAGGAGGGTTCTTATGAAAATTTTTTTATGGTTACTGAGACTTTGTGGTGAGTTACTTGCTGCAGTTATTGGCTGGGTATTATCAATACAAGGGTTAGTTGTGATTGCTCTTGTGTTACTGATCATCCTTTTGGTTTTAAACATTAAAAGGATGGTTACTAACCCTACTGTTTCTGCCGATCCGGCTGTTGATTATCTTTCCAAAAAAATCGAGTATGTGAAAACATACTTTAGGTTTTGGCAGGAAAGAAAACAAGCTAATCAGGCGTTTAAATATTTTTACGCTAAACGCTTGAAAGACTTGGGAAAAGATACTGGTGTTACTAGTGTCGATAGACAGATGGATCTGATAATAAAACTACAGAAGCTCGGCTTTGAGTTTGAGCTTAAGCCGGGCGCTGCAGACGATAACAATGCTGATAAAGAGAATATCTCTGATCAGCAATAAAAAAGGAGGGATTTTTATGAAGAATAAGATATTCACCGCGATTGCGGTGTTATTAGGCATTTTTGTTGCCCTTGGTGTAGTTGGTGTAATTATCAACTACTACGAGGCGCAGCAGCCTGTAGTGATTGATAATAGCCAAAAAGGCTCGGAAGATAGCCCAGTTGTTGACGAGCCTAACCCTGCCGATCCAGGATCCTGGAAAATGGATCTTGAAGTTGGCAATGGTCACACCTTCGGTGGTGACACCAAGGTGCTGACCGACGGATTTCAATCTATCCGTCAGGCTAAGAATAAGAAACAGGCTCGCAAGGCGCTTGATGATCTAATTGAGGTTATTAAGCGTAGCCCAAAAGCCCTTGCGGGCTATGTGAAGGTCTTCTTGGGAAAGGAGGTAAAAGCAAGAGACCTTTACAAAAAAAATAAGGTCGGCGAAGCCTGGGCAACTGACAAGGCCATTGACCTTGTTGATGAGCTAAAGCTCTATTTAGCGGCAGCGAAAATCAGCAAGGCCGATGCCCCAAAGACTGGTTTTTCTAATACCGGTATTAATAAGACCGGTTTTGTCCAGTCTCGTCAGCCTGGCATCACCGGTGATCGCTCGTCGGTCAAGATCGTTGGCGTTAACGGTAAGACAGTTTATGTTTTAGCCAGATGCGCCAACCCGGTCGTGAAAAAGAAAGTCTTCCCTAAGGGGCAGACCGACGAGCACGAACCGGATGGATCCGAGGTGAAGAAAAAGCCTCAGGACCCAGATCCAAAAACTAACGAGGAAGAACCGGATGGTTCTGAGCAGCCAAAATTATCCCAGAAGTCCAAAAAGAAAGAGGACTATGGGATGATTCAGGGGGCTCCCGAAGCCGAAACTACTGGGGAAACAACAGCCCCTGTAGATAAGGCTAGGGAGCCTGGGGAGAGTAGCATTCTCGACAACGAGAAGGCTGCGGCTCAGAATCTGACAGTAACTGGTGCTGCCGACACCAAGGATATCGGCAAGCTGGTAAAAGATGCTGTTGGTGGCCAGTCACAGGTCTATGTGCCTAACACTGGTGATACTAACAGTCCTGGTCGGGCGACTACGACAGTAATTGTCGACCAGGGAGGAGATACCAACAAAGATGTGACCAACAATGTTGGTGACACATCAGTTCCAGTTGGTGTCCCAACTGATCTGCCACCAGCTACTGACGGTAACGATAATGGAGTCGTTCGCGGCTCCGTGCCTATAGATTAACAAGCATGGATTGACTCGCGAAGCATCACCTTCGCGGGTCATGGTTAGTTCTTTAAAGCTGGAGGTCTTCGGATCTCCAGCAAAACCAAGTTAAGTTTTGAAATAATCTGATTTGTGAGTTGTTAAAATAATAAAATAAGCATTATACTATTTACTTTTTATCAAGTTTATGGTATAATATAGATATAATATTATTAAGAAGCCAGGTGAGAGCTGGCAGGGAGACAAAATAATGAGGAATACTATCGGTGGAATGTTCCACTCAAAAGCTATGTTAGCGAGCCTGTTAGTACTCGTTGGCGTGGTGATAACTAGTGCGTTGGCACAAGCTTGGGGTCCAAGTCGTAATACTTTTACAACTGAGCGACCAGCAAACTACATCACTTTTAACTCAATTACTAACAGTCCATATGGCGACGAACGTAACTTCGTCCGCATCAAAGATGCAAGCCAACCAGATTCAACTTATGCGAATAGTATTAAGTTGGAACCAGGAAAGACGTATGAAGTTTATACTTATTTCCACAACAACGCAGCAGCTAATTTAAATCTAGTTGCTGAGAACACCAAGCTTAAGACTTACATTCCAAATGAGATGAAAGCTGGTCAACAAGCGCGTATTGACAGCAGAATTTCTGCTTCAAACGCTACTCCGAACGAAGTTTATGACGAAGCTTTCGTCTCAACTGACAGCGATGTTGCTTTGCGATATGTTGAAGGTTCGGCTAAATTAACTACCAAAAAAGTTTCAAATGTGCCGTTGCCATTTGCCGAAATGATCGGTGCTGGAACTTTGATCGGTACTTACGGTCGAGACGGTCGGGTGCCTGGATGTAATGAATTTTCAGGTTACGTAACTTACCAATTCAAAGTTGTTCAACCAAACTTCACCATTCAAAAAGATGTGCGTGTAGCTGGTCAAACTAATTGGACAAATGATCTTAAGGACGTAAAAGCTGGTGATACATTAGAATACCGCGTAGTTTATACCAATACTGGTAGTATCACACAAAATAATGTGGCTATCAAAGATGCTTTGCCAAAAGGTTTAACTTATGTTGCCGGTAGTGCTGAAATGCGTAACGCCGCAACTAATGGCTATACTAAATTATCTGCAAGTGCGGAAAAGTATTTCCAAGAACATGGTTGGATCAAAATTGGTAACTACGAACCAGGAACAAACGCAATCGTACGATATAAATTAAAAGTTGAAACTGCTGACAACATGAATTGTGGTGTTAATACTTATACAAATATCGTTTCAGCCGTAACTGAAAACGGAACTAAACAAGCTGCCGCTAAAGTTACTGCTCATAAACAATGTGAAAAACCAACTACTCCTACGGTAAATACACCAAAAGAGTTAGCAAAGACTGGTATGGGTGAAAACTTGATCGGCATGATTGGTTTGATCTCACTAGTGGGTAGCGCGGTTTACTACATTAACAGCCGTAAGGCTTAAGCTCTGACCGCTGCCACTATCTGAATAATAAATCGCCTCTCTAAAAGAGGCGATTTATTTTAGCAAAATAAATAATATGGTATAATTAGCTTATGATGAAAAAAATCGTGATCGTTGAAGATGATCTAGCAATCAGTCAAATGTATCGCATGAAATTTGAGAGCGATGGGTTTGAAGTTTTTTTGGCGGATAATGGTAAAACTGGACTAGAATTGATTGAACAAATCTATCCAGACATTATTTTACTGGATTTAATTATGCCAGAAATGAGTGGCGGGGAAATGCTAGCTATCTTGCGAACTAAAGAAGCGTTCCTAAAAACACCAGTAGTAATTCTAACTAACACCGAATCAGAAAAAAGTGAAGTTGAGGCTCGAATGATGGGGATTTCTGCTTATATTGTTAAAGCTAATGAAACTCCAACTCAAGTTGTCGCCAAGGTTCGTGATATTTTAAACCTGGCAGAATCTAACGATAAGCGTTAATAACGGTTTTATAGGCTTTATTTTTCGCATTTGAAGTGTTATAATAAAGCTATTCTTGGTCAACGCGCGCCTGTAGCTCAGTGGATTAGAGTAGCTGGCTTCGAACCAGTTGGTCGGGGGTTCGAGTCCCTCCAGGCGTACCATTTCAGAGATATTAAAATGAAGCCATATGTGCATGGCTTCATTTTTTGTTGCTATCTTTTAGAAGTCTAAACTATTAAATAAGCTTGGTGTATTATGACCTGCTGGCGAACCATTAAATAAGCTGCTGGACATTAAATCAGTAATTGGCTCGATGATTAAGTCTATGTCTTTAAAGATTAAGCGAACGACAATTAAACAACTAATAAAGAAAATGACGCCCGCGATTGCATTTAGGTAGATTTTTTGATTGCCAGTTAAACCGATTTCATGATTGATACCCTCATAAAAAATTGGTGATGAATACAATACAATTAAGAAAGATAAAAGCCCGCCAATAACAAGATTAAAGCGAGAAATAATCGATGCTACAAAACTAGCTATAATTAACGGAGTAGAAACCAGTGCTATAGTAGCGGCTAATCGAGAAAAACTGACTTTATCTTGTTTAAAAATTTGGCTAGCGATGTAATAAGCTAATGCTAGAATCGCTACAAATCCGATAAAGAAAAGAATTGGATAGATTAAGAAATCAAAGTATTTGAAGTCTTCAAGATTGTTCCATTGAATTTTGTTTTTGCATACGCGTTTGGCAGTACTAAAAAGCCCACCTCCAGCCAGTGAAATTTTAATTTCATTAAATTTGCAATAAAGACAGTATGCTTTCGCTTACGCTACTCGGCTAATATTCATGCTGTCGTTTTTAAAGTAAAGTCTCGACTAATGGTTCAAGCTAAAATCTTTCATACGGAGCTAACGGTCGTCGATTGCGTTTATGATTGACGTATCGAAAAAAATAAAAACTCGCAGAGCTACTGCGAGTAAATAAAAAACACCTAAGGGTGTTATCGTAGTTTTGGAGGAGCTGGAGGGGCTTGAACCCTCGACACCCTGCTTAAGAGGCAGGTGCTCTAACCAGCTGAGCTACAGCTCCGTACAAATGTGTATTATACGCTTTCTATCTTAAATTGCAAGTCTTGTTAATTAAAAGCACCTCTAAAAGAGGTGCTAAAGCCTAGAGAAGCTGTTTAATGTGTTGCCAAGTGCTTTCGACGGCAGTGCTCATCGTAGAGACACTTAATAGAGGTGCCTTACAGATACTTGCCAGATTCTCATAACTATTTTCAATCTCATTACACCATCCATAGCTATGTTTTTCCATACAAGCATGGATGCTACTTTTTATCACAATTGTTAATTGTGATAGCGTGTGCTCGTCCTTAATGCTTCCGTCCAAAAAAAAATAGCACTTCTGACAGATTAACGTTTTCGTTTTTACTGTCAATGATGGCCGCTAGGTCTAGCCCTGTAGAAATCACCCAGAACCCATTGTCTAGATACTTTTTTACATCGAGCCATCGTTCTGTTCTGGCAGCGATGACAGGCATTAGAGACACTCTGTTGAGAATATTTAGAGCTGGATCATTAATGATTTCAATAATTGTCTTACTGATTGACTCATTAATGACATCTTCAAGCTTTACTACATTGACCTTATACTGTTTCAGTTTTTTAACAATGGTGTCTTGAAGCTCTTTTTTCTTTTCTTCATCAAAACCTTCAACAACAATGTAATTGCCTCTGGATATGTTTTGACAACATTTTGAGGTATTTGTTTTGAAAGTTGGGTTAAATTTTAAATAGCTACTCATATTTCCTCCTTTGATAATGAATTAGTAACCTTATTATTATACCATAAAAACAATAAAAAAGCAATATGAAGTACTGGAAAATAAAAAATACTAGAGCTTTAGCCTAGTAAATAATCTGGAGTCTGGGGCGAATGATGGGATTCGAACCCACGGCCTTCTGTGCCACAAACAGACGCTCTAACCAGCTGAGCTACATCCGCCATAACCAGTTTCTAGATTATATCATAAAATACTAAAAAAGTGAATGGCGTTAATCTTTAAACTAAAATATTTCCCAAATAAGCTATTTTCTGTTATAATAAGACGTTATGATAAAACCAGTATTTAAACGAACAAAAATTTTAGCAACTATTGGTCCAGCAACTTATAGTTATGAACAAATTTATAAATTAATTGAGGCCGGTATTAATGGCTGTCGGTTGAATTTTAGCCATGGAGAATATGCTGAAAAAACTCAAGCTATCGAGTGGATTCGTCAAGCTTCAAATGAACTTGGCAAACCAGTAGCGGTTTTGCAGGACTTGCAAGGTCCAAAGATTCGCATGGGCACCTTTAATAATGATGAACCAGTAGCGGTTAAAGCTGGTGATCAGTTAATTTTAGATGCTGCAATTAGCGAATGGGATGGTGAAAAAACTTTCCCAGTACAATACAATCTGGCTGAAAAAGTTAAGGTTGGTGAAGCGCTGTTTATTTTTGACGGCAAAATTAAAACTAAAATTGTTGAAATTGTATCTGATACGGCGATCAAAGTTGAAGTTTTGAACGATGGTAAAGTTTATTCACGCAAGGGCTTAAATCTGCCTGATACTGATTTTGGTGGTGATATTTTAACTGATAAAGATTTGCGTGATATTGAATTTGGCGCAACTCAAGACATTGATTATGTAGCTTTAAGTTTTATTCAAACTGCTGATGATATACATAACTTACGTCAGATTTTGCTATCACATGGATCAAGATCACAAATTATTGCTAAAATTGAAACCAAACGAGCTATCTTACCAGAAAATCTGGAAGAAATTGTCAAAGCTACAGATGGTATTATGGTTGCCCGTGGCGATTTGGCAGTAGAAGCTGGTGCTGAAGTTGTGCCATCTGTTCAAGATGAATTAATGCGTTTGACACGTAAATATGGCAAATTGATTATCGTAGCAACTCAAATGTTAGCTAGTATGGTTGATAATCCAGAGCCAACTCGCGCTGAAGCTTCAGATATTGCAGTGGCGGTGATGCAAGGTGCTGATACGGTGATGTTATCTGATGAAACCGCAATGGGCAAATATCCAATTCAGGCCGTTGAGGCGATGAAGCGAATTATTCTTCACACTCAAGCTCATGTTTCTCCTAGAGAATACTCAACTGATGTTTATAGCGACGAAACAGCGCTTGATTCAATTAGTTCAGCGGCGGTCGAGATTGCTTCACAAATTAATGCGCAAGCTATTGTGGCTGAAACCAAGAGCGGTGCAACAGCTTATCGAATTGCGGCAACTCGTCCGAATCGAGTGATTTTAAGCGTTACAGATGATCCAAAAACTGCACAGCAACTGGCTTTAAGTTATGCAAACCAAAGCTATATTCGTCCAGTTAGTGAAGACTATGGTTACAAACTAGCTCAAGAATTAAAAGCTGCGGATCGATTCGACACTAGTCGTGATGTTCAAGTCGTTATTGTTAGTGGTCGTCAACCAGGTATTGAGGGAGCGACTGACACAATTCAAGTCCGTACGATTTAATTTTTGTGTGCCAAATAGGCTTGTACGGACTGTTTTAACAATGTATTATTTATAATAAAGCTAAATTTAGGGTGGTAATGAATAAAATAAGCGCACATCAACTTGATTATCAAGGAAAGATAGTTTTAATTCGGACTGACTATAATTTACCGTTAGCTAATGGTAAAATTACAAGTGATGCGCGCTTGCGGGCTAGTTTGCCAGTGATAAAAACTGCCCTAGACGGTGGCGCTCGGCGAATAGTGATCATTAGTCATATGGGTCGACCTGCTGGATTGGACAAGAAGCTCTCACTTAAGCCAGTTATAAAATTATTAGAAAAATACCTTCAGCGTCCAGTTCAGTTTGTTGATAAGTGGCGAGAGGTGGCTTCGCTCGATGAATTGTTGAAAAAAAATAAATCAACTGATTCTGAAATTGATCAAAATCGGATTGTTTTATTAGAGAATTTGCGATTTGATCAAGGCGAGGCGAATAATGATCGACGATTTGCTGAAGATCTAGTACGAATAATTAATGCAGATTTGTTTGTTCAAGATGGTTTTGCTGTTGCGCATCGTCGGACTGCAACGACCGATGTGATCACAAAATTATTGCCAAGCTATGCAAGTGATAATTTTTGCCGTGAATATGCGATGATTACAAGCTTTTTACGACATGCTCCTAGACCTTGTGTGGCAATCGTTGGCGGCGCAAAAGTTAGTGATAAAATTGATTTTTTGCGTAAGATTGCTGAAAAAGTTGATTATTTAGTAATTGGTGGGGCGATGGCACATGCTTTTTTGGCGCATCGAGGCGTTAAACTTGGCAAAAGCTTATTAGAAGCCAATCAAGACGCTACAGTCGAAGAAATTTATCGAGTTTGGGTTCAGTTAAATAAGCCAGCTAGTCGAATTATTTTGCCAATTGACGCTGAAGTTGGGGCCAAACTAACACAAAAAACTAGCCACCAGCGTTTAATCAATCAAATTGGTGAGCGCGAAATGATTGGTGATTTGGGTAAGAAAAGCATTGATCAAATTATTAAATTAATTGAGCAAGCCGGAAGCATTTTATGGAATGGAAATTTAGGTTATACTGAAAATCCGATTTTTGCCCATGCTTCGAAAGAGGTTTTTACTGCTTTATGCAGATACCGGCCAAAGACTTTGATCGGTGGCGGTGATACGGTTGGTTTTGTTGAAAAAAATACAACAGCTGTTGATTTTCCAGAATTATTTTTATCAACTGGTGGTGGTGCGACTTTAGAGCTGCTGGCTTATAATACTTTGCCTGGTGCTGAGGGTTTACTTAATATATAAAATTGATTATAATAAGCATAAGTTTAATAATATCGAGAAAATATGGCAAAAAATAAAAAAATTATTATCGGAAACTGGAAAATGAACTTCACGATGAACGAGTCCAGTTTGTATTTACATAAATTAAGTAATTTGGTTCAAGCACATCGTAATATTGATGTGGTATTAGCCCCGTCGATTTTTACTTTGCAATCACTCAGCCTACAAGTTAATCGACGACAATTTAAATTAGCGGCTCAGAACTTTTATTGGCGTGATTTTGGATCGTATACCGGCGAAGTGTCGATTGCTCAATTAAAAGGAATCGTTGACTATGCGATTATTGGACACATGGAACGTCGACATATTTTTAACGAAGCCGATAAAGATATTCGTGGTAAAGTTCAAGCAGCTTTACGCTCTGGAGTTAAACCAATTTTATGTGTTGGTGAGACGATTATTGATCGAACTAACGGTGAAACGCGTGATGTGATTAATGATCAGCTGATGGCTGGTTTGGCGAACATAACTAGTGATGATATTGCCGAATGTGTGATTGTTTATGAACCAGTTTGGGCGGTTGGTACGGGTGAAATTGCAACAGCTGCTGAAGTCCAAAAAGCGATTAAAATTGTCCGTCAGCAGATTGAGTACATGTTCGGTAAAAAAGCAGCACAGGTGGTTCGCGTAGTTTATGGAGGTAGCGTTGATACTAATACGGCATTTGACTATCTAGAATTAGATGGTGTTGATGGCCTAATCCTTGGAAAAGCTAGTCTAAATGCTTATGAATTTAGTGATATTATTGAAAAAACTTATAGTTTAACGCGTGAAGGAGACAAATAATGCAAGATATTGATTTCGAAGCATTGGATCAGGCAGTTAATCAGATCATGGATCAAGCCAAACATGATTCGAAACAAACTGAGCGAGTTAAACAAATTAAAAAACAACAACTTTCTGGGCGCAGTATGGATGTCATTAGTCCAACTAAAAAAGCGCCAATGACTATGGAACAGCTGCGAAGTGCGAGACAATCTGCTACGAATAAAATCAATCAACCGCAAATCGATCGGTCAATCCAAGATATTGTTCGTAGAAAAACGAAAGTCAAATTAATTTCTAAACCAGTGACTTCTTTGTCTTCGTCAACTCAAACTGTCGTTTCTAGTTCAAAACCGATTGAACGAAAAACCGCTTTGTCGACTTCATCTAAACCAATCTTAAATCAGCTTCCAGTTACGAGTAGTAAATCTCGTCGGGCAGATTTAATTCGCCGTCGCCGTCGTGGTTCAGAAAAACAGCGCTCAATAATTTTAAGTCATCAACAACCAGAAGAATTAAACACTAATCAGCCAGCGGTTTTGCATGGCAAAGTCCAGACTGAGACCTTATCAACGAAACAGCCTGACGGCACAGAAACTGTCTATAATAGAAGCGAATTTGATTATGCGGTTAAGTTTGGTCTTGATTCGGAAGCTATTGATAGTCCCCGCGTAGCGATGCCACGAGTTGCTAGCCCAGTCCATTCGATCAATACTATCACAGAACAAAGTGCGGTGCCTAAAACTAGTCAAGCTCCAGCTGAACCGGTTAAATCTCACAGTGTAAATCTTGACATGCAGCCAGCCCCTAGGGTGGCTGTTGCTCGAGCTAAAACACGTTCTGATAATGTTGAGTCGGTACGGACCGGAAGTCCGTTTATTGAAACGGCAAAAGTTGAAAAACGACCACTTGGTGTACCTGCCGCTGCTTATCGCTCAACCGAAAATGTAATTGATGCACCGAAAATTGATTTTGGTGACGATGAATCAACTCGTGAGCCCAATTTATATAATGGAAACTCACGCTTGGCTGATAAGTCAGTAGATAAAAAAAGTCATTGGTTAGCGTGGGTAGTGGCAATTATTGCCGTATTGCTGATTGTTGGGGTGGCGTTTTACTTCGTTTACGTATACAATAAGTAAATGGATTTATTTAAAGAGCTGAATTCGGCGCAGGAAGAAGCTGTTCGGACTGTTGATGGTCCAGTATTGGTTTTAGCTGGCGCTGGTAGTGGTAAAACTAAGACGTTGACACACCGAATTGCTCATTTAATTCAAAATTGTGGCGTATTAGATCGAGAGATTTTAGCAGTCACTTTTACTAATAAGGCGGCTAGTGAAATGCGCCAACGATTAGCAAAATTATTAGGTGTGGTTGATAACTGGTTTTTTATGCCATTTATGGGGACATTTCACGGTATCTGTGTAAAGATTTTACGCGAAAGCGGTTCGGCAATTCAAATTGATCCCAAATTTGTGATTTTAGACGAATCTGATCGGCAAGGTTTAATAAAAACGGCTATGACTAACCTTGGCTTGCGCTCGGAGTTAAAACCGCGTTCGGTAGCTGCAATGATTTCAACGGCTAAAAATAAAATGCAATCGCCAGATGATTATGCCTCATCAGTTTCTCATCATGATAAAAAGATCATTGCTGAAATCTATCGTGAATATGAAGCTTTACGTCGTCAAATGCACGGACTAGACTTTGACGATTTGTTGCTCGAAGTTGTGCGATTGTTTCGGACTATTGTGTCGGTTCGAAAATTATGGCAGGAGCGATTTAAGTTTATTTTGATTGATGAATATCAAGACACTAATGCCGCACAATACCAGATTGTGAAGTTACTAGTGAATAAATCAGCAAATATTTGCGTAGTGGGCGATGATTGGCAGTCGGTATATAGTTTTCGCGGGGCGGATTTTACTAATATTCTAAATTTTCAGCATGATTTTCCTGGCGCAAAAGTAATAAAGTTGGAACAAAATTATCGTTCAACCGGTAATATTTTAGCGATTGCTCAGCGTGTAATTGAAAAAAACGTTAATCGCACGGATAAACAAATGTGGACAGCGTCGGGTGATGGTGAGCCGGTCGAATTACGTCGAGCGCAAGACGAAAGTGATGAGGCTTTTAAAATTGCAAATTTAATCCGTGATTTAAATACGATTTATGGTTTAGATGAGATTGCAATTTTGTATCGGGCGAATGCTCAGAGCTATAGTCTAGAGCGAGCGTTGATTGCAGCTAATCTCAGTTACAAAATCATCGGTGGCGTGCGCTTTTTTGACCGCAAAGAAATTAAAGATATTTTAGCTTATTTGCGTTTAATTTATCAACCTTATGATCAAGTGAGTTTAGCTCGAATTATGAATGTGCCAGCTCGTGGCATTGGTAAAGCGACACAAGACAAGTTTTTGGCGTGGTGGCAAACAACTGATTATGATCTTTTTACGGCTTTAACTCGAATTCAGGAAGCTGATTTAAGTTCTCAAACAATCAATAAAATCGCCAAATTCCAAGCAATTATGGAGCAAATTCGTCAATTGGCGAGTGATAATCTATCACCAAGTGAATTAATAGAAGCCGTGATAAAATGGACTGGCTATCGTGAATTAATTCGCAAGGATCAGTTGACAGCCGAAATGAAACTAGACTACTTACAAGAATTGATTAAAGGCGCTAAAGAATATGCTGATCTAGGATCATTTTTAGAAGATGCTGCTTTGCTGTCAAGTAGTGACAGTCAGGCGTCAGGTCATGAAATCAGTTTGATGACCATGCATGCGGCAAAGGGTTTGGAATTCCCAGTGGTGATTGTGATTGGTTTTGAGGAAGGTACTTTTCCGCATGCTCGAGTGTTTGAAAAACCAGAAGAGTTAGAGGAAGAGCGTCGCTTGTGTTATGTAGCAATGACAAGAGCAAAAGAACGATTGTACTTATTCTATGCTAATTCACGATTTATAGCTGGCAATCGTCAATCAGCAACACCGTCGCGTTTTTTGACTGATGCTGGATTGATTGACGGCGCTTCAAATGACAATTATGATCATTGGGCGACGAGCGATGACGTGTTAATTGACACAATAAATGAGTTCAATATTGGCGATCGAGTGCGATCGGGAATGTTTGGAGCTGGTGAAGTGATTGATGTGGATGGTTTAGCAGTTACAATTAGATTTGACAATAATCAAATTCGTAAGCTAAACATTGAATTTGCAAAGCTAGAACTACTCTGAAATTGAGATTTTTAAAAAAGTTAATAAAAGTATTGATTATAAATAGATATTGTGATATAATAAAATGCACTATTGGGCTATAACTGATTTTTCAGTCCCCGATAGTCAGCCCTGCTGGTTTGAGTTCTCTGCTCGAACTAGCGGGGATAGATCTTTATTCATGGAATAGACGCAGACATGCTGAAAATGCCTAACACACACTACGCTTTTCATGGGCACCTCCTTTATCATATAAAGCATGTCTGCGTCGCCCCCCTCTTGCGAGTCAATTAGATGGCTCGCTTTTTCTTTGTCTCGATTGATAGTGGCTCGGTGTGAATAATTACGTCAGTTTGTTTACCAAATAATTGTTTAATTTGATCGCTGACAAGATGAGTCTGGGTGTGGGCTTGCTTAATTGTCCAATTTTCTGGAACCAGTAAGTGAAAAGTAATAATTTTTTGATGATTAGCCTGTTGGGTGCGCAATTTGTGATAACACAGGCCTTGGCTTTTTAATTGAGATAAGTAATCTAATAATTTTTGCTGGTCGTCGTAATTGATGGCTGGGTCGAGTAAGCCGTTAATCGATTTGCTAATCAATACGAAGCCAGTTTTGAAGATGTGCAAGGCTACTAAAATAGCAATGAGTGGGTCAAGAAATTGCAAATTAGTTAATTGAACTAAAAATACAGCAATCAATACGCCAACTGATGTCCAAACATCAGTCATTAAATGTTGTCCGTCTGCCTCAAGAGTAACCGAATGATACCGTTTACCGTTTTTGATTAAAATCTGAGCGGTGACTAAATTAAATATTGAAGCGATAATTGAAAGAATTGCCCCAATGTCAAATGCAGTAATTTCAGCGGGATTAAATAGGCGTTGTATTGCCGAAAAAATAATAGCTAGTGCGGCGGCGAATATTAGAACTCCTTCAATGATGCTTGAAAAATACTCAGCTTTAGCGTGTCCAAAATTATGATCTGAATCAGCGGGTTTGATCGAATAATTAAAAATAATTAGGGCGGTTATGGCCGCTACTAAATTTACGATTGACTCGAGTGCGTCAGACAGCAGACTAATCGAATTAGTTAAGAATGAAGCGATTGTTTTGAAGGCAATAGTAATAATTGCCGTTAGGATAGATAAATAAATAAATTTTTGAAGATGTTTACGGAAATCTATCATGCAATAATTGTAGGTAAAAGTAAATAAAAAGACAAGCTAAATTTAAGAAAACCCCCTCGAGGGGGGTATTATTTTAGTGCGTTAGCCATTTCCTGCTTAAAATTTCTTGATACAGTATCTTTTTTAATTGCGTAAAGATAACCTGTGTTGCTATAGACTTGTATTTCATCCGGCTTCGAATAAGTCTTGTACAGATTCAAAATCGGAGATGACTCAATAGTTATTCCATCCATAGCTTTATTACCATTGCCGTAAGATTGACCAGTCAAAAACATTTTTTTCTTTATTTCAAATGTCTTTTGAGTGTCTCTTAATGAGACTGGTTGGTTAATAAAGCTAACTAACTCCTTTATGAGCTTAGTGTCTTTTTCTCCCTCAATAAAAATTAAGGACCAATTTTTTAATTTTTTCATAAAACCCTCCTTTGATATAAAATGAGCTAACAACACATTTTAATTATATCATATTTGTGCTTAAAAAGCAAGAGTAAACAAAATATAATGATTAAGTCGGTTTACTAGTAGTTTTTAAACCTAAAGTATGATATAATTTTCAGTCGATATGCAAGATTTTATTGAAGTTAAAGGGGCTCGTCAACATAATTTGAAAAATATTGATGTGCGGATTCCACGTGATAAATTAACGGTAATTACTGGTTTATCTGGTTCAGGTAAGTCAACTTTAGCATTTGATACGATCTATGCAGAGGGGCAACGGCGCTATGTCGAGAGTTTATCGAGTTATGCACGACAATTTCTCGGGGTAATGGATAAGCCAGATGTTGATATGATTACAGGCTTAAGTCCAGCCATCTCAATTGATCAGAAATCAGCATCGCGTAATCCGCGCTCAACAGTAGCAACAGTGACTGAAATCTATGATTATTTGCGGTTACTATATGCACGGATTGGTGTACCACACTGTCCAGTTTGTGGTAAGAAAGTTAGTAAACGAACGCCGCAACTAATTATCAATGAAATTCTAGCAACTTTCACTGGGAAAAAGACGCTAATTTTAGCGCCATTGGTTAAGGATAAAAAAGGTGAGTTTGCACATATATCTTCAGAATACTCACGCCGCGGTTACGCTAGAGTGCGAGTCGATGGCACAATATACGCCTTGGAAGAGTTTCCAATTTTGAAAAAGACTTTTAAACATAATATTGAACTGATTGTTGATCGTTTAGTGATTGAGCCAGAATTGTCAGCGCGAGTTGGTTCATCGGTTCAACAGGCTTTAGAGATTGGTAACGGCGTTGTTGAAATCATGGATGCTGATACTGAAGAAATTTCTAGTTATTCGCAAAATTATGCCTGTCCAGATCATCCAGACATTCATATCCCTGAGTTAGAGCCGCGACTTTTTAGCTTTAATGCACCAACTGGTGCTTGTCCAGTTTGTAGTGGCCTAGGTAGTCGTTTGGAGATTGATCCAAGTTTAATTTTTAATCCCAATTTGACAATTTCAGAGGGGGCAATTCGACCATATAATCGAGTTGGTTATGACGCGTGGTATGTAAAGCGCTTGGAGGCTGTTGGTGAAGCACATGGTTTTGATGTTAAAACGCCAGTACGTGAGCTGAGTGAAAAGACTAGACAATTAATTTTATATGGTACTGGTGAACAAAAATATAAATTAACCATGAACGGTGGTAAGACTTATGAGACAACTTATGAAGGAGTTATCCCAAATCTAGAGCGTCGGCATAAGGAAACAGCTAGTGAATTTGCGCGTAAGGATATTGAGCGTTACATGCGAGAGCAGCCCTGTCATGCTTGCCATGGTCGAAAATTGAAGCCAGAAGTGTTGGCAGTAACAATTGATGGCTTAAATATTATGGATATAACTGATTTAAATGTGGCACAAGCGTTAGAATTATTTGAAAAAAATATCAATTTAACTGACGATGAACAAAAAATCGCTGAGATGATTGTTAAAGAGATTGTGGCACGATTGAAATTTATGTCAAATGTTGGTTTGGACTATTTGGAACTTGGTCGAGCGGCTAATACGCTATCGGGCGGTGAAGCACAACGCATTCGTTTAGCGACGCAAATTGGTAGTGGATTGCAGGGAGTGCTGTATGTACTAGATGAACCAAGTATTGGTCTACATCAGCGTGATAATGATCGGTTGCTTGGAACGCTGAAATATTTACGTGATCTAGGAAACACAGTGGTTGTAGTTGAGCATGATGAAGATACTATCCGCGAAGCAGATTATTTAATTGATGTTGGACCATATGCTGGTAAACGTGGTGGAGAGATTGTGGCGGTAGGTACGCCAGAAGAAGTAATGCAAGTCGAACGTAGTATTACTGGGCAATATTTGAGCGGAAAAAAGCAAATTAGTGGGCGAAAACAACGTCGTCCAATAATTAAAGACCGAATCTTGACGGTGCGTGATGCCAGTGAGCATAATTTAAAACATATTGATGTTGATTTTCCAATTGGATTGTTGACTGTAGTGTCAGGCGTTAGCGGCTCAGGTAAATCAACGTTGGTAAATCAGATTTTAGCAAGAAGTTTATCAGCTCATTTTTATCGAGCAAAAGATATTCCGGGACAGCATGATCGTATTGATGGTTTGAAATTAATCGATAAAGCGATTGTGATCGATCAGTCACCGATCGGTCGTACGCCACGGTCAAATCCAGCAACTTACACTGGCATGTTTACTCAAATTCGCGATCTATTTGCGGCTACGCCAGAAGCTAATATTCGTGGCTATAAAGCTGGCAAGTTTAGCTTTAATGTACCTGGTGGTCGGTGCGAAAGCTGTATGGGTGACGGTCTGAAAAAAATCGAGATGATGTTTTTGCCAGATGTGTATGTAACTTGTGAAGAATGTCATGGTCGTCGTTACAATCCCGATACTTTAGAAATTAAATACAAGGGTAAGAATATCAGTGAGGTTCTTGAAATGACGATTGAGCAGGCGGCAGAATTCTTCGAAAATATTCCGCCACTAAAACGTCGATTGGATGTGCTAATAGACGTCGGTTTAGGATACATTGGTTTGGGACAATCAGCAACAACTTTATCTGGCGGTGAGGCGCAACGAATTAAGCTTGCAACTGAATTGTCGCGTCAATCAACTGGCCGCACGATGTATATTCTGGATGAGCCAACAACTGGTTTGCATATTGATGATGTAAATCGATTGATTAATATTTTGCAACGATTGGTTGATGAAGGCAATACCGTGGTGGTAATTGAACATAATTTAGATGTGATTAAAGTTGCTGATTATGTGATTGACATGGGGCCGGAAGGTGGTTCCGATGGTGGTCAAGTGGTTGTGGCTGGTACGCCAGAAGAGGTATCGAATTGTTCAGATTCTTATACTGGACGCTATTTGAAAAAAATCTTGTAGCGTGATAAAATTACTTTAATAAGCGTAAGAATTTTAAAGTTTAAAATGGGTGGTAATAAATCAACGGTTTTAATTATTGGGCAAAATATTGAGCGACAGATTGTTGAGTTTGGCGAAAATGAAATTTTGCGTGATGAGCGAGATCGAGCTTGGCTAGATATTAAGTTTGACAATTATTTTTTGCGATCAGACAGAATCGAGCGTGAATTTAGTCAATTGACGCATTTAGAACGAACTTTGCAGTTATTAGATTTTCAGACTCAGATGTCAACATTGGCACATAATTTTGCCATTCGTGTCGTCTTAAAGGTTGGTGACGATCGAAAGATAATTCGAACCAAGGATTTTGATGACCAATTGTGGTCAGAGCCAGAATTTGAACCATCGGTTATTGCATTACTTGATAGTGCGAATCTATCACTTGATGCTTTGTCATCGTTGTTACAATATTTAAAGTCTCATCCAGCGGTTAAGTTTGTGATTGAGTATCGAAATGATCTATTAAAAAATGAAGTTGGACGGCAATTGTTGCGCCAGGCAACATTAGTATGGGCTGATTTACGCTCACGTCAAACTGCAGAAACTGATAATTTGATTGAAAAATTTAAATTTTTCAATCAAATATTGCTAATCAATCACCAAACTGGATTGTCTTTGTCTGATAAGCAACGAACTTATAAATTAAATAGTGCTGAATATATAAATCTAAACTCTTTAGAATGGCTAGCAATTGCGATAAAGGTTTTGCAGTATCGGTTTGATTTGGATGATATGTTGATAACGATTGGACAGATCGGGTCAACGATTATGCGTCAAAATCAGCCCTCTGTTGATGAGTTTAAAAATAGTTGTAAATCATTTAATGTCGAATTAATAAGAGGTGAGCCGAATAATGAAAAAATTTTGTCACGAATATCCAAGGAAATAACGAGCGAGGGACTGATATTGGACTTGTCAACTGAAAAATTACCCGTAATTCGTGAAATTTTACAAGTCCATGGACTTGAAAAAACAGTTGCCTCAGTGATTTTGGGATTAAAACACTTCGAAGAATTAATGAAACATGATGTACGTATGATGACAAAATTGCAAAATAACGTCAAAGTTGGTGTTGAAATTCCATCACAAAAACGATCGCTGGTAAACCGACCAAAAGAAATGGTTGATATGATTGGCAATGATGTTGAATTTTTACTTGATCAAACGAAATTCTATCGTTTGCCAGTAGCAAAATTTGTAACTAATTTTTTGTTGGGGCGTGATTTACCAAGCGATGCGGTATTGTTTGCAAATGTTCGTCAGATGGCATTGTTTTCAGCTCAGTCGAAGAAGCGTCAAATTGCACCATTGTTAAAAATTCGTGGGTTATTGCAGACGAATTTTGAGCAAAAACAAGGAGCTTTAAGTTTAGAGTTTGCACGAATTTTGCGTTGTTTGATGGTCGAGTTTCGCAATTTTGATTTAAAATTTGAACAAGTAATTATTAATTTGGAAATTGTCAATCCAAGTGGCAAAAAGTGGTTAGTCGATGATTTCGTTGATCAATGCAAATTAATCGGTGATTATCTATATGATCATGGGATAAATTGTCCACATCTGTTATTTAGTGGTGAATTAGGCCAAAAGCAATTTATTGCAGCTTATCAACAACAAAAATTAATTTGCAACAGCGATAGTCTCGATCAGTTAACGCTTGTACCGCGAGAAAATAATCAATTACGAATCAAATTCTCTCAATTTTTAGCCGAACTTGACTCGAAATAAATTGCTTATATTGGTTGTGCTTGGTATAATCGTGCTGGATAAGATAAGTGTGCTTAAAATCGATGGCCTTTTATCAGTTATTAATTATGGGTGGTAGAATGGGAAAATATGAAACAATTACATTTTTTGGAAAACGCTAAATTAAGTGATTTGACAACCATTAAAATTGGTTTAGCTACGGCTCGCTATTTAGTTAAAATAACTGATCGGGAACAAGTTCCAGAGCTTTATAAGTTTGCGCGGCAACAAAATTTACCAGTCCTTGTACTAGGAGAGGGTAGTAATTCAATTGCTACCGATGAACCATTGTCGGCAATTGTAGCATTAAATAAAATACGAGGTCGTGGTAAGGATGTTATTAGTCAAGATGAGATTATTTATACACTTGGTGGCGGTGAAATTATGGATTCGGCTATTGATTGGATGTTACAAGATGGTTTGGGTGGTATTGAATCGTTAAGTGGTATACCTGGGACAGCTGGTTCCGCACCAATTCAAAATGTCGGCGCTTATGGACAAGAACTGTCAGAAACTCTTGTTGATTTAGAAGCCTTTGATTCGAAAGAACTTTGCTTTGTTACATTGACTAATAATGATTGTCGATTTGGATATCGTAATGGCTTGTTTAAGCAGGAGGGTAAAAATCGTTACTTTATTACTTCAATTCGCTTGCATTTAACTCGCCAAAAAATACCTCAACCACCGTTTTATACTTCATTACAAAAGTATATTGATGAGCACCAAATAACTGATTTTCGACCGATAAAAATGCGAGAATATATTTTGGCAGTCCGAGCAATGAAGATTCCAAATTATCGTCAAGTTCCAAGTGCTGGTTCAATGTTTCAAAACGCGATAATTACTAGCAAGCAATTATTAAAAATTGAAACTCAACACGGTAAAATACCATTTGCTGAACCAATCGATAATAAATTTAAAATCCCAACTGGTTGGCTAATTGATAAAGCGGGTTTAAAGGGAAAAATTTTTCATGGGATGCAAGTTGACTCAAATAACGCTTTGATTTTAATTAATAAATCGGCAACGACTTTTTCAGAATTTCAAGCAGCAATTAGTGAAATAAAACGAATTGTTAAGACAAAGTTTGATGTAGAAATTGAATTAGAACCAATTATATTGACGATTTAGGCTTGAAAAAAGCTGTTAAAAGCTTTATGCTTATAATATGAAAATTGCTATGGCTAAAAAAACTGGATTTACTCTTATTGAGATATTGATGGTGCTAGCTATTATGACAATTTTGATTGCAATTGGTGGTTATCAGATTAATTTAAACAAACGGCGAGCGCTGTTCATGGAATATAAAAATGCAACTGAACGCGTCGCAAATGTTTTTAATGATCTATATCAAACTGGTAATTTTGGAACAGGCTATACCTGGGCTCGTAAGGGTTCATACCCAAGTGAAGAAGAGATGAATGAATGGTCTAGTAGCAAAACCTTACCAGAAAAAATAGCGATATCTGCCCAAACAATTGAAGCAGATAAAGAAATAAGTCATCAAATTTGGTCTGAGAATTCAGAACCGTCTGAAGGACTGCATTCGTGCAGCGACTTAGTTGAATATGATATCAAAAACTTGCCTATTATATATTATCCTATAACTGGTGATGGTAAGTATTGTGAAGATAAAACTATGGAATGCCGTCGTGTCAAATTATTCTACAGGGTACTGTATAATAATGAAAAGTGTGCCACGAAATCAATTGAGCTAGGCTCGGGCATGGTAGTAAAAAATGAATAAACAAGGTTTTTCGGCGGTAGAAGTAATGGCGACCTTAATTATTGCAGCGATATTGTTATTTGCTGGATATCAGTTGTTTGGCGTGGTTTATGATCAGCAATTAAATGGTCGTATTCGTTATCAAGCATCAAATATTGCTTATGCTTATCTACGTAAAAAAGCAAATAATTTATCAATTGAAGGTTGTAATCCATCTAAACCAATCAAAACTAACGAAGTACCAGATTCTGACACGAAACTACCTAATATAGAGATTAAATCAATTGTCTCAGCTCCATATGGCTGTAATGAAAGAATCAGACGAATTGAAATCCAAGTGTTTTATAAAATTGGTTCATCAAAGCAAGTGGAAACACAGGTGTTGTATGTTGATAAAACGTCTCGATAAAAAATATCATCGATCTGGCTTTACGATCGTAGAAATGTTAGTGATTTTGCCAATTGCTCTAATTTTGATTATGGTAATGGTCTATTCAGCGGTGCGATTGACAAACGCAGCGGCTATTTCTGGTAAGAAGACTCAGCGAATAATTCAATTGAATAATGCTTTGACAATTATTGAGCAAGACATACTGGTTAGCAATCAGTTTTTAGCAAAGACCGTACTACGCAATTCATCTGGATATGAAGATACTACTATGCTGGACCCCAATGATTTGTCAAGCCCGCAGAATAAAAATTCGATTCATTTTGGAATTATGCCGACCTATTTAAACGCTGATCATCCCCCAACTAATTTTTCTAGTGATCAGCCTCGGTTAATTTTAAATCGTTTAGCAACCATCACTAATCCTAATTCTGATGAAAAAATAAAAAAAATTGTTCACTATCAGACTGGCCCTTTTTCTGGTGCTAATTGTAAATATAATCCACCAGTGGCAATAAATGTGGTTTATTATGTATCAGGATCTTCATTGTATCGAAGGGTGATTATGCCATATAATAAAAGTAGCAAATCCTACAATGCAGATGTATTTTGCCATTGGAATGATGGCGGCAATGTTAAACGTGAAATGCCGTGGCAACAGCCAAGCTGTAATAAGACTGATTATAATGCTCAGGGTGCTGCAAAAAAAGAATATTGCGTAACTGAAGACCAAAAAATGATTGATCAAGTAGATTTTCACGTTGATTATTTAGATAATACTGGAAATATAATTGATCGCTCAATTATTTATGATAAGACCAAGAATTTGAAAGAGATTCAAAAAATTTTAGACCAGGTTCGGACAATAAAAGTAACGATTGAATCAAAAATTGTTTTAGTCAAAGGTACTGTTGAAACAGTGGTCAAAGGGGAAGTTATTGCAACGAGTATTTCAGACGCATCTGCATACAAATAATCTTATAAAAAAGACTTGATTTTTTATCATAAGCGGTTTATGATGATAGCGTAATAATAACAATAAAGGAGAAAGAAAAAATCCTATGACAAAAACAGTTAAAAAAGGTTTCACCATCGTCGAGCTTTTGATCGTTATTGTGGTGATCGGTATCTTGGCTGCAATCGTACTTGTTACTTACCAGGGTGTCCAAAACAAAGCAAATACAACTTCAGCAGAGCAAAACGCTCGTGAGCTAGTTACAAAAGCAACCGCATTTAATGCAGTGGCAACTGTTTATCCAACCGAGGCTGAATTAAAGGCAGCTAAGACTGACGCTAACGAAGACGTTAAAGAAGCTAAATTAAGCGAAAAAGTAGCTGCTTTGCTTGATAACACAAATTTGCCAGCTGGTGATAATGCAACCAATAAGAAGAGAGTATCTTATAAAGTTTGTAAAGAAACAGGTAATAATTCACGCGTTGGTGCGGTTGGAATTTACTGGAACTATTCAGATGGTAAATTGGCTTATGTTACTGGTGGTGAGACAAAAGGTACTGATTGTGATGCACTTAAGTCAGCAATTGATGCCGGAACTGCTCCAACTTGGCCATAGTATAAGGTATCAATTTATAAATTTAAAACAGCCCTTAAGAGCTGTTTTAAATTGCTTTTGATTTTAATTTGTCTTATACTAAGTGCATGAGAAGAAATTATAAAGCTTTTACTTTGATTGAAATATTAATTATTATTGCGGTGTTGGCGACTCTAATGGTAATTGTTGCGTTTCGTTATACTAGTTCACAAAGTCGAGCGCGGACTTTGGAAAATAAAAAGCGTGCACAAGATGTTACGATTGCAGTTGAGCAATTTTTAATTTTCAATCAATCGTCGGAAGCACATTATCCAGTTAAAAAAGTCGGTGGTGGTTTTGTGGATGCTGATAAATTATTTGTGGAATCATTGCCGGATTCGGTAAAACAAGTTCTATCTACGACCGAAGCTCCAAATGGGTCACACACGCAGCGCATTTATTATATTAATTGTAAAGACCTTACCACTAATTATGTTGTGGGAATAAAGGTGGCTTTTTGGAATTATGACAAAAACGAGGTTGAGACAATTTCTACCGGCTCTACCGATAAAGACCTCAATGTTAGATGTGAATATTAAGATGAATCGGTCGCTGGATCTTAAGTTAAAGTCTTTACCGAACTCACCAGGTGTCTATCTGTACAAAAATGCAACTGGTGAGATTATCTATGTTGGCAAGGCTAAAGTATTAAAACGGCGGGTTAAACAATATTTTCAAAATAAGCATCAAGATATAAAAACGCAAGCCTTAGTACGGGAAATCGATGATTTAGAAGTTATTGAGACCGAGAGTGAATTAGATGCACTTTTTTTGGAGAGTGAATTAATTAAACGCTATAAACCAGCTTATAATATTTTATTGCGTGATGATAAAAACGTAACATATATTAAAATCTCGAGCGAAGTTTATCCAGTGATAAGTTATACTCGACAACCACTTGATGATGGGGCGGAATATTTTGGGCCATTTTATAATGTCTATCCGGTTAAGCAAGCAATGCGTTATTTGCGTTGGATCTTTCCATATTTAACAAAGCCCTTAGGATCAAAAACTAACTCGCGTTTAGAATGGCATATTGGATTAAATCCAAAGCTAACGACCGAAGAGCAGCGACAAAAATATTTGGCGGATTTAATGCAAATTAAGCGCTACATAAAAGGTGAGCGTCGGCAAATTATAGTTGAAATCGAAAAGGCTATGAAAATGGCGGCACGACAACAAGATTTTGAACTAGCAGCAAAATTACGAAATCAAGTGCAAGCTCTGAAAAGTTTACAGCAAAAAGTGCGAATTATTGACGAGGAACAGTGCTTAGAACAAGATCGAGGATTACGCGATTTGCAGGAATTATTTCAGCTAAAGAAATTGCCGTCTCGGATTGAAGGTTTTGATATTTCACATATGAGTGGTACGAATGTCGTGGCAAGCATGGTGGTTTTTATAAATGGGTTATCGGCGCGAGCAGAATATCGTAAGTTTAAAACAAAAATTGATCAGAATAATGATTTTTATAACATGAACGAAACTTTGAAGCGACGTTTTAATGAAAAAAAATGGCCACAGCCTGATTTGGTATTAATTGACGGTGGAAAAGGACAACTCGGTGCAGCGCTTGCATCAACAGGCGGTGTCTGGCCAATGTTTGGTTTAGCGGAAAAGCAAGAATTAATTGTGATTCATAAAACACAGTCGCAAATAAAAATTAATGCTGTGAAATTAGCTGAATTAAAGGGAATAGTTTTTGATGAAGGCAATTTTTGGGTATTGAGATTACCGGAAACGTCACCCGCATTGCGATTGCTAATTCGAGTACGTGATGAAGCACATCGATTTGCAGTTGGTTATCATACAAAACTGAAAGTTGATGCTCAGACATTAAGTTCACTCGATCAAATTCGTGGAATCGGTCCGCAAACTCGACAAAAATTATTAAAGAAATATAAGTCATTAGCTAAAATTAAACAAGCGAGTCTTGATGAAATTGCGGAACTTATAGGCGCGCAAAAGGCTAGTTTAATCTGGCAAGCAATAGCTAATGACAAATAGAAAGTTTTTTGGTAAAATTAAACTATGAAAAATATCAAACAGTTGTTTTTGTCGCGATTGATGATCAACTCGGTTTTGCTATATATCATTGTGTCGATTTATGCGCCAGAATATCTATTAACTTTTCGCACGAATTGGGACGTTGTTCTCGGATTTTTCTTGATGGGCATTATTTTTTCGGTTTTAAATGCGGTAATTAAGCCGATTATTACAGTTCTAACACTTCCGGCAGTGATTATGAGTTTAGGCTTGTTTACATTGGTGATTAACGGTTTAATGATTTGGCTAACGGCGGCTTTAATTCCAAACTTGAGTTTAGGTTTAGGAAAATCAATTCTAGCCGGTGTGGTGATGAGTTTAGCAAATTTTTTGATTACTAATTTATTTGAAGAAAGGAATTAAAATGAGCGGATTAGACTATTTAACAGTTGTTTCAGCGGTGTTGACGGTTTTGCTGATATTATTACAGCAACGTGGTGCAAGCTTAGGGGCTGGTTTTGGCGCTTCAGGTGAACTTTATACAACTCGTCGGGGAATTGAAAAACGTGTTTTTCAGACTACGGTGGTTACGACAACGGTGTTTGTAATGTCAATTTTGGCATCGTTAATTTTTCGATAAAAATAAAGTAGCTAGATGACTAATAAACAATTGCAAAAACCAGATTGGGGCGGTTTTGAACCATCAAGTTATGATCAGAATAACTTAATCGAGCGATTTCGACGTGCTGAGACTAAAATATCTGATCATGCTAATCAATTTGTGATTAGCCGCTGGCGTAAAATAAATGAAGTTCGTCGTCCTATTATACTTTGGACCTTGTTAATCGTGACTATTCTTGGAGCAATGGCGATTGATTTGATATTTGGACAAAAACGTTATCAAACGCAGTCTTTGGCGAATAACTCAACTTTAGTCGAGGGGGCGGTTGGTAAAATTTCGTCATTAAATCCGCTTTTTGCTCAAACTGAAGCTGATGGACTAGTTGAAAGATTAATCTTTTCGCGACTTTATGAACATGATAGCAGCGGAGCTTTAAAAGGTGATTTAGCGCGGTCTGTAACGATTAGTGATGATGAATTAGTTTATACTATTAGGTTGCGCAATGATGCAACTTGGCATGATGGTGAAAAACTGACGGCTGATGATGTAAAATACACTGTTGATCTGTTTAAAAACCAGGCATTAAGTTCTTTTGTTGGACAAACTATGCGTGGAGTCAGCGTCAAGGTTTTAGGTGATTATTCTCTAGAGTTTAAATTGCGATCAGCGTATGCACCTTTCTTGTCGCTGTTGGATTTTCCGATTTTGCCACAACACATTTTATCTCGTTACGATCAAGCAAATTTGCGTGAAAGTGATTTTAGTTTTCAGCCAGTTGGCTCTGGCAAATTTAAATTTCAATCATTCCAAACTATTGATCAACAAAATCATGGTCAGCAGCTATTAACGCTGATATTTAATGAAAAATATTATCAGCATAGTCGAATTGAACGTTTTGAAATGAGATTCTACTCAACAACCCAAGCATTAGCAAATGGTCTAAAAACTAATGAGGTTAATGCAGTTACGAGCAGTTGTTCGATTAAACAAGGTGATTTTGGTCAAACCGTAAAAACCAATACTTTGACGTTAAATAATGCCGTCTTTGCTTTTTTAAATTTAGAGCATGATTTATTAAAAAACAGGGAGCTGCGGTCCGTTTTACGATCAGTGATGAATGTGGAGGAACTTAGACAGGTTTATTTTGCTCAGACTGGGGTTTATTCAGCTATCGATTTGCCAATTTTACCAGAATTTTTAGGTCCTTCGGTGGTTAAATATGCTCCGACCGTATTTGATGTTGAGCAAAAGATGAATGAGCTAGGTTATCATAAGACTGATAATACCTGGTTGACGAGTGATGATAAAAAATTGCAATTAACAGTAGTAAGTATTAAAGATAGTCAATATCAGTTTGTGGCTGAGTTCGTAGCTCAAAAATTGCGGCAGTTTGGCATTGAAGTTGAATTAAAATTGATTGATACTAATAACGAAAGTTTATTTGGGGCTCAAGAGATCTTTAAACAAAAAAACTATGATATTTTAGTCTATGAAATTAATTTAGGAACTGACCCAGATGTTTATGGTTTTTGGCATTCATCGCAGGTTGGTTCGATGGGGCTAAACTTTTCAAACTATAGCAATAAGACGGTTGATGACTTATTAGCGACGGCTCGTTTACGCTCTAATAAGGGTTTGCGTCAGGCAAAGTATAATAATTTTTTGCGTCAATGGTTGGACGATGTTCCTGCAGTTGGGTTATTGCGAAGTAATTTGTTTTACTATAGTTTGCCTGAAGTGTCGGCGTTAGATGGAATTACGAATATAGCTAGTGTTTCGGATCGTTATTATACTATTCTGAATTGGTCTGGCAACAGACAAGACTTTTACAAAACACCATAATTTGTTATAATAGTGCGGTACAATTAATGCAGGCATGGCGGAATGGTAGACGCGCTAGCTTCAGGTGCTAGTGGGAGTAATCCTGTGGAAGTTCAAGTCTTCTTGCCTGTACCATTATTATTTGCACACATGGCGGAATTGGTATACGCGCTACCTTGAGGTGGTAGTGAGAGCAATCTCGTGGAGGTTCAAGTCCTCTTGTGTGCACCAGATAAAAGAGAATAAATACCAGTGATTAAGTTTGCTGGTATTTTTGATCTCAAATCGAGGCTGTGATTTAGACCGTAAGCTGTAATCTCTCGCAGAATTGAAATAAGTACAGAATACAAAAAGTTATATTTATTTTTTAGAGCGGTGGTTTTATGTTTATCTAGAAACAATTAAAAAAACGCACATTGTGCGATGATATTAACTTATATAATCTGGTGGGCGGTTAGGGACTCGAACCCCAGACCCCCTCGGTGTAAACGAGGTGCTCTAGCCAACTGAGCTAACCGCCCGAATTATATAAATATACGTATATTGATAGGAATGGATCGCTACCAAAGTTCTTACATTATAACTAATATTGGTTAAATATGCAACCTAAAAATAATTTTTGATTAATACATTTAAAATTTCACTTGGTTTTTTAAGCGCGGTGATATAAAATAGTATTGTCTGTGGGAAATTAGCTCAGTTGGCTAGAGCGTACGATTCACATTCGTAAGGTCACAGGTTCAAGTCCTGTATTTCCCACCATTTAGATTTACTTATTTGCGCTTTATGCGTATTTTTTATTTAAAATATTGTTAAAATTAGTTAAATTATTCATCGCGCATATCTTTAATTGGGTTGCGGCGGAGATTACGTAATAACGGCAAAAGCGCTCCAAGTATACCAACGACGATAATAGTTATCGATATTAGACCAAATATAAGCCAATTAAAACCAATGACGCTAAATCGTTCCGTTGAGTCATATGTACCAAATAACCAAATAATCTGTGAAGTTAAAGCTGGTGATAATTTAGCATTAATGATATTGGCAGTAATAAAAGCTAAGATAAAAGTCGCAAGAATGATTAACAGACTGGTCAGAAAATTATAAGTTAGATAAATTGAGCTGACGTCAAAGCGTTTGAAACCTATCGCTCGGAATACTGCAGTTTCACGACGACTGTCAGCAATTAAACGTCCGACCGTTCCTGCCATAATAATTGTGGCGATTATGATAAAAACAATACCAACGATCTTTACTCCTCTGTAAAAAGCTTCTTTTACGGAAATCAAATCAGCCGCTCGAGAACCAAAGCTATTCATCATTAAAATCTTATTACCGTCTGGACAATTATCCGTTGAGCTGTCTATGCCGTAATAATTTGGATGGCAACTTAAATGATCAACTACATGACGCACTTGTTTTGGATCGTCATACTCCATGAAAAATGTTAATGAACTATCGCTGTCATAATTTTTTTTGGCTATCGGTTGATGCTGCTCGTTAAAAATAGTCGAATCATAAAGCATTAAAATGTCTTTTAAATTAGTCAATTGAAAAAACATTTCTGTTGGTACGATAGTGGTCATAAAAGTTTGACCGACAATAGTTTGGAGTAGCGAATTAACGAAATCTTGTCCATCCCAATCAATTCGGTTTGGTAGAGCTCCGACCACTTGATAAGTTAATTCATGAGCTTTGGCTTCGAGTGGCGTATTATCAAATTCGTGATTAAAAATTGCAGTATTGGCAGCTAATTTTTTCTCGCTAGCGGTTCGGGTGTCTCTATTGATAGTCGGTATGACACATTTAAGGCTATCTGGTTTGTTATAAACAAGCTGATATGCTTTTCGTTCTTCGGTAGAACTTTTCTCATAGCTGATGGCTGAAGCATAATTAGCATTGGCGATGGAATTGTACGTACAAGCGGTAAACTCAAGCTCGACAGCTTTTTCGCGAATTTCGCGGATGCGAGCTAATTGTTGATCAAAGGAGGCGTTTTTATCGAGTGATTTTATTCCAAGCATTGCCTCTAATTTACTCAATGGCAGCATAATCGGGATTTTACCGGAATCGGCTGTCCAGCGATGATTCTTGAATAGAAAAGTTTGATATAAGCTAGATGGAGCCAGGGGCAGAGTTTGCACATCTGGCGTGTTGTCATTTTTATACATTCCTTCATAGTGATATGGGCTTGTTTTATCTTCATTCTCAAAATTATATTTACGACTTTTGCTATCGCGATAAAAGAGTTTTAAATCAGGATTTAATGCAATAGTTGTGGTGTGAAAAAGACTTTTTGCTCCGCTGTCTTGCGCAATTTTTTGAGCAGCTGTAAATGATTTATCAAATGTTTTGTCTATATTTTTGTTAAAATAGCGCTCAGCAACCACAGAGTTTCTGTTAAAATGAAATTCTTTAGGCGATATCTCATTGAATGACTGATACGGCGCTAACTCCATACGTGCGCTTTTCTCGTTGAAATCTAAACCTAACTCAGTCGATCGTTTTTTACGAGCAGTAATTTCTTGATCAAGCATTTTATCAAGCTCTACTTGTTTTTCGATTGATACTGTGCCGAACCAATTCGACATTGATCTATCAATCACAACCGCGGTTACCATGTTACGAGAGTTTAATGAGCCCCGACTCATTTTGGTATAGGAAGTATTAAAAGTGCCTTCAAATAAGATTACTGCTAGAGTCAGAATACTAAACAATAAGCTGGAAATAATTACTGTTACAACAGTTCGGATTTTGCGCGATTTTAATTTTGTACGAGCTAAAGTTAAGCTATTGATAGGATTGATCATATTAATTCTCCATCGTGTATTGTTAATCTTCGATCAGCAAGTTGTGCAATATTTTCATCATGAGTAACTATAATAATAGTCGTATTATATTCTTTGCGAACCTTGTGGAATAAATCAAGAATGGCATTGGTGTTGGCAGAATCAAGATTACCTGTTGGCTCATCAGCAATTAAAATTTTTGGCTGATTAAATAATGCTCGAGCAATGGCAGCTCGTTGCATTTGACCACCAGACAACTCCTTTGGTAAATGCTTTAGGCGTTCAGATAAGCCAACGGCTTTTGCTAGCTCTTCAGTGCGAGCTTTGCGTTCTTTGTTGGACATTGAAAATATCATCGATGATACAGCAATGTTTTGTGCTAGTGTGAGGAATGGTTGTAAATAGAAAAATTGAAACACAAAACCAATGGTACGATTACGAAAATTGCTTAACTTCGCGTCGGATAATTTAGCAATATTAACGCCATCGATGATAACTTGTCCAGAGGTTGGTTTATCTAGTCCACCAATCATGTGAAGCAAGGTTGATTTGCCACTACCGCTAGTGCCAGTTAAAGCAACTATTTCGCCCTGATAGATATCAAACGAAACATTATTGACGGCTGTTACTTTTTCTTTACCATTTCGATAAACCCTAGTTAAATTATTAACTGAAACTAAAGGTTTTGCATCAGTTGGCGGTATAAATCTTGGCTCGGTTCTGTTAAGCGGTATGGTTTGTTTTAGAGTTAGTTGCAAATCAGCATTAATCTGATCAAGATTGTTGTTATAAATTTTTAAAATTATTTTAATCAATTTTTGTTTAGTTAGTTGATTATCCATAAGCTTAATTATAATGGAAACATGGCAAAAAAGCAAAGTTAACTTTAAAAACAAAGACTGATTTGATAGAATATAAATAATGTTTATTGATTTAGTAAAAGTTAAGATTACGGCTGGTCGTGGCGGCGACGGTTGTGTTAGCTTTCGCCAGGAAAAATACATTGATAAAGGTGGGCCAGACGGTGGCGATGGTGGTCGTGGTGGAAATGTTATTTTTCAGGCCACACGAAATTTAAACACATTAGTTGATTTGCGGATGGAGCCGTTTTTGATGGCTGAAAATGGAGTGGCTGGCAGCAAACAAAAATGTCGTGGTCGTAATGGTAATGATTTGATTGTTCCAGTGCCAATTGGTACGTTGGTCTATGACGGGGAGCGACTAGTAGCGGATCTGATAGAAGACGAACAAACTGCTATTGTAGCTCGTGGCGGCGACGGCGGTTTTGGTAACGCACATTTTAAATCAGCGGTTCGTCAAACTCCACGAGTGGCTGAAAAAGGTGAAGCTGGTGAAGAATTTGAGGCGCGAGTAGAGCTAAAAATGTTAGCTGATGTTGGACTAGTTGGTTTACCAAACGCTGGAAAATCTAGCTTTTTGAGCGTTGTGACTAGTGCTAAGCCAGAAATTGCCAATTATCAATTCACGACTTTGACCCCTAATCTGGGCGTGGCTTATATTGATAATGACAGTTTATTGATTGCCGATATACCAGGATTAATTGAGGGCGCGAGTGATGGTAAGGGATTAGGGATTAATTTTTTGCGACACATTGAACGAACCTCCGTGTTGCTTCATTTAATCGATGCTTATTCCGATGATGTGGCAAAAGATTATCAGATAATTCGCAATGAATTAAATAAATATTCAGCAAAATTAACATCACGTCCAGAAATTGTAGCTTTAACGAAAACTGAAGGTTTTGACCAAGAATTATTGGCGATGCAAATTGATGCTTTACGAACAGTGGTAAAGCCAGACACTCAGATCGCAGCGATTTCGTCTCGGGCTAAAATCGGTTTGGATGAGTTACTGCGACGATTATTGGACATGACTAAAACTGAAAAAGCACGAGCTAGCGAAGTAAAAGACGATCAAGATTCAGCAGATGTCCCAGTGATTGGTTTAGATAGTAAACAATTAGCGCAGGCTTGGCATGTGAAACGCGACGGTGATTTATTTATAGTTAGTGGTCATAAAATTGAAAAATTTGGTCGGCGCACTGATTATAGTAACTACCAAGGCTTGAATCGACTGCGGGACATTATGAAGAAAATGGGTATTAGTCGAGAGCTGGTTAAACAGGGTGCGACTGGTGAGTCAAAAATTCGCATTAAGGGTTGTCTAGAAAGTTTTGACTTTGAAGAACAGCGTGAGGCTTAAGTTCACTGCACAAGCGTCGCGATAAAAAATAATATTTTTGACATTTCTTATAAAATTAGATTTTACTATTGACAAAATAATAAGTATATTATAAAATACTTGTAGTAGTGTAAAAACACTAAGTAACTAAAAAAGAAAATACAGAAGCCAAAAAAAGGAGGGCGATTCTATGAAGAGTAATATTTTAAAGGTAACTTTAACAGGTCTGATTGAAAACCAGTCATTTTTTAATGATGACTTGTCTGAGGCTATAAAAGATTTAAAGTCTATTCACGAAGACCTGATAAAAACTGGCCGTACTGACCGCTTTACAAGCAGGTGGTTTGATGAGAAGCACTTGGAATTTTTCAAGTCATTAAAGAGCTTCAACTTTAAGTCCACTAGGAATGATGAAAGGTGGACGATTGACGTCTCAGCAGACATCGGTGAGATAAACAAAAAATCAGCTGAGAAAAAATTATGTTTTATCCTGGCCAAGAAGGTTTTAGACTTAGATGATGATGCCGCCTTCATCATTATTCTTTCTGGCAAAAGGAAGATATTAGTAGGAGAGGACTTTACCGATCATGAATACGTGCCAAAACTTATACCGTACAGGCATGTATGGATAACATTTGACACAGAACATATATATCAGGCATCAAAAAAATTGCTCAATATAGTTACAGTCGACCATCCGCTAGGCATAGGCGGTATGGTGTGTGAGTTCGATTTAAATTGGGCTTACGAAAAAACGGCTAGTGGCTATCAGATAACAATATTTACGGACATCACCAAGTCTATATGTATAAAAAGGCTTGGCTGGTATGCCACAAGAGAGGTCATAAAGCAGGCTGAAGTTGTTATTTCTAAGGCCTGTCTATTTTTCGAAAAAGGAGAAGAGCGTCCTAATTTCAGACTCTACGGAGTCTTGAAGAGACCAGATGGGTTCGCTCACGATCTTCTAGATTTATCATTCTAAATCTGTATTTTCTTTTAAGAAACCCGCATGTAATGTGCGGGTTTTGTCTTGTCATTAGATTATATCTTAAATGAAAATCTGATGTTATAGTAAAAACAGTATCATCGTTGTGATTATTTCTATACTAATCAGGTAAATTCGCACCATAAGCGAGAAGCTTTTCACGATTCTCTGCTATATCACTGGGTGACATTTCGCTAACGATAGCATTGACATCTGCGCCATGGTTAATAAGGGTGTCTAGTCTTCTAGAAATATCATAAGGATTCATATTTTCAACTAGAATATTAATATCTGCACCGTGATTGATGAGGATGTCTAGGCTATCGACGATACCAGAAGAATTCATATTTTTAGATAATTCATTTACGTCTATGATTACACCATGATCTATAAGGGTGTCTAGGTTCTTGGCAATATCAGAAGAACCCATTTTTTTAGTTAGAATATTAGCATCTGCGCCATGATTGATGAGGGTGTTTAGGTTCTCAACAATATCAGAAGGATCCATATTTTCAACTAGAATATTAGCATCTACGCCATGGTTGATAAGGGTATCTAGGTTATTGACAATATTAGAAGATTGCATCCTTTTAACTAAGATATTAGCATCTACACCATGATTGATGAGAGTGTCTAGGTTATCGACAATATCACCAGAATCCACCCCTTTAACTAACTCATTTACATCTATATCTGCACCGTGATTGATAAGGGTGTTTAGGTTCTTGACAATATCAGAAGGATTCATTCCTTTGACTAAGATATTAGCATCTATGCCATGGTTGATGAGGGTGTCTAGGTTCTCGGCAATATCATAAGAATCCAATCTTTCAACTAACTTATTAAAATCTATCTCAATATCATGGTCTAAAATATATTGGACATTATATCTATCTTTTAATTCCTGGATCCTTGGATCATCGTTATTGTACGTGTCCAGAGTAGTAATATTGCGATTTAGCTCATAAATAAACTCAAGTTCTTCTTTAGTAAGATCTTGGTTTTCTTGCATTTTCTTATCTAGACGAATGAGCTCTTGTTTGTCTGCAAATCTCTGATTATATTTTTCGCCACCTGGAAGAGAGAGGACTTTTTCCTGGACAATAGGAACTAAAGCATCTTCAAGAGCTTGTCCATCTTTTAATCCTGAGACTTCAGCTACATTACCATCTGGAGTTAGTCTTATTGAAGCAGAACCATTATCGGCATAGCCATCTTTAGATTGATCGGTTTTGAGACGGAAGATGAAGAATCGAGCTTTGTTATCATTATGGTTATTATCTTTGTAATTGTCGTCATCATAGTCGTCGTAATCGTCGTCTTCAATACCATCGTCATTGTAGGTGCCCAAGCTAAGGTAGTTATTGGCAGTATGAGGATCAGCAATACACCAACGAGTACCTTCAGCAAGTCTAGAGATTTGTTCTTCGTCGCCTAGTTTGTATTCAAACCAATCACCATGGATATCTTCAGTGCGTTCTGGCGTTTTCATAATGACTTTAGTTTCTAAGAGTTCTTTAGAATAAAGCTTATTGAAATTACCAGATTTAACAAGAACACTTAGTTTTTCATCTTCAGGATGTTTTTCAAACCAAGCAGAAGAGTCTTGGCTGAAGAAATCATTAATATGGCTATAGACTTTAGCTAAGACTTCAGGATTAAGGTTTGGAAAACTACCAATAGTATGTTTATCGCGTTTCTCAAATTCTTTAGTTTTATCGTTATAGAGTCCCATTCTAGAGAGACCATCGAAAGCGTAGACTTTGAACCAAGTAGGATAAGGGCAATCTTTATCGCTGAGATAGTTTACCCAAGGAGTGATGGTTCTTTCTTGTTCTGCGATAATTTCTTTAGTGAGATAGTCCTTTTCATAATTGCTTAAGGTCCTACCTTGACCTTCATTGCGCAAGATTTGTTCTTGCTGTTTCCAGTATTTATCGGTGATGTCTTCTGGTTTAATAATGGCTTTAGAAGTGGAAGCTTGCCAGAGTCTTTGCTCTAGATTATCACCATACTTTTCAATTAGAGAGTTAAGACGAGAGAGATACGCGTAATTTCTGCGTTCATTATTCTTGCCCGGCAACTTCTCATGCTTGTTTCTGGCTTTATTAAAAGAAGATTCTACGATATTTTTATATTTAGATTCAAAGTTAACCAGAGACAGGACTTTGGAACCTAATTCATTTTGGAATCTAGTTTGCTTTTGCTCTAAATCCTCATCGCTAGATTGTTCCGAATTGTTTGTTAGATATTCTTGATTATCAGCTGGTTGTTCTTTAAATTCTGGAGAATGAGATTGATTAAAATCTGACATAATTATTTATTCCTATTAATCTTATGACGATTATGTTAAACTTTATTAAAATTAAGTATAACATTAAATATTATAAAAATAAATCTAGATAAAATTAACAAAGGAAAAATAATGAGACATTTAAGTCTGCATATTGCTCAATGTCATCTTTATAATCTTGATGGGTGTGGATATACACATAAGATTAAGGTCGAGGAATCGTCCAAAACATCATTTCTTTAATAATCTGAAAAGCATGATTTACAAAATAATCAGCAGATTGTTTATATGCTATAATTAATACATGGCACAGACATTTTTCTTTTACGATTTGGAAACTAGCGGTTTAAATCCACGTGAGGATCGGATTATGCAATTTGCTGGAATTCGAACGGATCTAGATTTAAATCCAATCGGCGAGAAATATAACTTTTTAATTAAATTAAGTGATGATATTTTACCAAGTCCAGAGGCAATTTTAACAACTGGCATTACACCACGCCAAACACTTGATGATGGATATACGGAGGCGGAGGCGGCAAAGATTTTGCATGATGAGATTTTTACCGAAGAGACGATCGCGGTTGGTTATAATAATGTGCGTTTTGATGATGAATTTGTACGACATTTATTCTGGCGAAATTATTATGACCCGTATGAGTGGGGTTATCGCGATGGTCGTAGTCGTTGGGACTTGTTAGATGTAGTGCGAATGGTACGTGCCTTGCGTCCAGACGGAATAAACTGGCCAGTTGATGATGACGGTAAGTCAACGAATAGACTGGAATTACTATCAAAAGTTAACGGGCTCGAACACGAAAAAGCTCACGATGCTTTGAGTGACGTCGAAGCTTTAATTGCGGTTGCAAAATTGATTAAACAAAAGCAACCAAAAATGTGGCAATATTTGTTTAATATGCGCGATAAGAACGCTGTAACAAAATTGGTTAATTTGCGCGAGCCGAAGCCTTTCGTTTATAGTAGTGGACGTCTAAATTCGGAATTTAACAAAACAACAATAATGTTACCGGTCGCCGAGGCAAAAAATCACAATTTATTAGTTTATGACTTGCGATACGATCCGTTAAGTTTAGTTAATAAAACAGCTGAAGATTTGGAAAATGAATTAGCCCAATGGTCAGAAATACATCCTGGCGAGCGTCCGCCAACGTATGTAAAAGAGTTCAAGCTAAATCGCTGTCCAGCGGTTGCGCCATTAAGTGTGGTGAGTGAAATATCGGTTTGGCAAAATATCGGTTTGGAACTAGGGGCGATAAAGCATAATCTAGCGAATCTAAAGGCGCATCCAGAAGTTATTCCCATGTTAAAAAAATGGTACGAGCAAAGAAACGATCGTTGGGAAGAACTATATTCAGAGTCGTCATCCGAGCGAATAACTCTTGCCGAAAGTCAATTATATGATGGCTTCATTGATTCGGCTGATAAATTTAAGACCCAACAAATTCCAAATTTTACTCAGAAAGAAGTTGCTGATTTTGTACCTGATTTTAACGATAAACGCTTGAACGATTTATGGATGGGCTACAAAGCGCGTTCGTTTGATAAATTATTGACCAAACAAGAACGAGAAGCTTGGAATGAGCGAAGGTCGGCAATTTTAGCTCCTCAGGTTCAATCATATCTGTTAAAATTACAGGAATTGGCGATTGAAAAAGGTAAATCGGCCAGTTTTTATCTAGAAGACCTGCGACTTTGGCTGGAAAATTTATTAGCTGAATAAGAGTTACTGATTAGGGTAATTTTTAACTTACACAGTAAGTGCTATTGATTTTATACCGATAATATGGTATAATTAAAAAGTATCTAGTTGTTATAACAAAAGGAGGTGGCTTATGGCAGTACCGGATTGTAGATTCATTAAAAAAATGGCTGGAAAAAGAGAGATTCAACCAGCTGACGATTTAGTAAAGGAGATTGTTCATGATACAAATCGTATCGTGTCAGTTTGTAAGATCGATCGAATCAACAGCTGCCCTGAAAGATTTGTCATCGAGATTGGCTATGATGATGAGAGCGTAGCAAACTTCATTCTGATACCTAGCTCCAGTCTTATCCTATCTTATAGTGATAGCGATAAAATGGCAAGGTATAAAATTGTCAGTTCAAAAGTTCCAGCGGCAATATTGGAAATAATATCCGACGCGAGACCGGATCTCGATTTCGATTTCGAATTTTAAACTAAAGCCTCTGCTAAAAGCAGGGGCTTAATTATTTTCTCTCAAAAAGTGTTGACAAAACAAAAACGATTTGATTTAATAAATACAGAGTTAAGGATAAAACAAACATCATTAAAAACTCGCCAGACGGCGAGTTTTTAATTACTAGATTTGTTTTTCTTAATTAAGCAGTTTTGACTGAGGTTTTTACAGTTGAGTTTTTGACTAGAACTTTATTAAGTAGAAAACCAATGATGCCACCAACAATTGGTGCCAAGATGTAAACTGCCACGCTCCATTGCCAAGTTTCTTTTGCAAAATCAGCTGCCATAATTGCTAAAGCTGGGTTTAACAATGTGCTTGCGCCAAGCGGGCTAGTTAGAGCGCCAGCTGAAATCAATGCTACAAGGGTTGCACCGCAAATGATAACGGTTTTTTCGCCGTGACTGCGTTTGTGCGCTTGAGCTGCCATAAAGGTTAAAATTGCTCCACCAATTACTTCTGCTGCAAAAATAAACCACTGCTTATTTTCTGGCAATTTATGCAATTTTAGAATGCTTGGCGTGTTGTTATAGTAAGCTGCGGCTGTTTCATCAGCGGCTGGAACTGCTTTAATAAACGTTGTTAATAATACAACGGCTAGCATAGTACCAAGTACCTGAGCAATAACAGTTAGAACCATCTTTTTAGTTGAAACTTTTTCAGCCAACCAAGCGCCAATGACGATAATTGGATTGAAAAAGCTAATCGCGAATCCACTGAATGCCATAATAATTGCACCGAGCGATAACATTGTAAATAGCTGGTTACCGTTTGTATATGAATAAATAATTGCCATTGTCATAGCGCCAATCATTTCTACGAAGAGTAATGATAAAGTTTTTGCACTAAACAAACTGTCGATATCATCGATATTATTCAATCTTTGCCAGTAATTTAATTTTTTTGTAGGTGCTGCTTTTGTAACCACGGTGGTAGTTGTGGTGACTTTTGCGGCAGCTGGAGCAGCTTTTTTGACTGCTTTCTTGGCTTTTTTAGTTGCCATACGTCTTTAATCTCCTTCTTATATTAACTCGTATAAGGGTATTATATCACAAACGGTTTGTCGGTAAAATAAAAAAGATGTATAATATAAATATTCGAGTGAAAAATTGAACTTGTTTTAATTGCTTCGAAAACGCACAATATTACACGAAATAAAATATCATTAAATTAATCAACAACATTATGGGAATACTGTTACAAAAAGAAGAAGAGCAATCCTTATTAAATCAAGAAACTTGGACTAGTCTAGGTACTGATAAGTCTGCAACACCTAATAAAAATAAAGAGAGTTGCGAATCAAATCCAGAGAACCAAGCAGTTGAGGTTACGCGTCGAGATTTTGTAATTATTACGGTTTTGATTATTATTGGGTTGATTATTTTTTTATGGATAAAATCTAAATAATTAAGGAAAGCATGAATACAGATGAAATTATAAAACAGATTCAGGCGACACGACAAGAGTTAATAGATAAGATTACGCAATCGGAAGAGCCAGAAACTGTATTGCGTGGTCAACAAATGAAGCGATTGTATAGTTTAATTCGACAGGCACAAGCTGATGATCGTGCACGGATTGGTCAGCAGATCAATCAACTGCGTGCGGATCTTGAAGAGCTAGTTACACAAAAGACAGCTGCGCAAGAAGCAGCGTGTGTTGAACCGCTTGATATTACTGCACCATGGGCTGAAAATGAATCAGAGCCTCAATTACTGGCGACTGAAAATGGTAGTTCTCATCCACTAGTTGATGAAATTGAGGTGGTTAATGCAATTTGGCGTTCAATGGGATTTGAGGCGATTGAGTCGCGTCAAATTGACAACGATTTTAATATGTTTGAGGCTTTAAATTTTCCGGAAGGTCATCCAGCGCGTGATAGTTATGATACTTTTCGCACCGAAGAAGGGCTAATTCCGCCAGCGCATACGAGCACCATGCAAAATCGAATTTTAAAATCTGGACTGGCTGCATTAGAACGCGGGGAAAATATTGCGGTGGTCAGCTATGGTCGAGTGTTTCGCAATGAAGATTCGGATGCGACTCATGAACATACCTTCCATCAATATGAAGGTATGTTCGTCAGTAAAGATGCAACTCTCGCACAAATGATGGCAACATTGAAAGAGTTTTTTGAAGCTTATTATCAAGCTCAACTTAAAGTGCGAACACAACCAGGCTATTTTCCATTTGTTGAACCAGGATTGGAGTTTATGATCGAAAAACCAGCTTCGATTGGTGGCAAAGCGGGTGATTGGTTGGAGATGCTTGGCTGTGGCATGATTCATCCCGAAGTACTAAAAAAAGCAGGTATCGATCCAAAACGATATCGCGGCTTTGCTTGGGGTGGTGGTTTTGAACGATTAGTAATGCTTAAATATGGCATTCGTGATATTCGTCTGTTTGAATCGGCAAAATTAGACTTTTTGAGGGAGTTTTAAAATGATTGTATCAGTAAATTGGCTAAAAAAATTCGTTAAGATTGATTTAAATATCAATGAGCTAGCTAAACAAATCGGTGCAAAATTAGTTGAAGTTGAGAGTGTAATAGATCTAGGTGCGCGTTATCGTGACGTGGTTATTGCTAAGGTTGTCGAGTGTAAAAAAATGGCTGATTCTGACCACTTAAACGTGGCACGAATTGATGACGGTGGTGCGACTGGTGATGTATATCGAGATGAAGATGGCTTGATTCAAGTAGTTTGTGGAGCACTAAATATTCGCGCTGGTCTAACGGTGGCTTGGCTGCCACCAGCGTCAATTGTGCCAGAAACGGCTGGCGATGATGAGCCGTTAAAACTTGAAGTGCGTAAATTACGTGGGGTGATGAGCCATGGCATGATTGCTTCGCCAAAAGAGTTGGCGTTATATGATGAGCATAGTGGAATTTTAGAGTTGGATGATGATTTAAAGGCTGGGGCAAGTTTTGCACAGACTTTTGAGCTTGATGACTATTTGCTAGAAATTGAAAACAAATCATTAACGCATCGCCCAGATTGTTTTGGCGTAGTTGGTTTTGCGCGAGAGGTGGCGGGTATTCTTGGTCAGCAATTTACTTCGCCAGAATGGTTCAATAATCAAATCAGGTTTAAAAATCAAGCTAGTGAAATTGAAGTTGAAATTGCTGATTCAAATCTATCTAATAAATTTCAGGCCAGTGTGGTGGCTAATTTGAAGGAAATGACTGGATTAAGTTTTTTGCAAAAAACTTACCTTGCTCGAGTTGGGGTGCGGCCGGTAGAAAAAATTGTCGATGTCAGTAACTTTGTGATGGTAGAAACTGGTGAGCCAACTCACGCTTATGACTATGATAAGTTGTTGAAAATTGCACACAGTGAACAACTAGATGAGATAAAATTGACCGTTAGGGCTGCTCAAGCTGGTGAAAAATTAGAGCTATTAGACGGCAAATTAATCGAGTTAACTTCAGAAGATATTGTGATTGCGGTTGGTAAAACGGTTGTTGGACTGGCTGGAATCATGGGTGGCTCAGCAACTAAAATTGATCATTCAACAGAACGAATTGTATTAGAATCGGCCAACTTTAACTTATATAAAATGCGATCTGCTCAAATGCGACACGGTATCTTCTCTGAAGCTGTAACACGATTTACTAAAGGTCAACCGCCAGCTATTACTGATTTGGCTTTAGCACGTAATTTAGCGATGATAACTGGTGATGAACAAGCGGCAAGAAAATTTACTGTAGCTACGGCTGAAATGAGGGCTTCGTCTCGTGAAGAGATAACTTTAAATTATCAGCTAATAAATGTTTATCTCGGTACTAATTTAAACGCTAATATGATTAAGACTATGCTTAATAATGTGGAGCTTGATGTTAAATTTAGAGCTGATGACTTGGTGGTTAAAGTGCCATGGTGGCGTACCGATGTGACCCGCCGTGTTGAAGTAATTGAGGAAGTTGGTCGGTTATTTGGCTATGATAATTTAGATTTAAACTTGCCAACACGAGTTATTAAGTCTAACTTACCAGATGATTTTAGTCGAACAGTAACTAAAATTCGTAATGTTTTAGCAATGGCTGGCTTGAATGAGGTGTTGACCTATAGCTTTGTGCCTAAAAAATTATTGCAAAAAGCTAATCAAGATTTAGATAATTCTTATAAAATCATTAATTCAATTAGTCCAGAGTTGGAATGCTATCGTCAGTCAATTTTACCAAATTTGTTAGACAAAGTTTATAGTAATTTGCGTGGTGGATACGAGCGTTTTGGTTTGTTTGAACGTGGTAAGATTCATTGGAAAAATTATGGTTTGAATGACGAAGCCGTACCATTTGAAATGGACAGTTTGGCTTTTGTGGTGATCGATAAAAAAGCTAGCCAAACCGGATTTTATCTAGTGAAAAAATATTTGTTATTGCTCGAGCATAAGTTGGCTGCGCGATTTGAATACAAGCCTTTGTGCTCAACATTACCGATGGCTACGGTGTTTGAGCCAAAACGTGCAGCCGAAGTATGGTTTAATGGTCATTTTATTGGCGCGATGGGTGAATTTAAGGCGACGGTTGGGCGTAATTTTAAACTGCCTATGATGGCGGCTGGTGCGGAGTTAGATTTACAGGCTTTAACTGAATTAGCTGATCGGCAACAATTGCAGATGAAACCTGTTCAGACTTTACCAAGTGTGAGTCGCGATTTATGCCTTGAGGTGGCACGAACGGTTGAATATCAAGCAATTTATGATCAATTGTTGCAAGTAACAAATAAATTTAAATCAATTGACTTTAAAATACAACCGATTGACTTTTATCGTAAAGATGAAAAAAATAAGCGTATTACAGTTCGTTTAATCCTAACTCCGACTGATAAAACTTTAGTTGCTAAACAAGTTGATGCAATTGTGACACAGGTTGTGAAAGTATTATCCGCAGAAGTCAAGTTTAAGCTAATTTAAGCTGACTAATTCCAAATCTCTTTGCCTCTTTCATCATTACTAAAAATATGGTAAAATGTACCTCATGGATATTTCTGATGAAGATGTAAAATATTTGGCTAAATTGAGTAATTTTAGTCTATCCGATGATGAGGTATCGAGTTTGAAGCAGGATTTAAGTAATATTCTAACTTATGTAAAACAACTCGATGAGGTTGACACTGAAGGCGTTGAACCAACTTATCAAGTATTGGATTTGCAAAATGTCTGGCAAGAAGATGTGGTTGAAACCCCAGTAGTGCCAACCGAATCATTAATCGCGTTGGCTAGTCAAACAGCTGAACGACAAATAAAAGTTCCGAAGGTACTATAAAATGACGACAATAAAAGAAATCAGGGATAAAATTAAAAGTGGTCAAATGACAGCAGTTGAGGCAGTGACTGAGGCTTTACGACGTGCTAAAATAGCACAAGATCACAATGTATTCATTAGAATTACTGAGGAGCGGGCTTTAGCTCGAGCTCAAGAAATTGACGCTAGGCTTGCTGCTGGCGAAGAGGTCGGTGCATTGGCTGGTGTGCCATTTGTTAATAAAGATAATATTTTAGCATTTGATGGTCCAACCACTGCAGCTAGTAAAATTTTGAGTAATTTTGAGACGCCATTGCAGGCGACTGTAATCGAAAAATTAGAGGCGGCGGGCGCTATTTCGATCGGTAAGGCAAATTTAGATGCTTTTGCTCACGGTGGATCGACTGAAAACTCGGCATTCGGATTAACTAAAAATGCGGTTGATGAAACCCGCGTAGCTGGTGGCTCAAGTGGTGGTTCTGCAGCAGCAGTCGCTTTAGATGTTGTACCATTCGCATTAGGAACTGACACTGGTGGTTCAATTCGTGAACCAGCTAGTTTTAACGGCGTGGTTGGGTTTAAACCCACATACGGTTTAGTGAGTCGATTTGGTGTGATAGCAATGTCATCAAGTACTGACACAGTTGGTTGTTTTGCACACATAGCGTCTGATATTGATTTGGTTATGAGTTTAATTTCTGGTCAAGATTCATGTGACATGACAACTTATGATAGCAATTACCAAACACAAGAACTAACTGAAAAACCAAAACTTGCCGTGCCAAAACAGTTTATGACTGATGCTGTTGACTCAGAAGTCAAAGCTAGCGTCCAAGCTAAAATTGAACAATTAAAACAAGCTGGTTATCAAGTTGATGAAGTTGATATAGAAGAATTGAAATATGCTTTGGCAATTTATTATATTGTTGTTCCAGCGGAAGTATCAAGTAATCTAGCTCGTTACGATGGTGTGCGTTATGGTGTGCGAACCGAAAACGTAACCGATTTAGCTTCGATGTATGCTAACTCTCGAGCAGAAGGTTTTGAAAAAGAAAATAAGCGACGAATTATGATAGGTAGTTTTGTGCTATCAAGTGGTTATTTTGATGCTTATTATTTAAAGGCACAAAAAGTCCGTACGTTGTTGATTAAACGCTTAAATGAAGTGCTAGCAAAATACGATTATTTGCTTGGCCCAGTTGTTCCAGAGCCAGCGTTTAAAATTGGTCAAAATACGGCTGACCCACTCAAGATGTATTTAGCTGACGTGCTAACAACTCCAGCAAATTTGGCTGGTTTACCAGCTATCAGTGTACCAATTAAGCCAACCAGTAATGGTTTACCAGTTGGACTACAAATTATTGGTAGCCAAAAATCTGACGCTAAAATGTTAGCTTTCGTACGACGAATCGAGGAGTTAAAATAATGGATTTTAAAATCATTCTCTTTATAGTGTTTATTTTGTTGATAGGTATTGGTTTATTTGCGCTTTTGACTTTAAAACAAAAAACAATAGTCCTTAATAAAGAAAAATATCGTAGTTTATGGTTAGAAATTGAAAACGGATTAATCCCTGATCAACAGCAAAGCTTTCAAATGACTGTATTAAATGCTGATAAATTACTTGGACAAGCTCTGGAAGAGTTAGGCGTTCGAGGTACTACAATGGGGGAACGCATGAAAACCTTCGGTAGCGGCTTTTCTAACCAAAATCAGATTTGGCAGGCGCACAAAATTCGTAACAAGATTGCTCACGAAGCAAATGTGCAGTTAAATTTTAAACAAGTTCAAGCGTTACTAAAATGTTTTAAACAAGCTTTGAAAGATGTAGGAGCAATTTAATGACGAAATATGATGAATATGAAATGACAATTGGCATTGAGTGTCATGTTCAGCTTAAAACTAAAACTAAATTATTTTCACGTGCTGATAACGATGCTCATGGCAAGGCTCCAAACACAGTAATAAATCATATTGACTGGGCATTGCCGGGTATGTTGCCAGTTTTAAACAAAGAGGCTGTGATATTAGCGACACGAGCAGCTAAAGCATTGGGCGCGACGGTTAATAAAATTAGTCGTTTTGATCGTAAGCATTATTTTTATCCAGATTTGCCAAAAGGCTATCAAACTTCACAGTTATATCAGCCAATTATCGGTTCTGGTGTAGTAAAAGTCGATAATGGCGAAGAAAAATTTGAAGTTCGTATTGAACATGCGCATCTTGAGGAAGATGCTGGTAAATTAACCCATGGGTTGAATACTAGCTATGTCGATTTGAATCGTTCGGGGACGCCATTAATTGAGATTGTAACTTTGCCAGATATTCATTCAGCTTCGCAGGCTAAAGCTTTTGCTCAAGAACTGCATCGTTTGATGATTTTTTCTGGTGTTACCTTGGGCGATCTATATGAAGGAAATATGCGCTTTGATGTGAACTTATCGGTGGCTAAAAAAGGATCAACTGAGCTTGGTACTCGTACTGAGACCAAAAATCTCAATTCATTTCGTAGTATTGAACGAGCAATTGAATACGAATTTAGGCGTCAGATTGACGAGCTAGAGGCTGGCCGTCCAATAAAGCAAGAAACCCGTGGCTTTGAGGACGCGACTGGTCGAACATTTTCGCAACGTTCAAAAGAAGAGGCTAAAGATTATCGCTATATGCCAGACCCAGACATTCCGCCAATCGTGTTAACTGACGAAATGATAGCGGAAATGCAAGCTAATATGCCATTGTTACCAAACGCTTATCGTGAAAAATGGCTAGAATTAAAGCTCGATCAGTCGGTGATTGATACAATGCTAGTCAAGCCGGAATATGCTCAGGCTGTAACATCAGTCCTGGATAAGGCTGGTGCTGAATCAGCTAAAATGACAGCTTATTGGTTAGCGAGTGCGCTTGAATCTCAACCAACCTGTGAATTTAATAGTGAATTGATTGATCGAATTATTGAATTAACTAAAATGACTTTAGATTCGAAATTAAGTTCAACAAATGCCAAGATTGTATTTAATGAATTACTAGTTTCTGATAAAACTCCGTTAGCTATTGCCGAGGAAAAACAACTATTACAGGTTAGTGATAGCTCTGTTTTAGAAGAGATTTTGGACCAAGTTTTAAATTCAGAGCAAGGACAAAAAGCACTTGAAGATGTGAAGGCTGGCAATATGAAAGCTATGGGATTTATTGTCGGTCAGTCCATGAAGTTATCCAAGGGGCAAGCTAACCCACAAATAATTAATCAAATGCTACAACGGCGATTAAAATAATCAAAAGGAGATCGTAATATGAGTCAAGAACGAAAGTTACCAACTAAAGCTGTGATTGCGGCAGCCGGCTTTGGCACAAGATTTTTACCTCAAACCAAGGCAATGCCAAAGGAAATGTTGCCATTGATCGATAAGCCAATTATTCAATATGTAGTTGAAGAACTAGTTGAGGCTGGAATCAAGGACATTATCATTGTTGGCAATAGCAATAAGCGATCAATCGAAGACCACTTTGACGAGCCAAGTGCTGATTTACTAGCTAATTTGCGAGCTGGTGGGCCTAAAAAAGCCCCGTTAATTACGCAGGTCGAGTCAATTTCTTCGATGGCAAACTTCGTCTATATTCGTCAAAAAGGCCCTTACGGCAACGCAACACCAGTGATTTGTGCGGCGCATTTGTTAGGCGATGAACCATTTATTTACACTTGGGCTGATGACTTCTTTGTGTCATCACCAAACAGCACTCAACAATTAATCGATACTTACAAAAAATATGGTGGTAGTGTGTTGGCTTGCAAACGGATTGAAAACGATATCGAATTTGATCGCTATGGAGTGGCTGGTGGAAAGCAAAAAGAAACTGATGTGTTGCAGGTTGAGGAAATTATCGAAAAGCCAGGCCGTGAGCGTGCACCAAGTCGATTAGCAAGCGTCAGTTCATTTTTGTTAGCGCCAGAAATTTTGCCATTATTAAAGAAGGCTAATGATGAGTTTGATGGAGTTGGTGAATTAATGATTCAACCATCAATTCAAAAATTAATTGATAATGGGGATGGTGTCTTTGCAAAAGAAATTGTTAACGGTAAATATTATGATACTGGTGATAAACTAGAATATATCAAAACCATAATCGACTTTAGTTTGGCGCATGAAACTTTGAGTCCACAAATTGAGGCTTATATTCGTCAAAAGCTAGCCAACAAGTAAGCTTAAATGCTTTACTTTTCATAAAAATCAGTTATACTGAAGAAGTAATAATATAAGCGAAAGGTTTTTGCGATGAATGATGCAGCTGGAATTTTAGTAATAATGCTTTCAATAGTTCTGATCTGTTTCTTGATTGCAGCAATTATATTGATCATATCTTTAATTAAGGTCAGTCGTCAATTGCGTGACATCGCCGATGACGTGAGTGTTACAACCAGTAAGATGCGTCAATTGACTGAAAATGTTGCTAAAATTACATCGCCAGTTATTATTGGGAAAGCTTTGATGAATTTATTCAAAATTAACAAGAAGAAAGGAAAATAATATGTCAAAAGGAACAGGAAAGTGTGTTTTGGGTGCTGAAATTGGTGCAGCAATTGGCGTGGTCGCTGGTTGGTTTACCGCTCCAAAAGCTGGTAAAGATATGCGAGCTGATGCAAAACAAAAAGCTCAAGAGGTTTATGATAAGGGAGCTGAATTTGTTGATGGAGCAAAAGAAAAGGTGTCAGAAATTAGTAATCAAGCAAAAGATAAGTTTGGCTGGCTAAAACAAGATAAAGAATCAAAAGCTAAAAAATAATAGAAACTGATATAAAAATGCCGCTCATAATTATTAATTATGAGCGGCATTTTTGCTTGAAAGCTTGTTTTTAAAAAACGATTATGTTTAAATGGAATTATGAGACACAATCATCAATCGTCTAATAAAAAAGTAGGTCAGTTTAGTGTCTTTTGTAAAAAAACTTTTTGGCGTTTTCCAGTTTTATCATTGATGATTGGTATTTTGATACTTTATTTCGGTTGGTATAATCTCGTGTGGGCTGTAAAATTATATCGACTATCAAATCTCGACCCACAATGCGTACAACAAGAGCGCTCAAAGGGTGAGATGGCTACCAAGTTGCTGCGTACAATTGTAAAAGAATGTTCTCAAGTAATTGGTGCTGAAGCTCATGAGATATCATTAAATACTAATGAAAGCGTTGATAAGTGCTATTTATCAGGTCCATTGACTTACGGAACTGATATACCAAAGACGGAAGTAATTGTTTACTATGAATTAGCTAAAAATGCAATGACGATTGATCAAGCCGCAGTAAAACTTAGTAAATACTTAAAATCTAAACAGCTTGATCTGGTACTGACTCGTGATGAATTAACAAATGACGGACATAAGAAGACCTATACTTGCCAGGGCGTCATTGCTAATGATAATTTATACAGCGCTATGTTAATGGAGTTATATGAGCTTGGTAATGAGCGAACGTTCTTAAAAATATATGAAAAAAGCAGTATAAAATCTGAGAAGAACGGAAACGATGTAAATGAGTAGAAAAAACAAAGCTCAAAAGTTATTGCGCGAACGTTCGCCAATATTATACTGGTTGGTTACGATAGCTGGAATTGTGTTATTTACGTTTTTTATGGTGGTGTTGAATTATGTCTTAACGTGTCTTTATCCAATGCCGAGATGTCAAGAAATAATGAACAAACAACGTGGATGGCAAACAAGAATCATGCAAAAAGTAATATCAGATATTAATCAAGCCGCAAGTATACAGTATGAGACTGACATTCCTTATAAAAAAGATATCAGCGAAGAAGACTTTATTTTGTCGAATGATTATTCATCTGGAGACTGCTATATAGATGAAGAATATACACTTATTAGTGATAAACCATGGCGCAGTAGAGCGGGCGGGTTTATTGAGTACAAAATGTCAGAGCATGAATATAATATTAATATAACAAAGATAAAAAAATATTTTTCAAAAATGGGAGTGAATATCGAGTATAATCAAGTGCTTGATATTTATTATTTTAAAACAGTGCACTTTGATGATAAAAATGAAATTAAAAACAGTGCTATTGTATTATCTTCAATTAGATACGATAACAATAAAATGATATTGTCAATAAAATTTAAAGGAGAAGAAAAATGAAGCGAATGATAAGTAAATTTTATATAGCGCTATTGTTGATTTTTTTCTTTAAAATAATGATAATCAATCAGGCTAACGCCGCTCTCGCTGAGCCGGATCCGATAGGTGATGAAATTTACCAATTTATAAAAAGTAAAAGTATAAATATAGTCCAACTTGGTGATTCATATTCGGCTGGTAATGGGGCGAGCGGTTATGAATTATACCCGACTTGGTGTCACCGTAATAATCAAAATTGGGGATCTCAATTCGTTCAAATGCTGCGGGAGCGAGGAGTCGCTGTGAATTATATGAATTATGCTTGCTCTGGTGCAAAAATAGAACATCTGTTTTCTAGTCAATGGAGTGACGGTAAAATATATTCACACTATATTAATTCTGATCGTAAATTAACTCCTGAAGAAGCAGCGGCTAAAATACCTAATTTATGTTGGAATGGAAAACCTAAGTATGAGAGGCATAAGATGGCAAATACTAGCTATTGGGTTGAAGCCAGTAGAGGTCGTCAATCTGTTAAAAAATTAAAAAATCTAACAAGAAATAAAGTTGAATATACTTGTTCAACAGAAGTTGCTTTGCAGTCGTCTATTAATAATATTGGTACCGCTGACTTGATTTTAATGACTCTTGGTGGCAATGATTTAAATTTTGGAAAACTAGTTGAAAAATGTTTTGTCCAGATTCCAAACGTTAGAGATATAAATAATTGTAATAAATTGATTGCAAGTACAAAAAGGTACATAAAGGGTAAAAGAACTAAAGAGGATGAAGGCTTATTCGACGGAAAAACTTATGAGCAATATTATTACGATAAACTTGATGAATTAATAAAGAAATTGAAACCTGACGCAAAATTGATACTAGCTGGCTATCCACCAATCATCGATGGGACTCATCCATTGCCTGATATTAAGCAAAATATACAGATAGTCAGAGAATACCAGGTTAAATTAAATGGACTTCAGTCTAGAATTGTTAATCGTTTACAGCAGAAGTATCCTAATCGCGTACAATTTATTGGGCAAATTTTAGAACATTTTCAAGGCCATTCACCGCACGTATTAACTTTTAATATTTTTTTTGATAGGAATCGTGACAGCTGGCTGCACGATTCTTTGTCATTAGGCTTGAGCGCAAAATGGAAATTATTTCATCCTAATCCAACGGGACATGCGGAATATGCAAAGGCGGTGGCAAATAATCAATCACTGATAAAAATAGATGAGTTAACTCTTAACCAATACCCAATTGATGTAATGTTAATGGTTGACACGAAAAGTAACTACCGTGCGGCGCTTGAATCGGTGAAACTAATTATTAAGCGATTTACTAATGATGATGTTCTAAAAAATGCAAATTTACGTTTTGGACTGGTGGCAATAAAACCAGATGGAACGGCGGCGCAAATTTTAGCGCCAACTACCGATAAGAGAATGCTATTTAATAAAATCAAAGATTTGAAACTGATGAATCATCCAATAGTTGAACATTCGTGGCATAGTTTGGCCGAAGCTGTGGACGGTGTCTTAAATACCGATTGGCGTAATGGTGTGCGCAAAATAGCTTTTTTAGTAACTGATGGACGCTACTCTTATCTTGATACTAAAAACGGGATTAATTTTGATGAATATGTGCAATTAGCTCATCGCAAGGCTTATGAACTTGATCCAGTGGAGTTTTATGTGATTGATACCGATGGTCAGTCAAGTGAATCATTAAACAAGCTCATCAATAATGAGAGTCGAGCTATTCTAATTAATAACAACTGTAATGACGATGATGATTGTTGGTCAGCCAGTAATTTAGAGTGGCAGATTGATGAGTCAGTCATGAGGAACCTATTCGCTAAACCATTTGTGAAGCTAGATGGTGGCGAAAAAATTTTAGGAACCATTGGGCAAACAATCCGTTTTGATGCTGGTGCTTCTTATTCGATAGATAATGATGACCCAATTGTCAAATATTACTGGGATTTTAATGATGATGGAAATTACGATTTAGAAACGGTTGAACCATATACTGAATATAACTTTTCGCAACAATTCGATGGTTTTGTGGCTGTTAAGGCAGAAACGAATTCCGGACAAAGTAACATTGCAACCTTAAAAGTAAATATTCAACGCGATCTTGATGATATTCCAGATAAATTAGATAATTGCCCAGATGTCACAAATCAAGATCAATTGGACTACAATTTTGACGGAATTGGTGATGCTTGTGATCCAAAAAAGCCAACTGACGAAATCGAATTGCAAAAATGGTTGTTAGCGGTGGCTTTATCACATCAAATAAACGATGAGATTACTGAATTGATCAACCAAGGTTATTCTGAAGAGGCTGCTGAACGAATGTTTTTTGAAAAGAATCCAGAAATTGCTGCTGACTTGGATATAAGCTCGATTCAAAATAAAATTAAAAACGATAACGACAGCATGTCTAACAATAATGTCAAACAAACGCTATCAGACAATACGCAACCTAAAAAAACGGATATTAATTCAGATCAGCAATTGTCATCGACATCTACTTTACTAGCCAAGTTATCGCCACGAGACGACCCAATCGCTGACACAAATTTAGGTTCAATTATTTCACACGATAAATCATCTCAGGGGCCGTCCAATCATCAATCCTGGAAAATGATAGTGGCGATAGTAGGTTTTATAATTGTTGGTTGTGGAGTCATTTATCGTAAACTAGTTAAATAAGAACATTTTTCTATTGCATTTACAATGAAAATATGGTATAATAAAAAAGTGTGATTGTTTAGAAATCGCAAGCAACTAATAAAACGTTAATCTTGAAAAGGAGGGAACACTATGTTCGATTTTGATGGAAACGAGATCGTATGCCCAGTGTGTGGTGAGCCGCTGGATTTTATGCTGGATGAGGAAGATGATGATGAAAAAGTAGGGTACTGTCCTAACTGTGATGAGATTCATACATACAGCATATTGTTTAAATCTTTCATAGATGACGATGATGAAGATGACGATAACGATGATACAGAATCGTCTTTGATGCATCCGAACGAGAGTTATGATGAGTTTTGTGATCATGAAGATTTTGATTAGTGATTGCAGACTAGCCCGTCATTTGACGGGCTTTTATTTGTCTAAATTAAATTTTTACAGGAGCACTTATGTGTTTATTTGTCTGTGTTTTGTGTATAAAATCATGTTATAATTAATGGTGATTTATGTCAAAAAATAACCTTCAACCTTCTGATTTTGTACACCTACACAATCACACGCACTATAGTGTGTTAGATGGGCTAACAAAAGTAAATGAGCTGATTGCGCGGACTAAAGAATTTGGCATGGAAGCTGTGGCAATTACTGATCATGGCACGATGTCGGGAGTGCTTGATTTTTACAAAACTGCTAAAGATGCTGGAGTTAAGCCAATTTTAGGAATTGAGGCTTATGTGGCTGAGCGCGGCCGTGAAGATCGCGACCCACAATTCGACAAAACTCGTTATCATATTACTTTATTAGCCAAGAGTTACAAAGGCTATCAGAATCTGATGGCGTTATCGAGTATTGCTAACCTGGAAGGTTTTTATTATCGACCACGAATTGATCATCAATTAATGGAAAAATATTCAGAAGATGTGATTTGTTTGTCTGGTTGTGCAAACGGTGAAGTGTCGCAACGCTTACGAAAGGGCGATTATGATGGTGCTCGCAAAATGGCAAAGTGGTACCATTCAGTTTATGGTGATAATTTTTATCTTGAGATGCAAGATCACGGACATCCTGAATCACCGGCACCGTTTGGCGAGCAGACAATTGTTAATGAAGGTTTAAAAAAACTGGCAAAAGAATTAAATTTGCCACTAGTGGTGACTTGCGATGGACATTATTTAAATTTAGCCGATCGTCAAGTACATGAGATTTTACTTTGTGTTGGAACTGGTGCTTATCTCAGTGATACTCGTCGAATGTCGCTTAAAGACCTTGAGCTATATTTGACTGATCCAAAAGATATTATTGATCGTTGGGGTGATGAATTTCCTGAAGCAATTTTAAACACTAAAAAAATTGCTGAGCAGTGTAATGTTGATATTACACTTGGTCAAATTTTAATTCCAAAATATCCTTTACCAACGGGTGAGCTTGATGAAAAAAGTTATTTGATGAAACTGGTTTATAATGGTGCGGTGGTTCGTTATGCCGAGCCGGGAAAACAGAGTTTTGATAATATTAATGCGGGTAAAACTTTATCAATTAAGGATTGTAAAAAACTAATTCCTCAAACAGCTCTAGATCGAATGGAAATGGAACTTGAGGTTATTGATCGCATGGGGTATTTCGGTTATTTCTTGATTGTGCAAGATTTTATTAATTGGGGTCGGCAACAAGGTATTATTTTTGGTCCGGGGCGTGGTTCGGCAGCCGGAGCGATTATTGCTTATTGCTTGCGCATTACCGACCTTGATCCGCTAAAGTATGACTTGCTGTTTGAGCGTTTTTTGAATCCTGATCGTATTTCAATGCCAGATATCGATGTTGATATTCAAGATGATCGCCGCGATGAAGTGATTCAATATTGTGTCGGTAAATATGGTGATGCTAGGGTATCAAACATTGTTACTTTTGGTAAAATGGCAGCCCGCTCGGCCGCTAAAGACGTAGCGCGCGTTCTTGAAATTCCTTATGCCGAATCTGATCGCTTAAGTAAGATGATTCCATCGTTGGTGCAAGGTAGGCATGTACCGCTGTCAAAAAGTGTGAAAGAAGACCCCGATCTGAGCGCTGAATATAATGGTAATCCGCAGTCGAAGCAGATTCTCGACTATGCTATGCGTCTCGAGGGGACAATTCGTTCACACGGTGTCCACGCCTGCGGTATTGTGATTGCGCCAGATGATTTGGTTAAATATCTACCACTAGAGAAGGCACAAAAGGGCGTGGTTGCTACTCAATTTCCAATGGGACAAGTTGAAGAACTTGGTCTGCTAAAAATGGACTTTTTAGGTCTGTCGAACTTATCAATCATCAAAAACACTTTACGTATTATCAAAAAAGTTTACAAAACCAATTTAGAAATTGCTAGCGTACCGTTAGACGATGAAGCGACCTTTAAGTTATTTCAAAGGGGCGATACAACGGGTGTATTTCAGCTAGAATCAGCTGGCATGAAGAAATATCTTAAAGAATTAGCTCCAACTCATTTTGAGGATATTATTGCTATGGTGGCATTATATCGTCCGGGTCCAATGCAGTTTATTGATTCGTTTATTCGTCGTAAACACGGGGAAGAACCAATCACCTACCTGCATGAAAAAATGGAACCAGCTTTGAAAAATACTTATGGTATTTTGGTGTATCAGGAGCAGTTTATGCAGATTTCAAAGGAGCTGGCTGGCTTTACTGGTGGTCAGGCGGACACATTGCGTAAGGCGGTTGGTAAGAAAAAACTGGACTTAATGGCACAAATTAAGCCGCAGTTGATTGAGGGGGCGTTAAAAAACTCTGACATTTCACGCCAAAAGATTGAATTATTCTGGGATCAGCTACAAGAATTTGCGAATTACTGTTTTAATAAATCGCATGCAGCTTGTTATGGTCTAATCGCTTACTGGACAGCTTATTTAAAGGCGCACTATCCAAGCGCATTTATGGCGGCTTTAATGACTAGCGCCAAAGATGAAACTGAGCGTTTGGCGATTATGATTGCAGAGTGCAATCATGCAAATATCGAGGTGATGGCGCCGGATGTTAATGAAAGTTTCGTTGAGTTTGCGATTGTGCCTGGTACAAACAAAATTCGCTTTGGTATGGCGGCAGTCAAAGGGGTTGGCGAGGCTATCGTTGAGGAGGTTCTAGAGATTCGTAAAGATGGTAAGTTTACTTCAATCGTTGATTTTGCGAAACGAATGGCCGGTTCAAAATTTAATAAAAAAGCTTGGAACTCATTAATTAAAACTGGCGCATTTGACAGTTTTGGTTATAGTCGGTCGGACTTGCTTGAAAATCTTGACCGAATACAAGGATATATGTCTAAATGTGCCAAGGAGGCTTTAAGCGGACAATCGGATTTATTTGCGGGAATGGGAGCTGAAATGTCAGTACCGGATATTGAAATTATTCCTGCTAAAACACCAGCCAGCCAAAAAGAGCAACTGCAATGGGAGCGTGAGTTACTCGGGCTGTATATTAGTGCGCATCCATTAGATAAATACGAACAGTTTTTGCGTGAAAAGACCGTTAATCTAGGTGAAATCACGGAATCTCATGACAGTAAAACAATGGAAGTTGGTGGCATTTTGACTGAAATCCGCAATATCATAACCAAAAAAGGTGATAAGATGGCTTTTTTGACAATTGAGGATAAATTAAATCATTTCAGTGTAGTGGTTTTCCCTAAACTTTTTAAGGAGATTGAGGAAATATTAGTTGTAGATAAGGTAATTATGATCAATGGTCGAATTTCTGCTAAAGATCGCGATGGTAATCCAGCACCACCGCAGATTATTGCTAATGAAATTACCGAAATCACCGAGCTGATGTTGAGCGAGTTTAATCCAAATTTTCGTAAGAAAAAAACGCCGCGTGGTAATTATGAAGCGTTTCTTGAGGTAAATGGTGCAAAAAAAATCGGCAGTGACAAGCAAAAAGCGATTGGTCCATCGCCGATTAAATATAATTTTATTGATCCAGATGAAGAATTGCGACTCGCACGTGAAAAAAAGATGGCGCGTGATGGCGAACTAGAGCCTAATATGTTAACCAAAGAAAATAACAACAATAACACTAAACAGGTAGCTTTTAAGTCAGAAGAAGTTGACATTATCGAGATGAACGAGAAAAAACAAACACTAAAAGAATCTAGCGATAGTATAGAAACCAATACGGTCGGAACGGACAATGTAATTGATAATCAAAACAAGGCTAAACCTATAACTGATAAGTCTGTAAATATCGGAGAAAAAATCCTTGTAGCTAAAGAAGGTTCTCTACAAAATCAGCAATCTTCTCGCCTTTATGTGCGATTAATCGATGCGTCAAATCAGAAAAAATTAATCGGTTTACGTCAGAGCTGTTCTAAGTATCCCGGTTCGGCGACAGTTATTCTTGTTTTGGGTGATGATAGCAATAAAACAGCAATTAAACTACCGTTTGGAGTTGACCTAAATAATGGACTGCTGACTGAGCTGACGGCTTTATTTTTAAAGTCGGAACTAGTTATAAAATAATAATTGCTTAAAATCGACTGCTGTCAATTACATTATCATCACGAATGTCATTAGGGTGCTGGTCGATGCATGTCTGAAGTTTACGCAATAGCTCATTGCCATCAAAATCGGTACCAATAAATACTAATTCAGTCAGTATATCTTCGTGCTTTTGCCAATCGGCTCCAGACAGACTGTGTGTTTGACCAACTTTTTGGATTAGGATCTTCTGATTATCAAGTGATTTTTTGCCAAAATACATCCAGCCCTTTAGTCGATAAACTCCACTGGGTAGATTATTTAAAAATTTAGTTGTAGTAATCGGATCTAATGCTTGGCGTTCGCGAAAAGTAACCGAAATATAGTCGGCGAAATGTTCGCGTGGATTTTGTCCGAGTTTTGGTTGGCTGGCATCTGGTAAATCAAGTAATAATTGTGGATTAAATTCAGCATAAGAAGTCTTGATGATCGTTGAATAGGGATTGACTTCTCGAATTTGAGTTTCGATTGTGGCAATTTCTTCTGGTGACAGAAGATCAATTTTGTTCAGAATAATCAATTTGGCGGCGGTTAAATGGCTATGAATTAATTCGGGACGAACTTGAACAAGTTGTTGGAAATTTGCGCCGTCGACAACATAGATAAGATCTAAAAGGCGAATAAATTGATTTTGAGAATTATAGATAAGCTCCACCATTTGAAGCGGGTTTGAAACTCCGCTAGCCTCAATTAAGATTAAGTCTAATTGGCTGTCGCTGCGAGCTAATTCATTAAGTGAATCGTCTAGCTCATTAGCTAGTGAACAGCAAATGCAGCCATTTGATAAAGCAATTAACTCACTGGTTGATTGTTCAACTAACATCGCATCGATATTTAACTTACCAAAATCATTGACAATCACACCAATTTTTAAACCAACAGCATTAGTCAATAATTTATTAATTAAACTAGTTTTTCCAGAACCAAGATGCCCCGAGATGATAGCCACAGGGATTTGACACGCGGCGATTGTTTGATCAGGAACTGATTTCTGTTTCATCTTGATCTAAAAAATATTAATTACGGGAATAACAACTGGCGCTTGCTTGGTTGAATCAAATAAAATATGAGTAATATCATCTTTTATCTCAGTTTTGAGGTCTTTCAGATCAACATCACTAAGTTTGGTTTTTTCGATCTTTATCTTTAGATAGTGTCGCACGCGACTCATTAAATCTTCATTGTCCTTTAGGTAGACAAAAGCACGAGAAATAATATCAGGAGTTTTGGCAATCCGACCAGTTTTTTTATTGATCATTAACACAACAATAACAATTCCCTCGGTTGAAATATGCAAGCGATCTTTAATGACAGCCTCGTGAATTGGATTGTTGGCGTTGTCATAAATAATAGTATTAACTGGGACGCGACCGTTTTTCTTGATTGTTCGGTCGGGTAATAGCTCAACTACATCACCATCATCGCAAACGATGATATTTTCCTTCTTCATACCAATGACGTTGTACGCCATTTCTGCGTTATGCTGCAACATAAAAAATTGACCGTGGATTGGCATATAGTTAATTGGTTTAATGCTTTGCAGCATCAAAACATGATCTTCATAATAGGCGTGACCAGATAGATGAAGATCGCCTATGCCGGTTAAGTGGGTGCGTCGATGTTGAATAACGTGCGAACCCTCACGTAACAGACCGTCTACAGTTGAAGTAACTCGTGGTTCATTACCGGGGATTGGGTTAGAGCTAAACACTACCGTATCAGTCGGTTTAATTTTAATATATCGGTGTGAGCCAGTTACCATTTTATTTAAAACAGCATTTAATTCTCCTTGGCTGCCGGTACAAATAATTACTACTTGACTGTCTGGTAGATGTGAAGTGTCTTCGATTTTAACAATCGTATCTTTTGGAATTTTGATTTTTTTGGTGCGAAGAGCGGTCTCAACAGTGTTAATCATGCTAAAGCCAGCAAATGCCACTTTGCGATTATGAGCTTTGGCGTTCTCAAGAATAAACTGAATTCGATAAATTTGACTCGAAAAACAGCTTAAAATCACACGACCATTAGGATTGAGATCCATAATTTTGCCAATATTATCACCAATTTCAGTTTCGGTCGTGCCATGAGTGCCGGGGACGTCAATATTGGTTGATTCATTCAAGAATAAAGCAATACCTTCTTTCTGTGAAATTTCAACCAAGCGAGGCATATCAAATGGCTTCTCAATTGGATCTTTTTCAAACCGCCAGTCACCGGAGTGAAGTACGATACCGTTTGGCGTACGAAGAATAATAGCTACTGAGCCAGGTATTGAGTGTAAAACATGGATGAATTCAAAACTGAGATTTTGTGAAATCTTTATTTGTTGATGTTGATGCGGATCAACTACATTGTAATTGAAATCATAATCTTCGGGCGCTTCTTCCATCTGTTTTTTAATCATCTCAATGGTAAAATCAGTGGCATAAATTGGCACGCGGCCGCCATTAGCAAGTTGCGGTAACAGTAACTGACAAGCACCAATATGATCAAGGTGCGCATGAGTAAATAAGATAGCTTTTAATTTATGCAGATTATCTTTGACGTAAGAAATGTCGGCTGCCATATAGCTAACTCCCGGATAATCTTCATTCGGAAAGATACTGCCCATATCAATCAGCACCATTTCGTTTTGATATTCAATCAAAGTCATATTTTTACCGATGCCGATTTCGCCTAGACCTCCAAGTGGAATGATTCGTACAGCTTTTGGATTAAAACGAGCTTGTTTTAAGGCAGTTTGTGATACTTGTTGACCATGATTACCGTTAAATTCAGATTTATTAACCGGAGTGGTCATCAAATGCTGAGATGAACGCAATGAAATATCACTTGAAATCATGCGCTGAGCACGAATTACTTCACCTCGACGGGTATTTGGCGCGACTCGAATCTGATTTTTAGAACTAGCGTCCGTTGAATTGTCGTTGGCTTGAACTGCCGAGTGACTGATCTTGCTCGTATTGTCTTGTGCGCGAGCCGCTTTCTTAGCCTCGGCACGAGTTTTTGCTTCAGCGATGCGCGCTTTAACTGTTTTGGGATTAATTTTCATGGTAGCTGAAGTTTGTCGTGGCTTGGATGCAGCACGACGTTGATTAAAATGCTTATTGCCTGATTCGGCTTTAGCTTGAGAATTATTTTTCATCGTTAATTTCCTGTTTAAATTAATTAATTGGTTTTTAAAACTTAAAAAACAAAGTCGTTAATTTAAATAAGATGGTGTGCGTTAAAGCACATATATATCTCCATTATACACCAAAACGCTTCGAAAGTCCAGTTTTAGCCAAAATAAAAGCCGCCACCTAAGTGACGGCCGCGTTTTTAGAAGTGAAATGTGTGTAATATTTCACTATGGCGACTAACTGCGTCAACCAAAATTAGTGAAATATTGTTAAAATTTATTTTTTTGGGGATTTCTTTCCGTCCGATCGAGATATGCGGACAAAAATTATCCCCACACCAGCTTTTGTCTACAACGGAGCTCCTTAGCTCGTTAAAAAAAGCTTGATGTAATTTTTTGATGCTACCGTCGTCGTCTTCGATTAGACGGACTGCTGTTTCTTCAGCCTTGCCGAAGGCAACAAAAGCACCAATACTTTTTTTGCCACCTTTAACTCGAGAATCAGCAATAATTTCTTCTATTGCTGATTCAAGTTTAGGTAAATTATTAGTCTTAAAAGGCGGTAAAACCGTCAGATGGATTGGCCACCTTTCAAAAAAAATTAGTGATTGATAATCAGTATCTAGTATTGTTGCTAGAACTAGATACTGACTTTTTTTCATTTTTCTCATACTTTCACCTCCTAAAATATTAAACAACTAAACCAATGTTATTATAACATAAATTATCTAAAAAGTCCAGTGTAATGCTAATATTTAACTAATTTTACTTAAATATTTGCTTTTAAAAACTGAAAGTGCTAGAATGAAAGTGTACTTTCCGGCCAATCAGGTCGGGTTTTTTAAAGAAAAGATTATTTAAAATAAAATAAGAAGGAAAAAATGGAAGATTTAGATTTAAAACAATTGTTAGTGTTAGTGGATGCTATCGCTGAAGAAAAAAACTTGACTAAAGACAAAGTGATTGAAATTGTTGAGACGGCGATTGCTTCAGCTTGGCGTCGTGATAATGGCAGTCGAGAACAAAATGTTCGTGCTGAACTAAATATGGTCAACGGCACTGCCAAAGCTTTTGTGATTTATGATGTAGTAGAAACAGTTGAAAATGATAAGACACAAATTAGCCTGGATGAGGCTCGTAAACGAAAAGCTGATGCTGAAATTGGTGATACAATTGAAGATGAATATGAAGTAACAAAATTTGGTCGAGTGGCAGCTATGACGGCTAAACAGGTTATTTTACAGCGTTTGAAAGAAGCTGAAAAAGATGTCATGATTGCTGAGTTTGAAGATCGCATTGGTGAAGTTGTGACCGGTACGATTCAACGTATAGATCGGGGAACGGTATATGTTGATCTTGGAAAGGGCGTTGGAATTATACCAAAACGTGAACAGATTCCGGGTGAATATTATTCAGTTGGCGCACGAATTAAGCTGCTAGTCAAAGATATTGAGCGTGGCATGCGTGGTACGCAATTAATTTTAAGTCGAGCTGATTCAATGTTTGTTGAAGAATTATTCCGCAACGAAGTACCAGAGATGGAAAATGGTGCTGTAGAAATCAAGGCGATTGCTCGTGAAGCTGGTGTGCGAACTAAAATTGCGGTTTGGTCAAGCATCCCAGGCGTTGATCCAGTTGGAACTTTGGTTGGTGGGCATGGTGTTCGTATTCAAGCAGTAATTCAAGAAATTGGTGATCGTGAAAAAATTGATGTGATTAATTACAGTACTTCAGTTAGCGAATTAATTTATAATGCCTTAAGTCCTGCGGAAGTAATCAATGTCGAGATTGATGAAAAAGCCAAAACCGCTAAAGCTTTTGTAGTAAAAGATCAACAATCGGTAGCTATTGGCCGCTCTGGACAAAACGTACGTCTAGCAAGCCAGTTATCCGGCTATAATATCGATATCGTGGTGGCTGGTGAAGAAAAGCCAGCAAAACACAAAACACGTCGCGATGCTGAAAATGCACTGCTAAACGCAATTGAAGAAGAATCAGAGTCTGCTGATAACTAATTCTGGCTTAAAATAATATAAAACACAATCCACTGTTAATAATGGGTTGTGTTTTTTTGTAAAATGATGGCGGTAAAGTTGGCAAAACTAGTGTTTTTTGATAAAATAAAATGAGATAAATAGTGGGTAATAATTGAGATATGGATGAGTTTGCGGCTTTATTGAATAGTTTAACGGACGATGCGCGATCGAGCTTGATTAAAGCTGATATTTGGTCGCAAATGGCTGGTCAAAATTTTATTGGTGCTGAACATTTATTGTTAGGATTACTAGCTCAAGATGGATCGGTAGCGGCTCGATTTTTAACGGATTATGGCGTTAAATTGGAAACACTTGAATCGGAGATGGGTATCGTGCGTGTATCTAATGTGCCGCTGGTTGGGGCTGGCAAAACACTTGATGATTCAGCTCGGTTGGCATTAGAAAACGGTTATCGTCTAGCACAAGAAAATAATCAGGATTACCTGGGCACTGAGCATTTACTTTTGGGGATTTTAACTCAAAGTCAATCGAGAGCATTGGCTTTGCTACGTGGACTAAAAATTCAAATTGATGATTTAGCTGATGACATATTGAAGTTTATAGCAAATCAAGCAACAATTGAGTATCGAAAAAATGATTCAAAAAAGGATTCTTCAGACAAAAAAGCTAGTGCTCGCATTAAAATGTCATTTAAACACAAGGTGATGACTTCGGCACTAGCAAAATATGGCACAAATTTGACTTTGGCAGCGATGCGTGGTGAGCTTGATCCGGTGATTGGTCGTTCAAAACAAGTTGAACGCCTAGCAACGATTTTATCTCGACGCAATAAATCAAATCCAATTCTAGTTGGTGAGCCTGGGGTTGGTAAGACGGCAGTAGTGGAGGCTTTGGCACAACAGATTGCTAAAGTTGATGTGCCGTTAAACTTGGCTAATGCTGAAATTATTCAGCTCGATTTGGCTTCGATGATTGCTGGCACAAAATATCGTGGCGAATTTGAAGAACGACTGAAGGCTGTTATCAATGAATTAGCGTCCGATAAACGCTTGATTGGTTTTATTGATGAAATCCATTTATTAATGGGCGCTGGTGCTTCAGAGGGCTCAATGGATGCAGCAAATATCTTAAAGCCAGCTTTGGCTCGTGGTCAAATTAGATTAATTGGCGCAACGACTTATGATGAATATCGGCGTTTTATTCAAAAAGACCAAGCATTTGATCGACGTTTTCAAATGGTTGAAATTGATGAACCAAGTGTGGCTGACACAATTAAAATAATTAAAGGCTTACGTAAAAAATACGAGCATCATCACCGAGTTTTACTAGACGATGAGGTTATTGAGCAAGCGGTAAGATTGGCTGAACGTTATATTAGTGAACGTTTCATGCCAGATAAGGCAATTGATTTAATTGATGAAGCGGCGGCTTTGAGGCGTGTGCGTAAGGATAAGGTTCGATCAAATACACGTGAACATATTTTTGAATTAAACAAGCTGGAATTAAGTTTAACTGAAGCACTAGCCAAGGAAGATTATCAATCAGCGGCTAAAATAAAAACTCAAATTGATAATTTACGCCAACTATCTGATAAGGAATCAAAGAAGCTTGAGCGGCGGAAATTAACCAAGCTCGAAATATCTGATATCGCGCAAGTGGTGGCGCTAAAAACCGGCATACCAGTAGTTAAATTAACAAAAAACCAACGCAAGTTGATGCTTGATCTTGAGCGAAATTTAAGTAAACGAATTATTGGACAGTCGGCGGCAATTAAAGCTGTATCCAAGGCAATTCGTCGTTCGCGCAGCGGGATTGGTAATATGACTCGACCAATTGGTTCGTTTGTGTTTTTAGGGCCAAGTGGCGTTGGCAAAACAGAATTAGCGAAGGTTTTAGCGCGTGAAGTGTTTGGCAGTGAAGATGCATTACTAAAAATTGATATGAGTGAATTTTCTGAACGACATTCATTAAGTCAGTTATTGGGAGCGCCAGCTGGTTATGTTGGCTATGATGATGGGGCAAAACTAACCGACTCTGTGCGACGTCGTCCCTATCAAGTGGTATTGTTTGATGAAATCGAGAAGGCAGATGATGAAATTTATAATATTTTATTGCAGATTCTCGAAGATGGAATTTTGACTGATGCTCGTGGACGAAAGGTGAGCTTCGCTAATACGATTATCATTTTGACTAGTAATTTAGGCACTGAGCAGATGCTTCAGCAAGAGAAAAAACAAGCTTATGGATTTGGCGAAAAAACTGCTCATATTCAAACTAGAGAAAAGCTAGCAACTGATGCTCTGGAAAGATTTATGCCAATTGAATTAATAAATCGATTCGATGATATTATAGTGTTTAACAATTTGACAGTTGATGATGCAAAAAAAATTATTGATTTAATGTTGGTCGACTTCAAAAAGCGTTTATTGATGAAAGATTTGAGTTTAGAAGTGACAACTTCGGCGAAGAAATTTCTAATTAAGAGAGGTTTTGATTGTAAAAGTGGAGCTAGGTTGCTACGCCGAATGATTGAAGAAGAAATTGAAAATCAAGTAGCCGATGCGTTGTTATCAGAAAAGATTATAGCTGGTGATAAAATTAAAGCTACTTTAAAAAAAGATCGACTGGAGATTGTTCATGGAAAATAATTGTTCAGTGAATGCGTCGCCTAGAAAGAAGTCCGGACTGTTGACAATAGCTGGTTGGATGCTATTTATTGTATTATTAGCAGGATCGATTTTTGCTAGTCTTAATTATCGATTAATTAGCGATTGGTGGTTAGCCCAGCAATTTAAACCGTCAGTTGAGATTCGTGCGATGCAACAGCGTATCGGTGTATCTGAACGAGCTATGATGATATTTAAGGCCAGTCAACCAGTTTTGCAAACTAGCGAACAATTTAATCAAAATTGTACACGTCAAGAAGTAACAAGCTATATTCTAGGCTGTTATACCAATCAAAAAATTTACGTTTATAAAGTTAATAGTTTGGAATTGGATGGTGTGAGTGAAGTAACTTTGGCACATGAACTTTTGCATGCACTTTATCAGCGCTTGGATTTAAACGAGAAAAAAAGAATTAATCAATTATTAATCAATGATTATCAGCGATTAAAAACTGATGAGCTAATAAAAAGAATGGAAATGTATCAGAGAACTGAACCGGATCAGTTTGAAAATGAGTTACATTCAATTTTACCAACCGAGTTTGATGATTTATCACCAGAATTAGAGCAATATTTTGGACGTTATTTTAATAATCGTTCCGTGGTTGTTTCTTTGCATAAACAATACAATAATCAGTTTGTTTCGCGACAAAAACAAATGGAAGAACTTGAACCGAAAATTAAGCAATTGACGGCTGAGTATCAAAAGGAAGTGTCAGCTTATGAAGTTGATGTGAGAGCTTTAAATCAGACAGTCGATTTTTTTAACAGAAGAGCTAGTAAAAATGAGTTTTCAGGCGAAGAACAATTTAACTTTGAGCGAAATCGTTTGCTTGCCAAACAGAGCGATTTAAATAATCGATATAATAAATTAAAAGCTAAAGAATCAGTAATTAATCAGCTGGTTGATCAATACAATAATTTAGCGCTAGATGTTCAAAAATTAACTAATGAGTTAGATTCACTAGCGAAAGTAGCGGAGATTCAATAATGGCCAAAACCAAAACTGTTTTTATTTGCCAAAACTGTGGAGCTCGACATCCTAAATGGGCGGGACGTTGTAACGAATGTGGTCAATGGAACAGTTTAGTTGAAGAGGTAATTGATGATGCAAAAACAGCAATTGCTAAAAGTCGCCAGTCGGCAAAATCCTTAACGGTCGAATCGTTGGCGAATGAACACGAAGGAAATGTGATTGAACAGCGATTGGACTGTGGAATTAAAGAGATTAATGAAGTGCTAGGCGGAGGTTTCTTATTAGGCGGTGTGGTGCTGCTTGCTGGACAACCAGGAATTGGTAAGAGCACCTTGCTTATGCAATTTGCTGGAAAAATCTCACAAGCACATCAAGTATTATATGTGAGTGGTGAGGAATCGTTTGGGCAAGTGGCAGCGCGAGCTAGGCGTTTGCATCCAGGTCAACAATTAGCGATTGATTTTGTGGCTTCGAATAATGTTGCTGATATTGCCAAGACTATTACCGAACAACACTATGATTTTGTGATTATTGATTCAATCCAAACCATGCAACTTGATTCGATCGCTTCGGCGGCTGGTTCAGTTAGTCAAATTACTAACACCGCTAATGTTTTAATTCAAGCTGCTAAAAGTTCGCAATCGGCGATGGTGATTGTTGGACATGTAACCAAGGAGGGCGGCATTGCCGGACCGAAGATTTTAGAACACTTGGTGGATGTAGTAATGCAGTTTGAAGGTGATCGCTATGGTGGTTTTAAGACTATTCGAGCTGTAAAAAATCGCTATGGATCAACCGAAGAATTGGCGATTTTAGAAATGACATCGCTAGGTTTGAAAATCGTTAAGAACCCATCAGAAATATTGCTAAAAGAGCGTAGTAATAGCGATGGCTCAATTGTCTTGGCGACGATTGAGGGAAACCAGCCTCTATTGGTTGAAATTCAAGCTTTAGTTAATAAAACTAATTTTGGCTATCCAAAACGAACAGCATCAGGTTTTGACACAAACAGACTTAATTTGTTGGTGGCAGTTATTGAGCGTCGAACAAAATTAGACTTGAGCGATAAAGATATTTATGTTAATGTAGTCGGTGGATTAAAATTAAATGACCCAGCGGCTGATTTGGCAGTAGTGATGGCAATTGCCTCAAATGCTACTGGTCGAAAATTAGCCGATGACATTATTGTATTTGGCGAAATTGGTTTAGGCGGTGAAGTGAGGAGTGTTCCGGGAATTGCTCAGCGAATTAAGGAAGCGAAGAAGCTTGGCTTTACAAAAGCGATTGCTCCAAAGGGTGATGTAAAAACTAATTTTATTGAGCCAGTAAAAGATTTACGACAGATTTTAATTAAATATCTCGAAAAATAATTTAAAAATGGTTTTACGGTGGGCATAAGAAACGAAAGGGAAAAATGGAATATTTACAAACAATATTGTTATTAATAATTCTTGTCTTTGCAGTAAATAGTTGGTGGCGAGTTGTTAAGACGATGAAGCATATTGACAAGGGTGTGCGTCGAGTACTGCTTGATACGTCAGTTTTGATTGACGGAAGAATATTAGATCTAGCAAAGACGGGGTTTATCAATGATGAATTAGTGGTACCAAGAAGTGTTTTGGCGGAATTACAATTGTTAGCTGATGGTTCTAATAATGATAAGCGCACGCGTGCCAGATTCGGTTTAGACGTTATCACTCAATTACAAAAAAATGATCAAGTGGCGACGGTTATTTTGCCAGATGATCGTCAAACACCGGAAGGTGTTGATAATAGATTATTGGAATTGGCAAAAGATAAACGTTTTGCGCTAATGACAATGGACTATAATTTAAATAAGGTGGCTACAGCTGAAGGAATTACCGTACTAAATATCAATGAATTGGCCAAAGTAATCAGAATGCAGGTTCTACCAGGCGAAAAAATCAGCCTAAAATTGATTCAGGAAGGTCAGGGCGATGGTCAAGCAGTTGGTTATTTAGTTGATGGCTCAATGGTGGTGGTATCTAATTCTAAAAAAATGATCGGACAAACGGTAAATGTCAAAATTACTCGTTATTTACAAACGGATGCTGGTAAAATGGCTTTTGCTGACATTATCGATGAAACGCCACATAAGAATAAAATTATCAACAAACAACAAGTTGCTAAATCGACCCCAAAAACTGTAAGAAAAATCTTTTCAAAAGATAAAAAAGTTGCGAAGACTGATTTGAAAGTTAAAAAACAATTACCAAAAACTCGTAACCAAAAAGCTCGACAAGAAGCTTATCTGAATGAAATTATTGAAAAAACGTCTAGTAAAAATAATCGCAATTCGTAAGCTAAAATTGAAGTTATCATAAAATATTGATTAAGAACTTTGATTGTGAAATAAAAGACTCTCGCTATGTGCGAGAGTCTTAATATGGCCAATTATAAGCTTGGTCCGGTAAACTGTTTAGTTGTTTTATAAAGCAAGTTATCTTGGACGGTAACAGTGATTGGTTCGTTACTGGTGGTAAAAGTGTGTGTTATCTCAACGGTGTCGCTAGTCGGTACTTTATCATAAGCGGTTTTACTGCCAATCTGAACCGTTAGTTTAGTAATGTTACCAGTGCCTTTAATTACTTTAAAACTAAGTTTATAACTATTTCCGCTCGGGGCAGATAAAGTCATATTGGTGATATTTGGCTTTGTGTCACTGCATTTATGTACGTCATCTTCGGCGTTGACATCATATCCGTCGCTAGCATAATGCTGCTCTTTCTTGGTTGATGGATCAGTAATTGTCCAAACGTCTACGTTGACCTTTGCTGCTTCTGGTGTACAAGCGGTTGCTTTTTTCTTTGATACACTGTCAAAGGCAATCGTTTCTTTTTTGCCAGACGTGCTTGCATTGAACCAACTTGGCCAAATATCATTAACTCCCATGAAAGTTTCTTTTTTAATACCTGACGGCTGATTGACTTTTTCACCAGCAGCCCACTTTCCTTGTGGCTGATAAACGTTTTTATGAACAGCTTCCATGTAGTTATTGATAACACGTCGAACGACGATGTTTGAGTCGCTAGTTAATGGTGCGCCATCATGATTGCCTGACCATACGCCCGTAGCGATTTTACTAGAATAACTCATCATCCAAGAATCTTTAGCGCGACCAGCACCATTATCAGTTGTTCCAGTTTTGCTTGCGGTCCAAACACCAGGTACGACAAAGCCAAATCCGTAACCAGACGCACCGAAAACTAAGTTACGCGAAGCAGCATCTGATAAAATATCAGTCACCATGTAAGCAGCTTGTTCGTCAATCACGTTTTCTGGTTGTGATTCTTTCCACGCGAATAATTGAGAATTGCTATTATTAGTTATCTCTAAAATATAACTAAGCGGCAAATAACGACCACCGCGTGCTAATGAAGCATAAGCATTGGCGTGTTCGATCAATCTTAAGGTACAGCCACCACCAATAGCAGCCGATAGACCATATTGCGTATTATCAACACAATAAGATTTATCACCTAGACGTCTTGCGGTATCGATTGCTTTATCGACACCGACAATATACATAGCTTTAATCGCTGGTCGGTTTAATGAGTTGGCAAGTGACTTGCGAATGGTAATATCACCATAAGTTAATTTAGTATAGTTCTGGACATTGCAATTAGAACTAGAGCCAACACAATAGATATTACGAATATCTTCGTCTTTTAAAATTGACCCTGGTCCATAATTTAAACCTTCACGTTGGGCAAATAATGGTGCAAAGTCGGCAATTGGTTTAATACTAGAGCCCGGTTCTAGTTTAGAGGTGGCGGCATTGCGTTGACCATAGCCAGCTTTAAAGAAATCTATGCTACCAATCATTGCGATAACTTGACCTGTTTGAACGTCAACTGATCCCATGGCTAAATTATCAGCACCAACGCCAGCTGAAAGTTTTGAACCGGCTTCGACAGCCGCTTCGGCGGCTTGTTGAGCACCAAGATCAAGAGTGGTTTTTATTGTTAAACCTCCAGCGCGGACTACTTTTAGACCGAGTTTTTGTTCAACTTGATCTTTTACTTCGAGCACAAAATGTGGTGCTTTAATATTTTGCCATTGACTAGACTCGGGTTTGATAGTATCAAGAATTGCTACAGCTTTTGCTTCATTGGCTTCAGTTTGTGTAATAGCTCCAGTCTCGACCATGTCATTGAGTACTTTATGTTGGCGTTTAATTAAATATTCGTTACCATTGAGAAAATAAGGATTATATAGAGATGGATTATTAGGAATTGAAGCTAACAAAGCCGCTTCTGCCAAGGTAACATCCTTGGCTGACTTGCCAAAATAAGTTTGAGCACCAGATTCTACGCCATTGCGACGACCACCGTATGATGATTCATTAAGATACATAGTTAAAATTTGATCTTTAGAATACATGCGTTCTAGCTCCATTGCTAAAATCATCTCCTTGATTTTGCGTGGGATACCTTTTATTCCGCGTTCGTGCGCTTCTTCAGTGAAAAAAACTTGTTTAATCAATTGCTGAGTTAAGGTTGAACCACCTTGAACGCTACCTCCACGAACATTATTGACTAACGCTCTGGCTAGACCAGCGATGCTAACGCCATGGTGATCATAAAAGCTGCGATCTTCAATAGCAACGGTTGCTTTTTTAATATAACTACTAATTTCTTCACTTTTAACAACTAATTTGTAGTTATCATCACCCTTATCTTCCCATAATAACTGACCATTTCGATCTAGATATCGGTTAACGGTGGTATGGATATTTTTTGAGACATCTTCAGGGTTAAGGTTGCTGATTTCGCGCCGATAGTACATATAAATTGCCCCAAAACTAACTATCCCAATCAGAACCATCACTCCGCAGAAGCGTAAGAAATTAATTGCGCCGCGTTTTGAAAAAACGGCACGAAATACTCGCTTTGGGTGAAGTTTCCAGAGGAAACGTTTTAAAGGTTCTTTTGGCATGCTAGCTAGTTCTTCTACTCGTCGGCGAGTTTGCTCAGCTTTTTTAAGAGCCCGTTTATTCTTACGGTCATTAGTAGGTGTATTAGCACTTAAATTGCGATAAACACTAATCTTGCTTTTTGGTGTTTTGTTTCTGTTCGATGTCGATAATTTTGTCATAATCCTATACTTCTTTAATTTAAAAATAAATCAAAATAATCGTATTTATTATACCACATATCTAAAATGTCAGCAGTAAAATGAGCTCTTTATGGTATAATTTAATTAAATAAAGGAGCGTTATGAAATTATCGGAAGAACTACAATGGCGTAATCTAATCCAAGATACAACCTATATTGACAAAACAGCGTTAGATCGTGGTAGCATCAAGTTTTATTTGGGCGTTGATCCGAGCGCCGATAGTATGACAATCGGGAATCTGGCAGCGATATTACTCGCTCGTCGAATGATGGAATCTGGACATCAAGCGTATTTATTAATTGGTGGAGCAACCGGCTTAATCGGTGATCCTGACGGCAAAAAAGACGAACGTAATTTAAAAGATCGTGAAACAATTGAGCAAAATAAGCGTGGTATCGTACGGCAATTCCGCAGATTATTTACTGATCAAAAGTTCATGATTGTTGATAATTATGATTGGTTTAAAGATATAAATTATGTAGATTTTTTGCGTGATATTGGCAAGCACGTGCCGATGAGCCAGATGTTAGGACGTGATTTTGTCAAAAGTCGGCTTGGTGATGATGGTAGCGGTATTTCTTATGCTGAGTTTTCTTACGTCATGATTCAAGCGTACGATTTTTTGCATTTAAATCGTCACCACGGAGTTGAATTAGAAATTTGTGGCGCTGACCAATGGGGCAACTCAGTGGCTGGTGTTGATCTAATTCGTCGAATTGATGGCGGTGAGGCTCACGTAATGTCAATGCCATTAGTGGTTAATAAAAGCACTGGACGAAAATTTGGTAAGAGTGAAGATGGTGCAATTTGGCTAGATGAACAAAAAACGAGCGTCTACAAGTTTTATCAATTTTGGTTAAATCTTGATGACGAAGGCGTGATTGACTATTTAAAGACTTACACAATGTTATCAAAAGAAGAGATTGAAGATATAAAGGCGTTACATGACACGAATCCAGCAGCGCGGGTGGCTCAAAAGACATTAGCTAAAGAAACAACAATTTTAGTCCATGGTCAAGATCGCTATCAGAGTGTACAGCGAGTTACAAACGTATTGTTTGGCGGACGTGATTTTTCTAGTTTAAACGAAGACGATCTTGACGTTTTAGCGGCGGAAATTCCAACAGTTAAATTAAACCAAAGTTTAATTGAAACCCTGGTATCGACAAAAATGGTAAAAAGTAATGGCGAGGCCCGACGACTAATGACGGCGGGCGCGGTGTCGATTGATGGCGAAAAAATTACAGAAGACATTTTAATTGGTGAAGCTTGTCTGATTAAAAAAGGTAAAAACGGTTTTATTTTAGCTCGATGAAAGATTCTTCACTCGCGGGACTTAAGGGTGTTGGCACGGTTAGTTTAGAAAAACTAAAGCAGGCTGGGATATTAACTCGGCATGATTTAATTTATTTTTTACCCCGTGAGTATCGACAGGTTCAGTTTATAAAAAAGATTACTGATGCGCGACCAGGACAAATTACGGTTCGAGCACGAGCAAATAAGATATCAACCAGGCGTGGTCAGCGACGTTTTGTTGAGATTACGACTGCTGAGCTCGAAGACGACTCCGGTAAAATGTTGGCGACCTGGTTTAATCAACCATATCGTAAAAAACAATTAGCAAATGGTGAATTTTATTTTAGTGGCGAGTTTGGTTTTAATCGTGGACAGTTTCAACTAACTAACCCAAGTGTTCAAGCAGTAACCGCTAGTGCGACTAGGCGATTAGAAAAAGCATTGATTGAGCCAATTTATAGCACGATTCGTGGTTTAAAAAGTAGTTTTATTAGTAAAATTATGACTGGTTTAATGAGTGAGATACTAATTTTGGATGAAGTTTTACCATATGTGATCGTAAAAAAAATGGATTTAATGCCTCGTTCTGATGCTCTCTATCAGCTACATTTTCCGACTGAGCTTGATCTAATCGAGAGGGCAAAATGGCGAATATTACTGGAAAAATATTTAGTAGCTAATTTAGCAAGTTTAATCACAAAAGAACAAAATGCGGTACGAAAATCGCCAGTAATAGAGCCAGATTACGAATTGGTGAAACGATTTGTAACAAGTCTTCCGTTTAAGTTAACTAATGACCAACGTAAAGCAATTTGGCGAATTTTAGAAAACTTACACGATAGCGATGGTTTGAATTGCTTGCTACAAGGTGATGTCGGTTCGGGAAAAACAATTGTTGCTCTGATTGTTAGTTTAGTAGTAGTCAGTCAGGGTGGGCAGGTGGCTATAATGGCTCCGACTGAAATTTTAGCAACACAACATTTTCAAACAGCAAAGAAAATGTTAGATAGCTTCGATGTGCGCGTGGTGTTGCTAACTAGTGGTCTAAAAAAGAATGAAAAAACGTCAGTTTATCAAGATTTAAAAACTGGCAAAATTGATTTGATTATCGGAACACATGCCCTAATTCAACCAGATGTTAAATTTAAGGATTTACAATTAGCAATTATTGATGAACAACATCGATTCGGGGTGATGCAACGGCAGTTGTTGGCACAAAAAGCTGGACTGAGACCACATCTATTGTCAATGACGGCTACGCCAATTCCGCGATCGCTGGCCTTGGTACTGCAAAATGAATTAAAAATCATATCGATTCGCCAGAAACCGGCTACTCGACTACCGATTAAAACTAAAATTGTATCAAAATTAAAGCAAGAATTAATGTATCAATCAGTCCGAAAAGAATTGGATGCTGGTCGCCAAGCTTATGTAGTCTGTAGTTTGATTGAAGATAATGAGGAATCTGACCGACAAAGTGTCGAAAAAGTTTATCAACATCTATCAAGTGGTGAATTTAAAAATTATCGTTTAGCGATTTTGCATGGCAAGATGAAGGCACTAGAAAAAGAAAAAATAATGGCGGATTTTGCGCAAAAAAAATATGATGTGTTAATCGCAACAACTGTGGTGGAAGTCGGTGTTGATGTACCGAACGCAACCGTGATGATAATCGAAAACGCAGAAAATTATGGCTTGAGCCAGCTTCATCAGTTGCGTGGTCGGATTGGGCGCGGTGCTCATCAAAGCTACTGTTACTTATTGGATGAAAACCCCTTGAACGATAATCAACGTTTGTTGGAAATTAAAAATAGTGACGATGGTTTCTACTTGGCGGAAGTTGATCTAAAGCTGCGAGGAATGGGCGATTTATATGGTGAAAGTCAGCATGGTTGGTTTGATTTGGATGCTAATATTCAAGCAATTGAGGGCGCTGCCAGGGCGTGTGAGATTTATCGGAAAGACTTAGTGGCACGAGGTGTAACTGCACAAGATGATTTACGAAAATATCCTGAATTATGGTCACAAATTAAGCAATTTGATAGTTTAACGATTTTAAATTAGAATAAAGCTATGAGAATTATTGCAGGAAAATATGGCGGTCGTGTCATTATGACGCCTACGGGACGACAAATGCACCCAATGGGTGAACGAATTCGCAATGCAATTTTTAATAAATTAGGTGCTTTGGTTAACGATGCATATGTTTTGGATGCCTTCGCTGGCACTGGTGCTATAGGAATTGAGGTACTTAGTCGGGGTGCAAGTAGCTGTGTATTCATAGAAAAGAAACGGGCAACGGCACGAATTTTGCAACAAAATCTGGAAATGTTGGGTATCAACGGACAATCTGGACATGTAGTTCAAGCAACGGTCTTGCAATATTTAGATACCACCGAAAATAATCAACAATTTGATTTAATTTTTGCTGATCCGCCATATTTTGATCCGCAAAATTCAGCAGTGCAAGCTCTAGCAAAAAGACTGAAGGCCGGCGGTTTATTGATTTTATCTAATCCAAAATCGGCTGTGGATTTGGAGATTGATGATCTAATAAGAATCGATCAACGTCAATATGCCGAGGCTAAAATCAGCTTTTATCGTAAAAATCAGTAGACTATTTGGTTTGACGTTTTAATTGAGCTTTTAATTTGGCACGAGCATGGGAAGTCGTTACTAAATCTAGCCAGTCTGGTCGAGGGTTAACCGATTTTTTAGTTAAAACTTCAACCAAATCCCCATTTTGTAAAGGTGTGTTAAATGCTGCCATTCGATTATTGATTAAAAATCCATATGCATGACCACCAATTTTACTATGCACTTGATAAGCAAAATCAAGCGGCAGGGCTCCATCTGGTAAATTATAAATGTCACCCTTCGGCGAGTATACGAAAATTCGATCCTTAAACAAGTCAATTGTCAATTGATCTCGATCAATTTCTTCGTGATTAGTCAATTTATGAGCTACTTCCTGCAACTGTGAAATCCATTGTAGATTGGTAGGTAGGACGCTTGATACACCACGCTTGAGATAATTTTTTGAAGATTTTTGCTGGTGATAATGAAAACTTGCTGCTAAACCTTGTTCGGCGTATTGATGCATATCTCGAGTGCGAATTTGAAACTCGACAATCTGTTTGGTAGGAGTGATGACTGTCGTGTGTAAACTTTGATAACCGTTAGCTTTTGGAACGGCGATATAATCCTTAATGCGTGCAACCATTGGCTGGTAAATTGAATGTAAAATCCCGAGTACTCGATAACAATCATCTTTTGACTCAACTATAATTCGTAGAGCAATTAAATCATAAATATCATCAATGTTATCATGCTTTTTAAGCATTTTTTTGTGTAAAGAATAAATACTCTTGACTCGACCATTGATCTCAAAATTAATTTTATTGCGCTTTAGTTCTTTTTCAACTTCCAAGCGCACGATTCCAAGGCGTCGAGTGCTTTTACCGAGACGTTTACGCATTAATTTTTCAAGAAAATGATAGCGTTTTGGGTCTAAATAGCGAAAGGAGATTTCCTCAATTTGCATTCGAACCCGACCCATACCAATACGATCGGCCATCGGCGCAAAAACTTCGAGCGACTCACGGGCGATCTTGAGCTGCTTTTCCGGTTTTAAATATTGCAATTCGCTTAAATTATGGAGGCGGTCGGCTAATTTAACAATTATCACCCGAACATCTTGACTAGTAGCGATTAATAGTTTAGCAAGGTTATCGGTAGTTTGGGCGGCATACTTCGATAAATCTTTCATGCCTGAACGAGCGACTGAAACTTTAGTTACTCCGTCGACTAAAAAGGCTACATCTTCGCCAAATTCGTCTCTAATCTGTTCAAATGTATAGTCTGTATCTTCAATTACATCATGCAAAACTCCGGCAACAACTGAGTTTAGATCCATTTTCCAATCAACCAAAATCTTGGCGACATTGAGTGGGTGATTGATGTATTCCCAACCGCTTTTACGATATTGTCCTGTGTGTGCGGTTCGGGCTAAATCAACCGCTCGACTAATGACTTCTACTTCTTTTGGCGGATAAAATAATTTAGCGTAACTAACTAGGTCAAAATCTTTTGCTTTGGCTGCTGAGTTCTGGCTAGTAGGTGATAATTGTTGATCCGACATAGTTCTTTTACTTAATTATATCACGAATTAGTATTTAATTAATTTATAATTATACCATAAAAATATAAAAAAGTAAAGTTTTGATGTTTTAAGCATAAAATTTACGCTTATTCATTGAAAAAATACTTGCAATTATAGTATAATAAAACTAATTATGGTTAATCTAGGAACAATAGAATGAAACAGACTCGAGTGGCAATCAATGGCTTTGGACGAATTGGGCGTAATGCTTTAAAAATTATGCTAGTGCGACCAGATATTGAAGTCGTAGCAATAAATGATTTAGGAGAAACGGCGGCACTGGCTCAACTATTTGAATATGATTCAGTTTATGGTCAATATGAAAATGAAGTTATTGCTCATGGTGATTTACTAAAGATTGGTCAGGCCGAAATTCAATTTTATCATCAGGCTGATCCGACAAAGTTACCTTGGGGTAAGCTTGAAATTGATGTGGTTTTGGAGTGTACTGGTCATTTTGAAACTAAAGAAAAGGCCCAAGCCCATCTAACAGCCGGGGCTAAACGAGTGATAATTTCAGCACCAGCGAAGGATGATGAAACAAAAACTTTTGTAATCGGCGTTAATGAAAAAGATATGATAGCTGACGAAAAGATTATCTCTAATGCTAGCTGCACGACCAACTGTATTGCACCAGTGATTACAGTACTTGATAAGGTATTTGGTGTTAAAAAAGCAATGATGACTACTGTTCATGCGATGACAGCTAGTCAAAACACACTCGATGCGCCAGCACGAGATTTGCGCATGGCACGAGCTGCTAGTATTAATATTATTCCAACCACAACTGGTGCATCACGAGCTGTGGCGAAAGTGGCACCGGAATTCAAGGATAAATTTGAAGGTTTAAGTATTCGTGTGCCGGTACCAGTCGTATCTTTATCAGATTTTGTGATTTTATTAAAGCAAAATGTAAGCGTTGAAGAAGTTAATCAGGCTTTAACTGAAGCTTCACAAGATCCATATTATCAAGGTGTATTAACCGTTACTGATCGTGAGTTAGTCTCAAGCGATTTTATAGGTAATCCAGCTAGCGCAATTGTTGATTTAAAATTAACTAATGTGGTTGATGGTGATATGTTGAAGGTGGTGGCTTGGTATGATAATGAATGGGGCTATTCAAATCGTTTAGTGGAATTAGCAAGTGATTTAGGAAAGAAATTGCGAGGTAAAAATGGGTGAGTTTAAACGAATTTTTATTGGTTCAGATCATAATGGCTTTAATCTTAAAGCCAAGATTAAAGATTATTTAGTAAAAAATGCTTATGATGTAGTCGATGTTGGTGGTGAAGTACTCGATCCAAATGACGATTTTCCCGATTTTGCAGCACGAGCCGCAACTGCAGTATTGACTAACGATGACTCGGCAGCAATTTTAATTTGTGGTGGTGGCCAAGGTATGTGTATGGCGGCCAATCGTTTTAAGGGTATTCGTGCAAGTGTGTTATGGGATGAATTTGAGGCTAAAATGACACGTAATGACAACGATGCTAATATTTGTTGCTTACCAGCCCGTTTAATGGAAAAAGATTTAGATAGCTGTTATCGGATTATTGATCAATTTTTAACTACAAAATATGCTGCTGCACCACGTTATAATCGACGAAATGCGCTGTTAGATAATATGAATTAAGGAGAATTATGGCAGTTAAAATCCCTCAAATCGTCCCAACAATTTTAACCAACAACGTTGAAGAATTTCAGGCGGCGTTGGTGATGCTAAACGAGTTTACTAAACATGTTCAAATTGACGTTAGCGATGGACAATTCGCAACAAACAAAACCATTAGTCTCAATCAAATTTTTTGGCCAGAAGATTGGCAAGTGGATCTACATTTGATGATGAAAAAACCATCAGAAATAATTGACCAAGTGATACTAATGAAGCCAAGGTTGGTGATTGTACATGCGGAAATTGAGGATGACATGAAATTAATATCAAGCAAATTACATCAGGCCGGAATTAAGTTTGGTATAGCTTTGTTAAAATCTACAGTTCCAGAAACTAAGTCTAATTTGATCGCTGGCGCTGAGCACGTGTTGATCTTTGCTGGTGAACTTGGTCAGATGGGTGGTCAGGCGAGTATTTTACAGACCGAAAAAGTTCGCTTGATTCGTAAGATTAGTCCAATGGTAGAAATTGGTTGGGACGGTGGCGCTAATATCGATAATTTGTCGGTAATTTTGCGATCGGGAGTTGACATAGTGAATGTTGGTAGTGCAATCAGTATGACACCGAACCCACAAGAAGCGTTTAAACAAATGGTAGAAATGACCAAAAAGAACGATATTATATGATTAAACGGCGAATTCTATTAATGACTGATCTCGGCTGGCAGGTAAAGCTAAACGAAGTATCTGGTCAGGCTGGAGACTTTTTGCTAGCAAAAAGTTGGGAAGCTACGCCGAATGATGAGCTAATAAAACTGGTTGAAATATTTAGTGGTCGAAGGTTTAATCTTGGTCTGGCTGGTGCAATTGGCGAGGATGAATTTTCGCAGTTGCTATTAAATTGGTGCGACCGAAAAAATATTGATACTACTTACGTAAGAGCTAAAGCTGACATGAAGTTACCCTTGACGATACAGCTCAGGAGTAAGATTAGGCAAAAAGACGATTTGGCGATTGCAATTAAAAATACAACAGCAATTAACGCCCAAGAGTTATATGGCTTAAAGGAATTACACGATTTTTACTTCATAAATTATCAAACAATTGACTTATCATGGCTTAACGAAGCGTTGCATCAAGCGCGATTAAATCAAGCTCAAACGAGTTTACATGTGGTTGATTTGCTAAAAAGCGAGTTTGGGCGTTTTAAGATCTTGTTAGAAGATGTTAGTTGGCTAATGATGTCATGGGAACTAGCGCTAAAAATATTTGGTGATTTGACGGATGGGGAATTGGCTGTACGATTTAAATCAGTTGTGAAAAATACGGTAGTTTATACAAAAAATAAGATTATAGTAGTCTGTGACGACGTATTATTCGTAGTAAAATGGAATCAAGCGAAGATTAAACTTGGTGCTCAACAAACTGCTTTTGCTATAGTTCGAGAACTAATGTCGGGTAAACGACCTAATCAAGCGTTAATGGTTGGCTTGGTTGAAAATTGTGCTAGTGAAGATTTGTTGCCAGAAATTAATATTATGGAGCAAAAAATATGAGTCATAAATTAGGCCGATTATTAAAATGTGAAGGTCGGTTATTTGAGGTTATGATTAACGATCTGGAGTCGGCAACTGGCTCAACGGCGGTTGATGTTAATCTGTTAGGTATGTTAATGACTCAAACTAATGCTAAGATTCGTCAGCTTGGTTTTAGTAGTAGTGATGTAACGTTGGCGGAATTAGCTGTAGCCTTGGAACAAAAATATCAGCAAGCAGTAGCTAATCTAGCTACTAACTCAGATCAAGAACTCAAAAAAAATCCCGCCCTGATTAACACTGGTCAAGTATTTGAGTTGAGCGAGCTGCTACTGTTACGTATTTTACGAACCTTGCCGCCAACTGGCTTAATGCGTCGGTGTGGCGTGGCTGAAGTTAGTGAGCTACTAAATCAAATAACTGCGTCGGAGATAATGGTTAGTCTAACAAAAACCGAAGCGGCTGATTGGCTGCATAAATTTAGACAACAAGTAGCTATTTTGGAACGTGGTTATTTCGATTTTTTGCCTTTGAAAGTCCAACCAATGACTGGTAATCTAAAGAAGCTTTTTAGTAGTGAGCCAATCATGTATGATCAATTATCAGCAACTGTGTTTGTTAATACGGTGGATAGTGGCGAGTGGCTAATACAGTTAGCGACGGTGTTAAAACAAAGGATTTTTCGTTCCAATCAATTGGCGTTGATTTTTTCCGCGCAGCATTTTCATGCTCAATTGCAAAAATGGCTAATCAATGAACCAAACTTCAGTTGGACGCTGGCCGGAAATATCATTCCACGTTCTAGTATTTATTCAACACTAGCAGAGACTAAATCGCTATTATATCAGCGAGTAAAACAGGATTTTAATTGGCTTGCGCAAAAAATTAACACTTTTGATGCCTATCAATGGCTAGTTTCTCAATTATCAGATAGCTTTTGGACAGATACTGAATATTTATTATTTTCTGACGACGAAAAAGTAATATCATTCAACTTATTAGACAACTATTTTTCAAGTTTCAAACAGACACAAGAAACTCGTTTTGCGGAGGAAAAATTATGGAATTTATTGATTGAAAAATATTTACAAAATCAGAACTTAACCGATCAATTATTTTTGCAAATAGAATCAAAAATTAAAAATTAAGGGAAAATAATATGGCTTGGAATATTAAGGCTCATCAAAAATGGATTATGCAGGTGTTGGATAATCCGGATGATTATAACTTAAAATTAGTCATTGATGAACACTTAAGACAGCTGGGATTTTTGCAACACGAGAGATTGATTCATTTAATAGTTACGATGTGTGTGCTAATTTTTGCTGCTTTGATAGGTATAATTGCGACGGTTTATCCGATGTTCGTAATAATAGCGCTAATTCTGATTGGGCTGGAGCTGTGTTATTTGGCACATTATTATTTTTTAGAAAACACCACGCAACGATGGTATGGTTTATACAATCAATTACGTGAACTACGAGATAAAAATCACAAGTGATTTATTTGATTGCTTGTCGAGCTTTAATTTCAATGATTAAATCACGTAGTTCGGCAGCCTTTTCAAATTCGAGATTAGCACTGGCTAGTTCCATTTGATTGGTAAAATCACGAATTAGGTTATCGTACTCATCGGTCGGAATACGTTTAAGATCAAGTTTATTCTGGCGTGATTTTTTATCATCTGGCACAAAAATAGCTAGGCCTTCAGACACGGCTTTCTTGATGCTAGTTGGGATGATGCCATGTTGTTTATTGAAGTTGATTTGAATTTCACGGCGTCGTTTAGTTTCGTCAATTGCTCGACGCATTGAATCGGTAATGTGGTCAGCGTACATAATTACCTTGCCTTCTTCGTGCCGAGCAGCACGACCAATTGTTTGAACCAAAGCGCTTTCACTACGTAAGAAGCCTTCTTTATCGGCATCCATAATCGCCACCAGGCTAACTTCCGGCAGGTCTAGACCTTCGCGTAATAAATTAATACCAACGAGTACATCGTAAACGCCAAGCCGTAAATCACGCAAAATCTCACTCCGCTCAAGAGTTTTAATTTCGCTATGAAGATACGCAGTTTTTATGTTTAATTCTGATAGATAGGTAGTCAAATCCTCAGCCATTCGTTTGGTTAGAGTAGTAATCAGAATGCGTTGTTGTTTATTGATGCGTTGGCGAATTTCTTCAAGTAAATCATCAATCTGTCCATTAATTGGTCGAACATCGATTTCTGGATCAAGTAGTCCAGTTGGGCGAATAACTTGCTCGATTGGCGCTGGCGAATGTGATAATTCATAATCTGCTGGTGTTGCAGAAACAAAAATAACTTGATTGATATGTTCCTCAAACTCGTTAAAACGCAAGGGGCGATTGTCGAGTGCACTTGGTAGGCGAAATCCGTATTCGACCAGGGTTTCTTTGCGAGCGCGATCACCATTAAACATTCCACGAACTTGAGGAATACTCATATGTGATTCATCGATAATCATCAAAAAATCATCTGGAAAATAATCAAGTAATGTAGCTGGCTGTTCACCCGGCTGGCGATTGGTTAAATATCGGGAATAATTTTCAATTCCTTTAACAAATCCAGTTTCTTTCAGCATCTCAGTGTCGTATTTAACGCGTTGTTCCAGACGCTGTGCTTCAAGATATTTATCGTGTTTTAGGAACCACTGACGACGTTGCTTGGCTTCTTTTTTAATATTATTAATTACTTCTGGCAGGCGATCATGCGGGGCAACATAATGTGAATTTGGAAAAATATCGAAATGGTCAGGCTCTTTCAAAATTTCGCCAGTTAATGGATCAAGAATTGTTAGGCGGTCAACCTGGTCGCCAAAAAATTCAACTCGATAAGCTTTATCACTGCCAGAAGGAAAAATGTCAACTACGTCGCCGCGAACTCGAAAAGTTCCTCGTCGAAAATCGATGTCATTACGGGTGTATTGAATGTCATAAAGATGACGCAAAAACTTGTCTTGTCGGCGAGTTTCGCCAAGCTCAATATGCAATGACATTTCCATGTAATCACTTGGCGAGCCAATACCGTAAATACAGCTGACGCTAGCTACAATGATTGTGTCGCGTCGAGTGAGTAGCGCTGAGGTTGCAGCGTGGCGCAATTTTTCTATTTCGTCATTAATTTTAGAATCTTTTTCGATGTAGGTGTCGCTCGACGAAATATAAGCCTCTGGTTGATAATAATCAAAATAACTAACAAAAAAATGCACTTCATTATCAGGGAAAAATTCTTTAAATTCACCGTAAAGCTGAGCGGCAAGAGTTTTATTATGGGCTAAAACTAAAGTTGGACGTTGCCATTTTGCAATAACATTAGCCATGGTAAAGGTTTTACCAGAACCAGTAACTCCGAGTAATGTTTGATATTTTTCGTTAGATTTTAAGCCATTAATTAATTTAGCAATCGCTTGTGGCTGATCGCCGCGTGGTTGATATTTAGTATTAAGCTTAAAATCTGTCATCTAATACATTGTATCATTTTTACTAGTGAAGTGATATAATAAGATCAATATGAGCAAAAAGTCCAAGCGCCGAAAAAAAGCTAATGCAGACAAAAATATTGTTGACTCTTCCAAACAAAAAATCACTATAAAAGTTGCTGATATCGATAACAATGAAGTCTCTAGTTACACAGCGGAAGATATAGAAGTTGATGAAGAAGCGCCTGAGCAGATTTCTGAGCAAAGCTTTGAGCAAGAAGATCCTGATAAAACTAGCATTGACAATCAAGATTTAGAATTGTCTGAAAATGATCTTGATGAATCAAATGATCAAATTGATAACTACGACGCTGAATTAGACAACATAGAGTCTGATGAGCAGCTAGTTGACGTTCATCGTGTTGAACTTGATGTCGAACCCGAAGAAATTAATGTCGCGGTCGCTCAATTAAGTAAAATTAATTTAGACGACCAATCTTCTGACCAAGAAAAAAATCGTCATCATTTTTACCAAAAACCAGTATTTTGGTTTACCCTAGGTTTGTTTGTTGGTGTAATAGTTTTTGTTATCAACTCAATACTCAGCTTACCAGTCGTAACGGTTAGACAGAAGAACTACAATGCCACACAAACACCCGAAGCTATAGCGTCTGATATTTTTGAGCAATTGAAACAACAAAAGATTACCTTTGAGCATAATCAAACTTCAGTTGATCTGGCAATGCCGGAAGCTGGTATTAGATTGGATCTAGCTAATTTAACCGAACAGGTTAATTCTCGTCGTCGAACAACTTTAGAAAATCTCTTTTGGAAGTCAAAAATTGAACCAAAATTCAAAATTGATTATGCGACCTTACAAAGTTTATTAAATCAGACGTTTAAGGAAGAATTGATTGAACCGATTAATGCTAGTGCAAAATATAATTCCGAAACTCACAAATTTGAGTTGAGCGGAGCTAAAAACGGTCATCAAGTGGATGCTAAAACAGTTTTAACTGATTCGTCTCAGATTAAACTTAGTGAATCGTTAAAAATTAAGGTTACTTATCAGGAAGTGCAACCGCAATTGTCGTCAGCGTCAGTCCAAAAAACGGTTGATTATCTAAATCAACGATTGGCTTTGCGTTTGAATCTAAATCATAATGGTAAATTGTTGTATTTTGTTGATCCGTGGGATGTGGCGGATTGGACGGTTATGACGACTAATGAAACTGGTACGGAATTAAAAATTGATTTTGATCAAACAAAAATTGAGACATTTATTAACAAAACCGTTAGCCCGCAGATCCGTCGAGGTGTGGTAAACAAAAGAGTACTTATTAACGATTCTGGAGAAGCGTTGCAGGTTTTGCAAGAGGGGCGACGTGGATTAGGTGCTGTCAATCCTGGAAGTGCTGCCGAAGAAATTCGTCAGGCGCTTTTGAACAATCGCAATTTAGAGTTTGATCTTGATATTCAAGAGATAGACTTTAAAACAGAGAAAGTCAATTTTAACGGTCAAAAATGGATTTTGGTGGATTTAAGTGAGCAATCAACAACTTTATACAGCGGTAATACGGCCTTACAGAGGTTCACAATTTCTTCTGGTGTGGCGCCTTGGCAAACGCCAACTGGTACGTTTTATGTTTGGTATAAAAATCCAAAGCAAGTGATGACTGGCGGTAGCCGCGCGGTGGGTGATTATTATTATCTCCCAAATGTAACTTGGAATACTTACTTTACGCACAGTGGTGTCGGTTTTCATACGGCGTATTGGCATAATAATTTTGGTCATCCAATGAGTCACGGCTGTATTAATATGCGTGAGGCGGACGCTAAAGTAGTTTACGATTTTGCGCCAATTGGCACAATGGTAGTCGTACAAAATTAAGATTATACTCAAGACTGTGGTTATAGAACACTCAACCGATGAGAAGTAGTTTACTTGCTTTTTGTAGATAAATATGGTATAATAAAAAGATATTAGTGGTTGATTTTTTAAAATAAATTCGCTATAATATCTTTAGCTTATAGGCGATAGGCGGGTATAGCTCAGTTGTTAGAGCGCTTCCTTGCCAAGGAAGAGGCCAGGAGTTAGAGTCTCCTTACCCGCACCAAAAAAGACTTTTCTGAGATTTTAGAAAGGCCTTTTTTAGTTTAAGAATTAATTATCGTGCTTGGTTTCGCACACTGCAGCCGTAATCTCGCGTAATAATTCCTTGACTGCCTTGAGACTTCTTGCATTAAATCGCGGATATCGTCGAGTTTTTCGTTGATTTGTTTGAGTTCGCGACGAATATCATCTTCATCGCTAAAAATTGAATAGCCCGTGCCCATGTTGCTCCTTTTTTAATAAAAATATTATATTATAAAGATTCGTTAAATAACTTAGAATTATGTTTGACTGATTCGTTATCATTTGTTAGAATAAACTCATAATCCCTTAAGTAAGGATTATATCAATATCTAAGTTATTAGGTTTCTATAATAATATTAGTAGAAATACTAATAGTAAAGCTCTAATCTGCTCACTCGTTGGGCGGATTATCTTTTTATATGGCTAAAATGCTTATACTTTCAATTATTACTTTTTGATTATATAATTATGTTAAAAGATATCATAAAAAGGACTTCTTTATGGCAGAAAAATCTTCATATTCACCGAAAAAATATTCGCTTGGGCTAGACATCGGCACCTCGTCAGTTGGCTGGGCGGTCCTGGATTTAGATAAAAAGCGTATTCATAATTTGGGGGTGAGGATTTTTGAGCGACCGGAAGATCCTCAAAATGGTGATTCACTAGCCAAACCTCGCCGTGATGCCCGTTCAGCTCGCCGCCGTCTAAAGCGTCGTCGCCAGCGCCTCAATCACCTAAAGCAATTTTTTGTCGACCAAAACATTCTCACTAAAAATCAAGTCGAAGAAGTTCTAAATTACAAGTCTAATTTCAACAAATTAGACGTATACGACCTGCGATCAAAAGCACTCACCGAGGAGCTATCGCCTGAAGAATTACTCAAAGTTTTATATCAGATTGCCAAACGACGCGGCTTCAAGTCGAACCGCAAGGTCGTGGAAGAATCAGACAAAGAAGGCGGCCGCGTAACCAGCGCACTCAAGACTAACGAGAAATTCCTTGCCGACAACAATTACACGACCGTCGGCGACGCGCTGAGTCACGATGAAAAATTCGCACCACACAAGCGCAATAAACGCGACGATTATACCAACAGTTTTGCGCGCGATGACTTTTTGCGCGAACTAGAGGCTATTATTAAAACTCAGCGAAACTACGCCCTGAAAAATGTCCCCGAACCAGCTATTAATGAATTAATTTACGGCATTGACGATGGACAAGTCACTAACGTCAGCGCCATCATGTATCAACGTCCATTTATGACCAAAGAACTAATCGAAAAGATGGTCGGCAACTGTACGTTTGAAAAAAATGAGAAACGAGCGCCAAAAGCCAGCTATAGCTTTGAGGTGTTTCGTTTGGCAAGCGATTTGTCGCACCTCGTATTCATTCCTCGCGACGCCAGCAAACGCCAAGCCAAGCGTGAAAATCTAGAGGTAAGATTGTCTTCAGAACAAATTAGCAAAGTCATTGATCTAGCCAAAAACCAAAAAAGCTTAACCTATAAAAAGGTGCGCAGTACCGCAGGAATTAGTGAAGACTACGTGCCAAAAGATGTACGCGGCAAGAAGAAAGAGGGTGACGAATTCGGCGAAGACAATACTTTTGGCGGCCTAAAAGCATATAACGACATCAGGTTAGCACTGAAAGATTTACCAGAAGATTGGGCGAAAATTGATAATGAATCGGCGATCAATCAAATCGCCTACATCCTTACTACGCAAAAAGCCGACGAGGGTATTCGTGCCGAACTAGATTCACTGCCGCTTTCCGACAAAGCCAAAGAAGCTATTGTCAAAATTAAGCCAACCAACTTCAAAGCATTCGGACATTTATCAATCAAGGCTTTGCAAAAAATCACGCCACACATCCTCGAGGGTATGACCTACGACAAAGCCTGCGAGGCAGCTGGCTACGACTTCAAAAAGCAATCTGACAGCCTAGAGCAAATCACTAACCCCGTCGTCAAGCGTGCCATAACCCAGGCACTGAAGGTTGTTCGCGCCATCGAGCGTAAATATGGCAAACCATATTTCATCAAAGTTGAAACCGCTCGCGACTTAGCAAAAAACTTCAAAGATCGTAATGCAATCAAAAAAGAAAACGAAGAAAATCAAGGATATAATGAAGATATTAGATCAATAATTACAGATGGGTATGAAGCATCGCCTAAAACCAAAGGCGGTAAGCAGCTCCTCAGCCATCTCAGGGAGCTTAACGTACGCTTGAATAAAAATGCTGATTTTAATGGTCAGCAGATTATTAAGGTCAAACTCTACCGCGAACAAAACGGTGTTTGTTTGTATTCTGATAAAGAAATTGATTTTGAGACTATGCTGCGCGATGACAACGCCTATCAAGTCGATCACATTGTGCCGTTTTCACGCTCCAATAACGATGGAATAACCAACAAAGTTCTGGTATTAACAGAGGAAAATCAAAAGAAGGGCAATCAAACGCCATTTGAATATTTTGGCGCAGACGAAAAACGCTGGGAAGAGTATGTAGCTCGAGTAGAATCGACTTATCAAACGCGAGAAGTTAAAAAAGGTGACAAAGATGCTGGAGCTAACTATAAATATAATGGTTATGCCATGAAAAAGAAGCAGAACCTATTGCTCCAAGACTACAAAAATGACAGCTGGAATGTGCGCGCCTTAAACGATACGCGGTATATTACACGATTTATCCAAAACTATTTGCGCCAGAATGTTGATTTCGCCGAGGGCGAAGAAAAACAGCGCGTAATCGCGCCAAACGGCACGACAACAGCGTATTTACGTAAACGCTGGGGGCTAGCAAAAGATCGTGCCGAGGATGTATTGCACCACGCCAAAGATGCGGCGGTTGTGGCGGCAATTGACCAGAAGATTGTTTACCAAGCAAACCTCTTCTCGAAAGAGCAGGAAATGAAACTGTATCTAAATAATACTAAAACAATTGATGAAAAACGGCAAATCCTACTAAGATCTACTGACGAAAACACTGGCGAGATTACCGATGAAACAACGTTTACTCAGGCTCAAAAAGACCTCGCACAAGCTGAATATTTCAAGTTGCGCAGTGATGAAAAGACTAAAAATCGCTTTCCAACTCCGTGGCCAGACTTCAGTAAAGAAGTCATGAAACGCACGTTAAATACCAATATTGCAATATTGCAAAATGAGTTACGCGGGCTTGATAATTACGATGAGGAGTTCCGCCTGGGCGTAAAACCAATCTTCGTTTCTCGCATGCCACGCCGCAAGGCTACCGCTCAAGCACACAAGGAGACTATTCGCTCGCCAAAGCTTAAAGATGGCGATCAGCGAACTGTACGAATGCCGCTAAACAAAATTAAGCGAAAAGACGTTGAAAACTCCGTATTGAAAGAATCTGATAAGTGGCTGTATGATAAATTACTTGAGAGGCTTGATGCTCACGGCGATAACCCAGAAAAAGCTTTTGCTGAACCTATTTACAAAAACGATAAAAAATTCGACAAAAATGGTAACCAACTGTCTCCGGTCTCGACTGTCAAAGTATATTCGACGCAACCGAGCGGATTTTACATTAACGACGATAAAGCATTTGTTAATAACGGATCTATGGTGCGACTTGACGTATATCAAAAACCAAACAAGAAAGGCAAAATTAAGCACTTCTTTGTGCCAGTCTACGCTCATCAAGTTGGCAAAAATAAGCCCGCACCAACAAAGATCCTGCCAACACCCAAAGGCTTTACCGATATAGATGAAACATTCACTAAGGTCCGTTCGTTGTATCCGAATGATTATGTGAGGTGTTACTTCGGCGATAATGTTGAGGAAGGTTATTATGTAACCTACGATTCTGGATCTGGGCGAATCACTGCCATAGATGCAGCTTCTCCAAATAAAGAAGGAGTAAATCGTCACCGTATTTCACCCCGATCCGCTAACCTCATCGAACGTTACGACGTCTCCATCCTCGGCGATAACTACAGGTGGTCATGAATGGCCTGGCGGGTTGTGGCTGTCAAAAATCCTGCTCGCTTAAAGCTAGCTCATAATCAGCTGGTAATTATTCAAGATCAAGAAATTAGTTTGCCAATTGAAGATATTGATGCTCTAGTAATTGATAGCTATGGTGTGGTTATTACAGCGGAGCTATTGGCATATCTTAGTACTCATAAAACTACTGTTATATATTGTGATGATAAGCATTTACCATGTGGAATGTTAATTTCTTATTCACAACATTCGCGCCAGGCTAAAATGTCACGTCAACAAGTAGCGATGTCTGAGCCACTGAAAAAACGACTTTGGCAGAAAAACATTATTGCTAAAATTATTAATCAGGCTGATGTGTTGGCTTATTTTGGTTTAGACGATCGTTTGTTGCGAGACTGTGTCACTCGAGTGCGCTCTGGTGACGCTGGGAACCAAGAATCGATTGCAGCTCGAGTTTATTTTGATCAATTATTAGATGACGCAACACGTCGTCAATCAATTTGGCATAATGCGGCATTGAACTATGGATATGCGATTGTGCGTAGTCACATTGCACGTCATGTGGCAGCCAGAGGTTTAATTGCTTCGCAAGGAATTTTTCATCATAATGAATTAAATAGCTTTAATTTGGTTGATGATTTGATCGAAAGTTATCGACCGGTAGTTGATGCGATTGTTATAGAGTACGCTAAGCGTAAAATTATTACTCAGGACGCAACCTTAAATGTGGACGACCGAAGATTTCTAGTTGACATTTTGAATAAATATGTTATTATCAAAGACAAGCGCTTTACTTTGAAGCACTCTATAGAACTGACGGTGGAAAGTTTTGTGGATTGTATTGATAAGCAATCGGTTTCAAATTTGGCGCTACCAAAGGTCAATTTTTAAATAGATATAGGAAGATGTCTTACAAGATTATGCGTGTTGCGGTGATGTTTGATTTGCCGACTAGTACTACGGAAGAGCGCCGTTTGGCAACTAAATTTCGTCAATTTCTTATTAGTGATGGTTTTGATATGCTGCAATATAGTGTTTATACGCGATTGTGCGCCAATCGTGATATTGCTGAAAAGCATTTATTGCGCGTAAAATTAAATGCGCCGCGCAATGGTTCTGTCAGGCTACTATATTTGACAGAACATCAGTTTACTAATATGCAAATTATTGTTGGCAAAAAAACTCCGCAAGAAGAAAAAGTTACTGCTGAGCAGATGGCTTTTTTCTGAAAAAATGAATTCAATCTAGTTTTTGAAAGACATTATTGAGATTTTTAAAAACTAAAAATCCTCTCGCAACAGAGGGGATTTTTAGTAAGTATTATATCAATATCTAAATTATTAGGGAACTATAACTTAGGAGTGATCTATATCATTGATGAGATTATTATATCAATATCTAAATTATTAGGGAACTATAACTACTTGTTAGTTTTTTTGCTGTATTTATTAATTATATCAATATCTAAATTATTAGGGAACTATAACAAGCTGGAACGCTTTTAGTTACCTAATACGATTATATCAATATCTAAATTATTAGGGAACTATAACTTTAATTATACAACAATTCATTCCGGAAAATTATATCAATATCTAAATTATTAGGGAACTATAACGCTGTCAATATAGATATTTGTATTATTGAAATTATATCAATATCTAAATTATTAGGGAACTATAACGCCGTAGAAGCTTTCCTCGACGATACTGACATTATATCAATATCTAAATTATTAGGGAACTACAGCTCGATGATCTCCATGTCGCTTTAACCCAATATCATATTAATGTCGAACGTTTGGTAAAACCCGATCGATCTTTATAGCAAAAATAATGATAATAGTATAAAAGAATTGACAAATAATAAAATATATGCTATAATGAAAACGTAGGTTTAATAATTATACCTTAAGTACGTTAAAAACTAAAGAAAAGAAGTAGTCACAATTTCCTACTATAAGATAGGACAAGCGGAGATAATTCATATATTATATCTGATTGCCCTATCTTATAGAAAGAAAGATTGAGGCGGCTCCGGACGGTCCGGAATATTAGCAGCTAAGCTGCGGAGGTGGTATGATGAAAATAAAAAGAATAATTAATTTATTTGGCAAGGACCTGAAAATATTTACCAGAGATGGTAAAATTAAAAGGGTCTATAAAAAAGAGGAAGGCAGATATTCATTACTATTTGGGAACTGTAACTCCTGGTTTGATGAGGACGATGATATTAGTATCGATGAAGGTGCTGATATTGAGGCTAATGACATCTGTCTCGAAACGACCAGAGATGTTGTGGTCGCTTATAGGGGAGACAGAAAAAGCGATCCTTTTCCGGAGCCAGAGGAGGGCATTTTTTATATAGTGCCAGAGTATCATGCTCGAGCACTGAAAAGAAGCGGCCGTAGCACGGATGATCTTTTTATTCCACATAATATTGTGTGGATGGATGGTCCGCGCTTTCCCGAGAAAACCTTTCTTGGTTGCGAAGGGCTCAAAATAATTTAATTTCTATTTTTCTATCTTTTTGTTTCTTCTATTTCCATTTCTTTAGTTTTTGCCCAGATGCAATGTCTGGGCTTTTTCTTTTTACCGTGACAAAAATAGAATACGCTTACTTGTTTAATAGACAATAATAACTTTTAAAAAAATATAATTCCATAATTAATCAAATATTGATATAATAATCACATAATTTTGTTTAAAAGCAAAGGAGGGAAATTATGAACATTCGTAAAGATCGTGCTTCATGGGATGATGTCTTTATGGAAATGGCTCAGGTGATCGCCAAGCGTTCGCCAGATCCGGATTATCAAGTTGGGGCGATTATTGTTACACCTCAAAATACCGTGGCAGGTGCTGGCTATAATGGTGCACCACGGGGGATTGATCAGGATTTGGTGCCGTGGGATAGTGAAGACAAGCACTTTTACATTGCGCATGCTGAAGCCAACGCCATTTTGAACGCTACGCAGGATTTGCATGGTTGTCGGATTTATGTCATTTTATATCCATGTTTTGAGTGCATGAAAATGATTATTCAAACTGGTATTAGAGAAGTGATTTATCTTGATGATTCTAAATTGCAAAAAGGCAACCAGAAGTTTGTTTGGTCAAAAAAACTTGCCGAACAGGCTGGTATTGAAATTCGTCAGCTTCAGTCATTGCTAAAGTAACTTTCTCTGAAATGGTCGCGCCATTAATATCTAGGACGCGACTTTTATTTTTGACTTTTGGAATTGAATTTGCTAAAATTAACAAGTCTTGTGGCAGCGTAGCTCAGTTGGTTAGAGCGTAGGACTCATAAGCCTAAGGTCACTGGTTCGATCCCAGTCGCTGCTACCAGAAATAACAGGTCGCTTTTGTAGAGCGATTTTTTTGTTGAAAATAAGATTAATAATTATTATACTAATGCTAGAAATATCGAAGGACAAAAGATATTTTTAGTTAAAATAATAATTTATCAAAAAGCAAGGGGTAAGATGGACGAAATAAAAAAATTTATCTCTGAAATGAGGGCTAAAAATCTCTCAGACGAATTAATTTATAAAAATCTGTTACAAAAAGGCTGGGATGAAAAAATGGTGAATGAGGCATTTTTGCCAGATGACGTGGTCGTTCCAACTCCTTCGTCTATGATTAAAAAACCAGCTGAACAAGCAGCAACTAATACTAAAGAGTCTAAAAAAGACAATACTGCTGAGATTCAAGGTAATATAATGATTTCAAAATCAGAAAGTGTTCTACATCATGTCTTTCTATGGATTTTTTCAATAGCTTTTATTGTCAATGTCCAAATTTTGGTTGGGATGATTAAAAATAATTTATATCTAGACGATAAAAGTTTGTACAAAACTATATTCAGTTCTTTGTCGGCGCTCTTGATTACTGGTTTGGTGTATGGCTTATTTTATTGGCAGTTTATCAAAAAGCTGAAAAAAGATTGGTCTTTGCGTTTTAATAATGGTTGGAATCTAGCAAGTGTTATACTCGGTAGTTTGGTTGGGATCGGATCGCTAATTTATCTAGTTAGTTCTTTAATCTGGTGTGATGATTCTAACCTGATTGTTCGAGAAATTATTCCACGATTTGTGCCAATAATTGTCTATTCTGGAGTGGTGGTTTTAAACTATTCGCAAATTAACTTTTCAAAACCTGATTCTCGTTTTCGAAAGCGCTATAGCGCGCTATATTATTGGTTGTTTATTGTAATTACTTCAATAGCTATGTTGGTTTATGCGGCCGCATCATATTCATTTCGTAAAAGTGATATTGAATTAAGAGAAGCTATGGTTAAGGTCATAAATGAAAACTATGCTTATTATAAAAAGAACGGCAAGATTGCCAAAGATTTAAACGAATTGAATATTAGCAACTCCGCTATTGAATATAAGGTCTTAAAAAATACTACAGATGATTTTACTAATTGTAATAAGCAACAAAGTAATTGTCTGGATCGTTCTGATTCTCCAAGTTTTGAATTGTGTGGTAATTTTAAATATCAAGATAATTCACGTACATACAATTACAAAAACGAAATAAATCGAGAAATCGATATTTATAGAGTGGATGCTGAAATATACGACTTAACACCAAAGCAAGTTGGTCGTAACTGCTTTAAAATCACTCTTCATAATTCTTATTAAAATCTGATGACAAGAAAAAAGACCACATTATGTGATCTTTTTTCTTTGGTGGCTCCTCCCAGACTCGAACTGGGGACACAAGGCTCTTCAGGCCTCTGCTCTACCAACTGAGCTAAAGAGCCACACTAAGTCAATTTTAACAAAAAGAGAGGCCTTTTTCAAGCGGGTTTAATTATTTTGCAGAAAGTCTTTATTTTGTCCTATAAAAATGCTATAATCAAGTGAGGTGGCGCCTTGGCGGAGCGGTTACGCAGCGGTCTGCAAAACCGTGTAGACCAGTTCGACTCTGGTAGGTGCCTCCAACAGTTCAAGATAAAATATAAAAGAATATGCGCGGATGGTGGAATTGGTAGACACGAGGGACTTAAAATCCCTTGGCCTAAACAGCTGTGCGGGTTCAAGTCCCGCTCTGCGCACCATTTCAGAGTAAAAATCCAAATCGTCGCCTTTGCGGGCGATTTTTTGGTTTACATTTCTTAATTCTTGCCACAGGCAAAAACCATTTTTGTTCCGTCTCGGCAAGTTTGGCGATCACTCTTTTGATTATATTCATCTACATGGTCAAAATGTATTGAAAAGATTGCCAATGTAGTATAATTAAAATGTAGATAATACACGACATCAATTTCTTTTTCCTTATCGCGATGCCGTATCATAAATTACAACTTTCAAACTTTGATACATTAAAAAATAAGGAGTGCAAATGAGCAGCAGCTTTATTGAAATAACAAATGTTGGCCGTGAATATTTAATTGGTGAACAAAAATACAAAGCATTAGACAAAATAAGTTTGACAATAAAACGCGGAGAACTGGTAGTGATATTAGGTCCGTCTGGGGCGGGCAAGTCTACTTTGCTTAATATATTGGGCGGAATGGATTCTCCAACGTCTGGAAAAGTTGAAGTAGACGGGCGCGAGATATCAAAATATTCCTCGAAACAATTAACAAAATATCGGGCAGAAAAAGTTGGTTTTATTTTTCAATTTTATAACATTATGCCGACTTTAACTGCCGAAGAAAATGTAAAAATTATTGAAGACGTGTCGACGACGGAAAAAGACGCCTCAGAAGTTCTAAAAAGTGTGGGATTAGGACGTCATGTCAAAAAGTTTCCAAATGAATTATCGGGTGGAGAGCAACAACGGGTTTCAATCGCACGAGCGATTATGAAAGATCCGGCTCTTTTGCTGTGTGATGAACCAACTGGCGCGCTTGATTCTAAGACGGGTATAGAAATTCTGAAATTGTTGAGAAAGCAAGCAGACGAAAATACGACGGTGATCATAGTGACTCATAATGCCCAAATCGCTGAGATAGCCGATCGTGTGATTCATCTGAAAAATGGCGAAGTTGAGCAGGAAATCACGAATAAAAAACCAAAAACAGTCGATGAGGTAAGGTGGTAGTATGTCAAACAAAAATATGTTGCGCAGAAAAATGTTGCGTGATATACGTAAAAATTTTGCGCAATTTATAACTATATTCTTGATGCTGGCGATTGGGACGATGGCTTATTCGGGAATCCGAACTTACATGTTTGGCATGGAAAAATCTGCCGAGAAGTATTATGCAAAAAATAATCTACAAGACCTGGATGCTTTTGGAAAACTGAATGACGATACGGTTGAAAAAATCAAAAAAATAGATCATGTACGTGATGCTGAAGGAAAATTTAGCATCCTGACAAAAGTAGTAAATTTGAAGGAGCGAGACTTACAGCTAAATTTCATCAAATCTAATAATATTTCGAAATTTCATGTGGTGAGTGGCGATGAATTTAATAAGAATGGAGCTGGTATTTGGCTGGACGAATATTTTGCGAAATATAATAATTTGAAAGTTGGTGATATTTTAGAGTTTGAGATTAATGGGGTGAAGTTAAAACAAAAAATCATTGGCTTGATTTATGTGCCTGATCATGTAGCTTATGTCAAAGACAATACGGAAATTTTTCCGGTGCATGATAAATACGGGTTTGCTTATATGAATCAAAATGAGTTGCCAGAGCCTATGCGTTTTTATTCTAGCGTGATGATTGATGTCGACGAAGAGAGCAATCAGGCTGGTGTGAAGAAAAATATTACCGATAATATGCCGGAAGTTGTTTCTGTTTTGTACACAAAAGACCAATACTCAGCGGCGGGATATCAGAGCGAAATTGACGAGGGAAAAACTTATGTTGGAATATTTTCTAGTTTGTTTATCGCGATTGCTCTATTGTGTGTCGTGACGACGATGGCTCGAACTGTGCGACAGGATCGCATGCAAATTGGAGTGCTAAAAGCACTAGGCTTCACGAGCAGACAGATAGCTTGGCATTATATTTCTTACACGTTGGTTATTGCGGTGCTTGGAGTGATCGTTGGTCTTTTGGGCGGGTATTTTTGGTTTGGAAAATTCTTTTTAGACGCGGAAATGAAATACTTTGAAGTTGCGAATTATAGTACTGCACTAGATTGGGACGTGTGGTTGGTGATGGGAATTATTGTTTTTATCACTTGTCTTACATGCTACCAAACAGTACGAAATTACGTGCGACAATCAGCGGCCGAAATTTTACGGGTAGAGCGTCCACAAGTTAAAAGTAGTGGCATGCGCTTTACGTCTTCTAAATTTTTTAGCAGAATGTCGTTTACGGTGCGCTGGAACATACGCGACATTATACGTAACAAAGTACGCGTAATGACCGGGATGGTGGGGATAGCGGGATGTATGGCTTTGCTGGTTTGCGGTTTCAGCATAAAAGACACGATGCATAATTATATTAAGACAGAACTTGATACTATTAATAATTACAGATACAGAATAAATATTGCTGAAAACGCTAAGGCTGAGCAAATTGATAAAATCAAAAAAGAATTTTCAAATAATAGTTCAAAAATGATTGCCGTGGAGACACGCAAGAATGGTGAGCTAAAATTAAATTCAGTTTTTGTTAATGATACGAATGGTGCAGTGAGGATGCTGGATAAAAACTGGGAACCGATGAAACTACCTGAAGATGGTGTAATTATCACGCAAAAAATGGCTCTAAATGAAGGCTATAAAATTGGCGATGAAATTGAGTGGCACGTGATGGGTGAAAAAGAATATCATAAGACAAAAATAGTAGGCATGAATCGAGATCCGCAGAATCAAAATATCACCATGACGCGCAAGTTTTATGAGTCGCTAGGCAGAAAATACGTGCCTGATGCAATTTACACGGATACCGAGATAAAAAACACACCCGATGGCGCCGCGACGGTGCAGAGTATTGATGCGGTGCGTGATGGGTTACATACGATGTTAGCGACGATGAATAGCATGATAACGATTTTAGTGGTGTTCGCGATTTTGCTTGGAATAGTGATTGTGTATAATGTGGGCACGTTGAGTTTTATTGAAAAAAGACTATCAATTTTCGACTTTGAAGGTGCTGGGCTTTTCGGATCGCAAGATTGCTAATATTTTCATCCAACAAAATGTTTGGATTACTATTATGGCGATTATAATTGGATTGCCGTTGGGTTATGTGGTGACGGATTTTATCTTCAAAGTAGCGATTGACGAATCTTATGATTTTGCAGTTTTTGCAACATTACACACTTGTCTGATTTCAGCGATAGAAACTTTTTTAACCTCGATAGTAGTTTCGCTCTGGTTGACTCGACGAGTGGCGAAGATTGACATGGTAAAAAGTTTGAAAGGAAATGAGTAGACGACATAATTCAGATTGACGTTCAGATTCGGGCTTTTCGCTCAAAAAAATCATTGCCTTTACATTTAAAAATAAGTATAATAATTAACATAACAAAAGGAGATTTACCACATGGATGGAAAACTAATTGCCTTGATTGTCGTAGTTGTCATTGTGATGATTGTGGCTTTTATCATTGGCGTTTACAACAAGCTTATCACTCTCAGAACTCGCGTTGAAGAGGCGTGGAGTGATATCACAATTCAGCTCAAATATCGCGCTGATTTGATTCCAAACTTAGTCAATACTGTCAAAGGCTATGCTAAGCATGAGAACGAAACTTTTGCGATGGTGACTGAAGCTCGTGCTGGTATCATGAGTGCAAAAACTGTCGAAGAAACGGCGGCCGCAGAAGGTCAAATGCAAATGGCGCTCAAAAGTCTGTTTGCTGTAGCTGAAAGCTACCCAGAACTGAAGGCTAACGAGAACTTCTTGCAATTACAAACCCAACTAGAAGACACTGAGCACAAAATTCAAGCAGCTCGTCGCTTCTACAATGCTGGCACTAAAGATTACAATATTCAAATCGCAGTGTTCCCAGCTAACATTATCGCTGGTATGTTCAAATTTGAAAAACGTGAATTCTTCGAAGTTGAAGACCGTGCCAAAATCGAAGAAGCGCCAGAAGTACAGTTTTAAGACTACAAACTAATTAGATAAAAAAAAGGTGGAGCGACTGGTTGTTTAAATAATCAGTCGCTCGCCTTGCCAGAACAGAGGTGAGACTAGACTATGTATAAAGAAATTGATGCAAATAAACGTAAAACTTGGCTAATTATGCTGGTGTTTTTGGG
>JAUMVA010000003.1 GCA_030530425.1 Candidatus Saccharimonadota bacterium
CTAACGACCTGAAAAATCTTTTGAAAGATGAGTACGGAATTGAACCAGCTGCTGTAGCTGTAGCTGCCGCTGGTCCTGCTGCTGACGCCGCAGACGAAAAAACTGAATTTACAGTTACCCTAAAAGACGCTGGCGCACAAAAAGTTGCTGTCATCAAAGCTGTTAAGGAAATCACTGGTCTTGGACTTGGTGAAGCTAAAGCTTTGGTCGATGCTGCTCCAAGCGCTGTCAAAGAAAACATTAGCAAAGCCGAACCTGAAGAAGCAAAACAGAAACTTGAAGAAGCTGGCGCAACTGTTGAATTGGCTTAATTTAGCTAATTTACATTTTAAACGATTAAATTGTATCAGTAAAAATCTACCGTTTAATAGCGGTAGATTTTTATTTTCAGAATATTATAGTCAGTTTTAAAGATGTTATTTCGAGCTTTACATTTTATCACAAAATGCTTATGTTTAACTTGTAATTTTTACAACATTTTTGATATGACTAGTGTTTTAGTTGTGGAAATGATAATAAAAAAGCTAAAAAATATAATTGACAATTAGCAATCACTTTGCTAAACTTGAGATGATACTAATATAAAAACAGACAAGGAACTGCGAGCATGTCTGATTTACCAGAAAAACAGATAAAGAGGTTACGGGCTTTAATCACTGAAGCCGAGACAAATTTAGCAGCCGCAAAAGAGTTGTTAATCAGTGTAATTGGTGACGAAGAAACAATATCGGTACCACAAGTCACCAGAGAATCAGCTGGACAGGTAGTCGAGGGCGTTTTTGATGGTCAATCAATGATTGCTGCTAGCGGTAAAACCTACCCAGTACCAGCTAACTACGCCAGTAAATCAAAGCTAGTTGAAGGCGATGTTTTAAAATTAACCATCACCGATGAAGGCAAGTTTATGTATAAACAAATTGGACCAGCTGAACGCAAACAGGTTATTGGTACTTTAGTTAACCAAGATGGGCTTTATTTTGTGGAGGTAGCTGGTCATGAATACCGCATCTTATTAGCTAGCGTTACTTATTTCCGACTAGAAGTTGGTTCTCAAGTAACCGTATTGATACCGGCCGATAATCCAGATGCAACCTGGGCAGCCGTTGAAGCCAAACTTTAATTACTAATTCTAATTTATTATAGGAGGAAAGTCCGCCATGGAAGAGTTTAAAATTTTTTCACACATTGGTTATTCAAAAGATGAAAAACCATTCTGGATTATTAACAAACCGCAAGAAGCTACAGCTTCTGATATTGTCTTCGGTGAGGATATTTATCTTGAGTTTAATACCAGACAACGGTTTTGTATTGGCTGGCATGATTTAGAGACTGGTGAGAACCACCCATGTCCAGACCATGCTACTCTCGAACCAAAATATGAACAGTGTCAAAAATGTCAAGGTTTAACAGGGTTTAATGCTGCTTTTTATAATGCCGACAGCGTGTCTGAGGTACAACAACGTCGTAATGCTCAACCACACTTTGTTTACTTGGCTTATTTTTCACCAAATTTCACAAAAGTTGGTATTTCTTACGCCGGACGCGGTTTTGCACGTCTACTTGAGCAAGGCGCGCGACAAGCAATTATACTTGAGACTTTTAATTCAGCTTTGGTAGCACGACAATATGAGGCTGAAATTGGACATCTAAATAAGTTCGTTGAGAATGTCAAAATTAGCAAAAAGATTGAATTGTTAAGTGAATCTTATGATTCAGAATCAGCTAAAGAAAGCTTACTCAAGGCTAAGACTGAAGTTGAACAAGCTTTAAAAACTGAATTTAAACAATCACAGTGGCTAGATCTAGATGCTCATTATTTTATTGACGATTTTGACAAATCTCGACTCAGTACTTTAGCTGACTTAACCGGTACCGATAAGATTACTGGTAAAATCGTTGGCTTGGTCGGGTCAACTTTATTGTGCGACTATCAGAATACTGTTGTAGCCTTGCCACTAAAAAAACTAACCGGCTATCCATTTACAATGAAAAATCAAATCGGCGAAATTGAGCTACCAAATCAGCAATTTAGTTTGTTTTAGCGTATTATCAACGACTTGTTTTATATTAAATATATAGAGACTATTGAATTTTTAATTGTTTTGTGTTGTAATAAGAGTGTTATCTAGTTAATAATTAAGGTAAGGTTTTTTACTGCCAATACTGCCAATAAATCAAGGAGGTGATGTGATTGGCAAATTTAAAAAAGATAGCTCAGTTTGGAGTTTTTTGCCATAATAGAGGACTTTTACCTATTAATGGCAAAAATATTTTTGACCAGTTGGTCAAAGAAGGTTTCTTACACAAAAAACGTAGAAACTATAAAGGTCAATCAGTGACCTTTTATACAGTTTCTGATGCTTTTCGCAATAGAACTTTTTATTGCGAAGAAACTATCGAGGACTTAAGAAATTATGACCTTCGAAATCATTTTTTCGTCCAAGTCGAAAGATCTTTTGGCGACGGCGGAAGAAGACCGACTGTTTTTTTGACAGAAAACGGAGCATCGTTCCTGTTTGATCTTTTTCAGGATCAACTCCGCAAAAAGCGTTTAGTTAGAATATGATTTAACTAAACGCACATGCCGCAGCATAAGTTGCGGCATTTTATTATATTTTTAGTCATGGAATGATTTTAGAAGGTCAGCACCTACAAAATCTAATAGTTTGTGATAAAATAGTGTTAATGCAAGCGCTCTATCGAAAATATCGCCCAAAAAGTTTTGAAGAGGTAGTCGGTCAAGAACAAGTTACTGATATTTTAAAGTTAGCTGTTCAAAATAAACGCACCAGCCATGGTTATTTATTAGTGGGGCCACGAGGAGTCGGCAAAACTACAATCGCACGCATCTTAGCATATAGCATAAATGATATAAAATATGATTTAGACAGCAATCATATTGATATTATCGAGATTGATGCCGCCTCCAACACTAGTGTTGATAATATCCGAGACATTATCGACAAAGCCTACATTGCGCCAGTTGACGCAAAATACAAGGTTTATATCATAGATGAGGTCCACATGTTATCAAAGTCGGCGTTTAATGCTTTTTTGAAATTATTAGAAGAGCCACCAAAGCATGTGGTGTTTATTCTAGCCACTACTGACGAACACAAGATTCCAGCCACAATCATCAGCCGTACTCAACGATTTGTGTTTAAAAAAATTGATAATCAATCTATAATTAAGCGCCTGCGTGAAATCGCCGATGCTGAACAGATTAGAATTAACGATATTGGTTTAGCGTCAATTGCCGAATATTCAGCTGGTGGCTTGCGTGATGCGATTAACTTATTAGATCAGCTATCAAGCTTAGCTGGCGATGGGCAAGTGATTGAACAAAAATTAATTGATGGTCTTACAGGCTCAATTAACCAGACAATTTTAGCTGAATTATTACAAAGTTATCATCAACGAGATCTAGCGACAATGGTAAAAATCATTGATAGGCTATTAGAAGATAATTTTACAAGCACTGAGATTGCTAAACAATTAGCGCGGATCGCGAAACAAGAACTATTAGCCAATTCAGCAAACTTGCGATTAATCAGTGAATTACTTAAAGTTGAAGGATCAAGCATGCCAGATTTGGAATTAATCGTTGCACTCGGATCAACTTTGCAGTTATCAGACAAGAAGCAGCTCACAGAAGCTGTCGTCGCCAAAGCCCCTTTGCAAAAACAAAACGCAACAGCATCGAAGCAAGGCAATCATGAAATTGAGCCTAAAATAGCAGCAATAACTAACAGCAAGCCAACACAACTAGAGTCAGTAATTAATATCATGGGTGGTGGTGAGGAAATAGCTATCAATGAGTGATAATGGACGAATAATACCACAAAATTTAGAAGCCGAAAAAGGTGTACTCGGATCGGTTTTGATTGATCAAAATATCATGAGTGATATATTATCAATCATCAAACCGCGCGATTTTTATGAGACTAAACACCAGTTAATATTCGAAGCGATACTAAAATTGTTCGAAAAATCAACACCGATTGATTTATTAACCTTAACCGATCAGTTAAAGCAAGAAAAAACTTTGACTAAAATTGGTGGATCAGCCTATCTAGCGGAATTGACCAACTATGTTCCAACCGCTGGGCACGCTGAAGCTTATGCCAAATTAGTAGCACAGACTGGAATTCGCCGACGATTGATTAGCGCGGCTGGTGAAATTGTTGACATTGGCTATGACGAAGCCACACCAGTTGAGGAATTACTTGGCAAGGCTGAAAAACAAATTTTTGACGTTTCGGACCAAAATACAGTCGGCGATTTAGTTTCATTAGAAAATATTCTAACTGATAGTCTTGAGCGTATCGAGACCTTACATAAGAATAAAGGCGCTTTGCGTGGAGTCTCAACCGGCTATCGAGATCTCGATAACATGACTGCTGGTTTACAACGTTCGGATTTGATTATTTTGGCCGCTCGTCCTGCTATGGGTAAGACAACCCTTGTTACTAACTTGGCTTATAATGTGGCTACCATTGAAAAACAACCAGTTCTTTTCTTTAGTCTTGAAATGAGCAAAGAACAATTAGTTGATCGTATGCTAGCCGATGCAGCTGGAGTTGACTCATGGAAAATTAGAACTGGTAATCTAAATGATGAGGATTTTACAAAATTGTCTCAAGCGATGAACGAAATGGCTGAAACGCCAATCATGATTGATGACACACCGGGCTTATCAATCCTAGACATGCGCACCAAAGCTCGCCGAGTTGCTCACGACCAGCAGCTAGGACTAATTATTGTCGACTATTTACAGTTAATGCAAGCGTCTTTCCGTGCTAAAGACGGTAACCGTGTTCAAGAAGTATCCGAAATTTCTCGCGGATTAAAACTAATTGCACGTGAATTAAACGTACCAGTTATTGCCCTGAGTCAGTTATCGCGTACTGTCGAGAACCGAAATCCTAAAGTTCCACAGCTAGCAGATTTGCGTGAATCTGGTTCTATTGAACAAGACGCCGATATTGTAATGTTTATCTATCGTGAAGCTTATTATGAACCAGAAACTGAACGCCAAAATATCACAGACTTAATAATAGCAAAGCATCGTAATGGTCCAGTCGGCAAAGTTGAACTTTACTTCCATCCAGAACGTTTACGTTTTATGAGCCTAGATAAAACACACGATGAATAATGTGGTAAAATAAGATTGTGAAAAATAAAACTACTATAATTAAAAAGGGCGCACCAGAATCAATCTCGAGCCGTTTTTTCTTGTATCGTTGGCGTTATGTTTTAGCGATAATCTTTATGTTAGGATTAGCAGTCAATCTAATTGTGCTGGCATTAATTTACGCGCCAACTGGCTTGCGACAAGCTGAAATCAATCAGGTTAGTAATTTAAATCTTAGCCAGTTATTTTCAAGCAGCGAAGTGATTGATTTTCCTTATAAATTATTACAAATCTTGAGCATAAAAATACTTGGTTTAACAATTTTGAGTATTAAGTTACCATCGCTGATTATCAGTTTTATGATTGCGTTTGGAATCTTTTGGTTAATAAGTCGCTGGATTAATCGTAAGATTGCCGTTGTAACAATCATCTTACTTATCTCTAACAGCCACTTTGTATTTTTAGCGCAAGATGGGACCGTAAACATCATGTTGTTGTTCTGGCAGGTTGTGATTATGATTTTATTAACAAAAATTGTGCAGCTATTGCCAACCGCACATCAGCTCAAATCACCAAAAATCACATCCAATCTCGCCATTTTGTTTCCATTGTTATTTACGATTGTTGGACTGAGTTTGCATACACCACTGACTTTTTTTCTGCTAATCATAATCTTAATTGCAATGTTTGCCCATCCAAAGCTCCGACTTTATTTAAGCAATATTAAATTTAACTTAATATTACCAGGAATCATCGCTTTTGGGCTAACAATTGGACCGTTACTATTACAAATTATTCAATCTCCAAATTTGTTAATTAAATTAAGCGGGGCAAATTTTACAAGTACGGATTGGTATCGACCATTGGTTAATATAGTTGATTTTTGGTCTGTCTCGCCACAATTATTTATACAACCAATCTTTACTTCAGGAGCGCTTGTGATTATCTTAATTGGCTTTTCCTTCTTATTAAAACAATCTTTTTCCGCTAGAAGTTTAATCATCTTACTGTTTTTTAGTTTTAGTTTAGTTGCAAGTGTAATTAACCAAGATCCTAGTGTTATCATGATTTTACCGTTAACAATTTTACTTGGTTATGGATTGCATAACTTGACTACTAGCTGGATGTCGATTTTTCCAATCAATCCTTATCCACGCTTTATCGGGATTTTATTACTAACCATCACGATCGGAACTCTAGTTTTGGCTAATATTGCCAATTTATTAAAGGTTTATGCCTATACGCCAAGTATTGTTAACCAATATAATCAAGATTTAATCATTCTAAATCAATTTATAAAAACCAACAATCAGGCTACACTTGTAGTCAATGACGAATCTGAATATAATTTTTATCGACACATTAAAAATAAGAACTTAACCATTATAAAAACTAACCTTATTGATCGAGCAAAAACTATTATTTATACAAAAAAATCATTTAGTAAATTCGACATGGTTGCGCCAAGTCAAATTTTAACTAGTAGCGCCAGTCGCGATTTTGATCGATTTTACGTCTACCAAAAAACCACAAAATAGAGTAAAATATAGTTATTAATATTCAAGATAAGGAGTTTTATGGCTTTTGATCAAATTAAAATGATAAATGATTTACGCAAGGCACAAAAAGAATTGGCAAAAGAAATTATTGAAGTCGAAGCAGGCGATGGTGCTGTTACAATTCAAATTACTGGTGAACTAAAAATTAAAGATTTAAAAATCAATCCAGACATGGTTGATTTAGATGATATTGAAACCACTGAGGAATATATTAAAGCAGCAATTCGCGATGGTATGACTAAAGCGCAAGAAATTGCTGCTGAAAAAATGAAGCCTTTTATGGGCGCATTTGGCAATCTAGGAATGTAATTAATGGATCAGCTTTTGCCAAAAGCACTACTCAAGTTAATTAATGAGCTTGGGCAATTACCTGGAGTTGGCGCACGTACAGCTGAGCGCTATGCTTATTTTTTATTAAAAAATCCTGAACTCTATAACCAGAATCTTGCTAAAGCGATCGCTGATCTTAAACCATCAATCAAAGAATGCCCGAAAACATTTGCTTTAATCAGCGAAGGCGAGGAGATATCGCCATTGTACGCCGACGAACGACGCGATAAACGACTTGTGGCATTGGTTGAAGAACCACTCGATATTGTTCCAATCGAAAAAACTGGCAAATTCAACGGCACTTATCATGTACTGGGTGGGACTCTATCGCCAATTGACGGTATTTACCCAGATGATTTGCATATCAAAGAATTGTTAGAACGACTGCGTGATGATCAAGTTGAAGAGTTAATTATCGCCACTAACGCTAGCGTCGAAGGCGAGTCAACCGCACTCTACGTCCAAAAACGCATCAAAGAAGCTGGACTAGAGCTAACTGTTACCCGATTAGCCCAGGGTTTGCCGGTCGGTACCGATCTCGAATATGCCGACCAAATTACCCTTAGTTATGCGCTCGACGGCCGTAAGGCGGTGTCGCTATGAATCAGCAACTTGAAGCATTATTCCCGCACCATTTTAGCGACGAACAGATTGCGCAATTTTGCCAGTTACTAGAGCAGGCGAACAATATCGTTATTATCCAAGCTGAAAACCCCGATATTGATTCCCTCGGGAGCGCGCTGGCGATTGAAGATATCGTCCATCAACTTGGCAAGCAATCTAGTCTGTATTGTCCGGTCCAAATTCCAAGCTATATGCGTTATTTGCCGGGTTGGGATCGAGTCAGTGATGAGTTCGATTATCACGCTGATCTGGCAATTATTGTTGATACTGCTAGTCAGATTCTACTGTCAAAAGTGTTTGACGATCCGATTCGTCAGGATTTTTTACATTCTAAACCAGTCATTATTATTGATCATCATGAAACCAAGCCTGATGTCGATTTTACACCGAAGCTCGAGTTAATCGCACCAGCCGTAGCATCGGCTGAATTAATTTTTGATTTAATTCAAAATCTCAAGCTCGAGTTATCAGGTGAGCTAGCTACAGCTTTAATGGCGGCGATTTTAGGTGACACGCTTGGTCTATCGACCCAAAACGTCACCCCGCAAACTTATTTGATTATGAGCAGGCTAACCGAGGCGGGTGCTCATGTTTACGATATCGACCAAGCCCGCTTCGAATTATCGAAAAAAGCGCCCGAGATTTTGCATTACAAAGGCGAGTTGTTACAACGCGTTGAATACGAAGTTGACGGCAAATTAGCCTTAATCACCATCCCATTTGACGAGATTAAACTCTATTCTGACAAATATAACCCAAGCGTGCTAGTGCTTGATGAAATGCGCTTCGTTACTGGTGTAGAAGTTGCCATCGCTCTCAAAACCTATCCCGACGGCAAAATCACCGGCAAAATCCGCTCCAACACACCAATCGCCGAAACTATCGCCGGCTATTTTGGAGGCGGGGGACATGCTCACGCCTCAGGCTTTCGAGTTTATGATGATTTTGGCACAATCAAGACAGAGTTGATTGAAGTGGTACAAAAAACAATAGCTGATAATCAAAGCTAAATTAATAGAATCAACATTCGCATTCGATGCGATTTATATGCTAAAATATACCCATGAAACTCTACAACACCCTATCGCGCCAAATCGAAGAATTAAAGCCACTAAACCCACCAACTGTGAAGATTTATAGTTGTGGTCCAACGGTTTATAATTATCTACACATTGGCAACTGGGCAGCTTATATTTATTGGGATGTGCTGGTGCGAGCGCTGATTTTAGACGGCTATAAACCCGAGCGAGTAATTAACTTGACTGATGTTGGACATTTAACTTCGGACGCCGACGAGGGTGAGGATAAATTAGTCAAAAAAGCCCGCGAGCAAGGTTTGACTGCTTGGGATATTGCCGAGCAATATATTTCAGCTTTTAAAACAGGTTTTGATGAATTAAATCTAATCCCACCGATGAAATTCGCACGAGCAACTGATTTTATTAACGAACAATTAGAGTTAGTTCGTAAGCTAAAACAAGCTAGGCTGACTTATCAAATTGACGACGGCATCTATCTCGACACTGCCAAAGTCAAAAATTATGGTCAATTAGCACGACTCGATATTGAATCATTGAAAGCCGGAGCGCGCGTTGAATACAATCAGGCAAAACACAGCCCTAGCGATTTTGCGGTTTGGAAATTTGCACTAGAAGCTAATCGCGACATGCAATGGTCAACGCCAATAGACTTACTGGACGAACCAACTGATGCTCAAGGTAATCCTTATGAACTAATGGGTTTTCCGGGCTGGCATCTGGAGTGCAGTGCAATTATTCTCAACACTTTGGGCGAACAAATTGATATTCACACTGGTGGAATTGATCATATCCCGGTTCATCACACCAACGAAATTGCCCAAACTGAATCAATCACCGGCAAGCCAATGGCAACTTTTTGGGTACATAATAATCACCTCAAGTCCGACGGTACTAAAATTTCCAAAAGCTTGGGTAATGGCTATACGCTCGATGATTTAGCGGAACGCGGTTTTTCAGCGATGGATTTAAAAATGTTAATTCTGCAGGGACATTATCAAAAAGAAGGCAATTTCTCATTTAAAGCGTTAACTGCTGCTAAAAATCGTTTAGCAGCATGGCGTGAAATTGCTAGTTATCGTCATCAGATTTATGATGATATCGCCCAAGATCACGACAAAACGATTAACTTTTTAGCTGTTAAGCATCACATCTTAGACCTAGCAAATGACAATCTTAACACTCCTCAAATTTTAGCGGTAATTGATGAAGCGTGGCAAATTCTACGCTCGCCAAATACCAATTTCCGCAATATTAATCGCCAATCATTAGTCGACTTTTTAAATCAAATAGATTCTCTGCTGGGTCTGGACTTGATCAATAGCACACCAGATATCGACGAAGCACTAAAACGTTTAATTATCGAGCGACAAATCGCCAAAGAACAACGCAATTTTGAGCGAGCCGATCAATTACGGCAAGAATTATTAACTCAGGGAATTGAATTAATTGACACTAAAAATCAAACTCTCTGGAAACGCACCGCCACGACCAATCATGCCAATTAGTCATCAACTTCAAAAGTTTTATAACGTGACGCAGCGCCAGTCTTAAGTTTGACTGCGGTCTTTGGCAGCCTTAATTCTTCAGCAATTATTGCAGCCGCTTCCAGGTTAGCTCGACCATCAATCGGCGGGGCTTTAACAAAAATCGTCCAGTAAGTATCAGTCTTGATAATTTTAGGAGCGGATTTAGAATTCGGTTTAATAAAAACTAAAATTTTCATAATTAGCCAATTTACATGTTATTATAACATATGTGATATAATGCTCTAAATGAGTCAAAAAGCAATTGATTTTAAAATTATTCAAAAAACCATAAATGGGCGCGCACGAGTTGGTGAGATTTCCACACCACACGGAATCATTAAAACACCGAGTTTTATGGTAGCCGCTACTAAAGCAACTGTTAAAGCTATGTTGCCAGAAACCGTTCGCGAACTAGGCGGACAAGCAATCCTAGCCAACACTTATCATTTAATGTTACAACCAGGTGAGGACATTATCGCACAGGCTGGTGGATTGGCGGAATTTAGTAATTGGCACGGACCAAGCATTACCGATTCTGGTGGTTTTCAAGTATTCTCACTTGGTATGGCTTACGAGAAAGGTTTGGAAAACACCCTAGCCAGCCAAGCAACTCACTCAAAAAAGCAGCTAGCCAAAGTTGATGATGAAGGTGTAACCTTTCGTTCACATCTTGATGGGAGAATAGTACGTTTAACGCCCGAACGCTCAATGGAAATTCAGCATAAAATTGGCGCCGACATTCATATGGCGTTTGACGAGCTAACATCACCAAGTGCCTCACCAGAATACGTTAAACGCGCCATGGACCGTACACATACTTGGGCAAAAAGATGTTTAATTCGGCATCAGCAACTAAATGAGCAACATTTACAAAACAAGCAACCATTGCAAGCTTTGTTTGCTGTAGTACAAGGAGGACAAGATTCTCAACTCCGACAAATTTCAGCTGAAACTTTGGGCGCAATGGATTTTGATGGCTATGGCATCGGTGGAACTTTTAAAGCTAGTGAGATTGAGCAATTCACAGGGCTAGTAACAAAAATCTTACCAGAAGCTAAACCACGGCATTTGCTTGGCATGGGTGCGCAGCCGCTGGATATTTTTTTAGGCATTGAAAACGGAGTGGATACGCTCGACTGCGTAGCGCCAACTCGGCAGGCTCGCAACGGTTCGCTTTATACTGTTAATGGACGAATAAACATCAAAAATGCTAAATATAAAAATGATTTTTCACCAATTGACAGTAACCTAGATTATCATATCTCACAAACCTATACCAAAGCTTACTTACATCATTTGTTTAAAGCCGATGAAATTCTGGCATCAATGTTAGCTAGTATGCATAATGAATTTTTTGTTATCAACTTAACCGACAAAATTCGCCAAGCCTTGTTAGACGATAGCTACGAACAGTTTAAAACCGATTTCTTAAGAAAATATTATCATAGCTAGCTGGCTTTAATTTTAGCGCTAAATTTGATATGATTTAATTAAATGAATTGGAGAGAAATATGCGAACAAAAATTGAAGTAGATAATTGGACAATTGCCAGATTTTGGTTAGTTTTACTAGGAATTTTAGGTGCAATCATTTTAATATATTGGGCGCGCCACGCCTTGGCGATTATTGGTTTGGCGACCTTTTTGGCAATTGCCGCAAACCCATTAGTATCAAAACTCTCACGCAAGTTTTTTCATAACAAAAGAACTGCTGCAACCGCCATATTATTTGTCAGTTTTCTGCTAATTTTAGTCGCCTTTGCGTTTTTAATCGTGCCATCGGTAACTAGTCAAGTGTATAGTTTTATTGAAACTGCTCCAAACACTATCTCTAAAACAATTAGTTCGTTGAAAAATAATTCAATTGTTGAGCAATTTAATTTAACGTCGTATTTTGATGAAATCAACAACTACATTAATTTACACAAGCAAACTTGGGCTTCACAGATTGGGTCTATTATGTTTAACGGAGTCAGTTCGATAATTACCTTTGTTTTTTCGGGGATCATCGTTTTAACATTAACATTATTGATGCTCACTGACGCACCGCGAATTACTAAAGGTTTTTGGCGATTTTATAAAAACAAACGAGTCATGGAGCATCATCAGAAATTAGCCACTAGAATGGCTGGCACAATTACTAGTTTTGTCAGTGGTCAATTAGCTCAGGTTACTATTAGTGGTACTTGTGCGGGAATTGTAGTGTTTATTCTATCAATTACTTTCCATATTTCAACTAATTTAATTGCACCTGTTGCGCTAATCGTCAGCTTAATGAGCCTAATTCCGCTAGTTGGCGCAACGATTGGCGGTATTATTGGTATGTTAATGATTACAATGTCAAACATCCCAGCAGCAATAGTTTTTATAATCTATTTCATTGTCTATCAACAGCTTGAGAATAATGTCATTGCACCATTTATTCAATCAAAAGCAACCTCGCTCAGCAGTTTAACGGTTCTAATCGCAATTACAGTTGGCATCTATCTGTTCGGTATTGTTGGCGCATTAATTGCTATCCCAGCAGCCGGCTGTATTAAAATATTACTCGAAGATAATTTTGATTTTTATAAAGAAAATTAACTTACAGAATTAGCATCGAGTCGCCATAGCTCAAGAATCGCATTTTCTCGGCTTGTGCGAATTGATATGACTTCTTCAAAAAATCCCAGCCCGCAAACGCTGCCGCCATCATCAACACCGTTGAACGTGGGGCGTGAAAATTAGTAATTAAGTGATCAACAATCTTAAAATTATAGCCTGGATAAATAAAAATATTTGCTTCACCAGCTAAATTAGTCGCCGGCGTAGTGAAATCTAAAATTTGATCAGATAAAAATTCTAATGTTCGAGTTACAGTTGTACCTAAAGCAATCACAGCGTTGCCAGCTTCTTTAGCTTGACGAATTGTAGTAATTGTTTTCTGGCTGATTTCAAAATATTCTTTATGCATCTGATGCTTTTCAACATCATCTGTTCGAATTGGCAAAAAAGTACCCAATCCAACATGCAAAGTTAAATAAACTATTTTAACACCTTTTCTGCGTAAAATTTGTAAAGTTTTTTCAGTCATGTTTAAACTTGCTGTTGGTGCTGCCACCGAGCCAATGTTTTTTGCCCAAACTGTTTGATAACGTTCAATGTCACTTTCATCTGCTAAACGATTCATATATGGCGGTAGCGGCGGAGTACCGTATTGATCACAGATCGTCAGCAAGTCAATTTGACTACGGACTCTAGCGACTCCGTTATTAAACGTTTCTAATACCTCAATTTGATATTCACCAACATATAAAATTTCACCAACGCGAATACGACCCCTGTGAATAACATGATGTTCGTGCCAATCATCAACTGCAGCATGAGACTCTAAAACAATCAGCTCACGAGTCACGCCAGTTATTTTTTTAGTCAGTAAACGGGCTTTCAAAACTTTTGTATCATTTATGACTAGTACATCACCAGATTGCAAAAAATCCACTACGTCTGAATATTGATGTTTCTCAATTGTCTGATTAGTACGATTTAAAACTAATAAATTGCTTTGCCCACGGATTTTTGGTGGACGATTAGCGATCATTTTTTCATTTAAGTCATAATCGTAGTCAGATATTTTCATTGCTTTATCATATCATATTGCATCAAAATAGCAAGTTGAAAAAACTTTTTTCAATAATTATAATAACAACTATGAGTTTACAAAACATTATCGAAGTTAAAGATTTTCAGATGAAGTTTGGTAACCATGAAGTAATCAAAAATTTAAGCTTTGAAGTAAAAAAAGGCGAAGTTTTTGGGCTTCTCGGTTCAAACGGATCTGGCAAAACCACTACTTTACGAACACTACTTGGTTTATATCAACCAACAAAAGGCAAGTTACTAGTCAATGGCAAGACCTTTTCGCCAGAAACCGACATTAAAATTGGCTATCTTCCAGAAGAGCGCGGCCTTTATAAAAAAGAAAAAGTCGGTAATATTATGCATTATTTTGCCGAATTAAAAGGTTTAACAAAAACCGAAGCCACTAAATTCATTGAACAATTTTTGGAGCGAGTTGGTTTAACAGATAAGCAAAAAATTCGACTTGATAAATTATCAAGTGGGCAACAACAAAAAATCCAACTCGGTATTACTCTAATGGGCGAACCAGATTTGTTGATTCTTGACGAACCAACCAAAGGTTTTGATCCTGTTAATCGCTACTTATTACTTGAAATCGTCGAAGAAGCTCGCCAGCGTGGTGCAACGGTTATGATGATTACTCATCACATGGAAGAGGCTGAAAAACTCTGCGATCGAATTTTATTATTAAAAGATGGCGTAGTCAAAGCCTACGGTCGAGTAGAAGATATAAAAGACAAGGCTGGTGCCGACCGAGCAATCGTTACCTTTAATGGTGAATTACCGACTAAAAACGCACCATTTACTATTGAAAACCAAACCAAAAATAGTGCCGAACTTTTACCCAAAAAAGACAACTCCATTGACGACATTTTGCCGTTTCTAGTCAAGAATAATTTACCAATTAGACGGTTTTCGATTGAACGTCCAAGTCTTGACGAAATCTTTGTCAAAGTTTATGGCATGAAAGTTGATAATTTACAAACAGAGGAGCCACAACATGCATAATCTATCTACCGTTATTAAGTTTGAGATTCTTAAACAAATCCGTAAGCCACTATTTTGGGTAGCAATTTTTGCATTTCCAGTGATAATGATAGTTTTTGGTGGAATTTCGTTTTTAAGCACAAAAATGGCAATGGAACAAGACACTAAAAACCAAGATCAAGCTTCACAATCTATCAAAAAAATTTTAGTTTCTGATCAAAGTAAACTAGTTAAGCTAGAATTATTAGCACCGCTCGAAACCATACCCATTAGTGAAACTGGTGACCAAGCACTGAATAAACTTAATCAATCAGACGCTCAAGCGATGATTATATTTTCAAGTAACCCAGCCAAAGACGAAACCCAAGTTTATATTAAATATCAAAAAAGCGATTCAGCAACCTCGCAATTAGGAAACGGACTGGCAACATTAGCAACAACCGCCTTGCGATCCAGCGTCAGTAGCAACCTCAGTCCTCAAATCACATCAATATTGTCCCTTAAGTCATTACCGACCGTGTCACATATCATTGGCGAAAACGGCAAGGCTTATAATCCATATTTAAAGATGATTACACCAGGAATATTTTTGGCAATTTTCTTCATTATCTTTACGATTACCGGCAACCAAATGCTAGTTGCTACGACTGAAGAAAAAGAAAATCGCGTCGCGGAAATGATTTTGACTACTGTTCAAACAAAGACCTTGATTATCGGTAAAATCATCGCTCTGACAATCCTCGGTTTCATCCAAATTTTTGCCCTACTAGCACCAATAATTATTATGTACTTTATAGCAGGCAAGTATCTCAATTTTCCACCAATTTTGAACATGATTTTTGCTAATATTCAATTCAGCTTTTGGCCAACATTTTTCGGAATCACATTTTTAATATTTGGCTTCTTAATGACAACGGGGCTAATCGTGCTAATCGGGTCACTGTTTCCAACCGCACAAGATGCTTCACAATTTTTTACTCCTATAATTTTCAGTATGATTATTCCGTTTTATTTTTTACAGGCCATCGTTTCTGGAGTTAGCAGCCCAATAGTTACCTTTATGAGTTATTTTCCGTTTTCAGCACCGATGACTTTGCTAATGCGTAATATGGCTGGAAGTTTAAGCGTTTCGGAGGGTATTATCGGCTTGATTGTGATTATTGTTTCAACCATTATTGCGATGTTATTAGCAGTAAAGGCTTTCCGACAAGGAGCTTTCGAATACTCGAAAAAAGGTTCACTAAAAAATCTACTGTTTGATTAATCTTAAAAATAGCCAGCTTTAATTAAAGGTTGGCTATTTTTTATTTTCAAAAGCACATTGTAGTGATATAATAAGCATAATCAAAACCCAGAAAACAAATTATGAATTATTATAATAAATCAACCTCAGCACTTCTCAAACTTTTTCAATCATCAATGGACGGTTTAACCGATAGCCAAGTTTCATTAAACAGCCAAAAATTCGGCAAAAACATTATTGTTTTGCGGTCAAAACCACTTTGGCGACGTATCATTGAACCATTTGCTGATGTTTTTATGCTAATTTTGCTAATCGCAGCCTTGATTAGCTGGCATCAAAATCACGTGATTGATGCCTGGGTAATTTTAGCCGTTATATTAATTAATGCAATTATTTCTTATGTACAAGATTATTCAACCGCAAGAATTTTACGCTCGCTCAATCAACAAGCTAATCAATTAGTTAAAGTAAAACGCGACAGCCAAATCATAGAGCTGAGTAGCGAAAATTTGGTAGTTGGCGATATTATTTATTTAGCAGAAGGAGATAAAGTACCAGCCGACGCTCGAATTATCCAGTCCGACAATGCCAGACTCGACGAGTCAATGCTGACTGGTGAATCATTACCAATTTCCAAGCACAGTCAAATTATCGATGGAAAGTTAGCGGTTTATGATCAGAAAAACATGGTTTTTGCCGGATCTTTTGTAGTAGCGGGTAATTTATCTGCCATAGTTACATCCACCGGAATGAATACTGAATTTGGGAAAATTGCTTCGTTTGCTGAGAATGTCATTACTCTCAGTCCAGTACAAATTAAAATCAACGAACTAGTTACTAAAATTATTTTTGTCGTTAGCGCAATTATGGTAGTTGTTTTTATAATTTTATTGTTTAACGGACTCGATCCCGAAGAGGCAATCACCTTTGTTTTAGCCACTACAGTTTCTGTTATACCAGAAGGTTTGCCAATAGCAATTACTATCATTCTAGCTCTCAGCATGCGACGAATGGCAAAAGAAAATGCGTTAGTCCGCAATTTGCGTTCAATCGAATCAATTGGACTAGTTAATATTATTGCTACCGACAAAACTGGTACGCTCACACATAACAAATTATCAATTATCAATACTTGGACGATAAAAAAAACTCAATCAGACTTTTTTGCAGCTATTTTAGGCTCTATGGCAGTAATCGACAGTACTAATATTTCTGATCCACTTGACCGAGCGATCGTTTTTTTTGCAAAGAAGAAAAAACTCAACTATCATAATGGTCAATTAGTAAAGATTTTTCCGTTTGATCAGACTTTAGTCTTAAGTGGTGCAATCTATCAAAAAAATAATCAATTCGAGATTTTTATCAAAGGCTCACCTGAAAAGATTTTATCTCTAGCAAAAATAAGTTCTAACGAACTTGAACTAGCTAATGTTACTTTAATGAAAATGATTGATAATGGTGGACGAGTAATTGCTATTGCTAAAGCTATCACCAAAAAGCCAATTAAATCATTAGAAGAACTGCCAAAAAACGTTGATTTTATGGGGCTAATCGAATTATCCGACCCATTACGTAAAGAAGCCAAGGCTGCTGTTAAACAAGCTCAAAACGCTGGCATTAAAGTTGTGATGATTACTGGCGATCATTACAAAACCGCTTTTAATATCGGTAAACAACTTGACATTATCCATGACGAATCAGAAGTTTTAGACATGAGCCGTGTACTAGATATGCCTGAACAAGAATTGTCTGATCGTGTTAATATTTGTTCGGTATTTGCTAGAGTAACGCCAGAGTCAAAGTTTCATATTCTACAAATCCTTAAACAAAATAATATTTTAGCAATGACAGGGGACGGCGTTAATGACACACCAGCTTTAATAGAAGCTAATACTGGAATCGCAATGGGCTCTGGTTCCAGCATTGCTAAAGACGCTAGTGATATAATTATTCTTGACGATAATTTTAGTACTATCGTCACTGCCGTAAAAGAAGGACGCACTACTGTTCATAATATTCGACGTGTACTATTTTATTTGCTATCGACTAATATTGGTGAATTATTAACTTTTTTGGCAGCATTATTATTACGATTACCATTACCATTGGCTGCTGTTCAGATTTTATGGGTTAATTTAATGACCGACACAGCATTCGTCATTCCATTGGGTATGCAACCAGCCCAAGATAATATCATGAAGTCTAAACCAAAATCTCCAGACGCACCACTCTTAAATCGTTCTTATATCGTTCGCATAGTGTTAATTAGTGCAATGATGGCGATCTTAGCACTTACTACCTATCAATTATTTGCCTCTAAGGGCAAAGCTTATGCCCAAACAATGACTTTTACTATGCTGATTATTTGTCAATGGGCAAATGCGTTTAATGCCACCAGCTTCTCATTATCACTGCTAGATCGTGCCCGTAAAATTAATTATTCCATGCTGATAGTATTAGCTATTTCAATCATTTTACAATTAGCCGTTATCTACTCGCCACTCAATACCTTATTTAATTTAACAGCAGTAAGCATAAATGATTTATTGATCGTCTCATTTATGGGTTCAGCCGTCACCATTACAACCGTTGAGATTCATAAAATAATTAATCGTTGGATTTACTTTCAACCGTTTTATAAATAATTATTTTAAATCCAAAACGACAAGATTCTCAATATGTGGCGTTCTGGGAAAGAAATTGAATCCCAAAACTGATTTTATGCTATATTTTTCAGTCAATAGAGCCACATCTCGAGCTTGAGTTACAACATTACAGCTCAGATAAATTATTCGCTCGGGTTGTTGTTCTAGAATTTGCTTAATTACTCGCTGATGTAAACCAGCTCTAGGCGGATCAACTATCAGTTGGCAATCGTGCGTAATGTAATCAACAGCGTTCTCACTAGCCGCTAGAACTGCCCTAGCGTGCGTCATGTTTAACGTTTTAATATTAGTCTTCATTTCTTCTACCGCTGCTTGATTAATCTCAACTAAAGTAAGTTCGCTGTTTTCAGTTATACTTAGTCCAATCGTTCCAACTCCACTATATAAGTCAACTATTGGCTTATTTGGCAATAATTGAGATTCTATTGATCGCAAAGCTAACTGATAGACTGATAAATTTATCTGAAAGAAGCTTTCAGCAGGGTAGACAAATTTTTTTTCTAACAACCGATCTGATAGCCTCATCTTACCAAAAGTCTGCAATCTTTGAGTTATGACACTTGCTGGACTGCGTGGATCAGACAAAATAAGTTCAAAACCTTGAAGTTGTAATTCTGCAAATTGTAATTCATTTATTTGCAGATCATTCGAAGTAACATATAACTGAGCCACGACTACACCGTCATGATTACAGCGCACTAGTAAAGTTTTTAGCTTACGAGCTTCGATTTTTAAATTATTTAGTAGCTCTCGAATTCGAATTGCTGCTTGGTTAATTTCTTCCCGTGCTAAACTTACACCGCTAACTGCGATCTTTCCTTTACTGCCACGTCGATAAACTGCCAAATCTAAACGTTCTCGATCTTTATCCCACCACCAAGCAAATTCCATCTTATTACGATAACCATATTGTTGATGGTCAGTCTTGACTTCTGGGGTTGCAATCTCTATCTTTTGAGCAGCAAATGCTTGCTTAATTAGTTCAGCTTTTTGTTTTAATTCAAATTCATAATCAAAAACTTGCCATGGGCTCGTTGAAATGTAGCTGCTATTATCACATGCCGCGACTCTTTCAGGCGCACGCGCTAGCACTTCCGTTACAACACCTTCGTAGATACCGGCTCGTTTTTTTGTGATGCAAAAACGTACTGTTTCACCAGGCAGACCGCCCCAAATAAAAACTTTTTTCTGTTCACCATTACCCAAAATAAGGTCCGCTATAGCTTGACCACCATTAACGATTTTATCAAGTTTAACCACAAATTCTTGGATTTTCATACTTCTTATTATATCATGTAAGATTTGAAAATTAGTTCGTGATATAATGCTTAATATGAAAATTATTTTGATTACGTTTTTAATGGCAGCCGTGCCACTAATCGAACAACGCGGAGCAATTCCGTTCGGCATAATTAATAACTTATCACCAGTTGTCACATTTGGCTTGGCATTAGCCGGCAGCCTGCTACCAGTACCTTTTATTTTGTTACTTTTTAATCATATCTATAGTTGGCTATTACGTTATCGATTTTTTAATCGAATTACAAAAATCATCGACAGCAAAATCGCAAAAAATCGTCATAGTTTTGAAAAATATCAAGAATTAGCATTAATTATTTTTATTGCTATTCCACTCCCAACAACTGGTTTATGGACGGGGAGTGCAATTGCGGCGTTTTTAAAACTTGATTTTAAAAAATCACTACTTTGCACTATGATCGGTGGTACGCTGTCAGCAAGCGTAATTACCTTATTGTGTGTGTTTGTGCCTAGTTTATTTAGATAAACAAATGTTATCTAATGAGACTTTCAAAATTACCGTTCCGGTTCCAAATCAATCCTGGTGCGACTTTCAAAATTACTATTACGAATCGGTATTACACAAAATCTTAACTTATTGTCTTTGCCTTCATCGTCAACAGACAACTTAGCATATCGATTAAATCCATTAACTGGTTTAGTTGATAAATTAGAAAACAAATTATCGATAGTGGCGGTTTCAGACACATACAACGCCTCATCTAAATTACATTTAGTTTCTTTGTTTATGAGATAAAATAATATAAGTCCGCTGTGCTTAACACCATCGATTTTACATTCTTCTTTGTCATCATAGCATTTGACAATAAGAATGTCCCTATCAGTCCCAGTAGCCTGTGAAAAATGATTAGTATTAACGACGACATCTTTTTTAGACATTTTAATTTCTTGATTAACTGGACCGTTATTAATTTTATCAATAAATTCAATAGCAGCTTCCTTTTCATCAAATTCAACAACATCTAAATAGTCCTTAATTGTTCGCGCATTTTTTTCGATAGCTGCTAGTCGAGCTCGATCAGTCGAGAATTGCCATGAAAAAAACACAACAGCCGTCAAAACACCGATGATCGCAATTACAATTAATAATTCAATCACGGTAAAACCAGAATATTTTTTATTCGACCATACTATTTTTTTCATAATAATCCTTTTGATTTAATCTTATATCTAACGCAACTTGGAAAAGCCTATCTTTTTCCTCGTATGTTTAAATTATAATCACAAGCAGTTTAATTGTCAAACCAACACTAATTGCTAGACAAAAATAGTTTTTTTGATATAATAAAAAACACGTTAATTACTTAACGCACTTCTCAAACATTGGGGATTCGCCAAGTGGTAAGGCACATGGTTTTGGTCCATGCATTCGGGGGTTCGAATCCCTCATCCCCAGCCATAATATGGATTTTTTCAGAATCGTCGCCTAAAATGGCGACTTTTCTATTTGTATTTTTTAATTCTTGCCAAAGACAAAAACTGCTTTCCACCCCCCCCTTCCGGAAAGCAGTTTTTGAACCAACTCCAAACTTGTTTTGGTGGTTGAGAGTGGTGAGGGTTTTGTTTTGCATTGCGAGGTTCGATCCAAAGATTTCAAGCAAAACAACTTTTTGCCCGCTAAAATCATCAGTTTCACATAAACTACAGATAGACTTTGCTATTTCTAACCATTTTTGCATAGGTTCGATCCAAGCATTATGGTTAGCCGTGAGATTCGTTAAGTTTTCCTCCAAACTTTTCTTTTCGCTCAAAATCTCCGATTTTTTAGCTAGAAAAGTTTGACGGTCAATGTCTTGATCTAGGTAACTATCAAGCAAAATCTTTTGTTTGCCATTCAGATTGGCAATTTTATCTTTCAAATTTGCCACAACTGACATATTATTCGCATTTTCGGCTTTTTCATCTCGCGTTATTCTACTGGATATATAATCGTAAACTTCATCAGATATCTGATAACCTCCGAGCAGTGCCGAAATTTGCGGTAGCAAATCTTTTTCACGGATTGCCGGCTCGGTGCATTTAATGAGCTTGTTCTTGCGCGAACATCGATAATATGTCCAGTTGTGGACATTGCCGTTCATTTGCTTTTTGGTTTTTGTTTCGGCAGTTATTGCCATACCGCAAGACGCGCAACGAATAGCTCCCAAAAACGGTATCGGCTCTTTTGTTTGAATTTTCTGGTGTCCACGTCGATCGATAACAGCCTGAACTTTGTCCCATAGCGATTTTGACACTATGGGCATATGTCTGCCTTCATGAAGTTCGCCGTTATATCTAAAATGTCCGTAATAAAAAGGGTTCTGCAAAATTGATTTTATTTTATCGTCTTTGAATAATTTTCCGCCACGCGTTATCGCACCATTTTCTTTCAGAAAATCGGCGATATCTGTCATTGTCTTATCTCCGCGCAAATATAGCTCAAACATTTGTTTGACGAGCTTCGAATATCGCTTATCAACAACAATTGTTTTTGTACGAACATCGTTCAAATAGCCAAATGGTGCAATAGACGGAAAATCGCCTTTGCGGACTTTTGCTCGCAATCCTCGCTTTGAGTTCTCGCTCAAATTATCTACATAATATTTAGACTGACCAAACATTATTGAAAGCATAAATTTGCCTTGTGATGTATTCTCGAATTGAAAAATCGGAAATTTCAAATAGTTGAGAGATGTTTGGTCTAGTAAATAGATAATTTGACCGCCGTCTATACTATTTCTAGCAAGTCTATCAGGATGCCAAGCCAAAATGCCGTTAGCCTCGCCATTTTTAATTCGCTTAATCATAGAATTAAAAATCGGGCGACCCGGCATTTTGGCGGTGCGTTTTTCTATAAGTTCATCGATCACCACTAGCTGATTATCTTTTGCAAACCTGCGAAGCTCTGCAAGCTGTGCGTCGATACTCAAAACTTGCTTATCCTCTGTGTCTGTGCTTTTGCGAGCATATAAAATATATTTTTCCATATTAACCCCTCACACCTAAATAGCCGTCTTGGTGCAACCAACCTAGAAAAACTAGACTGTCCAAGACGGCTATTTAAGCCTACAAAATACAAATAGTTTTTCATTAGTTGGTTGCTCTTTTATTATATAGCTTTTTGATTATTTTTTACACAAAACAAAACCCTCACCACTCTCAACCACCAAAACAAGTTTGGAGTTGGTTCAAAAACTGCTTTCCGGAAGGGGGGGGTGGAAAGCAGTTTTTGTCTTTGGCAAGAATTAAAAAATACAAATAGAAAAGTCGCCATTTTAGGCGACGATTCTGAAAAAATCCATATTATGGCTCGCTTTTACGAGCTTGCTCGAACCTATTTCCAGACTATGGCACGACGTTGAAAAAGAAACCAGGGCAAAGCCCTGTTCGGCGGGTCGGGGCGCGGGCGACCCGCCGAACTGCTACGCGCAAAAACCGCTGTTTGAGTGGTGAGTTAGAGAAAAGATATGCTCGTTTATTATCTATTCCGTAAGGGTAGCTGCATGCATACGCAGCACATTATTTATGTCGAGAAGTGTAATTGCTTTGTTGCGGGCAAATTCCTTTGCGCCTTTCGTATAACCTGATGATGCTATAAAAATACCAGCATCAAGCCCCTCATGCGACATAGCCCCGTACAAATCGCGAATGGCAGCAGGTCCGATTGCCTTATGGTGATTCTTACATTGAACGCCATATCGACGACCTGCTTTTTCTAGAAATATATCGATTCCACCGTCGCCACTGCCTTTTGTAACTTGCACGTCATATCCGTGAGCTTCATACAGCTTTGCCACTTCTTTTTCAAACTGATAGCCGCTCAGATTAAGCCAATATTTGGCGTATTTTTTCTCCAGTTCTTTGAATTTGCTTAATTCACCATCAAGGTAAGCTTTCTTTTCTTTGATAGTCTGCTCTAGTTCTCTGAGGTCATGTCTTCTATTGATACTGGAGTCAAGTATTGCGTTAACTATGGTATAGGCAAATGAAAAAATCATAAATGCCGGAACTGAAAGCCCAATCAAGTCAGAGAAAATTTTATCTTGCCAATAATGAGTCAAAAAGTAGTAATAGAACATTCCAACCAAACTTAGCCCCACAACAATAGAGGCCATATTGCTCGTCTTTTCTGCCTCCGAACGGAGCTTGTTTTCTTCCTTTGCTAGTTGTTCGACTTCATTTACAACACTATTATGCTGTTTGATCTGCTCCTTGCTAATGTAGGGGCATTTTTTAGCCGAAACTAAATATTTATCTTTGAAAAAATATCATATTGTGTCAGATTATACCATTTTTAGTTGTTATAGGGTAGAATAAAAGTACTGTGAGCGATATAGAGAATATAATCTTAACCGCATGTGCAACGCTTATTGGAGGAGTACTCCTTTTGATTGTGTCAGAGCTGTTTAAGGTTTTGGTCATAGTACCAACTCAAAAGACACGAGAACAAATACAGGTCGTGCTGAGTCAAGTTGATTTCTATTCTAATAGGCTTACTAACTTCTTTTCTGCAGAGCCAACTGAACACGAGATAGATATAATTAAATCAATCACCCAGGATCTCAGAAAAGCTGCGACCGACTTACAGTCAAAATATGAACTAGTTTATATGAAGAAACCACTTGCATTATTGAAGATACTGCCAAGTCAAGAGCGAATTGAGGTTGCGTTTACTGGTCTAATATATTTACACAATTCAATCTTGTACGAAGGACGGCGTGATTATATAGTAAATCTTATAGAAATGAACGACAATGAGATAGAACGGGTTAAGGCTGCTTTAACTGGTGAAGCTATTCCTGGTAAACTGAAGCCCGAGGAGCAACGAAGATTCGTTTGAGTAAAAGCAGTTAAAGGTGTACTTCTCTAACTCGCCACCCAAACAGCGGTTTTTGCGCGTAGCAGTTCGGCGGGTCGGGGTGCGAGCAACCCGCCGAACAGGGCTTTGCCCTGGTTTCTTTTTCAACGTCGTGCCATAGTCTGGAAATAGGTTCGAGCAAGCTCGTAAAAGCGAGCCATAAGAGCCTTTTGATGAACTTACGAGTTTATCAAAGGACTCTTTTAGATTGAAAATTAGATTTTTACCGTTCAACTAGATGTTCGAGAGTATTAAACTGACAATTTGAATGCTAATTATTTAAATATATCCATAAGACAAAAGGTTCGTAGTTGAGTATTGTAGTAATTTTTGCTATCATTATTGTAAATGAAACAGATTCTAATCGCAACGACCAACCCTGGCAAAATTATAACTGCAAAGAAAATTTTATATAAACTTGGTTATGAAGGTTTATCTTTTGCCGATTTAAATTTAAAATTAGAAGAACCCGAAGAAACAAAAACGACAGCGCAAGAAATCGCCGAAGAAAAGGCACTCGCTTACGCGAGACAATTTAAAGATTTACCAATTCTTGCCAGAGATGATACAAATACTTTGGTTGGTGTAGCAGAAGAGGATGATCCTAAAAATCATAACAAGCAATTTGTTGCAAAAATAGTCGGTGAATATTCAAACGAAAACAGCGAAAAAGTTTTTTTCGGAAATTGCGCATAAATATGGTGGCGAAATTCCACTTCAATTTAACTGAGGCCATGCTATTGCCTGGCATGATGGTGATTCAATAAAAGTTGTTTCTGATGTAGCAACCACTGATGCATCTAAAATTAAAATAGTTGACAAAATTTCTCCGAAAAAGATCCCTGGTTTTTGCTTTGCATCTATTTCACAAGTTTTAATTGGCAATAAGTGGCGTTACGATTCAGAGCTAACCGAAGATGAAAGCTGGGAGGCATATTGGGATCTTCAAGCTAAGGTTATAAAAAAGCTGATTGAAAAAAGTTTTACGTCAATTTAAAAATATCCAGTTTTTCTCGTTCATAACCATCTATAATCTTTATAATTTAAATTGACTCATTACAAAACATCAATCTTATTATAATAAAACTTACAATAAACACGCCAAAAACCTTTGACATCAGCATCAAAAGTTTTTATTTTATTGTCCTTAACGCGTTTAACGATTGCCAAACCTGGATTATAAGAAGCGAGAGTTTTATAAAAATATAGATCTTGTTCGTCAACCAATTTTCGCCCTGGATAAGTTCGCTGATAGCGTTCCATTGCGACTTCGTGAAAATAATTCGGGCGATTTTGTGGTGGCAAAAATTCGCTCACCACTAGCCCAGCCGACGATAACATTTTTTGCACATCAGAGAGCATTAGCTTTGACTGTGCCTGAATAAATGCGTAGATTCGGTCATCCTCAGCCAAAAATACCGTCAGTTTAGCTGAACGAGATACGGGAATTGCGTCAGTCACTACTTCAGATACGGCAGTTTTAAAATCAAAATTAGCACGCAAAACATTATTTAATTCAGCTAAACGAATCGGATCCATACTTACATTTTAACATATTTTGACTTTTCAAAAATAGCTTTTGACATCAGTTTTTGATAAAATTATTATTAATGAATAATCAACAACCAGCCATTAAACTCAACACGAAACAATTAGAAGCTGTTGAACATATCGATGGTCCACTATTAGTTATTGCTGGACCCGGCACGGGTAAAACTCAATTATTATCTGCTCGCGTTAGAAGAATTTTAGAAGTTACTGATACACCAGCCAATGCAATTTTGTGTCTAACCTTTACCGACAACGGCGCTCAAAATATGCGTGATCGTTTAAGTCAATTTATTGGCGATGATGCTTATCAAGTTCAAATTAATACTTATCACGCTTTTGCGCAAACAATAATCAATCAATATCCTGACTTTTTTGTTGAGAAAAATCTACAGCACGTCATTGATCCAATTACCAAACATCAGTTAATCCAACAATTCATCGATACTTTACCACTTAATTCAATTCTCAGAAAAATTTCAACTGGCAATATTTTGAGCACTATTGAGGAAGCCAAGATGGCCTTGTTAATGCCAAATGATCTACGCACAATAGCTGACTCAAACCAAGCCGAATTATCCCGCATTAATCCTCAAATTCAAGAATTAACAAAAAATATTAAGCGCTTCACATTCAAATCTTATCAAGAAGCTATTGATTTTCATCAGTATTTTCTTAATATTTTAGAGCCAATTGGCCAACCACCGATTTCGGGAATTAAATCTCTGACTTTTCACGCTTATCACGAACTGCAAGAGGCGATCAAGCAAGCCTCTGAAATCGAATCATCGACTCCATTAACTAGTTGGCGAGGATCTTTTCTTGAACGCAACGATCAAGGTGCAATGGTTTTTAAAGATAATTTTAACGACGCACGCTTAAGGCAACTTGCCAATTGTTATGATTTTTATAAACAATCACTACGCGAAACCGGGTTGTATGATTTTAGTGATATGATTTTGGAAACTATTGAAACCATATCGTCTAATGAACAACTCCGAGCTAATCTTCAAGAGCGTTACCTTTACATTATGCTTGACGAATATCAAGATACTAATCGCGCTCAAAGTAAGTTGATTGAGTTAATCACAGATGCGCCAAGCAATGAAGGACGACCAAACGTTATGGCAGTAGGGGATGACGACCAGGCGATATTTGCTTTTCAGGGCGCTGATCATTCAAACATGGTCAACTTTTATAATCATTATCGCGATACAAAAATCATAAATCTTAACCAAAACTATCGTTCACATCAAGCGATTCTTGACTTTTCTGAAAAAATCGCAAGCAAGATTAATGATCGTTTAAATAATTTGCTGCAAGGTACCGATTTTACCAAGCAGCTAGTAGCTTCAAATTTAAATATCAACGAAATACTAATTGAGCGAAGTGACTTTGACTCAACAGTTGCCGAAAACCAATGGCTAACCGATAAAATAGCAAGTTTAATCGCTAACGGAGTTGATCCAAATGAAATCGCCGTGCTGGCACTAAAACATAACACCTTGCGTGCCACCACTCCTTATTTTTTAAAAAAGAATATACCAATTCGCTATAATCGTTCACAAAATATTTTTGACAATATCGGAATTCAAGCTTTGCTCAAAATTGCCGAACTAATTGTCGCCATTAATAACAAGCAAAATTGCAATCAGCTGTTATTTGAAGTTTTTTCCTACGATATTTGGCAATTCGACACGGCGGACGTTTGGAAATTAAATTGGGCAAGTGGCTATAGTAATTACTTAAGTACTATTATGACACCATCAAGCAATCCCGATTTTGAGGCAATTCGACAAAAATTTCTATTACCAGTGCTTTGGTTACTAGAGTTTGCAAAACAAACTAATCACCTTAGCCTAGAAGCTAATTTTGATTTATTGATTGGTAACGTTGATTTACAAATTAAAACTACTGACAATTACCAAAGCTTTCGCTCACCATTAAAACAGCATTTTCAATCTAGACCAGATGAGGAGTTATTTGATTTTACTTTATGTGTTAATTTGTTACGTCAACGTTTTTTGGAGTTTAAAGAATCTCACACTGACCAACAATTATCACCACTTGAGCTGCTAATTCAATTGGCACAAATGCACACTCTGATTAACGAGCCAATTCTGTTTACCAATCCCTACAGTAGCGGTAATTCTGCGGTTAACTTAATGACAGCTTTCGGCTCAAAAGGCCTTGAGTTTAAACATGTTTTTTTGATTGAAACCAACCAAGGGGAGTGGGGTGGTTCAAGACAAGGTCGTAATATATTAACATTACCTGATAACCTACGTTTTATTCGTCACGAAAAAACTTCGACTGATGATCAATTGCGCCTATTGTTCGTGGCCATTACGCGTGCCAAAACCCATCTTTATCTTTTGAATTCACTAACTAAAAATAATGGCAAACCAAGTACTCGATTAGACTTTTTATCAGAAGTTGAAGCTGAAGACAATACTTTCTATGCCACTACAATTCCAGAGGCTTATAGTCAAATTGTCAAGCGGAATCTACCAGTTACGGCTGAACTATTAGAAAATGAACTAATCGATAATTTTACAGATTGGAAAAACAGACATCTGCAAGCCAGCTTACGTTTTTCAGAGCTATTACGTCAGCGATTAGACCATCTACGGTTAAGTCCAACTAGTTTTAATAATTATCTTGATTTAGTTTACGGCGGTCCCGAGTCTTTTTTCTTCAATAATTTATTGCGTTTTCCAAGCGCCTTTGATTTACGAACAACTTATGGTTCATTAGTTCATAGCGTTTTAGATCACGCTCAAAAAATGACTGATTTTACTGTCGAACAGGCGATGGCTTTATTTGAACAAAAACTGAAAGACTATCATTTAACGCCAGGCGATGAGGCCGAGATTCGATATTGGGGTAAAACTGGGCTGCAAATTTATTTAACCCAACGTCAAGAAATTTTTCAATCATCAGATTTGACCGTTAAGACTGAAGTCAATTTCAACGCCACTCCTATAATAGTTAATGGGGTACATTTAACCGGCGCAATTGATCGAATCGAAATTGATAATCAAAATAAGTTAATAACCATCATTGATTATAAAACTGGCAATCCACATCTGAAATTTTCTGAAAGTAATGCGACTTTATATAACAACCGCTCACAACTTTATTTTTATAAATTATTATTGCAAAACTCTGTTCAATACAGCGGTTATAAGATTAATAACTGGCGGCTAGAGTTTATCACACCAACCGTAGATAATAAAATTGTATTTCTAGAAGGTGAGTTTCAGCCCGATCTAGAAGACCGTTTACTAAAATTATTAGTGAAGGTCTGGCAACGCATAAAAGAATTTGATTTCAAACAACCCGATCTGCCAGCTTCTTTGTCTGGACGTAAACAATTTGAACAACAATTATTAGACGAAGACTCTGATTAATATGATACTATTTACAAAAAGTAAATAGTATGTTATAATATAATGGTACAGTTGTTTGTTTTATCAGAAAGGAGGGTCCCTGTATGTTTGTTGACGGTACTTTTAATAGTAGCGAGCTTGAAATTTATCTTTCAAGCGCCTACAGAAAGTTTTGTTCTGGCACAAAATTTATTGCTCTCAGCAATAATGAAAAAGCAGCTGTCAATCAGGCAGCCGGCAATGATGCCAGGGCGAATGAGATACTAAAAGGGAAATAGAATTTTATTTCCTAGTGCATAAGCGGTGATCTACTAGTTATTATCTCCGCCTCTCTAGTAATTTTACTCGGCGAGTCAAAAAGACTCGCCATTTTATTTGTTTTCAGATCGCACACACACCAGTTATTATTTATTTTTAGCTCAAAATATAGTAAAATAACCTAATGTCTAATTTTTACGATAACTTACCACGTCCGTTCATCAGTCTCGCACCAATGGAGGATGTGACTGACATAGTCTTTCGCCAAGTTATCGCCCAAGCCGGGCGTCCAGATTTGTTTTATACCGAATTTACCAACACCGACAGCTTCGTTAGTCAGCTCGGCAAACATTCTGCTCTGAGACGCTTGCAATTTTTACCAAGTGAGCAACCAATTGTCGCCCAAATCTGGGGCAGTCGACCTGAATCGTTTGCCAAAACCATTCCAGAACTGCAAGCCATGGGCTACCAAGCCGTCGATATCAACATGGGCTGTCCCGACAAAGCGGTCGTCAAATCCGGCGGAGGCAGTGATTTAATCCGCCATCCGGAATTAGCTGGCGAAATCATCCGCGTTGCCAAACAAGCTAGCTTACCACTTAGTGTTAAAACTCGGCTTGGTTTTTCGCGGGTTGATGAATGGCGCGATTGGCTGGGATTTTTGCTGCAACAAGACCTCGAACTTTTAACTGTCCACCTGCGCACCCGCAAAGAAATGAGCAAAGTAGGCGCCCATTTTGAGTTAATTCCAGAAATCATCGCCTTGCGCGACCAACTCGCACCTCAAACCAAACTAGCCATCAATGGCGACATTCTCAACCGCGCGCAGGCACTCGAACTCGCTGATCGACACAATCTCGACGGAGTGATGATTGGCAGAGGAGTGTTCCAAAATCCGTTTTGCTTTACCGATAAAGTCCCAACTCAAGCCGATTTACTAGATTTGTTAAAACTCCATCTGGATTTGTTTGATCAGTATAATGCCGACGGAAGTAAAAAATTCGCCCCGCTCAAGAAGTTTTTTAAGATTTATTTGCGCGATTTTGATGGCGCAAAAGAACTGCGATCACGCCTGATGCTGACTGAATCAACCACCGAAGCTAGACATATTTTGACCGAGGTTGAAACCACTCGATTAACTGGATTACACGCTAACTAACTTAACTAAAGCAGCCATATGCCCAGACACAATCATAAGCATAAACCAATGAAGCACACGCCTTTTAATTTTGAAAAGGCTGGTGTTAGTAGTTCTTGCCAAAATAAACAAGCTTACGCTAGCGAATCTGCTGCTAAACAAGCTATTATGCGTACACAACAGTACAATCCTGACATTGAATTAGCGATTTATTATTGTCAATGCTGCCAAAAATATCATTTGACGCATAAGAAATAATATTTCGAAACTTACTGGATTAAACTAACTAGTAATACCAAGTTTGGAAGACATTAGTATAGCGATGTCGTTTTGGCACGTGACATTCTTTAGTATCGCCAGAACCAAGCTGACCATTAGTATTATTACCAACAGTAAAGACATAGTTTAAATCAGTGATTACAATCGTTGTGCCGATACCCGAACGAACGTATTTAGCTCTTACTACTTTGTTTTCATCACCAACAACACCAGAATCATTATTTTTATAGTTTAAAATCATCTTTTGAGGTTTGTCATACTCCCGTGGATTAGGATCATACCCAGCCTGTCCATCACAGGCACTGCCGACACCTAATTGACCGTGTTTGTTAGATCCAGCACCATAAACTTCGCCATCGGTTGTCACCACAAAACTATTGCGATAATTATCTGCTTCTGTTATATAATTGGCTCCAGTTTTTCCATAAATGCCAGGGGAGACGATAAAAATGTCTTTTGCTTTTTTCCCGTACGGCAACTCATAAAGACCCGGGGTCTTAGAGCAGGGAACGCCGCCACATCTGACAGCGGTTATCGGAAAACCTAGTTGTGATTTATTATTTAACCCCACTCCATAAACTTCGCCGTCTTCAGTCAAAAACAATGCACTATAAGCATCAGCGACGATTTTGGTAATCTTTTTGCCGTAAAAGTTTATTGGCCTAAACTCACTAATGTACGATTTATCGTAATCAGTTCCTAGTTGGCCGTATTGATTATTACCAATTGACCAAACAACGCCCCTACTATCCAAAGCCCAAATTGTTCCACCGTCAGTCACCGCATCAACAATCTTACCAGATTCAATTTTTGGCGACCACTTTACACAACTTGTCGACCAAAAAATCGTTTTATATTTAATACAATATTGAGAGGATTTTCCCTCTTTCCATTTAACTTGAGGTATTTGATTCAATCCAATACCATGAGCAGCATTGCCATTTCCCCAAGCATACAGTTCTCCGTCATCCGTCACAGCCACCACTATAGATCCGCTAGATTGTACATAATGCGCATCTGTATAGAGTTTTTTTACTATTTTATTTTCAATACCGTTACCAGTTACTATTGTTGGTTTATTAGCCCATGAATTACTAATATACGCACCGGCACCGGGCCCAAAAGATGCTTTGCCTGAATAATAAATTTTACCCTTATCGGTTAATAGGTAAGTTGACGCATTATACTTAATGTCTATAATTTTTTGATTGACTGGAATATTCGATAAATCCATTTTTGACTGACCGATTTCCCAAATTGGGCGTGACGCAATGCCGCTTTCTGCACTATTACATAAGCCAGTACCAAGATCACAGTTAAGATTAGACCCTGTACCATAAATAGTCCTGCCATCATAGCCCATAAAAAAGGCCACCCAGCCATTACCCTGAAAGTCAGTTATTATTCTTTTTATTGGCACAGGTGATCCATCAGCTCTTTTAGGATTAGGTAAATGATATGGCAGTTCATATTGAATTTTTGGGTCACTTATATATCGATGAGCCCACGGAATAATGTTATTATTTTTGTAGCCAGTCAATACCCCATCCATGTTATAACCGACACTTGAAATTCTACCCGAATGAGTCTTAGTAAAGAAATAAACTGATCGCGAGAAACCGCCTGGTTGCCCACCACGAGAGTATAAGTCATTATAACCAGAGCCAACGTACAACGAACCAAAAACTACGTCTTCAAAAGTCAAATCAGTTTTGATATGCGCCGAAAGAGTATAATTATAAGTTCTGACAACTTTAATTATTGAACCAGTTTTTCTTAAAATTTCTAGTTTACCAACGGCCGACATATTACGAAAATCATCTTGAATATCAATTGGGCGCACCTCAAAAAAAGTTCGATATTTATCAGTTTCTGTAACATATTTAGGAAAACCTGTTTTAATAATTCCTTTGCAATCAGTATTCGGCTGAATGGGTTTACTGCCATCCCAAGATACATTTTCTTTATCGTCCCTTACGCATTGCTGAACACGCGCCAAACCAGATTCAGCCGCTTGACGAGCTAATAGCTGCATATGTTGATTGATTAAAGATTGCTGATTAACGCTCAATGTTCGCATTACGTAGGCGAGGATCAACAGAAGGATTGTTCCACTAACAACCACTAATGGCAAAACAAAACCAGTTTTTCGTTGTTTCATATTATTATTTATATCATAAGCATTACTAAAATTGCAAAGGTTTTATGATTGATAATTCTGTGCTAAAATAATGCCAGATGTTTTGAGTTTTATTACAAACAAAAAAGGAGATTTATGACCAAAGAAGATATCACAGTTTACGCTACTCAAAGTTGTATGTATTGTCATGCATTAGTTGATTGGCTAAATGAAAACAATATACCACACACCCTAAAATTTATTGATGCCGATGAAGCTGCTTACAATGAAGTCAAAACTCGTTCTGGCGGTGATATTTATGGAGTACCAGTAACTTTTATTAAAAACATTAAAATTGAAGGCTTTGCTCGTGAACAGATTGCGGCAGTATTAGCTCAAAACGGTATCACAATTTAATTCATGAAAAAACATCCAGCTAAAACTACTCAAATTGTTAATCGTCGTGCCAATTTTGATTATAAATTAGGTGATAAATTAATCGTGGGAATGGTTTTAGCTGGCAATGAAGTACGAGCTGCTCGTGACAATCATATTAGCTTAAAAGGAGCGTTTGTAACTATTCGTAATCAAGAATTATGGCTCAATAACGCATCGTTTACCCTAAAAAACATTAAAGATAGCGGAACAACAGTTTCGACCAATCCACGCAAGCTACTTGCCACTAAACGACAAATTTCAGAGCTATTGAAGCAAAAGCAAGCGGGTATGACAATTGTCCCGACTCGCATGTTAACATCTGGACGTCACATTAAGCTTGAAATTGCCGTTGGTGCTGGTAAAAAACTTTACGACAAACGTCAAGATATTAAAAAACGCGACATAGAACGCGAAACTAGGAGGTTTTATTAAATGACTAGCTTAAAATTATTCTCTTGGAATGTCAATGGATTGAGAGCGGTTCTTAAAAAAGGCGCTTTGCAGGATTTTATTAAAATCTATCAACCGGACATTTTATGCCTGCAAGAGACTAAAGCCAAAAAAGGACAAGCCGAGATCGATTTGCCAGAATATGAAGAACTGTGGAATTCGGCAGAGCGCGCTGGGTATTCTGGTACAGCTATTTTTACTAAACAAAAACCACTATCAATCACATATGATTTACCATTAGAAATTGAGACGCAATTTTCAGGTTGGGAGGATCAATTTGGCGATGCTCGCAAAGAAGGCCGCGTTTTAACAGCTGAATTTAGCGATTTTTATTTAGTTAATGTTTATGTTCCAAATGAAAAAAGCGATCTAGAAAGATTAAAATATCGAGAACTAATTTGGGACCCGGCATTATTAACTTATTTACAAAAACTGGATGCAGAAAAACCAGTTCTAATTTGCGGTGATTTCAATGTTGCACACCAGGAAATTGATCTAGCACGACCAAAACAAAACGAAGGCAATGCAGGTTTTACCAAAGAAGGACGACAAGGTATGACAAATTATTTAAAGAGTGGTTTTATTGATACGTGGAGAACTTTACACCCAAATGAACAAAAATTCTCTTGGTGGTCATATCGAGGCGGTGCTCGCACTAAAAACGTAGGTTGGAGGATTGATTATTTCTTAGCCTCAAAGCGTCTACAAAAACAAATCAAATCAGCAGATGTTCATAATGACGTAATAGGATCGGACCATTGCCCGATTAGTATAGAAATTGAGGTTTAATGGATTACTGGCGAAAACAAGACCCAAAACAGCCAATTTTTGAATCAATTTTATGGTCAAAACCGGACCAAATTAACCAAACTGGTCAAATTGGATTAGTAGGAGGCACTAAATCAACTTTTTTGGCGGTTTCACAAGCTTGGCAAGCGATAACCAACCTGAAAGTTCAGACGTCATCAGTTTTACCAGCTGAGCTTAAACCAATACTTAAAAACCTACCGAATACTGTTTTTGCCGACACTAACCCATCAGGCGGCCTGTCACAAAAAGCTCTACCAGAACTGTTGTCATTACAAAACACAACCGATGGACTGTTATTAGTTGGAGATGCTGGTAAAAACAGCGAAACCAGTCTACTCTATGAAAACTTTATTCGGCAAGTTTCTAATGACAAGCCAATAATCATTACTCGAGATGCAATTGAACTTGTTAGTAACGCAGCCACGCATATTGTCAATCAAGATAATATTGTTCTAATCATGTCATTTTCTCAAACTCAAAAATTATTTCGAAGTGTTTTTTATCCAACAATGTTATTGTTTTCCATGCCAATTGTCAAAATTATAGAAGCCTTGCATAAATTCACAATCACATATCGCCTGACAATCGTTTTGTTTCATCAAAATCAACTTTTTATTGCTCATGAAGGACAAGTTATTTCAACTGAATTTACAAAAATGACTGATATTTGGCAAGGAATATTACAGGCTAAAATCGCTTGCTGGTGTGTTTGGAACCCACAAAAACTTTTAGAAGCTGCAGCTTGCGCAACAATTTAAAATCCCACATTGGTGGGATTTTACTGACCGCTTTAATGTCATAGAGCAGATAGTTATTTGCTGCACGCTTCGATAATTAATTTAGCAATTACCGATACATCTTCTTCTTTAAACTCTGAGTTACTATCGATATAGTCTGTAATTTCTGAAACATTAGAAATCGGTTTTTTTACTGATAGAGGAAAGAAAGCCGCATAATTATTAGCAGCAATAGGCGATATGTGAGCAAAAGAAGACGAAAAAATAATATCCTTACTACTTGGTTCATAAAATAGCCTTAATATACAAATTGATGCTTCCATGCAATCCTTCCCAAAAAAATATTCTTTTACATCTTCTGGCTCTGGATATTCTTTGATTGGTAATGCTAATATATAACCTAGAATTGGTTTGCTATAACGCTTTGATTTGTATTCATCGCCTGAAAAAACCCAAGAATTACCGATTTTTACCATATCATTACAAATCATGGTTAAATGTCCAGATTCACAAGTATCGTAATACGAGTCGATTGGGCAATAAAACTTCAACTGTCTTACGTCATCTGCAGGGACTAGTTGTTTTAGTTTCTGATAAATCGCCGGCACTAGTTTAGATTTTTTAATCTTTTCATTCTTCATATTTACCTCCTACACTGAAAAAGAACTAGTAACAATGTTATATTATAATGTTTAACTATTTTTTCAAATTAAAATCTCACCAAAATCTGGAAAACTTCGGAATTGTCGCCTAAATCAGCGATTTTTTCATTCACATTTTTTTAATTCCTTTCACAGGCAAAAATTAAAAAATGTAAACCAAAAAATCGCCCAGAAAGGCGAGGATCCGAGTTTTTCTTCTAAAATGGTGGGCGAGGGGGGACTTGAACCCCCACGACATTGCTGCCATCAGATTTTGAGTCTGACGTGTATACCAATTTCACCACTCGCCCAAATTGTTAAATGTTTAAAAAGAATAAAAACTTAAACTTTATTTTAAACCTTCTTTATTATATAATAAAAGGCGAATAATTTTCAAGTTTTATGAATAAAAAAGTAAACAAAAACAATACCGATTCTATTCTTAATCAGCGAAAAAAAGCTGAGCAATTAATTTTGCAAAAACTCAATCAATCTTACGGTAAAGAAATTGTTAAAGATAAAACTAACAACCAAGAGACATATCAGCCTAAAACGGAGTTCACTAGCGTAACCAATTTAAATACTAATTCCGAAACTAATGTTTATAATCAGCAATATAATCAAGCTCACCAACAACCACAATCACCAGATTGGCAAGCTTATCATTCAGCGTGGCAAAATTATTATCAAAAATATTATGCTTATTATTACGCTCAAGCTTACCAAAAACAAGCAGCTCAAGTCCAAAGCAAACAACCCAATACTAAACCAGAAAACCAACTAGCTAACCAAAAAATCAATCCTCGCGATCAAGCCCTGCAGGAACTTCGTTCCAAATTGCGCGAGAAAATGTCAGAAAAAGCCAATAAAGTCCGCCGCAGTCGACATTTTTGGCCCTTAGCAGCCGCTTTTGCATCCATTTTGCTATTTTTGTTTCTGCAATATAATCGCTTGTTAATAGGCCAAGTCCATGCTTATATTACGCCGACCGAAGCTTCGAACAATACAGTAGTGGTTGATCCAACTATTAACATTGGTGTTAGTAATGAACCTCGCTTAATGATTCCTAAAATCAACGTTAATGTTCCAGTCGCTTACGATATTGGCAATGATAATGATTCGCAGCAAGAAGCTATGAAGCACGGAGTAGCTCATTTTGCAGTGCCGGGCGCCAGTTCACACCCTGGAGAAATTGGCAACACAGCCATTTCTGGACACTCGTCCAACGACGTATTTGAAGCAGGTGATTATAAGTTTATTTTTGCCCAAATTGACAAATTAAATGGTGGTGATTTGATTTATGCTGACTATAAAGGCATTCGCTACACATATAAAGTGACTAAAAAAGAGGTTGTTTGGCCAAACGAATGGGAAAAACTAGTTTATCCAGTTGATAAACCAGTCATGACTCTGATAACTTGTACGCCAATTGGCACAACTCGTCAACGATTGCTAGTTACAGCTGAGCAAATCTCGCCAGACCCGAGTCAAGCCACAACAGCGTCTGCGCCAAGCATCAACATTAGCCAGCGAAATATTCCTGGCGAGTCGTCAACATTTTTAGAAAAACTATTTGGGTTGAAAAAATAAAAATAATATCTTATTTAATAATTTTAGCACGAATCAAATCAAAGCTACCATCTTGATTATTAGCGATATAGTATAGATTTTTTTGACTCTTGTCAAAGCGTACTGCGTATTTTGGCAAAACATTATTAAGCGTAATCTGATTACGACCATTAAAATAACGTGTTGAAAAAGAATTAACTTCGTTTTTGTGCCATAAAATTGCATTATCTAACCAATTCGCCTTAACTGATGTTAAGTCATGTATACTACTATCGGCGAATTTAAACGATTCTTCATTACTAATATCATAGACAAACCACTCAATGCCAGCTTTCACAACGCCATCGCTATGATTTTTATCTTGCACTTGAGTTGCTAAAACAGCGAATTGATTATTATTGTGGTCAATCAATCGCGTAGCTTGATTGAAATATTTACTATAAACAGTTTTGACATTGGGATTAAGATCCAAGAAAGTCTGATAAATTGAGTCCGTACTATCATTAACTAATTCTGGACTCTTTAGATTGTAAAACTCATTTTCAGCTTGCATCACCATTAAATGATTGTCTCTTTTGTAAATGACGTAATCCTTTAAATCAAGTCGATTTGCCATTATATCAATTTCCATTTCACTACCTACCCGATCAACTAGCGAATAACGCAATTCTTTGTAATTGTAAATTTGAACATGCTGTATTTTTTTCTCAGCAAGAAAATCATCTTGGATAAATGCAACTTTATTTTCGTCAATCGCACTATATCGCTTGACACGCTCAGCAATTAATTCCGGCTGCGTATCAGATGCTGACAAATTAATTCGATATAATTTTTGATTTTCCAAAAGCCACAAAAGATTATTATTTGGCCCAGTTATTTTAAAATCTTGAAAAGTTAATTGTGAATCTTTATACCGATCAGTCAAATCAACTGTTAACTTTGGCTTTTTATAATTTATCAAGATTGTTTGTTTATGTTCAGACTTTAAATCTTGAAAAAATAAGCTATCATTTTCCAAATTCCATTTTAAAAATCCAAAATCAAACTTATCAGCCCCTGGATAAAAATCGTTCAATTTCAAAGTTGTGTATTTTGCTTCATCACCATTTAAATCGACCAATTCAAATTCATTTTTAGCAAGCTGATTGATAATAAAATTATGATGAGAGGCGGAATTCGAATCTAATAGAGCAGGGTAGTTCTTGATGATCTTTGTGTCAATTTGATCTGCAAACAATCTAACATTCAACCATTTAACGCTTGAGCCTTTGATATGAACTTGGTCTCGCCAAGTCGTGTAGCCATTTTTTGAAATCTCAAGCACATGAGAACCTTCAGTTAGACTTATGCTATTACCGTCTAACCATGACAGCTCCTTGCCGTCAATCAGCACTTTAGAATCATTAGGAGTAATGTTAAGTTGCAAGCGACCAACAACGTCAACTTTGTTTTCCTTAAGATTTAGTCGATAACCGAGAATCATTGAAACAGCTACAATAATTACTGTAAAAAATATAACCCCTAGAATTATATACACCACTGGCATATGATGGTTATTTTGATTTCCTTGATATTCCATATTGCTTATGTCTTGTTTTTTTATTAGTTCTATTCTACAATATAACCATTACTAATTACAAGTGAATAGTTGGAAAGAGATGAATAATTCGAATCGTCAAAAAGTTACTATAGGTGGAAAGATTTATGACGCTAAAACTGGCGAATTATTACAAGTTGCAAAAAAACAACTTCGTATTTCTTCTCAACCAAGCTGTCGTAAAAACCTTGATGGAGTATCCATTAAACGTCGTCAAAAACCAGCCTCGACGTTGAATCGTGATTTTGTAAAAAGTCCAAATATTAAAGTCAAGACCCCAACTCCAATTATTAAAAAACGCGCTTGTTCCACACCAGCTATTTTATCCAACGAAAAACCCAGCCAGGCAATTCGCCAGACTAATTTTCAAAGCCGGCAAATTAGACACTTCGTTAGTCTAGAAGAGGCTAAACAAATTAACTCACGTCAGCCAGTAGTTATATCCGAGGTTGTAAACCCTGATATTAAAGTTTCCGCTACGCAAAACCAGCAATTTCGACAAATCATCAATCAAGCACGCCAAACTGATTTTTTGACACGCTATCGTATGAACCAAATTGCTCGTCAACGTCGCGCACAGGAATTGCAAACTATTAGACAGCTCAAAACCAGCTATCGTAAACAAAGCACTTTGCCACAAGTTTCAGCTGCCGATCAAGAGCTTCATAATCGAGCCATTAAAAACTCAGTTTTTGCACGAGCTTTAGCAAATGCTCCGACATCCGAACAATTGGCAATGCAACAAGTCGCTCGATCAAAAAATAATTTTATTAAGCGTCATCTGTCAACATTGATTGGAACTTTTACAATTGTACTGTTAGGTGCTTATTTAACTTATTTAAACTTGCCAAATATTTCAATTCGTATTGCCGCCAGTCAAGCTGGTATTGACGCCAAATACCCAGAATATAAACCGAGTGGCTACAATATTTCAAAATTGCCAAGTACTAACGATAACCAAGTTACCGTTGAATATCGTAATAATCAGCAAATTCTTACTTTAACGCAACAAGCTAGCAGCTTTGATTCAAAAACGATACTAGAAAATATTGTCAAAAAATATGCTGGTGAAGCTTATGAAACCGATCAAACTAAAGGTCTGACTATTTATAGTTACAACAACCAATCAACTTGGATCAATGGTGGTATTCTTTATACTCTAGCTTATAATTCAACACTTTCACGTGATCAAATTAGCAAAATTGCTACCAGTCTATAGTTTGCGATATAAGTTAACTTTTTTGTGATATAATTTAAGGCATGGAAAAAGATTCTGTGATAACTCGTTTTGCACCAAGTCCAACTGGCTATATTCACATCGGTAATGTTCGATCAGCTTTATTTCCTTGGCTTTTAGCCCGTCAAACTGGCGGAAAACTAATTTTACGGATTGAAGATACCGATCAAGCGCGGTTTGTTGAAGGCGCAACCGAAATGATTATGGATACTTTACAGTGGCTAGGTTTACAATGGGACGAAGGACCAATCGTCGGTGGTAATAATGGCCCATATTTTCAGACTGAACGTCAAGCAATTTATCATCAATGGGCACAAAAACTAATTGATAAAGGACTAGCTTATCCAGATCCTTATACCTCAGAACAAGTTGATGAATTTCGAGCAGAAGCGCGCGCATTAAAACGGCCTTTTTTGTTTCGCAATTATCGCCCAGAAACTTTCGATAGCTGGGACGGTAAAACAGCTCTGCGTTTTAAAGTGCCAGAGATTAAACGCTACTCATGGCATGACCCAGTCATGGGCGATTTATCAGCAGGAGAAGATGCGTTAGATGATTTTATCTTAATCAAGGCTGATGGCTTGCCAACCTATAATTTTGCGCACATAGTCGATGATGCGGAAATGGGCGTAACTCACGTTATTCGTGGAGCTGAATATATTGCATCAACTCCAAAGTACTTATCATTATATGAAGCCCTGGAATTAAAACCACCAGTTTTAGTTTGTTTACCGCATATTTTAGCGCCAAATGGCAATAAAAAGTTAGGTAAGCGCGACGGTGCTAAAAGCGTTAGCGAATATCGTAAAGATGGCATTCTACCAGAGACCATGATTAATTTTCTAGCCAGTTTAGGTTGGAATGATGGCACAACGCAAGAAATATTTTCAATTAATGAACTAATCGAGAAATTTAGTCTTGATCGTGTTCAAAAATCAGGTGCAAGATTCGATGAAAAGCGTTTACTATGGATGAATAATCAATGGATCAAACGCTTGTCAATCGATGATTTACTAACACGTGTGGCTGATTTTTGGGGTGAAAATGGCAAAAAAGCCGACCGCGTATATCAAAAACAGGTTTTGACTTTAGCTCAAGAACGCTTAAAGACTCTGGCGGATTTACCAAATTTAACCGAATACTTTTTTGCCGAACCGAAAATCAATTGGCAATTAGTAGATAACGATAAACAACTGTCAAAATTATCACGCGAACAACATCGAGACTTATTAGCACTAGCCATAAAACACTTACAAACTAGTAAATATGATGAGGATAGTTTACAAAATACGCTAAATCAAATCCTCGAAGAATCCGGATTAAAACCAAATATCACCTTCAGTATTATTCGTTTTGCCTTAACTTGGGCACCTTTTAGTCCGAACCTAAACCAAATGATGTCGGTATTGGGTCAAAAAACTGTTTTAAACCGCTTAAAATTAGCTTTGAAATCTTAATTTAGCAAAGGAGTAATTATGTTAAACCAAATCATGCCTAAAAACGCTAATGCTATCGACAGTCAAGATAAGCCAGAAAACCAGCCTAGGAAAAGTTTCTTAAAAAAACATTGGATTAGTTTTGCAATCATCACCGGTGCTTGTCTAGCAACTGGAATATTAGTTTATTTATTATTAGTGAAAGTTACTTTGCCAGAGGCTAGACAAGAAAACATAGTAACTAAAAAACACGAGGCAAAAAAGTTTTATTCAAATTTATCGCACATTGAAGTTGACAATGAAGACAAGGTTAATTCAGCCATCACCGCTATCATGATTGAAAATAGCCTGGACGCACGACCACAATCCGGTCTTAAATCAGCTGAGGTTGTTTTTGAAGCAATAGCCGAAGGTGGTATCACGAGATTCATGGCACTTTATCAGGCTAACAAACCACAATTAATCGGACCAGTTCGTAGTGTCCGTAAATATTATTTAGATTGGGCAAAACCATTCAATGCTAGCATTGGACATGTCGGTGGAAGTGATGAAGCATTAAATATCGTGCGCAATGGTTCGTATCGCGATATTGATCAATTTTTTAATGGCAATTTTTATTGGCGATCAACAGATCGCTATGCACCTCATAACGTTTACACAAGTTTTGAAAAACTTGATGCTCTTAATTTACAAAAAGGTTATACTACGTCACCAGCTGATGTTTTTGCTCGAGCAATTCCTAAACTTAAAAAAGATCACGTCGCAAAGATTAACAACCTTCATTTTAAAATCAGCGGTCAATCGTTTAACGTTGATTATACCTATGACAAGGACAGCAACACTTACTTACGAAGTCTTGCTGGGCAGCCGCATCTTGATCGAGAGGCGGGGAGGATCTCACCAAATTCTGTTGTAGCTATTATGGTTGATTTTGGACCACTGCCTGGTGGTGGCACATTAAACAAAATTACAACTATTGCCAATGATAAGGCATACATTTTTCAAAATGGCGAAGTGATTGAAGGAACATGGAAAAAACCAAGTTTAGATCAACAAATTCGCTTTTACGACTCAAACGATAAAGAAATTGCCATTAATGCTGGACAAGTTTGGATTACAGCTGTACCAAAATCTTCAGGAGCCGTTACATGGGAATAAAATTAATCAGCCCAGAATTAATCGTACGAGACAATTTAAGCGAAAACTTCTGGCGCCAATTAATTAAACGATTGTATATTCTAGCTTTTGTCTGTAGTTTAATATTAAGCTCAATTGTCAGTGGTGTTCTATATCTAGTTAGACTTGATTATATGGTAATAGCCGTTATTAGCTTTAGTTTTGGATTGTTATCTTTTCTGATTGCCTCTTTACTAATTAAATATGCCACTAAACCATTATGGCGAATTTTAGACACAATCATTCCATTTTCACGAGCAATTAAGGCTAATCAAATCGTTCCATTTCATCAAGCCGAAACCGAGATAATCAAACAAATACTCTCGGCTAATAATTTTTGTAAGCAACCAATAGCTTCACCTTACGCGACTTTAAATGCAGCTTTGGATCGACTCAACTGTGGGATTATTATTATTAATCATTTTGATGAAATTACCAATATTAATAACACCGCTAATAAATTACTCAATCGCCAGCAAAAGTTACCACTCATCTTCGATAGCAATGAGCCAAACATAGAGCAATGGCTAGCGGAATGTCGCCAAAAAGAGATCCATGCAAATCACATTTGGCAAAGTTTAGAACTTGATACCGCCGACCAAGACCAACGCCAATGGTTTGATATCCATGCCAATTTTAATCACAATGATGAGAACGAAACAATTCTGTTGATTACCGAAAGTTTATCTGATCAAAAAGAGCGCCAATCGGCATTTGAATTTACTTCTTACGCTGCCCACGAGTTGCGTGGACCAATCACTATTATCCGCGGCTATCTTGATATTTTAAAAACTGATTTTCCCGATCAAACAGAAACCGGGCGTGTAATTATTGATCGCCTAATCGTAGCAGGCAACCGCCTCAGTGGTTATATTAATAATATTTTAAATGCCGCTAAAATTGATCAACGTACTTTTACAACCATTCTGAAGCCAACTTTTCCTCAGCAAGTCATTAACGAGGTTTATGATGACATTTCTTTACGCGCCAGGACTAATCAAAAGGAACTAATCGTTAAAGTCGATCCTGATTTACCTCAAATTAATATTGACGCAGTAAGTATCACCCAAGCTATCACAAATTTGGTTGATAATGCAATTAAATATTCGAAAGATTCTGAGCTGATCGAGCTGAATGTTTATTCTGATAATACTGACGTTCATTTTCAAATCAAAGACAAAGGCATAGGTATGTCTGAAGCCACATTGCGTAACTTATTTAAACGGTTTTATCGATCTAACCAGCGACAAAATCAAGTCAGTGGAACCGGCATTGGGCTATTTATTACTAAATCAATCGTGGAATCGAACAACGGTACAATTTCTATTGACAGCAAAGAAAATGAAGGTTCAACTTTTACCATTAGCATACCAATCAAATACAATCCAAATAAAAAGAAAAATGATTCTATTTTTATCAATAATCATGGCTTAATTCGTAAGTGATAAAATTAAATTATTTAGCCTAGTATTTGCAAAAAACAACTTGAAAAAATCTTTCTTTTGTGATAAAATGCGAGTATATGGTCTCATCGTCTAACGGTTAGGACACCAGGTTTTCATCCTGGCAATCTGGGTTCGATTCCCGGTGAGATCACCACAATAATATCCGACAACACTGGTCGGTTTTTTATTATTTAATTGTTCGAGCAGTCATTAATCTATTTTTCTAAATTATCAAATTGTGTTATAATCATAATCAATATGACTAGCGCTCGCAAACACATCATTCTTTTAATCATTAGCAGTTTCATTGTCTTGATGACTCTAGCCTTAATTTTGGATTACTTTGCTATTTTTACAATTAGTAAGCAACTTTACTTTTATTTGCTAGTTGCAATGATAAGCTGTGTAATTATTATAATAACCTTGATATTATTTTGGTGCAGGCAAACAACATCAGTCAAACAACAAACGAATTATAATATTGATTACGGTTCATTGATTAATTCATTTTCGGATGGAATTTTTATAATTGACGAAAAAAACATTATTCATTTTTTTAACAAAGAGGCACAAAAAATCACTGGCTTTAAGGCCGAAGATGTATTAAATTTAGCCTACAGTTCGGTTTTTCAAATTGTTAACCAAAAAGGTGAATTAATCAACGTCGATAACGATCCAATTATTATCAGTCGACGAACAGGCGAAAGTCAACGCGTAGAGATGCTTTATATCAAAAGCTATAGCGGCAAAACCATCCCAATTTCAGCAAATATTTGTATGCCAGATGACTCTTCTGATTTTCTCATTGTTGCATTTCGTGATATCTCAGCTGAACTCGATAAAGAACGTGATCAATTAGAGTTCATCAGCACCGCCAGCCATGAGATGCGAACGCCGATCGCTGCTATTGATGGTTATCTTGGTCTAGCACTTAATCCAACCATTTCTACGATTGACGAAAAAGCTCGTGAATATATCACTAAGGCTCAAAATTCTAGCAAACACCTTGGTGAATTATTTAAAAATCTACTTAATATTTCCAAAGCAGAAGATAAGCGCCTAGCAACTAATTTGCAACCAGTTGATTTAATAAAATTAATATCTGATACTTGTAACGATTTTCGTAAATCAGCAGCTGACAAAAATATAGCTTTAATTTTTGAACAAACCGATTCTAAAGAACGACAGATTCTCCCCGAAATTTTTGTTTATGCCGACCAAAGCCTGCTTCGTGAAGCCTTATCTAACCTTATTGAAAACGCTATCAAATATACCACCAATGGATCTGTCAAAATCAACGCTTTGATGAGCGGTCATGATAAAGCTATTATATCCGTAGTTGATACAGGCATGGGAATAGCACCAGAAGATATACCGCACTTGTTTCAAAAATTCTATCGAGTCGACAATAGCCAAACTCGAGAAATCGGTGGAACTGGCTTAGGGCTATATTTAACGCGATCTATTGTTGAAAATATGAATGGACGAATCTGGGCAGAAAGCCGAGTTGGTTTTGGCAGTAGCTTCTTCATTGAGTTACGACGACTTGATAAAAACCAGCGAGATCAATTACAACAGACGATTAACGCTATACCAACTTCGACTGTTTCATAAAATTACTAGCGCCGATAAGCATAAAAGCTATAGCTTTTTCTGCAAAAATGGTTTAAAATAAGCATATGAAGAAAGTACTCCTAGTTGAAGATGATCAAAGCCTCCAAGAGATTTATGGAGTGCGATTACAACACGAAGGATATCGTGTTTTTACAGCAAGTGATGGCGAAGAAGCTTTGTCAGTTGCTCTAAAAGAACGTCCCGATCTAATATTAAGCGACGTTATGATGCCAAAAATATCTGGTTTTGATATGCTCGATATTATGCGCAGCACACCTGAGATCAAAGACACCAAAGTAATCATCATGACCGCATTATCAAGCGATGATCAACGATCTAGAGGCGATGCTCTAGGTGTCAATATGTATCTTGTTAAGTCTCAAGTTGGAATCGAGGACATCATCCAAGCCGTCAAAGATGTTTTAAATGAACCGCAGGCTGAAGTTACAACAGTAGATCAAACCGTCACTGAAGCAAAAGCCACCGAGCCAATCACTGATACGGATAATACTAATCAAGGTGATTTTTCTGCTGACTCGGCTGAACAAGTCGGGGCTTCTAGTCAGACAAAAGAAGAAAGCCCAGACTCTCACATTAATCAATTATTAAATGAACTTGAGAATAGCGATGTTGATTTTAGTGACCACCTTATTACCGCTGCCGAAAAAGAGGCTAAAACCAATAGAGAAGATAATATTAAGGCGGCTGATTTAGAGGAGGCAAAAGTAGAGACTGTAAAATCTAACCAAAATCCACTACCTAATTCAAATACACAGATTAATACAACCTTGATTGATCAAACGTCCAAATCTTTTATTTCGACCGATGCCACAGATACCGGCAATACTGAAATGACAAACAACAGCCAAGATAATAAAGCTACAATAACACCGCAATCAATTCATAATCTTGGTTCCCATTCTGTCCGCCAGCCAATTCCTCTGCGCGATATTATCCCAGAGCGTTTTCAACAATAGTTAATATGTCTGAAAAATCACAGCGTTTAAATAAACAACTTGCACTTTGGCAAGGTATTTCTCGTCGTCAAGCCGATGATTTAATTGCCAGCGGACAAGTGACGGTAAATAATCAGAAAGCCGTTTTAGGACAACGCATATCCGAAACCGATCTTGTCAAAATAAACAATATAATCGTCAAGCGAACGCAAACTTACCGATTGATAGCTGTTAACAAGCCCACTGGAATAACTTGTTCTCGCAGTCATCAGGGTAACGACAAAACAATTTATGATATTTTGCCAGCGAACTTCAAATCACTAAAAACTGTTGGCAGACTCGATAAAGACAGTTCTGGCTTAATTCTCATGTCCAATGATGGTGATTTTATCTATCGAATGACTCATCCCAGTTTTCATAAACTCAAAATTTATAAAGTTCGTCTTGATCGCGACCTAGAACCATTACATCAACAAATGATTAATGATTTTGGTGTTAATTTACCAGATGGCCGCAGTCAATTACAGCTCGAACGATTATCTCATGATAACCGCCAGGAGTGGCAAATAACCATGAGCGAAGGCCGAAATCGCCAAATACGTCGAACTTTTGCAGCACTTGGTTATGAAGTTGTTAAACTCCACCGAATTCAATTTGATAAGTATCAACTCACTGGTCTAAAATCAGGCGATTATCTAGAAATCAAATAAAACCACTCAGACATGAGTGGTTTTGATAAAGCTAGAAATTAACGCATGACCATTTAACAAACATCGGATTTAAAATCAATGGTCTGATAGTATCCGATGGTCGGCAAGTCGACCACAAATTTGCCCCACACTTTGGGCATGTTTCATGGTCATTTGGGCATAGGACCGCGCCACAACTAATACAGTGACACTCCATAAACCCATTGGACTGGTCATTAACTTGTTTTTGCTTCATAAAGAACTCCTCCTTTAAAATAAAATCGAGTCCATAAAAACTCTTTCTAATTATATAACATATAACATGTAAAGTCAATGATAGTATAGCTTTTCAGCCTCTGATATGATATAATTAAACGTGTAATTTATTTAGAAATAAGCTATGAAAAAATCATTACCAAATATTGCAATTATCGGACAAGCTAACGTTGGCAAAAGCTCCTTATTCAACCGTTTAGTTGGTACGCGCCAAGCTATTGTAGCAAAAGAAGCCGGGACCACCCGCGACAATGTTGTTGCTAAAATTAAACTTGGTCAAAAAATTAGTTGGCTAGTTGATACTGCTGGCTTAAAGGATCCAACTGACGAATTTGAAGCTAATATTCAAGATCAAATCAACGAAGCCGTTCAAATCGCCGACGCAATCATGGTAGTGGTTGACAGCACACTTCATCCAACTCAAGATGACCGCAATATTGCCAAAACCGCCTTGCGTAATAAAAAGCCTGTGATTTTAGTTGTTAACAAAACCGACCTGAAGTCATCGGTAGACCAGAGCGAATTCTTACACCTAGGCATTAAAGACATTTTTTATACCTCAGCTAATCACAATCGCGGTATTGACGAACTGGTTGCGCATCTTGAAAAAATTATCCCCGAAGGTAAAGACAAAGACGATACTAATAAAATCAAAGTTGCCTTTATCGGTCGTCCAAACGTAGGTAAAAGTTTCTTATTTAATACTCTAGCCGGTAAACAGCAAGCCATCGTAGCTAATATCGCTGGCACGACTCGTGATTTAAATCGCATAACCCTTAATTATCATAACCAAGCCATCGAGTTTATTGACACCGCAGGTTATCGCAAACCTGGTAAACAAGAAGTTGGTATCGAAAAGTTTTCTGTTCTACGGACCCTCCAAGCGATTGAAGAAGCTGATATATGCGTACTAGTGATTGACGGTACGGAATACAGCACCCAGCTTGATCATAAACTAGCTGGAATTATTGACGAGGCGGGCAGAGGACTAATTATCGCGATTTCTAAAAGCGACTTGATTCCAAAAAAAGAAACTAAAGATTTAATCATGCGTCGTATTACTCAAGATTTTCAATTTACGCCATATGCACCACTGATTTTTACGTCCAGCATAACTGGTAAAAACGTAGCGAAATTATTTGACTTAACCATAAAAATTATGACTAATCGTAATCAAAAAGTCCCGACTCGTCAACTTAATCAGATTTTAGCTGAAGCTAAATTAAAGCACCCGCCAGCCGGTCTAAAGAATACTTATCCAAAATTACGTTATGTGGTACAAACTGACAATAATCCACCATGGTTCGTATTTTATGGCTCAAGTCTAAAATACCTTCATTGGAGTTATAAACGTTATCTTGATGGTATTATTCGCGATCATTTTGATTTTACAGGTACGCCAATTAAGTTTTCATTCCGTGATGAAAAGCAAATCAATCGCAATCGTACCGAACATCTCACTAACTAGCTTAAAGAAAACCGGTTGACGCCGGTTTTTTATTTTCCTAACTTATGCTAAAATATAAGCATAATCTTAAAGGAACATATGAAATTAATTTTAGCCCAAGGTAATCTCGGCCCAGAGTACAATAACACACGCCATAATGTAGGTTTTAAAATTATTGATGATATCGCACATACTTATCAAGCACAATGGCGCGAACAAAAAGCTTTTCGAGCTTTAACTTGTGAAACTTTTATTAATGGACAAAAAGTATTGTTAGTTAAACCAACTACTTTCTATAATTTAACTGGCATAGCTCTACGAACCATTGCGGATTTTTACAAACTTGATTTTAAACGCGATTTATTAGTCATTCATGATGACTTGGCGCTTGATTTTGGCACAATTAAAACCCGCGATACTGGCAGCGCCGGCGGCAACAAAGGTCTTCAATCAATCATTGCCCAAATCGGCATTGATTTTCATCGGATAAAAGTTGGTATCAATAATCCGAAACGCAGTATTATTGCTAAATCTGATTTTGTTTTAAGTCATTTTAACAAAGATGAGCTCAAAGCCTTTCCAGATATTTCTAATCAAGTACAAATTCTGGTCCAGAATTTTATCAGTAGTAAATTTGATAATTCAACCTACAAATTGTCTGAAAAGTAATTTAACAACTAAAAAAGCGCCAGGTAAAGGGTGGGTCATCACCTAGCGCTTTTTCACCCTTCAACACACCTTTATGTAGCTCTCTCGCAAGAAGCGTGACCCACCTCACAGTTCAACGGGGTCCGCCGGTTAAAGGGGTTATGACACACACCAAATTGACAACGATTTAAAAAAGGGAAGGGGATTAAAATAAAAGTCAATCTGCTATGTGCTAAACTATTACTGATGAAGCTCTCAAACATCATCAATACTTACATTATAGCACACTTTATTGTTAATGTCAACTACTAAATAATGTTTTATGAGAATAAATTGTATTAAACCAGATAAACATAAGTTTTTCAATAAATTAGCTAGTATCTTTCATGCACCAGAAAAACTCTATTATTATGGGCAATTGCCAGAGATAAAAACACCAATCATTGCTATTGTTGGTTCGCGCAAGCCCAGTACGTATGGTCGCGAAATCGCGTATCGATTAAGTTATGATTTAACTAAAAAAGGAGCAATTATAGTTAGTGGCTTGGCCCTAGGGATTGATGCAGTTGCACACAAAGCCTGTCTTGAAGCAGGTGGTACAACTATCGCAGTACTTGGCAGCGGTCTAAATCACATTACGCCATATACAAATCGTGGTTTAGCTCAAAAAATCATCGAGCAAAATGGTGCTATTATTAGCGAATACGCACCTGATATGCCAGCTTTACCACATCAGTTTCTTGAACGGAATCGAATCGTCAGTGGATTGGCTGATGTTATAATTGTCGTCGAAGCTGCCAAACGCAGCGGCACTTTGTCAACCGCTGCACACGCTCTTGAGCAAGGACGAGAAGTTGGAGCTGTACCTGGCTTAATCACTAGTCCAATGTCTGATGGCTGCCATAATTTGATTAAACAAGGTGCGCATTTAATTACTTCCGCTGATGATATTTGGTCACTTTTGGGCTTATCAGTCACTCAAAATATCAACCAGCAACCACAGTTATCAATCATCAGTGACCCAACACAAGCTAAAGTATTAGAGATAATTACCAGTGGCATTAACGACGGCGACCAAATTATTCACAAACTCAACTTAACACCTGACGAGCTTAATTTTGCATTAACAATGCTCGAAATTAACGGGCATATCACACCACTCGGTGCGAATCAATGGATGCGCAAATAAAATAAACGCTCTTGGCGTTTATTTTTTTGTCGATTATTTACTATAAATCTCTTTAATTTCTTCGACCGTAGGATTAGGAATGTCGAGTTTCTTCTCAATTGCATTTAGTCTTTTATATGATAAGGCATTTGCTCGTTTCAATTCTAATTTTAGATCTTTAATTTGCTGATTAGAATTACACATCACAAACAACGTAAAACCAATATTTACAAGCAATAATACTAATAAAATGATATTAAGTAACTTTGATTTTTTATCCGTTTTCATAAAAACATTTCTATGATTGATTAGTATTTAGGCAGTTTCTAATCTTTCCCAGGATTACAACTTACCATCTTTTATTATACGCAAGACACCAATATTCAAAATATTCAATTATTCTTACTTTTAGCATTAGATAATTACATAAATTCATAGCCACCAAAATAATAATCATAAACATTGCAACGCTTGCGGCCAAGAGAACTCTCGATTTTACAGACATGTGTCATAACCTCCTTGGAATTTTAATGAACTAAAAATTAAACTTTAGCAAGTTGTGTAAATATTGTACATCATTACCAAATCAATAGCCATAAATGATCTGTTGCCATTTTTTAGCAAAAGTTTTATACTTAATTAAATGAAAAATCTAGTTATCGTCGAAAGTCCTGCTAAAGCTAAAACTATCGAGAAGTATCTCGGTAAGGATTTTCATGTACTATCTAGTGTTGGCCATATCCGCTCAATTCCAGTTAAAAGTAAAGTACCGCCAATTGACATTAAACACGATTTTAAGACTATCTACGAAATTGATCCAGATAAGAAAAAGGTAATTTCTGAGCTTAAAAAAAATGCTAAGGCTGCCGAATCAGTTTGGCTAGCAACCGATGAAGACCGCGAAGGCGAGGCGATTGCTTGGCATTTAGCTGAGGTCTTAAAACTTAATCCCAAAACGACTAAACGGATTACTTTCCACGAAATTACTAAAGATGCTATCGCTCACGCCATTAAGAATCCCCGCACGATTGATATGCAGCTAGTTCAAGCTCAACAGGCGCGACAAATTCTTGATCGATTAGTTGGTTTTGAATTATCACCAGTGGTTTGGCGTAAGGTTCCAGGTGGTAAAAGTGCTGGTCGCGTACAATCACCAGCTGTTCGATTAGTTATCGAACGTGAACAAGAAATTCGCGATTTTGCCGCCCAAGCTGATTTTAAAATTACCGCTGTTTTTAATCATGACCGTGATTTTAAAGCTGAAGTTAAAACTCGAGCTAAAGATCAAGCTACCGCCAAGCAAGTTCTCGAGAAATTAATTAATAATAATTTTATCGTTACGGATATTAAAGCCAGTGACATTGAGCGTAATCCACGCCCACCCTTTACCACCAGCACCTTGCAACAAGAAGCCAATAGTAAGTTCGGCTTTAGTTCAAAACAAACTATGTCAGCGGCTCAAAAACTCTATCAAGCCGGTAAAATAACTTACATGCGAACCGACTCGACCATCTTATCAAAACAAATCATCGCAGCCGCTCGTGATTACATCACCAAAACTTATGGCGAAAAATACCACAAGGCGCGTAATTTTACTCATAACTCAGCTACTGCACAAGAAGCTCACGAAGCCATCCGCCCGACCAATTTAGCAACTGAAATTGCTGGCTCAAGTCCACAAGAAAAAAAATTATATGATTTAATCCGCAAGCGCACATTAGCCAGTCAGATGTCACCAGCACTGATTAAAAAAACGACTGCCGAGATTACTGCCACACCAGCTAAAGTTGTTTTTGTTGCACAAGGAGAAGTAGTAGATTTTCCAGGTTTTTTGGCGCTATATGAAGGTTTGTCAACTGATCAGCCATTGCCAGATCTGTATAAAGGTGATAATGTTGCCTTAATTTCAGCCGAAGCTCGCCAAACTTTTAAAAAACCACCGGCACGTTTCACTGAAGGTTCACTAGTCAAAAAATTGGAAGAATTGGGTATAGGTCGACCGTCAACCTACGCAACCATTCTTGACACAATCATTACTCGTGGCTACGTTGCTAAAGGACAAACCGAAGGCACTGAGCGCCAAGTTTCAGTAATAAAACTTGAGAATAATGTTATCAATGAAACAACAGCTACTGAAAAGACTGGTTCAGATAAAGGTAAGTTAGTACCACAGCCCATCGGTGAGTTATTAAATACTTTTCTGACTAGCTATTTTGACCAAATTGTCGATTATGGTTTCACAGCCAACGTTGAAACTGAATTTGATCAAATTGCCACCGGTAAACTTGATAAAATTAAAATGTTGCGTAGTTTCTACGAGCCATTTCATAAGCTGATTGAAGAGTCCGGCGGAATTAAACGTTCTGAGATTTCAATGGAGCGTGAATTAGGTATTGATCCTAAAACTAAATTGCCAGTTATAGCTAAATTAGGTCGTTTTGGGCCAATGATTCAATTAGGCAGCACTAATAGCGACAGTAAGCCAAAATTTGCCCCCATGCCAATCAATACTAGTTTGAATACCGTTACACTTGAACAAGCACTTGAAATGTTTAAATTGCCACGCGTGATTGGGGAAACTTCTGATGGACAAGAAATCCTTGCTAATGTCGGACGATTTGGACCATATATTAAAATTGGGGCGGTATTTATCAGCATCAAACCCCATGATCCGTTTTCAATTGATTTAGCTACTGCTCGGCAACTTTATCAGGAAAAATTAGATCAAGAAGCTAAAAAACAAATTGCTGATTTTGGCCAAATTAAAGTATTGAATGGTCGTTTTGGACCATATGTTACCGACGGTGTCAAAAATGTCAAAATTGCTAAAACTATCGATCCAATCAGTATCACTCAAGCACAAGCCGAGGAGTTGCTCGCTGGCATCAAAACATCTCCTGAAAAAGCTAGCTCAAAATCACCCAAGACTAAATCCACTCGTAAATCAAATCCCAAAAAATCCAAAAAATAATAATATTAATAGCGTAAACTATTTATAATTGACATTTTATATGACTGACAATTGTCAATTAAGCATTAGTCAGAATGTTTATTTTTCATATTTAAAGACTAATTTATATTTTTAGCTATTTTTACAACATTTTATGTTGAAAAAATCTATTTTGTGGTATAATTATCTATAAGAAAATATTTTATAATAAATTAAACTACAGTTACCGAAAAACTGCGTCCAGTCAAACGAAAGGATTTATTGATGTCAGAACAACAACAGCCTAATCGCCAAATTTTAAATACCGTAATTGATGAACTTTTAGCCTATCTTGACCAAGATCGCGAACGTGAAATTATTACCCGACGTTTTGGCCTTCGTGGTACCACTGAAACACTTGAGCAAATCGGCGAAGTTCTAGGAATTACTCGTGAACGCGTCCGACAACTTGAAAAAGCTATCCTAATTCGTTTAAAGATTGCGGCTGATGATAATAAAATTAACAGCTTGCCAGCTCTTGAAAAAATCATTGTTCGTTTTTTAATCGAAAATGGTCAAATTATGCCAGTTAATAAGCTCACAAAACTTATCTTATCAGACAAACCAACTGCGCAAGATTTATCATTAATTTCATTTGTGTCAGAAGTTAGTAGTAAGTTGGTATTAATTAACGAAAACGATGCCTATCGTCAAGCCGTTGGTATTGCAACTTTTGGTGATTTAAAGACCTATCGTCAGCATATTGACGACATCATTAAGATCATAAAAGACAAGAAGCAACCAGTTTCAATTGATGAGCTCGACCAAATGTTGAATTTTGATCATCCGAATCAAATTATTGCTCTAGCAAATATTTCAAAAAAAATAGCTAATCTCGACAACTTATGGGGCCTAGCAAGCTGGCCAAGCGTCAACCCTAAAAACATCAAAGACAAGATTTATGTGATCTTAAAACAAGCTAATGAACCAATGCATTTCTCAAATATCGCTCAATCAATCGCCGAAAGTAATTTTAAACGCAAAAATGTTACCGAACAGGCTATTCACAATGAACTGATCAAAGATAAGCGCTTTGTTTTAATCGGCAGGGGAATCTATGCTCTAGACGAATGGGGTTATTCAAAAGGAACCGTAGCTGATATAATTGCCGATGTTATTAAAGAGAACGGCGAACCAATGTATCGCGACGACATTGTTAAAAAGGTCTTAAAGCGTCGTAAAGTGAAAGAGACAACCGTCTTATTGAACCTCCAGGCGCGACCAGAATTCAAACGAGTAGCCAAAGCTACTTATGACTATCTACCAGTAGCTAAATAATCTGACTTAGACTTGAGCTTTTTGACCAAATATGCAATAATAAAGCCATGTTAGAGTTGCTTGGATCAATCATCCGTTTTATCTTAAGTTGGTATGTATGGATGCCGACTGTTACCATCCTCTTGTATTTAACTTGGCGAAATTATCAAAAAATCAATAACCAAATTAGCGAAGATACTGCCGAGAGCGTCTTACTAATTCTTGAGATACCAAAAACCAATGATAAATCCGAACTTGCGGCTGAACAACTTTTTGCTAGTCTACACGGTATTTTACGCGATTCAACATTAATCGATGCTGGCGTAGCTCAAGAACATTTAAGTTTTGAAATTGCATCTGTTAATGGACAAATTACCTTTTATGTCTGCGTGCCCAAAACTTTACGTAATTTTGTTGAAGGACAAATTTATGCTCAATACCCAAGCGTACAGATTAAAGCCATCAATTCTGATTACGCAGCTAATATCAATAAACCAGTTATTCACACTGCCGAAATCGGTTTAAATGAATCAGAGTTCTTACCAATCCGTACCTTCAATGGCTTCGAAGTTGATCCACTAGCCGGTATTACTGGCACCTTAGCCAAGCTCGAAGATACCGATGAAGAACTTTGGATTCAAATCTTAACTCGACCGATTGCCGATTCTTGGCATAAACAATCAGAAGATTGGGTTAAAATGAATATTAAAAACAAAAAAACTAAATTCAGTCTTGATATAAAGTGGTTCATAATGGTATTGGGGGCACTAGTCCGACCGCCAGAATCAGGTGAGGCCGCTAAAGAGCCGGAACTATCAGAACGCGACAAGCTGCACATCAGTGAAGCCGAAAAAAAAGCAGCGAAACTTGGTTATAAGGTCAAAATCAGAGTGGCATACATCGGTACGAACGAAGACCATGCTCGTTTACGTATGCAATCATTAGTCGGAACTTTTAAACAATTTAATAGTACTAACCTCAATGGTTTTCAAATGATTAAATCAAGCTTTGACCGCGACAAGATCACTGCTTACCAAGCTCGCAGCTTTGATGACGATGGTTTTATTCTAAACATCGAGGAGTTGGCTAGTGTTTACCATTTACCGCATACTAACGTTGAAACACCAAATATTGTTTGGGCATTATCAAAGACAGCAGAACCACCAGCTAAATTACCAACTGTCAATCCTAACGCAGCACCAAATCCAGCAGTTTCTGCCTTTGGGATGACTGATTTTCGTGGCGTTCAGCACCAATTTGGTATTTTACGCAAAGATCGATCTCGTCATTTATATATTATTGGTCAAACTGGCGCTGGTAAATCTGGTACATTGGAGTTGCTAGCCTTGTCAGATATTTATCATAATCAAGGCTATGCGATCATTGATCCGCATGGCGACTTTGCAATTGATAATTTGAAGTTTATTCCAGAGCGACGAATTCGTGATGTGGTTTATTTTAATCCAGCTGATACTAATTTTCCATTGGGTTTCAATCCTATGGAAATCACCAATCCAAGCCAACGCTTAACTGTATCATCAGAAATCATTGGTGTACTAAAACGAATGTTCGGCAACTCGTGGGGTCCACGACTAGAGCATATCTTACGCTATACAATTTTAGCCCTGCTTGAACGACCAGAAACAACCATTCTCGACATTACCCGCATGCTGACTGATAAAGAGTTCCGCAAAGAAACCCTCAATTATGTTACCGACACTGTGGTTTTACAATTCTGGAAACTCGAATTTGCTAGTTGGAATGAAAAATACGCCACTGAAGCAATCGCGCCAGTTTTAAACAAAGTAGGGGCCTTTACAGCCAATCCAATCATCCGCAATATTATTGGCCAGCCAAAATCAACTTTCAATATTCGACAGCTAATGGACGATGGTAAGATTTTAGTTGTTAATTTATCGAAGGGGTTGATAGGTGAGGACAATGCCGGTATTCTTGGAGCATTTTTAGTTACCAAAATTCAGCTCGCAGCAATGAGTCGTTCTGATATTCCTAACATCGCCGATCGTCGACCTTTTTACTTGTACGTAGACGAGTTCCAAAACTTTGCTACCGATTCTTTTGCTACTATTTTATCTGAGGCGCGAAAATATGCTCTTAATCTAACCGTTGCCAATCAATACATTGCTCAAATGAGTGACGAAGTCCGCACAGCGGTATTTGGTAACGTTGGGTCAATTATAGCCTTTCGTGTTTCAGCCGATGATGCGCCACTACTAGTTAAACAATTCGAACCACAATTTGAAGCAACCGATTTAGTTAATATGCACAATCGCCATTTCGTAACTAGCATGATTATCAATGGCGAAAAGCAATCTGCCTTTACCGCTTCCACCCTCACCCTTCCCGAAGCTAAACAATCATTCCTTGACCAAATTATTGAGTATAGTCGCAGTCATTATGGACGACCAAGAGCGGAAGTCGAAGCGGAAATTAGTCAAGTTATGTGCATTCCAGAACAATTTGATACACCAAGTCGTCAACGTTTTCGTGAAGGAATTGACGGAAAGACTTCAAAAGAAACACTCGACCTCCGTAAAATTAAACCTTCTCAGAATGAACCAAAAACTGAAAAACCAACTGACTATCGTCAAATGAATAGTAATGCCTTAAAAGAAATTCGAACTATGTTTGATAATTTCGGTATGTCACAAGCTCATTCAACCACTACCCAACATCAACAACACCAATTAGAGCAGGGGACGAAAGTAGATCACAACAACAAGATAGACAGCTCTGTCAATACACCAGTCACTAAAAAGCGCCGACGTCCACGCAAAAAACCAACTGCCAACAAAATTAGAGAATAAGAGAGCAGACACATAGATTTTTTGAAACCCCTGCTTTAATAGGTAAGCGGTGATTGCTATCCAAACATACATACAAGCATCTTGAACAAAAACCGAACTTATTTTCTAAAAATTTCACATTAGATTACATATTAAACAATCATAACCACACCAGCTATTAGCTATTCTTATCCATTATTCTTGCTTGAATAATTTAGAAGACGCTGTGCTTATATTTTTATCATAATCACGATAAGCCAAACAGATTTAAAATCATTTAGTGCTAAATAACTCAGAAGACTTGAAAAAAGGAGGTGTGATACTAAACTATGTTCAATAAACTGACAAATAGTGACATTCTTTTTATTTTTTATTTTTTTCAGACGTATATGTTTTATCGTGTTCGTTAATATATCTTAATGTCGCACAATATATCTTTTACGACATACAGCTACTTGTTGCACTTATGTAATCAATATCGTTAATAAGCCAGCCTCTTTTGGATCCGCATTACTATTATAGGGGATTATCTTTTTTCAGCTTTATGTAGTCATTCATTTTCTAGATAATTGTTAAAAATAGATACTATCACATAATCAATACTTAAAAACTAAAATTTGGGGCGGTGTTTTTTGAAAAAACAAGTATATGGTCAAAAACTTATATTAACAAGTTAACAAGCGTTTTAGATACAATCAATATATATTTTATACAACATTTTTAGTTATCCACAGTCTGAATAACTAATTTGCATTTTTTTAATTTTATGCCCTACTCTACTTTTTGCCCCTATCTCCTGTTTATTTGACTTTTTTATTTTTAATATAATAATATAGTTTTTTTAGCGTCTCTATTTAATACACCTAGTAAAAGAACAAAAACCGAACTAAATAGTGTCGCAGGGTAATAAACTAACAATTTAATCTATTTATTAATTAATAAAATGCTTGACTTTTATCCCCTATTTTAGTATAATCTAGATGTTAAGCCATTTGGTTGGCTGGTAGACCTTACCCTCCTAGTGTCTACTAGCCTATCGAGTGGCTTTTATTTATGATTTATTTATAAAACGCTTTTTGTTTAACTCGCACATCAAGATATTCAACCGATGTTCCTGTTTGTTGCAGATATTTTAGGCCATTGACCAAGTTTTCAACTTGTTCAGCTGAATCATTATCGATTGTAAATTTAGCATATAGCTTAAAACCATTGATTCGAATATCAAAACGATGAATAGTACTAGCTGGTAATGTTACTTCAATTACTTCAAAATTACGTTCTGCCAACATCGCGATTGTCCGCCCAATAAAGCTCAGTATCCGGCTGCTGATAATCCGCGAACTATCGGTAATTTTTAAGCCAGACTGATCTTGAATAATAATTTTTGGCTCATCAAAATAATTATTAGTAAATGATACACCATTCGCATCAACATAAAACCGTTGCTGATTTAAGATCATTGTGGCTACTGGTTTTCGGAATAATATTTTAAAATGACTAGGTTTTAAAAATCCAGTTTCCGACAATTCAATATGTTCAATTTCTGGGTATTTTTGTTCTATATCTTTCAATAATGATTGTTGATTTAGGTTAAAACTTAGCCTTTCGATGGGATGTCGATTTAAATATTGACTTATAGAATGAGTATAGTCTTTTATACTCGACTGATTTATTCTATTGTTAGAAATGTCTATCTCAATTCTAGCTATAAAAAACCACAAAAAAATCACTAGAAATATAAAAACAATCGTAATGGTTCGTAATGCCTTTAAAATACGACGTCGACGTCGACGCAATAGCTTTAAATTATCGCGTTCCGATAACTCAATCTGAGACATAACCGCATTTTGATTAATGTTGTAACCCCGATTAAAAATAGATCTAGATTTGTTACTTTGTGAAGCAAAACAATCTTGTTTATCAACAACATTTCGACGCGGTAAACGATTTAAACCACCGGCGTCTGAAGTTTTTTTAGATCCAGAATAATAATCATTCCTTATTCTAAATTTAGACATTTTTAATCTCCGCTAGAATAATTTCAGCCAATTTCTTAGCCGCATATGGTTTAGAAATAGCCTTGATGTTTTGTCTTAAATGAGCTTGTTGTTCTGGATTATCAATCAGCTGATTAATTGTATCCGCAAATAGAATTGACTGTTTTTCTAGATCAAGTTCATTTAGCACGATTGCCGCTTGCCTTTCCTCTAAAATTCGAGCATTTTTTAACTGATGACCACCGACTAATTTTCGATTTGGCACAAGGATCAATGCCTTCCCCACATTTGCCATTTCAGCCAAGGTAGTTGCTCCAGCTCGGGTTACTACAACATCAGCAGCTTCAATATATTGATTAAAATTAGATACAAACTCTAACAAACGAAGTTTATCTTCTGGGATCTTTTGTCTATTTAATCGTTCAAATCCTATCTTACCAGCCACTAATACGACAAATATATTTGAATTTAATTTTGGCAGTGAATCCATCGTTAAATGATTTAATAATTCTGACCCCAATCCTCCCCCACTTATTAGAACAACTTTTTTATTCTTTGGCAAATTTAGATCTTGTTTATTAGTTCTAGCACCATTATTTTTCAGAGTTGGGATGCCTAAATACGTAGTTTTTGTAATTGGATAATTATAATATTCAACTGGCATTCCTGTTGTTATTTTTACAGCATATTTAGCAAGTATACGATTAGTTAATCCGGCTACTGTGTCAGAGTCGTGAGTAATTAATTTTATACCCAATGAATGAGCCGCTAGACCAACTGGTAAACATACAAAGCCACCTTTTGCAAATACGATATCTGGACGCAATAGCAATAACTTTATAATTGACTGAAAAAAACCGATTGCGAACTTAAACAAATCAATCATGTTCGGAATTAGAATCGACGGACGAAGATGTTGCCACCATTTAAAATGATGATAACGACGGAATTTGCCAGCAATAACTGGACTAATTTTAACTTGAGATTTAGCAAAAACTGCTCGCGCCATTTTCAGACTCTTACGATCACACCAAAATTCAATTTGTAGTTGATGATCTTTAGCTAATAACTCATCAATCACGGCTTTAACCGGGATAATATGACCGCCAGAACCGCCGCCAACGGTTAGAATTTTGATTTTTTTCATCTTTTAACTTCCTTCTTTTCTAAATAGACACTATGCGCCGTAAACCGAGAAGCATTAAAAGCCAAACCAACTGCTGCGGCTAGAAAAATCATACTTGTTCCGCCGAAACTCAGGAATGGTAGCGTAATACCAGTCATAGGCGCTATTCCCAGCATTGATGTAGTATTAATTAAAAAGTGCGCTAAAATCCACACTCCAGAGCCTGTCATTAAAAGACGGTTAAATACATCGTGGGATAATGCAGCACCACGTAACAAGCAAGTTATTAAACCAACGAACAGTCCAATTATCACCACGCAACCAACAAAACCAAAAACCTCACCAATAATTGCGAAAATCGAGTCATTAACAGCTTCTGGTAGATATCCCGTCGCCTGAATACTGTTACCAATCCCCAAGCCAAATATTCCGCCAGATCCGATAGCAATTTTAGCCTGGACGATATGACGATTTTGATCAGTGATCGCTACATTATCACCTTCCAAAAAAGTCATCACTCGAGCAATTCGATGCGGCTTCAAAGCCACAGCAATACCACCAGCCAGAGCAAGTACAATAAAAAGCCCAAACATTAAAATACGTTTAACCCCTGCCATCCATAACATTGCTAATACAATAAAAATTAATGATATACCAGTGCCTAAATCATTCTGCCATACTACTATCATCAAAATAGCAATTGCTATAACAATAATAGAATAAACAGTATTTTGCAGTGAATTGAAGCGATTGTGTTCGGAAAAATACCTCCAGATAGTAGCTAAGAAGATAATCATTGCTAATTTAATAATCTCTGCAACCTGAATAGTAAATGAGTTGCCAATCCTTATCCAACGACAAGCCCCGTAAGTACATTGAGCAACATTTAGTGCCCTCATTGGGCCAATTGACGAGATAAATAGTATTAAGCCGACACCTAAAGCAAATAACAAAATTGGAAAAGACAAACGACGTACGGATGATAATGATACTTTTGACGCTACCACAAAACTGAGCACTGCGACTATCAAACTAATCAATTGCTTAACGAAAAAAGCCGTCTGATTATTGATATTGACTCGTGGTCCAATCGCATAGATCAATACCAACCCAAATAACATCAATAACACCATAAACATCACGATTTTATAGTCTGGTCGATGATGACGGACAATAACTGAATTAGAAGTATCAAACCGTTTAGTTCTAGATTCTCGCCTATTAAAAGAAGTTACGTTTTTGCGATCATCACTAGCCATGCGTACAATTTCTAAAAATTGTCGCCAATGTCCACGCAAAGAAAAGTCACTTCTTCTTGGTTGAGCTTGAGGCATTAAATATGACCGCCTTTCAAAGCAATTAATACACCAATAAAAGCCATCATAGCCGCAATTAACCAAAAGCGCATCGTAATCTTGGTCTCTTCCCAGCCTTTAGCCTGTAAATGCTGATGAATTGGCGCTGAAATAAAAATTCGCTTCCCAAACATTCGTTTGCAAGAAATTTGCAATAAGCTTGATCCAGCTTCAATCACAAATAACAAACCAATCACTGGTAGCAACAAAAAAGAATCGGTCAGCATCGCAATCACTCCCAAGGAAGTCCCAATCGCAAAACTACCAACATCACCCATAAAGAATCGGGCTGGATAGATATTAAACCATAAATATGCCACCAGAGCACCAATCATCGTGAAACAAAAACTTGCCATGCCAGCGTGACCTTGAAAAATTGCAATCATGCCAAATCCTGCAAATGCCGCAACAGCCAAACCGCCAGCCAGACCATCCAAACCGTCACTGATATTAACAGCGTTACCAGTTGCCAGAACCGCAAATGCAAAAACTGGAATAATCAACCAACCCAAATCTAAATCACCATCAAATGGAATGTGAATACTGTGATAACCGAGTTTGGCATAAAAGAACCAACCAAGTACCAAGCCCAGTATTAAAATCATCAAGAACTTTAATCCTGAACGTAAGCCAGCTACGCCCCTACCGCTGCCAAAAACATTTATAACATCATCAATTAAGCCTACGATTGCCCCACCCACTAACGATGCCAGCGGTAGAAAAGTTTGCCCACGATCTAAATTTAAAAAAAATGTTACCACAAAAACTGACAACACAATAATTACACCCGCCATTGTTGGGATATTGCGCTTAAATTTATCAGCATGCAATTTCGTAAATACTTTTAGTTTTTCACCAGTGGTGCTGGTTTGACGTTGTTTTTTCCAAAATTTATATTTATATGCCAAGTAAGTGTACATAGGCGTCAACAACACCGCTAAGACTACTGTGATTAAACTCAAGCTAAAGCTATCTTGCGCATATTCTGCGACATCAATTAATGTATGCATTCTACTCCTTTGGATATATTTTTAGATAGTCAATTAACCAATTAGAAATCTCTGTAAAAATTGGTGCGGCATCAGTATTGCCTGCTAAAAACTTTTCTTTACCATCTAGCCTTACCATTATGACATATTTTGGTCGATTTGTCGCCCCGCCAAATCCTAAATATGTCGCAATTGTTTGATCATCAGTATATTTACCATCAACAAGCTTTTCACTAGTTCCGGTTTTACCACCAATTTGATAGCCAGCCTTGTCAATCTTGGCATAATATAATTTTCGTGCATCAATCAGCATTTGACGAACTTGATCAGAAGTTGTCGATTTTACGACATCATCGGCGACTAATTTTGCAGCCCGCTCAACGAATCTTTTATCATTATAAGTTCCTCTAATTAAAGTTGGCTGATAATATTTGCCACCATTGATGATAGCCGAAAATGCTGATGCTGCCTGCATCATTGTTAAATCCATACCCTGCCCAAATGACATATTCGAATAACGAACTGCGTTACCTTCGATTTCAGTTGGTGCAATAATTGTCCCTTTAGCCTCTGGTAATTCAACATCTGTAACTCGACCTAGGCGAAACTTATTATGTAAATAATTATACATAATATCTCTAGCTGAGCGACCGATACTACCATCACCCAAACGCGAAATGATATTAATCATTCCGGTATTTAATGAATATTGTAGAGCTTCTTGCATTGTAATTGTCCCAGTTTTACCACGAAAAGCATTGCAAATTGTTCGATCAAACACTTTAATACAATCTTGATTATAAAATTGTGTTGCAGCGCTTATTACACCTTCATTAATTCCCATTGCTACCGTAAAAACCTTAGCCACAGAACCAACCTCATATGGTTGGTCAACGATCGGATTATTAAACAAAGCAATATTCTCTGTTTTTGCATATTCAGCAACATTATAGCTCGGATAGTTTGCCATAGCCATCACTTGCCCATTCTGTGGGTTCATCACCAATACACTACCGTTAGTAGCCCCAGTTCGTTCAATACCGGATTTTAAAATCTGTTCAATTCGAGACTGGATATTGCGATCAATACTTAAAACTAAATTATCACCATTTTTGGCCGGAATATTGGTGTAAGCATCACCAACTGACAGAGGAACTGCCGAAACGTCAGTTACAGCTTCAAGCATTCCATCAGTGCCGCTTAAGCGTTTGTTCAAATAGCCTTCTAATCCATATTGACCGCCATTAGTATTAACAAAGCCAAGTAATTGTGATGCCAGCTGATTTTCTGGATAAACTCGCTGTGAAACTGCTTGAAAACCAACCCCAATTAATTTTTTCTCTTTTAGCGCTTCAGCCTGTTTGCGACTTATGTTTTGTCCAATCACCTGATAGCGTGATTGTTTATGAGTAATTTTATCACGCACACCATCAGTTTTGATACGTTGCTCAGACATCGCTTGAATAATCGCCTGTTCATCTTCCGTTTTCTTAATCAACTGCGGATCAACAAACATAGTATAGACAGTATTATTCATAACTAGTGGTACAATTGCGTCACCATCGGTCGCATAAATTAGCCCACGCTTTGCAGGAATGGTTAGTTTTTTTACTTGTTCTCGATAGGCCATTGCCACATATTTTTGATGATCCACGACCTGAAGCTGAAATAATCTTACAATAATAATTCCCGTACCTAAAACCAGGATTGCGCTCAAAACCCTAACTCGACTACCTTTAGCGAATAAATATTTCATAAATCTTATGTTTATATATGTATTATAACATATTCAAAAATTAAAACAGCGCGACGAATGCACTGTTTTAACCTACTTTGATATTTGCGACTGCAATATTAATATCAACATACTAAACCAAGTATAAATCATTCGAACCGAAACTGAAACTTCCATTCTAATTACTCACGTAACTAACTTGTGACGGCTCAACCATATTTTTTGCCACAGCACTATTTTGCGCTGATGCCAAAGCCGTTAATCGGGCTTTCTCGATTTCCAAATCAGTTTTTTGGCTAGTTAATTCTGAAATTGCTACATCAACTTTATTAATTTCATAATCATATCCAGTAGTTTTAGTTACTTGTGTTAAATATAGCAGACCAAGTGTTGCTAACGAAACACAAAGCAATACTGTATTGCTAATTGGACCAAGTTTTATGGTTGATTGATAAGCAGAGATATTGCGATTTCTGCCATAATTGCGATTGCTACGGGGTGAGATATATGGTTTAGTGTTCATATTTAATTGTTTGTGTTTGTATTAAGTAAATAATTTCGTACATCCAAAACTACAACTATTGACTCTGTCGCCTTGGATCAATTTGATTAATTGTTATTAATCATGAAAATAGGCGCCCACCCAAGTGGGCGCTCAGTCTATTTCTAAATTAAGCTACACGTACGATAACGCGGGTTACTCGTGATTTGTTTTGTACTTTAATTTGTTTTGGCATTGTAGCCTCCTTTTTTTATTTTTGTTTTTTCATTGCGACTCGTAGTATTGCACTACGTGATCGCGGGTTGGAAACATCTTCGACCGATCCCAAAATTGGTTTCGGAGTTACTAATTCTAACTCTGATAGTAGACCCAATCGTGATTGCTGCTTGAAATAGTTTTTAACCAAACGGTCTTCTAAACTATGAAAACTAATCACCGCTACTCGCCCACTATCATTAAGTAGTTTAGTAACATTTGCCAAAGTTCGCTCCAATTGCCCTAATTCATCATTAACTTCAATTCGAAGTGCCTGAAAATATTTAGTTGCGGGATGAACTTTGCTGTGTTTATAGTAAAGATTTTGACGAATTAACTCAGCTAACTCAGTAGTGGTTTCAATTGGTCGCGCTGCCACGATTGCTTTTGCTAAACGATCAGCAATCTTTGTTTTTTCATCAGCGAATTGCACAAAAACTCGTGCAAGCTCAGTGGTCGAATAATGATTCACAATTTCATAAGCACTCACCTGTTGCATCTGATCCATACGCATATCAAGCCGAGCCGATTTCGAAAATGAAAATCCACGTTCACCATTATCCAGTTGCGGCGATGATACACCCAAGTCTAATAGAATTAAATCAAATTTGCGCTGATCGATAATCAATTGCTGTGCCGCGCTGGCAAAATCTTGATGTAAAATCGTTACACCTTGGTTTTGCAAATCAGCTAGCTGGTTAATCGCAAATTGATCGCGATCTACCAACACTGCTTGAGCAAAATTTTGCGTCCTTGAAAGCACCGCTCGGGCGTGTCCACCCATACCGGCTGTTAAATCAAGATAGCTCTCTCCTATTTGAGGATTAAGATAGCGCAAAGTTGCTTCTAGTAGTACTGATTGATGTAGCATATTCGTCATTCTTTACATCATTCTAGATCGGATATCTGATAACTTAACTGTGTGTTTTTGTTAAGTGTTTGTTTTTGAATTGTTATAGAGTTGTTCTTAATTCTTTATATAAGGTTCAATCGTTTGTTATTAAAGGGAGTCAAACGATTGCTTGAGAGACTTATATGTAAGTGAATTTGGGAGGTGTGTGTTTTTATAGTAAGTGCCTCGAAACTTTTAAGCGGTGTCCGAATCCATCCGCTGTCAAGTTACCAGATATCCGACCTAGAATGAGTTGTTAATGTGCAGGGATTTGGCGTTTGATCAATCCATCGTATCTGGACTCATCAGCCTCCAATATTTGCCAGCTCGAACAGCTATCACATCACGGTCAATTCCTGCATATTCCAGTAAGTGTTTTTCAATAGTAACCCGACCCTGTTTCTGATCAAGCATACCACCAGTCTTACCTCGTCGAAATCGAACGTTGATGTCGGCAACCTTCTCGTCAAGAATGCTACCTTCTAAAGCTGGCTCTACTTCTTTATCCCAAACATTCTTTGAATAAAGATGTAGATATTTACCAAATCCACGAGTTAAGATAATTCCGGATTCAAACTCACTTCTCAAGTCAGCCGGGACAGTCAAGCGATTCTTGTCGTCAAGCTTTCTTTCGAAATAGTCTGTTTCCATCGTTACCTTTCTCTCATAGGTTTGATTAGTTTTGTTTTTGTAGTGGTTTTTGTTTTGTTGTATCCACTGACTACATAATACTACCCACTCTCACCCACTTCAACCCCCTTTTACCCATTTTTAACGAAAAACTTATTTTTCAAAGTCATTCCTGTGGAAAACTGTTACGTTTACCTCTGTAAACTAAAGCGCGCTATCTACGATGATAGCGCGTTGTAATTTACACAATATTATTCTAACCAAAAATCATTTGGACAATAGCTTGACGAGCAGCCGGCGCTTCTTGGTAGTAAACCCAAGAGATAAAGAAGAATAAATTAATGATTAGCGATACGATTAGACAAGATATGATAACATCTTTAGCTAGAGATTTAACCACAACCTCGTCGGATTTAACATTAATTTTACGACTTTTAGTCGTAGCAGGTTTAAACCAATTTAAGATTGGGCTAGCCGATACATTTACAAACCCATCAAGTACAATTTTCTTATTAAGAAAATTCATGACTGGACTATGAGATAAATCCATATCAATGTCTTGTTTTAAAAAGTTTACCACTGGACTGTGATTAATATTCATATCAATATCCTGCTTTAAAAAGTTTAAAACTGGACTTTTTGACAAGTCAAATGATATTTCTTGTTGCCAAAATGATTTTTTGGCTTGGATTTTAGTTGATTTGTTTATTTTTTGTTTCATAATACTTTCATTATATCACGCTTTTGCTTAAAAGTCAATATTTCTAACATATTTTATTTTAAAAAACATGAAAAATGATTAGTTTATGCATAAATCAAGTATTAAGTAATTTCAAAAAATAAAAACAATTATCATAAGTTGTTTTGCCGAAATTGTTCATACAAGCAAACTGTCGTCGCCATTGCTAAATTAAGCGATTCCAGTTGTTCAGATTGCGGAATTTTGGTCGTTAATGTTGCTAACTTTAAGAGCACTGGCGACACCCCCGCCCCTTCGTTACCAACTAACCAACCAATCTGGCTAGTTAAATCCAACTCAAAAATATTTTTTTCAGCATGCGAACTAGTGGCAATGAAGTTCATCTTGGAATGTTGCTTTATAAAATTCATAAGATTAGCTTTTTGGTAAATATTTAAATTAAACACGGCACCAGCACTAGATCGAATCACATTTGGCGAAAATGGATCAACTGAACCGTCGGCGAGTAGAATGTCGTCAATTCCAACCGCCAAAGCCAATCGACAGATTGCTCCAAGATTACCCGGATCTTGCACACGATCAATCAAAAGCACTGATTGTCCACGATCTACATATTCTTTAGTGTTCGGTATCTTGACCACCGCTAGTACCCCAGCGTTAGTTTTCACTGACGAAACTAGTTTCATTACTTCTGGCGAAACTAAAATATAATCACTCGCCAATTCCAAAACAGCTTGTGCGCGTTCTTGTTTAGTCTCATCAATCAACAGCATCTCTGGTTGACCAAATTTTGCAATGTAATCCCGCACAAAACTAACCCCGTCAATTACCGTTATACCAGTCTGACGACGAGCTTTAGCGTCAGTAATTAGTCTGACAATCTGTTTAATTTTCGCATTTTGACGCGAACGGATTATTTCCATACATACCTTTTACTTTTAGTATTAATACATTACTAAAAGTTTTGTAAAATTAACTTATTTTATCAAATCTTCAATTTTTACTCGGTGCTGCTCAGCGGTATCGCGCTCTCGTAGAGTTACGGTGTCATCTTCAAGCGTCTCAAAGTCAATTACCACGCAATGCGGTGTACCAATTTCATCTTGACGGCGATAACGTTTACCGATATTACCGTTGTCATCCCACATGACATTACCATATTTTTGTTTTAATTGACGATAGACTTGACGAGCCTTTTCAACTAACTCAGGCTTATTTTTTAACAAAGGTGAGACGCAATATCGTATCGGCGCTAAATCTTCTGGCAAACGTAATACCACTCGCTCCCCACCAACCTGATCTTCCGAATAAGCTGTTGACAGGATTGCCATCAATAATCGCTCAACACCAATACTTGGTTCAATTACGTGCGGAACTATTCGCTCGTTTGTGCCCTTTATTAAGTAATCCATTTTTTTGCCACTGACGCGCTCAATGTTTGATAAGTCAAAATCAGTTCGATAAGCAAGCCCCATTAACTCTGAGCGACCAATTGGAAAATCAAATTCAAAATCAATAGTACGTTTCGAATAGTGAGCTCGATCAGCATCCGGCACTTCTAGTTCATGAATCGACTCTTTTGGCAAGCCTAAACCAGTTAAAAAGTCCCAGTAGGCCACTCGCCATTCTTCAAAGATTCGTTCCCAATCATTTGGATGAACAAAATATTCAATTTCCATTTGCTCAAACTCGCGTGATCGAAATACAAAATCGCGCGGAGCAATTTCATTACGAAAAGCTTTGCCAACTTGACCAATGCCAAACGGTAGATCTGGATAAAATGAATCAACTACATTGTGATAATTTGTAAATATGCCCTGTGCCGTTTCTGGGCGAAGATATGAGATAGATTTTTCATCCTCAGTTGGGCCAACATGGGTTTTGAACATCATATTAAACACGCGCGATGAACTTAATTGATTTCCATCAGGTGATTTAATACCTTTTTCGATAATCAAAGCATCCATTTCAGCCATTGATAGTCCGTCAGCTTTTATGCCATTATCTTTTAAAACATGGTCTGTACGATAGCGTTTTTTAGTAACAATGTCCTCGCATAATGGATCAACAAAAGTATCCACATGACCACTCGCCTGCCAGACTTTCTGATTCATCAAAATCGCTGCGTCAACGCCATACATATCATCACGTCCATCAACAAAAGTTGACCACCATTTATTAATAACTTTACGCTTTAGAGTTACGCCAAGCGGACCAAAATCCCAAGTCCCGCTTAAACCACCATACACATCGCTCCCTTGATAAATAAATCCTCGGCGTTTCGCTAAAGCGATGATTTTTGACATTTTGTCAACTTGTTGGTTCATAACTCTCCTTTCATTGTATTAACAGTTATTATAGCAAGAAAAATGATTTTTAGCTATCATTGCATTTTTAAGCATTTTATGATATAATGAAAAGGTTACTGTATGGTAACAAAAAAATAAGGAGGGTCCAAGTATGGATATGGACAAAAAAGAATTTAGTTTTTTTAACAATCTAAAAACAAGCGGTGATGATTATTTTTTAGTGATCGACACCGCTGACAAAGAGCGCGTTTGTATTCAGGCAAGCGTCGTTCTCAGGAGTAATAGTAAATTGGTCGTTGAGATAGTAAAATACATGACGACCGATTGTGACGGCAATGGGGTGAATCACGATGTATGCTTTTACAAAGAGCAGTTTGCTAAAAATATCAAAAAGCATTTCAATAACATCCCCTCAAAAGTTGTTTTTTCTGATTCTTTAGAAAAAAAGAATCAGAAAAAAAAGATACAAGGCAGTGTGCCGAATGGCGTATCAATCATAAGATGTCCTCATGGATATTTTATGAAAATTGGTAACGAGGAGCCATTTAAGCTATACGACTCAGCATCAATCATTGGCTGCGATTGTGCAAAAGAAACAATCAAAAGCTATTACCGTCATGGTATTCCTTTTCATTTTGTCGGTGTCGATAGAGATATTGACACCGAATGGTTACCTTTATCAAATGTCTAGTTCTTTACAGCCCACTGTTTAACAGTGGGCTTCTTTTTATTACTCAAAACCTAGATGAAGCATTGAAAGATCCAGCAACTGATCAAGGTATCCTTCCCCACCCTTAATCCGCGCAACTACTGATAAGTTATAAGTATTGATTGCTTTCAAAAATCGTAATTTTTCACCAGTAATGTGCCCATTATCATCTAGTAATAAAAACTTATTATCAATATCATAACGATAAGTCTTTTCGAGCGTAACCGTTTGATTTTGGCCAGTGAGTTCAAGATTTAATTCTTCGCCTAACATTTTTGCCGCCTGTAGATTAAACCAAATTTTGATTAATCGCTGATCAACTGATAAATTATTCAGAGCTTGTAAGGTTTGATGAAGGATATTAAACCAGTCATTGCTATCAATGTCACGACTTAAACGATTAACGATTTTTAAAAAATAATAACCTAATTCTATTCGATCATAAGACCCAATAATCTGACCATAATGCTCGATCAAAGATGCACCAGTAATCCGTCCCATGCCGTTTGGGGTTTTTATTATTACCAAATCAATCAAGCTAAACGGCTCGAGCGCCCCAGCTAGTTTGCTTTTTGGTTTACGGACAGCTTTTGCTAATGCTGTAATTTGCCCCTCGCTAGTTAAAAAATTGATAATTCGATCAGCTTCACCATAATTTGTTCGTCGCAAAATTAGTGCCGGTAAACGTGTAAATTGATGGTTCATATCTCAAGCCTCTTAATTGCCATTCGTAAGTCATCTGGATGAAAATTATTTTTATCTAAAATTGCGACAACCCCACTAGCTGCCAAAAAATCAGCATCAACTTTGTCAGCCACGCTTGAGCAGACAATGATCGGTATCTGCCGCAAATCAGTATATGACATAATCTCATTTAATAAGCCAAAACCAGTAACCGCCGGCATTAATAAGTCTAAAACAATTACATCAGGACAGAACTCATCAATTAGTCGCATCGCCATAATTGCATCAGTCGCAATTTTAGTCTGATATTTAGTTAAAATATCACTCATTAGTTCACTAAAGAATTGATCATCATCGACTAATAAAATTTTTGTAATTTTCTGAGCCATTTTTGCCTTTTACAATCTTTTACAATAGAGAAAGCTGTCTAGAAATCATCAGATCAACACAGAAAGTCACCCCATCATGATGAGAAATTGCATCAATTTTACCGGACATCGCCCGTGCAAATTGTTGAGCAATACACAAACCCAATCCGCTGCTTTGTGGTCGAGCGTTGATCATTTGTGGCAGCAGGCTTTGATTTTTAATTGAACGCCACACTTTATGACTTAATCTTGGACCATAATCACGCACCCCAATACGAATATACTGACCATTTTGATTAACTTGTAATTCAACCGGTTTCTGCTGATCGGCATAAAATAATGCATTATCACAAAATTGTAATAAAATTGCTTTTAATAAACTATAGTCTGCAACCGCCACATATTGGCCGCGTTTTTGGCGAGTAGTTAGTCTCTTCTGATGCATAGTGTATAAACCATTCATTTCGCCTTCAACACGACGGCAAAGCTCCATCGCATCTACCGGCTCAAAATTTAATTCCAGTTGGTCGATATTAGTCGCCCTGGTCAAGTCAGTCGCCAATCGTAAAGCTCGTTCACTAGTTAAGGTAATTTGACGTAGATATTTATTGGTTTGCTCTGGTTGTAAATCGGTTTGGTTTTCTTCCATAAAAAGTGATAATTGACGAATTAAAGCCAATGGACTTTTCAACTCATGTGCCGCCACAACTAAACTAGATTCCAATAATTGATCCTTCATTTTCATCCCCTATTGGTTTCATTTTAACACAAAACGCGCCCGAATAATATCGAGCGCGCCAAGTACTAAATAAATTATTTATTAAAAGTGACTTTTTCAATAATCGTATTAAATTGTTTTAGATATTCATCAGTCGCAATATCGGTTCGCAAGGTGACTGTTTTGTCGCGAACTTTAAACAATACGGCGGCACCAGTTATTTTTTCACTAAATTTACCATCGAGGCGTGCTGCTTGCTCACCATCGACAGTAATAATTGATTGTTCGAGGTAGCCTTTTTTGATTAGTGAATCATAAGCCGCGAGAGCTTTAGTATAATCTTTATTCTCAATTGTTAAACGCAAAGCATAACGTGAATCACTATTAATTGGACGAATTAGCATTGGATTAAAAATCGCTTCATAAGGAACACTGTCTTTATTGATCAAGACACTCCAAGTTTTTGGATAGAACAGATGAACGCGTCCCAAATCATCTGGACCAGTGAACTCATAATACGGTTCTTTCTCTCGCTCGGCAAACTCAGCCTCAAGTTTCTGTGTTAATGCGATTTTAGCTGCCGTTTCTCGCTCTTCAACACGCATATTAAAATTTTGTTTTAAATTAAAATATTTTGTTGTCCCCCAAATCAAAACCGCCATAGATGACACCAAGCAAACGCCTAAAGAAATCATCATCACTATCGAACTACTGACACCTCCATTTAAAAAAGCAGGTTGGTTTGAATATATTTTTCTCATGCTTAAATTATACCGACTTTTTGGTTTTTTTGCTAGGTTTAATTTTGTAACAATAAAATCCATATTGAATTAACTCTGGTTCTCCCAATACTCGAAATTCAAAACCATAACTAACAAATTGCAATTCGCAACTCGTTTTTTCAGCATGTGCCATTAGTAAACTAGCTATATCTTTTTCATATGTTCCAGCAAAAAAAATATAAACTGCCGTCGTGTCATCAGGTAACTTAATCCTACGAAAATCAGCTAGCCTAAAATCAAGCTTGTTATATTTAGTTGATAATATTTTTGAAATCATCCACAAAATTGGGTTTATTTCATAACCAATACCACGTTTTATGTTTTTATTCGCCAGTCGTAAAACCTTACCGTCTCCCGACCCTAAATCAACTAGCACAGTTTTCGTCGAATCAAATTTTAAAGACTTTAATAATTTATTAAATTGCTTGGTATGCGTTGGTACATACGGCGCTCCAACTAAAACCGTAACTAAAAAGATTGCCACAATTATACTGATACTAATTATTAAAATATCCATTATTTCTCCACAAAAGAATTGCCATAAACTTTTTCCACAAGTGTGGTAAAATTGTTCGGTTGACTTTTGATTATTTTATTTTCTGCCAGATAATATTTTATTAAAATCTCCAAATTACTACAGTTCTTCAATCTGATTTTTCTTGGTTTCCAGGTCTAAACGTAGCTCTTGGAGTAGCTCATAGGCCTGCTGGTATTTTTCAGTCGCCTTCTCGACATCAAAGTCACTAGCCTGGTCAAACCAGTTTAAAATTTCCTCGATTTTTTCCATTTGTTGCTTGATGGTTTTATTTTTTGTCATAAATCTCCTTTACCTCAGCGGCGATTATTTTATCTTTTAGCTCAATTTCAATTAACTGTTGCTGAGAGACAATTCCACGGACAATAGCATAACCGCGTTCTAAGACGCGTTGGGGATTGAGTGCCTTAAGAACCCGCGCTATCTCAAACACTCGGTTTTCGGTTTGTTCGATTTTATCAAACAGCGCCTGTAATACTTCTAGATGACACTGATCAACCCAATCAAGCTGGCGATTGCAGACCTGCACTAAATCAGCCTGAACGTATTTCAGACCTTGCTCCAGACCATCAAGCACGGTTTTTTTCGACGGCACGATGGCTTGAGCCAAATGGCTTGGAGTGGCCGCTCGAAAGTCCGCCACTAGATCTGCCAGGCTCATATCAATCTCGTGCCCAATCCCGGTCGCCACCGGCAAATAGCTCTCATCAATCGCCCGTGCCAGCCGTTCATCGTCAAAACATGCCAAATCATCCCTTGACCCACCGCCACGAATCATCACAATCACATCCAAGTCCATCTGATTGAGCTCATCCAGAGCATCAATCATTTCATCAGCCGCCAGATCACCCTGCACTGGTGTTGAACGCACCACCAGTTCCAGTCCCGACCAGCGTTCATTGATGATCTTAATAAAATCCTGATAACCAGCGGCACCGGTTGAGGAAATCACCCCGATTCGCTCTGGTAAGCGTGGCAAAGCTCGCTTACGCGCTTCATCAAACAAACCTTCGTTTTTAAGTTTTTCAAACAATAAATCACGCTGTTTTTTAATTTCACCCTGACCAAAAGGCTTGATACTATCGACGGTGATACTGAACTTGCCCATCCGCGTCAAGTTTGGTTTACCGGTAATAATTACCTTCATACCATCAATAATCTCTTGACGCAGTTTGAATCGCATCATAAAACAACTCACCAAGCTATCGTCTTCTTTGAGGTCAAAAAAAATATATTTATCTTGATTTATCTTAAAACTCGACACCTCACCAATAATTTGCACTACTGGCAAACTGTAGTCTAAAATCTGATTAGTCGTCGCCAAAAAATCAACCACACCGAAAATCGGTAGCGACGGAACTTGTTCTCCCACTTCCATATCACCATCATATCATATATAATAGCCTTATGTTAATTGCAATTTTGGGACGACAAGCCGAGCTATCAGTTGCCGAGCTCGAGAGTTATTTCGGAGCCGATAAACTCCAGCTTGTTGGTAAGGATTTTGCGCTGATTGATGCGAAAACGGCGGATATTAATCACTTTGGTGGCTGTTTGAAGTTAGCACAACTTGATTTGGAGCTAAACACCACTGATTTTAAAACCATTAAGAGTCGCCTAGTGCAGTTTTATACTAAAACCCTACCGCAAGATTTAGGCAAAATCACTCTCGGCGTCAGCTATTACAATTCGCACATTAAACCGCGTCAGGCGCAGGAGCTTGGTTTAGCGCTTAAATCAGCCTTCACTGGTTCAATTCGCCTCGTCCCCAATCAAACTAGTGCCTTATCAACCGCCGTCTCGCACCATAATAAGCTCGGCCTTAGCCCAAAAAAGCTTGAATTAATTATCGTTGAACAAGCCGGCCGAACCTACATCGGTCGCAGTCTTGGCGCCCAAAATATCACCGCCTATGTCAACCGTGACCGCAAGCGACCGAAGCGCGATGCTCGTGTTGGCATGCTACCACCGAAGTTAGCCCAGATTTTGATTAATTTATCACGCCCAGCGCCGTTTGCGCCGAATCAGCAGTTTAAATTACTCGATCCGTTTTGTGGAACGGGCGTGGTCTTACAAGAAGCGCATTTGCTTGGCTTTCGCGTAGTCGGTAGCGACCTCGAGCCTCGAATGATTGATTACACCAAACAGAATCTAGCCTGGCTCGATCGTGATTTATCTCCCGAGTTGCTAGTTGGTGATGCTACCGAAGCACAGTGGCCAAATAATATCGATTGTGTTGCTAGCGAAACTTATCTTGGCTATCCATTTAAGTCAATTCAATCACCAAGCGTTATTGATATTGAAGCTAACAAAATTGAACATTTATTAAGTGCTTTTTTAAACAATTTACGCCGGCAATCAGCGCGCGGAACGCGAATTTGTATTGCCGTACCCGCTTGGTTGCAACATAACGGACAATATAGAGATTTAGAGATTATCAAACCAATTAACCTAAAACGATTAAACTATGAACCAATTAAATTTCAACATACCGGCAGTCGAGCCCTGCTTTATCATCGAGATGATCAGATTGTCGCTCGTAGAATTTTAGTGCTACAGATAAAGTAAATAGTTTTTATTGACTTTTTAAACATTTTAAGGTAAAATGTCACAAGTTATTGAAATAAATTAACCCCTGGTCGGGGTGAGGAGAAATAAATGTCACACGTTAAAGCTGGTGGATCAAGTAAAAACATCCACAACTCGCCTGGACAACGCTTGGGTGTTAAACGATTTGGCGGTCAAAAAGTTCGTGAAGGTGAGGTTTTAGTTCGTCAAACCGGAGCTACTAAATTGGCTGGTGAAGGAACTTTCATGAGTCGTAACTTTACGATTCACGCTGCTAAAGATGGAATCGTTGAATTCGCTAAAATTAAAAAAACTCGCTTCAGTGGCAAAACCGTGCCGCGTACACAAGTGTCAGTTAAATAGTTAATTACCTCCAAATCGGAGGTAATTTTTTATAACAATTTTACCAATCAATCCGCTGCGGTTATTTCCGATATGTTCTATAGATTTCAAGCAAAGTTTCAGCTATTAAGTCGGGGTCATGACGAATTAAAGTTCGACTAGCGGCAATTGGATCGGATTTTGAAGTAGGCTGCCATATATCTCTTGATAACAGTTTTGCACCCAGTGCATGATATTTTTTATTAAGCAATTTCTTCTCATTATATTTTACTGGTCGCTCATTATCTCTAGCATATTTTTCAATTAATTCACCCGAAGGCAATTCGGTATTAAACAAAACTACATCTAAAAAGTTAACACCAGCGAATCGTTCAATTTCATCAGCAAAATCATGAACCATAAAATTATCAGTTTGACCAGGTTTGGTCATTAAATTACAAACATAAACCTTTAAAGCTTTAGTTTGTTCTAGAGCCTCACCAACACCATTCACCAATAACGCCGGGGCTAGGCTACCATATAGTCCACCAGGTGCAACAATTACCATATCAGCATTCATAATCGCACCAATTGCTACTGGATTAGCACTAGCAGACGGTTCCAGCCAGATTTTAGGACGAGACTTATCAAATCGCGTCTCACTAATTCGATATTCTCCTTTTATAATCACTCCATTGTCTTCTATTACTAGATGAATATCATCAAGCGTAATTGGCTCAACAACACCAATAATATTTAATACCTTACTAGCTAATTTAACTCCTTCACCAAAATCACCTTTCATTTTTTCCAACGCGGTTAAAAAAATATTTCCGAAGGCATGTCCTTTAAAACTACCAGCTTCGAATCGATAATTAAATAAATCTCGCACTTCCGGGAAACGGGATAAGGCTGCTAAACATTGACGAATATCACCTGGCGGCAACACCCCAAGCTCATCTCGTAACTGTCCAGTTGAGCCACCGTCATCGACCATGTTAATCAAGGCAGCAATTTGGCTAGTGTGTTTTTTAAAAGCTGATAATATAACAGAACTGCCGGTTCCACCGCCAATTACGGCGATTTTAACCTCACTAGATTTAAAAGGATTGTTATTCATAAAATGATTTTAACACATTTATGATGATTATTTTTCCATTCGTGATTGTCGATGCAAATCCTCATCAAGTTGGCGTGCCTCTTCTGACACAGTCAGCGCCATTTGATTAATACCCATCAGATATAGATCCTCCAAACGCCGAATTCGAGATAATGCTACATAGCCCATTCCTGGCGTAAAAGCCTTCGCTAAATTAATTTTTGCTTTATCTAAAGTCATTCCTTGCGCTTTATGAATTGTAATCGCATAAGCTAGCCGCAATGGCAATTGTATTACACTGGCAATTTTAGAATCATTTTCAGTTAATTCCCAGCTATCTGGCTCAATAATAATTTCTTTTCCTGAATTAAATTGCACTACCGGTAATTTTAAACCATTTTTGCGAGCAAAATTAGTCACTTTACCCAAGCTGCCATTCACAAATCGCATTTTAGAATCATTTTTTATCGCCATTACCTCAGCCCCGATTTTTAAATCCAACTGTTCTAGGGCTAGTACCATTTTTTTTAAAACTTCCAATCCGTAACGATTGCCCGAACCAGTCATCAAAAAAGTTTCCATCGGCTGATTAATTTTTGTCAAACTCAAACTATTCACGCGATCAACATCCATGTTCGAAGTATGCAAATTAGTCACTACGCCGTCTCGCTCAGTTGGCTGTTGGTTTAAGCGCTGATTTAAAAAATTCAACTCATATTCGTCAACCGTACCAGCTCGAATTGCCTCCAACACATCCAATAAATCATTGTCCGACTGACGATATTGGCTTTCGAGATAACAAATAGCAGGATTTAATTCCTCAAACGCTGCCGAGCTCGTAACAAAACCCACCCCATTATTATAATCGCTAAACACATCAAGCTGTATCGTCTGCGAGCGTTTAATCGGCGGTAACTGAAAAAAATCACCACTCATCACTAGTTGGATACCGCCGAACGGAACTTGTTGCTGACGAACGCCACGTAATATGTAATCAATCATTGAAAATTGGACATCCGACAACATACTAATCTCATCAATAATTAAAATGTCCACCTCGATCATTCGTTGGCGATCTTTAGTGGTCAGTTTTTGAAAAAAATTATTCGGTAGCGACTCGTGAATGCCAATTTTAGCCCAGCGATGAATAGTTTCACCGCTAAGATGCGTCGCCGCTAAACCAGTCGTTGCTGTAATTGCTAGCACCTTACCAGCTGCACGTTGCGATTTGATAAATTGATTTAATAAATAAGTTTTACCTGAACCAGCCCGACCAGTAATCAACGCTGATCGACCAGATTGTAAAATCTCCAGCGCTCGCTCTTGATTCATATTATCCCCTCGGCGGTTCGCCTTCAGGTTCGTTCATTGCTTTTTTAGCAGTGATTTCGTAGCGCCGATTAGTTACGGTACTAACCATATAATCTTCATTTAATAAACTAATGAACATGTCCAAATCATTACCATCGAGAATAATAATCGCTCCTTGATCATCGGTCATTAGTTCTAGCTGCATCTCATCAGCGTATTCAATTAATTCTTCTTGGTTCATCGGGAAGTTCAGATCAAGTTTTTGAATTTTTGCTAAAGTTTTCTTACGTTCTTTAACTAGAGCGTTCATTGATAATCCATCAGGGAAACTTAATTTAAAAGTTTGCTCAATAGCTCGAACTTTTTCTTCAGCAACCAACTGTTTTTTATAATCATAATTAAACAGTCGCTCAAACTTCGCTTGATTGAATACAAAGATCTGATTATCGGCGATTAAAATTTGATTATCCAAAGGCGGTTTTAGACTAACATCGCTCGCAAATGGTTCAACTTTTGAGCCATTAATCTGCCAAGATGTTGTACCGGATACAGCTTGGGTTGCGGCAATTTGTTTAATAACATAAAAAGGATCTACTTCCTTATCTTTATGAGTAAACTTAACAACAATTGCCTTCATCAAACGAAATTCATGTTCGTCATTATTAAAATCCACCACTTCGCCATAGCGATTTTTTAAAAAATCCATTAAATAACTTGCTCGTTCAACCTTACCAACTGTTGTATATAATACAACGTCTTTTGATGCCTCTTCAGTTTCAAACTGACGCACCGCCATACCGACTTCTGCACCTTTATTAATTTGATTAATTAATTCGTACAAAAAAATTGTTCGCGTTTGATTGTCTAATTCTTGAGACAGATTAAGCCGAAATGGCGTGAAATGTTTGTTGATCACTAAAACTTCCATATCCAGCTCTTTTTTGAAGCGCTCAATATTATTCGCCCACTGAAATAAATCAAAACCAACTGCCACCTCTTTTTGATTCGTGTTTTGTTCTACATTCTTTATAGTCTGTTCTGTTTGATTACCCATTTTATTTCCTTTTACTTACAATATCACTATAACGACCAACTTCTTCTTGAACCGTTGTTAAATTAAACGACGTCAACAAATCCCATAGTTCGTCAACATTATCGGTCTCATCATTTCGTAAGTTTTTTTCAATCTTTAAATAATATTTTTCATTAATTTGGTCTAAATAAATTATGATGCTACCAATCACTAACTTACGACGGTTTTTCGCCACTTCAGCCGTTAATTCATATCCCATATTATTGATAATATGGGCCGTTTGATTATAGTCCATAATCTGGGTTTGAAAAAAATAAGTCATGTTTTTACTAACTGGTCGTTTTAAAATCATTGTATGGCTAATTTGTTTATCAATTGTATTAGTACGAATTAATAATTGCGGAATTAATGCTGCATCGGGATAAAACTGCTCATGACCACGTGGCACAAAAACCCGATCAAATTGCTGATATTCATCACTGAATATCTTGCCACTATCATGCATAACCTTTAAAATCTCGCTGGATTTTTTTAGTTGGACCTTGATTGATACTTTACGCATTTTTCATCTCCTTTAAGCTTTCAATAGTTGCACCTTTTCTGGCCTTATTTGCCCATTCATCGGCAAGATTGTTTAATTCATTATCCTCATGCGCCTTCACCCACTCCAAAGTTGCTTGTGAGCTTTCGTATAATTCATATGCTTGTTGAACCAGCTCTAGATTTTTTATTGGTCCAGATTTTTTAGTCCAATTATTTTTTTTCCAAATTGGCGCCCATTTCGTTAGCACATTAATCCAAAATTCGCTATCAGTAAAAATCTTACAAGATTGACCACCAGCTAGAATCATCGCCGCAATCAGTGCCTGAGCCTCCATGCGAATATTAGTTGATTGTTTTTCGTTTCCTAAAGCTACTGGCTGTTTAGTGTCAGCGTTAATTACTGCATAACCACCAGGACCCGGATTGGGGCTAGCTGATCCATCCGTATAAAGAATCATATTTATTTAATGTTAATGTCTAAATGATGCTTAATACGCTCAATCACATCATTCATTACGACTTGTGATTTTATCAAGTAATCATCCGCACCAAGTTCCTTAGCTTGTTGCTTATTATTATCTTGGCTTAAAGCTGTTAACATCACCACTTTAATATCGGCAGTCTCTTTTGTGTTACGTAAAATATCAAGTACTTCAAAACCAGATATTTCAGGTATCATCACATCCAATAGGATTAAGTCTGGTTTGTATTCCAAAGCTGTAGTTAAGGCTTTTTCACCATTATCGACCAATTTTACCTCAAAACCCTCCAATTCTAACCGATCACGATATACGCTTGCCAGCATTTGATCGTCTTCAACTAATAAAATTCGCTTCTTCATACTTATATTTTACTACACTTTTGATTATTTATTAAGCGTATCAATTGCTGCTTGCAGTTGTGGATCGCGATTATGCTGCCAATCGTCAGCCGTCAATTCGATCTTTTTATCTGGTTCAATACCAGTTTTATTAATATTTTGACCATGCGGCGTATGCCAACGCGCAATCGTCACTTTTAATTGTGCACCATTTTTTAAATCGACCAATTCCTGAACACTACCTTTCCCAAAAGTTTTTTCACCAATTACAGTCGCTTGATTGCAATCTTTTAACGCGCCAATCACAATCTCGCTGGCACTGGCAGAGCTAGCGTTTGCTAAAATTACCGTTGGCTTATTTTTTAATATTGCTCCACCTTTTTTAGCATACAATTCTTGTCGGATCTGATTATCAACTCGTTCAGTCACTACTAATTCACCATCAAGCCATAAACCAGCTAAATCTTGTGCTGCTGTTAAATAACCACCGGTATTTCCACGTAAGTCAATAATGAATGAACTAGCGCCATTTTGTAACATTTTTTGTGCTTCAGCTCGCGCTAGACTGGCCGTCTCCTGATCAAAACGAGTGATTGTAATAATGCCAATTTTACCACGTTGTTCACCCGAAACGCTCGGATTGTTTATTTCTTCTCGAGTGATTGTTGTTTCAATAAAATTATTAACTCCATTACGGACAAGCGAGAGTTTAACTTCAGTGCCAATTTTACCACGAATTTTTTGGATTGTTTCATCTAACGATAGATTGGTTACATCCTGCCCGTCGACTTTATAAATTATATCACCAGCCATGACTCCAGCGCGAGCCGCTGGACTATCTTTTAGGGGTCGAATAACTGTTGGCAATTTATTACGAATACCAACCTCTGCTCCAATTCCACCGCCAATCTCGCCAGATAGACTCTTTTTAAATTCAGCTACTTCTTCTTTGTTTAGGTAAACCGTGTAGTCATCACCTAATGACATTGCCATGCCACGAGCCGCACCTTCGAGTAGCTTGTCTCTATTAATTTTACCGTCATACTTTGCAGTAATATGAGTATACAGTTCGTCAAGCGAACTATAATCTAAAGCCGTTGAAGTTAATGGTAACCCAATTAACGAACCTAATTTTTGTAAAATTGTGTGACTATGATCACCTAATACAAATCCAACCAAAAAAACTAGCGTAATGACGATCATTAAACCAGCTTTATCAATCTTCTTAATTGAAGTTTTAGCTATATTTCCCTGTTCTTGCATTAGTTCATTATAGCATAAACTTAATTAACAAAGAAGCTCATCGTTTATAATTACCAAAATATAGATAAACAGCGCTATTAGCTGGGATATCCATTTCAGAATACTCGCCGTTAACGTGATAATTATATTGGCTAACGTGAACGGTGCCGTTAGAATTAATACGTTCCACCCACATAACATGACCATAAGATCCGTTATTCCAGACCGCCGCTGAGCCAACTCGAGGTTCATATCCATAAGGCACACCGTCAGTCACAGCATTCGCCGTATGCCAAGAAGTACCAGAATAATTACCGCCAGCCTTCGTACCATTCCCCCATTTCCAACCACTAAAGCCCCATTGCCAAGCGTGGCCACGACCACCCCAGTAAGGCATATTACCATAAGCTTGATGAACTTTCCAAGCTACATAACTCACGCACTCGCGATTATACATACCCCAAGAATCAACCAACGAATCCTGAGCAGCATTTGCCCATCTGGCTGGATAGCCGCCCTTGTTAGGATCACCAGCCACAACGTTGTTACCTCCTTTAGCGAGGTTAGCTTGGCGTTGTTGCTCCTTTAATTTCTTGATTTCACTGTTGTTCTTTTCAGCGATTTGACGATAAGCCGCTTCATCACCTTTTGTCTGATCTAATATACTTTGCTTTTCGGCTTCTTTAGCAGCTTGTAACGTCATTTGGGTCTTTTGTTCAGCTAATGCAGCTTGTTGTTGTTTTTCTTTGCGTTCTAATTCTTCTTTTTGAGAACGAATCTGTTTAATTTTAACACCAAGACTTTGTCGCAAACTTTGATTCTGTGCTTCTTCATCAATAAAATCGCTAATTGTACGCGAGCTAGCTAAACGTTCCAAAGTTGAGATCTGGCTTGTCATATAAATCTGACGAATCACCTCGCCTAAAGCATCACGATTTTTTTCAATCTGAATCTCAATCTCGGTAATTTCTTTCTTTAAAATTTCAATTTGAGCTTGAATGCCATCAATCACCGATTGAATTGCGTTCTTTTCGGCATTAATTAAATCAATTTCCGCCGCTAGCGAATCAGCCTTTTCACGTAAAATTCCGGCTTGTTTATTGTAATAAGTGTTTTCTTGCTCTAACTGCTTAATTTTAGCATCATATTCATCAGCAAGGACAGTTTGATTTTCAAAATACAACAAACTAATACCGCCAGCAATCATGATAACTGCCGTCAAAATAGTAAGTTTCTGAATGATTAGTTTGTACTTATATTTAGTCATGCTTTTCCTAATTAGTTAATGTTTGTTTTTGAAAATCACTTACATTATAATTATACATTAGCATTTCAAAAAAGTCAATACAGTTATAACTTAGACTTGTTTCTCTTTTAGATATTTTCCTGTTGCTAAAAACGATGACACTATACCAATCAATGCACCAATTAAAATCATTCCCAAAAAAACCACAGGCCAGTATTTAGTCATCAAATCAACTGTAGTTGACATTTTTATACCATAGTTATCTAGATTAGTCTTAATTAAATCAAACAAAATCATTCCGAGACTAGTTGCCGCAATCGCTGAAATCATACTATTAAAAATTGCCTCGACAATAAATGGATTGCGCACGAAACTAGGTTCAGCACCAATTAATCGCATCATATAAATCTCATCTTTACGATTAAAAATCGCCATTCGAATTGTATTATAAACCACCACCATCGAAATCACAACAAACACCACAACCACAACAATGCCAGCATACTCAGCTAAATCAGCATGTTTAGCAATATTATTAATCATCTCTCGTTTCGAAGAAAATGATGGCGGCGAAGTCGGATCTAGCCATTTTTTCATTAATTCGTTATCCTGTACAAATTTTTCAAGTACACTTGGATTATTAATATCTTCAATTTTAACTTTAAATGAACTCGGTAATTTATTAGAAGCTTCGTTTAATGACTCTAAAATATCTTCGCTATCAGCATTATCTTTGGCTACTTGCTTTCGTAATTCACTAGATGATTCATAAGCAACACTTGTCACACCCTTAAGTTCCGAAAGTGACTTTTTAATCGTCTCAACCGCCCTAGGGTCGATTGTGTTTTTTACATAAATTGACATCTCGACTTGATCACGTACGCTATTGATCGTATCCTTAAGGACATTATTTGAAGCAACGCCAATAAAAATAACCAATAAGGTGATTGTCATGATCAACATTGATGCTAATGATAACCAAGCATTGCGAACAAAATTTTCTGCACCATAACGCCAAATCCGCATCGCCGTAACCCAACGACGAGCCAAACTGCGCTTTGGACGAGGACGACGTTTAACCATGATAATACTCTCCTTTCGAAATATCTGACACGATTCGACCGCCTTCAATAGTAATTACTCTGCGTTTTAGTTTGTTGACGATATCGACATTGTGAGTTGTTAAAATAACTGTCGTTCCATACTCATTAATTTTTTCTAGCACTCGCACAATATCCCATGAATGTTTTGGATCTAAATTACCAGTTGGCTCATCAGCAATTAAAATTTTTGGCTGACGCACCACTGCACGAGCAATTGCTACACGTTGACGCTCACCACCAGATAATTGACTAGGAAAAGCTTTTTCTTTACCTTCAAGACCCACTAGTTCAATCACTCGCGGCACAGTATTCTGGATTTCGCGATGTGTCATACCTGATATTTCCAGAGCAAAAGCAATATTTTCAAAAACCGTTCGTTGCGGCAATAACTTAAAATCCTGAAAAACAACACCAATTTTACGACGCAACAATGGGATATCTTTGTCATGCAATTCGTCATAGTCAATTCCACCAACTACTATCTTGCCAGAAGTTGGCTTTTCTTCTCTGGTTAATAACTTTAATAAAGTTGATTTACCAGACCCACTCGGCCCAATAATACTGACAAATTCCTTGGCTTTTATATTTAAGTTTATTCGGTCAACTGCCGGTTTGTCGCCTTTTGGATAAATCTTTGAAACCCGATCCAATAAAATCATAAGCTTATTATAACTGATTTTTTAAACTTTGACTAGGTTAATATCGATTAAATCTGGTTTTGTAAATAAGCCTCGATAAATCCTTCAATTTCGCCGTCTAAAACCTTTTGAATATCAGTTTCTTGATACTTAGTGCGCGTATCTTTGACTAAAGTATATGGATGCATAACATAATTACGGATTTGAGCTCCCCAACTTGCTGATTCACCGGCTTTTAAATGACTAATATCACTTACCTCCTGTTGCTGTTCCTGTAACTCAAGTAATTTAGCCATTAAAATTGACATTGCAACAGCTTTATTCTGGATTTGGGAACGCTCATTCTGAATCGCCACAGTTGTATTAGTTGGTAAATGCGTGATTCGCACTGCCGAATCAGTAGTATTAACACTTTGACCACCATGCCCGCCTGAACGATAATAATCAATTTTTAGATCAACTGGATTAATCTTTAATTCATTGCCCGCAATCTTTGGTAAGACCTCCACTAAAGCAAAGCTAGTTTGACGAAGATTATCAGCATTAAACGGACTTAACCGCACAAGCCGATGAACACCATGTTCACTCTTCAAATTGCCATACACAAAGTTTCCCGAAACTTCGTACACAGCGGTTTTTATGCCAGCTTCATCACCAGTTTGTCGCTCAACTAAAGTAACTGACCAATTGCGTTTTTCCCAAAATCGCAAATACATTCGTTCTAACATTTCAGTAAAATCTTGAGCATCAATACCACCAACACCACTAGTCAAACGGACGATTGCGTCATTCGCATCATATTTACCATCAAAAACCAGCACCCGTTTCATTTTGGCAAATTGTTGTTGCATCAATTCGACCTGTTTAGCAGCCTCGTCAAGCCAAGCGTCATCATCAACGTTTAGTAATTCTTGATAATCTTGCAATTGCATTTGCAAAGCCAACCACGGCTGTAAAAAATCTTGCTGTTTAGCGATGTTTTTTGCTAATTGCTGCGCACGATCTGGATCATTCCAAGTGTTTGGTTGATTAAAATCTTCCTCAAGTCTAACTAATTCATCGCGTCGCTGATCAATGTTGATTTTTTGATAAACTGTATTAAAATCAACTGTTAATTTAGCTAATTCTAGCTCGATTTGTTTTTTAGTTAGTGACATCACCACCCTTAAAAACTGTTTGTAATTTAGTATTGAGTTTTTCTATAAGCTCTTGATCAACATTGCCGACCCCCACCAATGCCCAGTGTCCGTTTGTCATAAATTCCTTGATGAGGGCCACAATTTCAGCTTTAGACACCTTGCTAATATAATTCGGAACCGTTGCATAACTACGGATTTCATCTCGCTCAAAATAAGTACCTGTATAAAAATTCACTAATTGGCTAATTGTTTGGGTGCTAATTTGAAACGAACCGAGTTGATAGCTTTTTGTTTCATCAATTTCTTTTTTGAAAATTTTTCCTGCAGCAATTTGTTGCAATTCATATATCATCAAATCAAATAATGCTTCAGCTGTTTCAGGCATCACTTGACCAGCAAAATCCCAACTACAATCATAGTATCGCTGCTCATAGTCAGAGAACATACTGTATACAAGACCTTTTTCACGAGCTTTACCGAAAATCCGTGAATAAGTCGTGCCAGTCAAAATATGATTAAGCGCCATCATTACATAAGCTTCACGCTTTGTTAGCCTTCGATCAAGAATTAATGAAATACCAAATGTAATACTTTTCCCATCTTGCTGTTTAATTAAAACAGCCCTATGGGAATGTGGCTCATCTTTTGGAATAGGCAATAATTCACCTTTTGGTAAACGAAAACTCTCGAGGATTTGTTTTAGCTTGCGTTCACGATTAGCTAATCTGCCAGCTACCAAAAAGCGCATATTTTCGATTGTGTGTGTTCGAGTATGATGCTCTACTATATCCTCTAGCTTAATATTATTAATCGTTTCCAAACGTTGTTGCAGGTCTAAAATATTATCGCCAAGAATCTGTTGCATTTTATACCACAATAGATTTGAATGGCTCGATAACATACCAGTCAGTTCATTGCGTACATTACCCTGTTCAGCTTCTAATTTTGATTGTGAAAAACGCGGCTGGCAAATCGCTAGTTGCTGCAACTTTAAGACTCTTTCCCATTCAAAATCAGCACAAACTCCCAAATAAACCATTGAATTATCAGAAGTATAAGCATTATTACGAGCACCGTTTTTTGAAAATTCAGCCGCATAGTCTTGCTCGCAATCGAATTTTGCATTTGCGCCAAACGACATATGTTCCATCAAATGTGCTGTTTCATAAATTTCCGGGGTCTTAACTTGACGATTGCCGGCCCTAAAGTGGAATTTGTATTGCATAACAGTTGCATCAGGAATATCGATAAACAGTCCACGAGCACCATTTTTCAACACTACTTCTTTAACAGTGTGTTTCATTTTTCCTCCTAAATATTACTTTCGACGACCTTTTTTGCGATTTTGGCGAATAACTTTTTTCTTTTTACGCTCAGAATCTTTAGCTTTAGTAATCTGAGCTTTTGAAGCAACTTTAGCCTTGCGAAAATCATCATCACCAGTTCCGTCGTGACTTGAAATTTCATTCACACCTTTTTCAACTGCTGTTTCAGCAGCTTTAGTTAACTCAGTTTGATAGTTCTCGTCAACCAAGGATGGGTTCAGCTGGGATTTAGTTAAGTTAAAAATCGTCTGCAGTACTTCATCACGAAGTGATAATTGTAAAGCCTCAAATAATTTTTGTGACTCGGAACGATATTCAACCAGTGGATCTCGTTGACCAATACTACGCCAATGAATACCTTCTCGTAAATGTTGCATATTTTCAAGATGCTGCATCCATAAAGTATCTAGCACTCGCATATAAACTTCACGCTCAATTTTACGCATCAGATCAGCCGTAAACTCTGCCTCTTTTTCCTGGTAAGTTGCCATTAAAACTTCTTTGGTGACTTTTAAGCGGTCTTTATCTTTTTTAATCTTACCAATCCGATCAATCTCCTCTTCACTAACTTTCGGTAAAATTTGAATAAAGTTTTCACTAAAATTTGGATTAATTTTAGCTGGCAAGAAAGCTAAATCATTAGTTTTTTCTTTAATCAGGCGCTTTATTTCATCTTTAATATCTGAGCCTTCTAAAATTTTACGGCGCATACCATAAACTACCTTACGATGGCGATTAATTACGTTGTCATATTGCACCACATTTTTTCGTGTATCGAAATTAAAACCTTCAACTCGTTTTTGCGACGACTCAAGTAACTTTGAAATCACGGCATTGTTAATTGGAATTGATTCATCAAGTTTTAATCGATCCATTAAAGATGCGATTTTTTCACCTTGAAAAATACGCATCAAATCATCTTCAGTGGAGACAAAAAATTGACTCTCACCTGGATCACCCTGACGTCCACCACGACCGCGCAACTGATTGTCAATACGACGTGACTCATGGCGTTCTGAGCCAATCACTACCAATCCACCCAATTCTTTAACACCCTTACCAAGTTTAATATCAGTACCTCGCCCAGCAATATTTGTAGCTAAAGTAATCGCTCCCTTTTCTCCGGCTTTTTCAACAATTGCAGCCTCACGTTCATTATTTTTCGCGTTTAACAGTTCATAAGTCAACCCAGCTTGATCAAGATACTGCGCAATTAGCTCATTTTTTTCGATTGAGCCAGAACCAACTAGCACTGGTCGCCCGGCTGCATGATGTTCTTTAATTGCTTCAACCACCGCCAAGATTTTAGCCCGCTCAGTCTTATAGATTAGGTCTGGTTTATCGTTACGAATCATTGGTTTGTTTGATGGGATTTCAATCACATCCAAACTATAAATTTGTTGAAATTCCTCAGCTTCAGTTAGAGCCGTACCCGTCATACCAGATAATTTTTTATACAAGCGGAAGTAATTTTGAAATGAAATAGTCGCCAAAGTCATGCTTTCCTCAAGTACTGGTACATTTTCTTTAGCCTCAATGGCCTGATGCAGACCTTCGTTATATCGCCGTCCATCCATCAACCGACCAGTGTGCTCATCAACGATCACCACCTCGCCATTAGTAGTAACCACATAGTCCTTATCGCGCTTAAATAAAGTCTGCGCCCGCAAAGCTTGATTTAAATGATAAACTAGTCGTACATGTTCAGGAGAAAAAAGATTATCAACACCCAAAATATCTTGAACTTTTTCAATACCAGCGTCAGTTAGAGCGACACTACGATGCTTTTCGTCAATTTCGTAATCATCTTTATTTAATTGAGTCATTACCCGAGCGAATTGCTTATAGCTTTCTGGATTGTCCGCTGCTGGAGCTGAGATAATCAATGGCGTGCGAGCCTCATCAATCAGAATCGAATCAACCTCATCAACAATAGCATAATTCAAATCACGCTGACGCAATAATTTAGCATCGTTCACCATGTTATCACGCAAATAATCAAATCCAAATTCATTATTTGTACCATACGTAATATAAGCATCATAAGCTTCTTTTCGAGTGCATGGACGAAGTGGCTTCATACGTTCATCAGTAAAATTATCATTTGAATAATTACGATCATAAATGAAAGATTCATCAGCTACAATTACTGCTACGCTTACACCAAGAAAATCATATAATTTTCCCATCCAACCAGCATCGCGTTTTGCTAAATAGTCATTGACCGTCACTACATGCACACCCTTTCCCTCAAGCGCGTTAAGATAAACTGGAAGTGTTGCAACTAAAGTCTTACCTTCACCAGTTTTCATTTCAGCAACATTGCCAGTGTGTAAAGCCGCTCCACCCATTAGCTGGACATCAAAATGGCGCATTCCTAGAACACGCTGGCTAGCTTCGCGCACCAACGCAAAAGCATCAGGCAAAATTTTATCAAGTGATTTTTGAACCGACAGCTCAGCTTTTAAGATCTCAGTCTGTTTTTGTAATTCTTTATCACTAAATGCCTGATATTTTTCTTCTAAACTATTAATTTCTCTTACTAATAACTTCATACGTCGCAAAGCTTTTGCCTGTGGATCGCCGAAAATTCGTTTTAAGATTTTCCCCTTTTTCACCTTTTTCCCTTCAATTTCAATTTATAAAAAACTTTACCCTCAATTATACGAGATTTTTTGTTTTTTTAAAAGAGTCAATTTGAAGTTGCTTTTTAGATTTTTAACATGCTAAAATTAATTTATGAAAAAGCCAATTTCTGTTAATTTAATCTCCGAAAGCGAGTTCACTGTTAAAGGTCATGGTGTGCACACTGCTTATGTTGAAATGCGCGAAGCAATGAAAAAGTGCCCCGATATTAAGCTATATATCAACGATAAAAATGCTGAAACTGACATTATTCACATTCATACCATGGGACTATACTCAGCAAATTTTTTACACAAAAAACATGGTAAAAAAGTCGTATCTGGACATCTAGTACCAGATAGCTTTGTTGGTTCAATTATTGGCGCTAAATATTGGAAGCCACTTGGTGCTTGGTGGTTAAAAAGATTTTACAAGCAAGCCGATTTAGTTCTTGCCTGTTCTGGTTTAGTCAAAACAGAATTAACTCACAATATGAAACTCAATAATGTCGATATTCTATATAACTCAATTAACACTGAACAATATCATTTTACCGATAAGCAGCGAAAAGCAGCCCGTGAAAAACTTGGGATTAAAAATAAAGAATTCGTAATCATCGGTAATGGACAGGTTCAACCTCGCAAGCGTTGTGATATTTTAATTGATTTAGCAAAACAATTACCAAATGTTAGGTTTTTTTGGGTTGGCGGAATTCCATTTAAGGGTTTGGGAGATAAATACCACGACATGCAACAGCTGATCAAATCAGCTCCAAAAAATATGACTATTACGGGCGTAATTCCACTAGAAGATGTTAAACAATATTATGCAGCGGCTGATTTATTTATTTTGCCAGCTGAACAAGAGAATCACCCAATGTGTGTTATTGAAGCCGCAGCAAGCAGCTTACCCATAATTCTCCGTGACATTCCAAATTATAAAGACACCTTTAAAAACGACGTTATGTTAGCAAAAACTGATGCTGATTTTATGAATCTGGTAAAAAAAGCAATTGATAACCCCGATTTATTAGCGGAATATCGTCAGAAATCCGCTAAGATTGCTCAGCGTTTCGATTCACAAACTGCAATTAATCGCTTATTAGACTTTTACCGCCAACTACTTAAATAATTTTAAACGTGTTATAATAAGTTTTATGAAAATTGGTATTTTTAGCGATTATTATGTACCTCAAATTAATGGTGTAGTAGCAGTTATCCAAATTCTTGAAAAAAATTTAACACGGCTCGGACATGAAGTAGTAATTTTTGCGCCAAAACCACCACGTTACAAAGAAACTAAATCAAACGTCGTCCGTTTCCCTGCTATCCAAGGTTTATTTTATGATGATTATTTAACCAGTCTATTCTTTCCGACACTTGAATTACGCAAAATTAGACGCAAAAACCTTGATGTTGTTTTAGTCTTAACACCAAGTCAAGTTGGTTTGCTTGGCATTGCCGCAGCTCGCAAGTTCAATATTCCATTGGTTACTCAATATTCAACCGATGTTTACGAATATATTAAACTCTATCCTCAAGCTATTCCGGGGGTTATTGCGCTAACCGGCATCACTTCTTTTTCGCTTGAAGGCGGTGGTCGCAATTTAATAAATATTGCCCACGATTTACGCAATCGACGTAAAACAATTATTAGTTTTTCACAAAGTCTAATTAAAAACTCTATTACAGTTTTGCATAATAATTGTGATGCAGTGATCGCTCTTTCTCGCAAAAAATACAAACAACTTAAAGATTGGAAGACTCTCAGCCACGTTGAGCTTTTACCAACTGGAGTCGATCCGATTCCGACCACGCCAGCCGTCGAAACTTTGCGAGAGCAACTTGGTATTCCTAAAAAAGCTAAAATTGTCCTTTATGCTGGACGAATGGCAGCCGAAAAAAATCTTGACCTATTAGTTGAATGTTTTGATTATGTCACAAATAAATTTCCTGACACTTACTTGTTGATGGTTGGTGATTACGAATATCGTCCAGTACTTGAAGCAATCGCCTCCCAGCAAAAATCATCCAGTAAAATAATCTTTACCGGCGCTGTACCTCGTACTAAACTTGGTGATTATTACTCCATTAGTGACTTGTTTGTTTTTCCATCAATTACTGATACTCAAGGACTAGTCGTGCATGAAGCGGCTGGAGCTGGATTACCACTAATCATGATTGATCGAGAAGTCAGCGAGCTATTATTACCAAATAAAACTGGTTTAATTTCCCGTAATGACCCACGCAGTCTAGCTAACGCTATTCTAAAAATCCTTGCGATGGATAAAAAATCCTATAAGGCAATGTCGCAAGCTGTATATAAACGTTCGCTTGAGTTCAGTGAATTAAAACAAACCCAAAAAATGATTGACTTATTTGAAAAAGTCATCAAACAAAAACAGTCAAATAAATAGATGCCACGTACTTGACTTTACCCCCTATTATCTGATAAAATTAGATAGATATTTTAACAAAAAGGTAAAGTCATGGCATCAAAATGCGAATTAACAGGCAAAGGAAAGATGTTTGGACACAACGTGAGTTTTTCACAGCGTCGTACAAAACGTGTTTTCAAACCTAATCTACAGAAAAAAACCTTGACTGTCGATGGAAAGAAAGTAACGATGAACTTGTCAACTCAAGCTATTCGTACTCTTCGCAAAAAAGGTCTTATCAAAAAATAAATAAAATCGCCCCACAGAGGGCGATTTTAGTTTTCTACAACGTTATTTGCTGATTATTTCTGTCTAGTTAGACGATTTTTTAAAGTTGTTAAGAGACCACGCTTACCAATATGTGGAACGGTTTCGGTTTTATAGCGACGAATCTGTGATAAAATTTTTGGTTGTGCAATATCAATAGCCGCTAAAATCGTACTAGCATTTGAAGTAACTGTTAGATTCTTTTCTGGAACCGTGATTGAGACCTCAACCTGATATTGATCATCACGCTTTTTAGATAATTTTTCAAGAGTTACGCGGCAAGAAACGCTTTTTTTAGCATGACGTGGAATGTATTTTAGAGTGTGACCAATTTTCTGCTCAGCATATTTTTTAATCGTTTCATCAGCATCATATTTAATCGTTGTGATTTCTACTTTTTTCATGTTTTCCTTTCAGACTATGTGCTTATTTTATCACAAAATCATCTTCATGACTACTACAGTTCAGCCTTTTCCCCCATGTATGAGCGTAAAGCTTCTGGAATAATCACTTTTTGATCAGCTGTTTGATTATTCTCTATGATTGCAATTAATAAACGCCCTAAAGCAAAGGCCGTTGCATCATTAGTATGAATCAACTCCAGCTCGCCATTATTGCGTCGAACTCGAGTTTGCAAACGACGTGCTTGATAGTCAGTCATATAATCAGCAGTATGAGTCTCACGATACTTGTTTTGTCCTGGTAACCAAACTTCCATATCAACCCCAGCAGCGTCAGGTTTACCGATATCGAAGGTACATTTTTTAATCACTTGATACGGTAATTTTAAGGTTTGTAGCATATGTTCTTGTATGCCAACCAGCAATCGATGCTCCTCATGGCTTTTTTCAGCAGTTGTGAAGGTCTCCATCTCCAGCTTGTCAAATTGATGCATCCGCAAAATACCTTCCATATCTTTTCCATAAGTTCCAGCTTCTTTACGAAAACTAGTCGCATAACCTAAATAACGCACTGGTAGATCCGCTTCCTCAAAAATCTCACCAGCATGCATACTACCTAATACATGTTCGGCACTACCTTGAAGCCACAGGTCTTCACCTTCAATTTTATAACGATCATCGCGTGGTTCAAGACGATCCATTGCATCATATTGATCAGTCTTAATCATATACGGTGGTAAAACTGGCACAAACGGTTTAGTACTGATACTTAAGTTATTATCACGCACAATTTTGGCAATCACCGTCTCATCACTCAGCGTATCCATCACAAAATTAATAATTGCAAACTGTAATCTCACTAAATCGCCTTTAATATAAGCAAATCTAGCTCCAGCCACATTCGCCGCCCGCTCTTTATCAATCCAACCACGGTTTTTAGCGATTTCATAGTGATTTTTTGGCTCAAAATCAAACTTTGGTAATTCCCCAACGGAATAATCAACCACATTTTCATCTTCACTTAAACCAACTGGAACGCTTTCTAAAGCCATGTTAGGCACTCGTTTAAGTAAAGATAGGTATTGGTTATAGGTCTCAGTGAATTTAGTTTCCAAATCAGCTAACTCAGTTTTTAGAGCTTTCCCTTTTTCAATTAATTCAGCATCCGGTCGACCGCCAGCTTGTTTGGTCTTATCAGCAATAGTATTACGTTCATGCCTAACTGTATCTATCGCCGCTTGCAATTCACGCCGATTATCATCAAGCCTTATTAAGTCGCTAATATTAACTTCGATGCCTTTATTTATTGCATTTTGTTGGACTTTATCTTGATTTTGACGGATAAAATTAATGTCTAACATTTTTATTTCCCCTTATTAAGCCTTACTTTAGTTTGATAATCCGCTAGAATATTTTCGAACTCATTTCTTGAAAAATCTGGCCATTTCGTTTCAATAAAATATAACTCGGCGTAAGATGATTTCCACATTAAAAAATTTGATAAACGCTTATCGCCACCTGTTCGAATAATAATTTCTGGATCATGCAAATTAGCCGTCCAGAGGTATTTTTCTAAAGTCAGCTCACTTATCTGATCTACTTCATTAGTTGGGATTTGTTTTATAGCATCAATAATCTCTGCTCGACCACCATAAGAAGCTGCAAAAAACACTTCGATGCCAGTGTTATTTTCAGTTTTGGCCTCAACTTCAATCATTAATTTTTGCAATTTAGCCGAAAAATCACTGCGTCGACCAACAAATTTAATTTTTGCATTCACATCCTTGGCCGCCTGATCAAATTTTGCAAATTGAGTCTCAAATAAAGTCATCAAAGTTTTAACTTCAAGTGGCGCTCGATTCCAATTTTCAGTTGAAAAAATATAAAAGCAAACTTGTTTTATGTCCAGATCTGTTGCCCATTTAATAACATCAACTACCCTATCAAAACCATACTTATGGCCATCAAGTTTATTTAAATTATTTTCAACCGCCCAACGACGATTACCATCTACAATAAACCCAATCGATTCAATATTTTTATTCATACCCTGATTTTATCATTTTTGCATAAAAACAGCAAAATGATGAATTGTAACTTTATTCAGTTCGCAAGGCTTCAATCGGATCAAGCTTCGCAGCCTTACGACTTGGTAATAAGCCAGCCACAATTGCCACCAGCATCAAAACTACAATCACGCCGACACCAAACTCTAGCTTAAACACCAACAAATCATGCTGACCAAAGTTCAAAGTCTGGGAAATTGCCGGATTAAAAATCACAGCCACGAGATAAGCTAATGTCACACCGAATAGTCCGCCTAAGAAACCAACCCAGCCAGCTTCATAGCGAAATAACCGTGCGATATCGCGTCTTGAAGCACCCAGCGCCTTCATCAAGCCAATTTGCTGAGTGCGTTCCAATACCGAAATATATTGAGTGTTGACGATGCCGAAGATACTAACAATCAGTGCTAGTGCACCAAATCCCATAACGATGTTTTGCAGCACGTTAACAAAGGTGAAAATCATCGACTGCATATCTTTGGAAGTCATTGAATGATAACCAGCCTCTTTAAGTAATTGTTTAACATTCTCGGGAGTTTTGGAAACAGCCGTCGCCTGCACCAATAGATATTTTTGGTGCATTTCAGTACCGACCGTACTGAACTCACTCAATTCTCGTGCTACATTTTGACTTACCCGAATCATTGGCATATTAGAGATCTGATCTGGTGATTTTTTAATCACTGCGGTAATTGTCAACTCTTTGTTAAGGGTTTGAACCTCAGTCAACTTCTGCAAGCCAGCCTCACCTTGCTCCATAAAGATTCGCCGAACAGTCGCTTCATCGACTTTTTGCGGTTGTTGCGCCACCGTAATCGTCACTTTAGAACCAACCATCTGATCGGCTGTTTTATTGAGCGTCTGTAAAAAACTCTCAGGAATGGTCACTTCATCATCATTTAGCTTCTGACCAACCGCTAAACTTTTGCCAGCGAGCGGTTCACTCTTCGTCGTGTGATCATGGACCATCACTGAAGCGATATATTTTTTATCCTTGACTGCCTCAAATACAGTATATTTAGGCGTGATATTATACATCGGCAAGACATCTTTTAAATCAGCTCGAGCTCGTAGCTTATCTAAATCTTGTTGTGTTAAACTAGTATAATCGCGCCCATAATAAGCCATAGCGTCTGGATTATATTCTTTTAGATCATTGCCCATACTGCCATTAACGCGCATACTAACGAGCTTTTCATCCTTGGCAATGATTAATCCGTTAGGGTCAATATTACTCGAAATAATCCGATCAGCATACTGACGCGCGCCCTCGCCCACCATCAACGAAGCCATAATCGCAAAACCGCCCACTGCAATTGCCACACTGGTCAAAAAAGTACGCATCTTGGCTCGACGCAAGTTCCGACCAGCTCGTTTGACAATATCAATCGTTTTCATTATTTTGTTCCTTTCTTACGGTTGCGAGTGTTATGTTTTTCTTCAATCACCTCACCATCTTTAATCCGCACTAAGTGTTCACAGCGCCCAGCCAGTTCTTCATCGTGAGTTACCACAATCAGAATTGCCTGTTCAGCTCGTTGATAATCAAACAACAAATCCTCAACCACTTTTGAAGTCGCCGAGTCAAGGTTGCCAGTTGGTTCGTCTGCGAATAAAATCTTCGGCTTACCAACAATTGCCCGAGCAATCGCCAACCGTTGTTTTTGACCACCCGATAAGTCCCCTGCTTTGACATTAATTTTATCAACTAAATCAACCGCTTTAAGCGCCCGCTCAATGCGCTCGCGTCGTTCACTGGCCGGCACGTCTGCCGTTTCTAGCGATAAGCTAACATTGTCATAACAAGTCTCACCCGCCTCCACAAAGAAACTCTGAAAAATAAAACTCATTTTTTCGGCACGAAATTTATCAGTGTCTTTTGGTTTTAATTTTAAGATGTTTTGACCATCAACTATCACTTGGCCTTTTTGTGGCTTATCCAGACCAGAAATAGCGTGCATCAGCGTCGATTTGCCCGAACCAGACTTACCAACAATTGCCACCGAACTATTATCTTCGAGCATTAAATTAATATTTTTTAAGGCCACAAAAGCGTTTTTACCCTTACCGTAGGTTTTTCTGACGTTTTTAATTTCAATCATTTAAATCCTTCCCATTGACACTAGCGGCTTCGTTGCCGTCGTAAACCACTAACTAAAAACTTAACGAACAATCCTGCACCTAAACCAACTAAAGTCAAGTTCATCACCACAGCCAAGATCGGCACACTGTTAATCAAAGCATAGATTATTACACCAATCAACATTGCCAAGAACTCATTTTTCTTATCAAATATTGCCAAGGTATTATTCGATACATAATAAATTGCCATTGGAATTGCTAAAATTAACATCAGCACCCAGATAATCATTGCCAAAATTGTCACCGATATACCAATAATTGTCGTCGCTAGCAAAAGCGCGACAATTGGCACGCCAATTAAGATCGCGTAACCAATACCAATGTAAAAAATATTAATCAATTTAAATCGCTCTTGACTGAATTCATAAAAACGCTGTGGCCGAAAAATCATTACTATTATCAATAAAGCACCAATTGACAAACTCCATATTAAATTACCAGATATCCAATTGTTACTTTTTGGATTAGTATTTTTGATATCTTCGTGTTTAAATTCACCCTCGATAACCGACTCAGTAATATCTTTTGTCATACTAATGTTTGCTAAATTACCAATAACCTTGGCACTGTCTGCAACACGAGTATGTTTTGTTGATTTAATTTTAGCGTCGCGACCGATTTGACCTTCGATGTAAGTTTCCTCACTAGCTATCATTACATCGCGACCGATTTGACCTTCAATTCGCACTACACCACCCGAAAGCATCGCATCCTTATCGATTACCGCACCTTTTTTAATCGTTAATTTTGGTGCAAAAATTGACATATTGCCATGAATTTTTGCACCAGATTCAATTACTAATTCTTTAGCTATTGCACGTAAATCACCTTTAATTTCACCACGAATCTCAACAGTCATTGCCACTACTAGAGCGTCATCCATTACTGCCCCGTCAACCACACAACGCTCTGAACTAGCGCAAAACACATCACCATTAATCTGCTTATTGAAAGAAATATCATGTTCTGATGTTTCAATTTTAGTCCGATTTATCTGTTCTAAATTATGACTATCAGCCGACTGAATCGCAGCATCTGATGTTTGAATATTCTGATCAGTGTTAGTTAGTGCCCAGACTGGTTGAATAAATCCAATTAGCACCGCCATAATCAATAC
>JAUMVA010000008.1 GCA_030530425.1 Candidatus Saccharimonadota bacterium
GTGTTAGGCACGCCGCCAGCGTTCATCCTGAGCCAGGATCAAACTCTCCATAAAATAAATGTTTAAAAAACATTAAATAAATAGACTGACGATGTAATTGCACAAGTAAATTGTTAACTTTCTCTATAACTTCGTTTCCAAAATTAAGACTGATTAAGATTTTACACCATTTAAATCACAATGTCAATACTTTTTATCAAGATTTTTTGTTTTACTATTTTTGTCTATTTTTTAAATAAAAAGCCCAGCTATTTATACTAGCCAGGCTTTTATATTCATATATTATTAAGATGCACTGTCTAAAGACTCACTGTCTTCGGGATCGGCTTCTTTTATGATCATACCAATTGATGCTACTGCATCGCCATCATTCATTCTCATAATCCTAACTCCTTGCGTTGTTCGTCCCAAAGAAGGTATATCATTAATATCAATTCTTATCATTTGACCTTTGCATGACATCATTAAAATTTCTTCGATTTCATCATGAACAGTACGAGCGGTAATAATTGGACCAGTTTTAGCGGTTACCGTAGCTGCCTTGATGCCAACACCGCCGCGTTTATGAGTTGGAAACAGATTTATATTTGTCATTTTTCCGTATCCATTTTCACTGATCACTAGAAGTTTTTTAGAATCATCTGAGATTACATCCATTCCAACTACTGTGTCGTTTGGACGCAAACGTACTCCCCTGACACCTCTAGCCGAACGTCCCATCGAACGAGCATCTTTTTCATTAAAGCGAATAGCCTGACCGGCTGATGTTGAAATAATTACATCATCATTACCACTAGTCTTTTTAATCCAACGCAGCTCGTCACCATCATCAAGTTTGATCGCAATTAAACCATTGCTGCGGACATTGGCGTAGTCTTTAATCGGAGTCTTTTTAATTGTACCGTTTTTAGTAGTCATGAATAAATAACCGTCATCAGCATCATCTTTTAAGTGCTTGATAATTGCTGTGATTTTTTCTTCTGGTTGTAATTGCAAAAGATTTACTGCAGCCACTCCCTTAGCATTTAAACCAGCTGCTGGAACCTCGTAAGCCTTCAGCCGGAAAATACGTCCTTTATCAGTAAAGAACGAGAGATAGTCGTGACTATTAGCTGGAATAACTTGCTCAATAATATCTTCTTCTTTTGTAGTCATGCCGCGCTTACCTTTGCCGCCACGATTTTGTTTACGATAGTCGCTCAATAAAGTCCGTTTTATATAATTCTCACTAGTTAATAAAATTACCGACTCTTCTTCTGGAATTAATTCTTCATCAGCAAATTTTCCAACTTCATGATTAATAATTTTACTACGACGTGGATCGTTATATTTTTCCTTCATCGCTAGCAACTCTTCTTTAACGACTCTCAGGACTTCTCGTTCATCAGCCAAAATTGCTTCTAACTTTTTAATCAATTCATGAAGTTGTTTTAGTTCGTCTTCAATCTTATCACGCTCCAAACCTTGCAGACGACGCAATTGCATTGCTAAAATTGCCTGTGCTTGGATTTCTGATAAACCAAATCGTTCCATTAATCGCTTATCAGCATCATCATAACTTTCACGAATAGTTTTTATAACCTCGTCAATATGATCAAGAGCGATCTTTAAGCCCTCAAGAATATGTGCACGTTCTTTAGCTTTGCGTAATTCAAATTCAGTTCGACGACGAATTACTCCCTGGCGATGTTTTATAAATTCCGCCAAAATCTCTTTTAGGCCCATTACTTTTGGCTGAATACCATTAACTAAAGCCAAAACATTATAATGGAAAGATGTTTGTAAGTTGGTTAGTTTATAAAGTTGATTTAGAATTTTCTTTGGATAGCTATCTTTTTTTAGTTCTACTACTACTCGAACTTTACCTCTGGCGCTTTCATCACGAGCATCGGCGATATTACTTAATTTTTTAGCCAGCACTAATTCACGAACTTTATCGACAAAGCCTTCCTTACTCATACCATAAGGAACCTCTGTAATTACAATGTTGTAACGTCCATTTTTGCGCTCCTCAATATTAGCCACTGCACGAATGGTTACTGAACCACGACCAGTTTCATAGGCTTGTCGCATCGGTGAACCACCATAAACCTCCGCACCAGTAGGAAAATCTGGACCCTTGACGTATTTCATTAGCTCGGCCAGAGTAATATCTGGATTATCGATCTGCGCCACGGTAGCATCTACCACCTCGCCTAGATTATGAGGTGGAATATTTGTTGCCATACCGACAGCAATACCCATTTGCCCGTTTAACAAAATATTTGGTACGGCCGATGGTAACACAACCGGTTCTTTTTCGGTTCCGTCAAAATTATCACGAAAATCGACAGTTTCTTTATCGATATCAGACAGTAACTCACCTCCGACTTTATCCATTCGCGCCTCAGTATAACGAGAAGCAGCAGGTTCATCACCGTCCATTGAGCCAAAGTTACCTTGACCTTCTACTAATGTATAGCGCATCTTCCATGGTTGAGCTAGATTGACCATTGCATCATAAATTGAAGTATCGCCATGCGGATGATATTTACCCATCACTTCACCAACTATGCGAGCAGATTTGACGGTTGCATGTGGGGCTCGCCAGCCATTTTTTTGCATCGCATATAAAATTCGACGATGGACTGGCTTTAAACCATCACGCACATCAGGTAATGCACGATCAATAATCACTGACATTGAGTAACGCAAGAAAGAGTCCTCCATTACATTTTCGACGGTTAACTCTTCAACTCCTCGCATTACTGAAGTCTCTTGCCTTACTTCCTCGGCATCAGGGTTTTGTTTCTTTGTTTCTTGATCAGCCATATTTTCTCCTTAAAAGTCCAAATCATTAAGATTAACTGTAGCAGCACGTGATTGAATAAAATTCTTACGCATCTCAACGGCATCCCCCATTAATTTAGTAAAGATCGAATCTGCTCGCTCTGCGTCCTCAATATTAACTCGTACTAAAGTTCGATTCTCTGGATTCATAGTCGTCTCCCATAATTGAGTAGCATCCATCTCACCAAGACCCTTAAAACGTTGCTGTGAGGTGTAGCCAGCTTGCTTAAATCGCTCTGCGGTTTCGTCAATTTTAATACCAGATGCCTTTCGTTCTTCAATTTTTTTAGTCAAGGTATTTTCTAAAGCTTGTTCGTTGTAAATATAATCAATTTTACGACCATTACCAGTTCCCTTAATTAGTCCGAAAAGCGGCGGTTTTGCTAGGTAAACATGACCAGCTGAGATTACTTCCGGCATATAACGGAAGAAAAATGTTAATAGTAATGTAGAAATATGCGCCCCATCAACATCAGCATCTGTCATAAACACGATTTTATGGTAACGTAAGCCGTCAATGTTAAATTGTTCACCAATTCCAACCCCCATAGCCTTGATTAGTGATACAATCTCAGCATTAGCAAACATTTTATCGAGACGTGCGCGCTCCGTATTCAACACTTTACCGCGCAATGGCAAAATAGCCTGAATTTTTGAATCACGGCCTTCCTTGGCTGAGCCTGCAGCCGAATTACCCTCGACAATGAATAATTCACATTCAGTACGATCTCTTGATGAACAATCAGCTAACTTTGATGGCAAATTCATACCTTCAAAAGCGCCTTTACGAATAACATTATCTCGAGCAGCACGAGCCGCTTTTCTTGCACGAGCCGCCACAACTGATTTAGATACAATTTTCTTAGCTGAAGCTGGATTTTCTTCTAGATAATAGCTGAAATATTCATTCATTACCTGTTCAACATACCCACGTACTTCAGTATTACCAAGTTTATTTTTTGTCTGACCTTCAAATTGTGGATCTGGTAGTTTTACCAAAACCACTGCAGTCAGTCCTTCACGAATATCGTCACCAGTTAAACTGTCTTCTTTTTCTTTTAATAAATTATTTTTACGAGCATAGTCATTTATAATACGGGTCATTGCCGAACGAAAACCTGTAATATGCGTACCGCCGTCAGGGTTTAAAACATTGTTAGCGAACGCTTGCACATTTTCCAAAAAGCCATCGTTATATTGCAAAGCTATTTCGACCATTGAGTCTTCAACCTGTTTTTCAACATAAAAGACTTCCGAAGTAAGAACCTCTTTACCACGATTTAAATGTTTTACATAACTTTGGATACCACCTTCAAAGTAAAACGCCTGTCGTTCACCAGTTTTTTCATTCAAGACAGACAGTTTTGTGCCTTTTGTTAAATAAGCTTGATGGCGAATATATTTGACCACCCATTTATAGTCAATTTCAGTTACTGAAAAAATTTCTGGGTCTGGGTAAAAAGTGATTGATGTACCAGTTTGATTAGTTTTGCCAACTTTTTTTATATCAGCCACTGGACGACCACGTTCAAACTCTTGAACATACTCGTATCCGTCTTTATAAACTCGAGCAATTAATTTAGTCGATAAGGCATTTACCACACTAGAGCCAACACCGTGAAGACCAGATGAGACTTTATAACCACCACCACCGAATTTACCACCAGCATGCAAAACCGTTAAAACAGTTTCTAATGTGCTCTTACCGGTTTTAGGGTGCTTATCAACTGGAATACCACGACCATTATCTACTACTGTAATACCGCCATCATTTTTTATAGTAATTTTTACTTCACTAGCATAACCAGCAATAACTTCGTCAATTGAGTTATCGGCAATTTCTTTAATTAAATGATGAACACCTTCGTAACCAGTACTACCAATGTACATGCCCGGACGTTTACGAACTGCTTCTAAGCCTTCTAAAACTTGAATCTGAGAGCTATCATAGCTCGTATCAACTTTCTGTTTAGTCATTTTACTTCACTTCTCCATCTGTTGTTTTGAACTATTCTATAGTTTAAAACATTTTGTTTTTTTTCTCAAGCATATTGCCGGTAAAAAACTTTTATGCTAATATATTAACAGGATAACTTAATATGAATTTCAGAGAAATAGTTGCACAGTTAAGCTATAGTCCTAACATGATTTGGCACTTGGCTTCGTATGCTAAAAAAATACGTATTGAAAAAAAACAAACACACAGGATTATTCTTTTTTGTTTACTCAATATTGTTTTATTAAGTTATGCCGTAATTATAAACGAGATGGATCAAAAAACGTCCTTATTTCCTCGCGGAATAAATAATGATTCCGCTGTTTATGGTTTAAGTTCTGTTCCAATAATAAAAAATAAGACCGAATACAATAACTTCAATAAGGAATTTTCTTTAGACAATTTATTTAAAAATCTCGAACTAGCTAGTATATATAGTTCTTTTGGTATTTCCCGCGAATCAATTACCAATTTTAAAATTGATAATTCACACACCTCATCGAAGCCATGTTTTGAGATTTCACGCCACAGTTTTCGATCAAATTCAAGCTTAATTTCTAATGTTAAAAATACAACATTATATGCTTCTCCTTGTCTAAATCAATATTATGGACCAATTTTTTACGGAAAAACTAAAGATAAATCTTTTGTTATACTAAACAATGGTAATATTTTATTAGATAATGCTGTAGATTTTACAATAGATACACTAAATCCAAATATTAATGTTGTTAATTTAACATCACATGAAAAACAACCTAAATTAATTTCCCCTAATCAAACTATTAGTTACCAGTTTTCCTTTACCAATACAACTAATGCTGTTATAAATCGAGATATAGTAATCGACACATCATCGATTCAACAATATGCTAATTTAAGAAATCCAAAGGAAGAGCTGGTTTGGTCTTTGAAAAACCTTCAGCCAGGAGAAAGCTCCAGCAGAGAATTAGTGTTTGACATCAATAGATCGTCACCAAAATCTCCTGTTAATTTAGCTTCAAATGAAGTGTGCGCCATTTCCATTCGAGCCGATGATTCGATCGCGACAAATAAATTTAACTGTAATACTTTTAAGCTTATTAATGACTCAATTACATTACTGACGCCAGCATATTTTATTGAAAACAATAATACCGTACTGATGATTTTAACTATCTTGCTAATAATTACTATAATCTTAAAGCTTATTAGACTACTTGAAATAAAGATATTAGAAACTAGCATAAGAATGATTCGCCACAACATAAACCAAGGAGCTATCTGATGAATAAAAAAACAAAGCAAAATAATGATATCGTAACCTCGTTTTTAAAGTCAAAAAAAAGAGATCAACGACAATCTAAAAATAACAGCTCTCGGAAGCTGGATTTAAGTCGATCACTTGGAGAGAGAGTCTTATTAACCAACAGCTGTATGAATTTAAATAGTTCGTTTTCAGTAAAGCCTATCAATTTAAATCGTCGAGAGATAAACATAAGCTTTGCTAAAGTTTTGAAAAAAACCTTTTTGAAATCGCCCATGACAAAATTCGGGCTTTTTACTATCACTGAGCCTATCTATTTAACTTTCTCATTTTTTTTACACCGTATCATTTTGAATAGTCGTATTTTGAATATGACACTAATTTTATTTTTTATATCCAACTTAACATTTTACAGCCTAACAATATGGTTAAACTATTTTTACAATCCAATGATTGTCGTCCTATTATTTTTAGGAGCGTATTTTATAAGTACCTTAATTAACCTTATTTCTTTATTTAGAAATCACTCAAAGTTTTAAAACGATTTCATCAGAGGATGATTGATCTTTACCAATAGAAATCTCATCACTTGGAGAGTTATTGATAGTAACATCGTTAGTCTTGTTTTTTTGATCACTTTCAACTTGACCATCATCACTTTGAGAAATAGTTTTTATTTTAGTAGTAATCAGTCCTTTTTTGTCAGGAGTTTTATTAATTAATTTATTTTTCATCTCTCGTTGCTTCAATTCTTGACGTTTTTTCAACCAATCATCAACAAAACCACTATTATTGCTAGATGTGTCCGGCTTTTTAAGGTCAGGCTGTTTTAGAGGAAACTCAGTTGTTTGTGGAGTTTTTACCGACAATCTAGATTCTATCTCGCTTTCTACTTGCTGCCTTCCTTTACTAAATCTAGTTGCCGATAATTGGCGCAGCATCCCCTGTCTCTCAAGATTAAAGCCATCATTTATCGGTGGAAATAAGTTCATACTAAATGGACTTGACGGCGTATTATTGATCATAACAGTGGTGATTGTTTGATAATTTGGTAATCGTGCTAAATCTTCTGAATTAAAGGTTGGCAAAAAACGCTTTTCTAGGATTTCCGCGTCGGTTATACCTATACGACCAGAGATAATTGTACCGACGTTACCGATAATTGCTTCACGTATTTTCTCTGTTAGCTGCGTCATAAACTGGTTAGCGACAATCAAATTCAGTTTATATTTACGAGCCTCAGACAAAATCGATTCAAAACTTTCGGTTGCAAAATTCTGAAACTCATCAACATATAGACAAAACTCTTCACGTTGATCTTCTGGGATGTCAGCACGACTCATAGCTGCCGCTTGGAACTTCATCACAAAAATCATACCAAGTAATTTAGAGTTAAGCTCACCAGTACGCCCCTTTGATAGGTTAACCAATAGAATCTTCTTATTATCCATAATCTCACGCATATTAAAGCCAGAATGCGTCTGCCCAATAATATTGCGCATCATCTCATTTGACAAGAAAGCGCCAAATTTTGACGCAAACCAACCCAAAATTTCACCTTTGGCAGATTCTGGCATCATTGGCATTTCTTTTTGCCAAAAATCCAAAACTGTCATATCTTTCACGTACTGTAATTTTTGTTTCATAAATTCTGGATCACTAAACATTTTAGGAACATCAATAAAAGACGAGCCATTGGGATCGGCCATTAATGCTAGCGCAGCATTTCGAAACCAAGTTTCAAAGCGAGGCCCCATAATACCGGTATGTCCAGGGTCGTATAAACCATATAGCATCTGTATACATTCCTGAATTAGGAAGTCTTTTTGATCTTCGTTTTCAAATTCAAATAAGTTCAAGCCGATAGGATTTTCAATATCACTTGGGTTAAAATAAATCACATCATTTATTCTATTTTGAGGAATCATACCAAGTAATTTTTCAGCTGAATCACCATGAGGATCAACGAATGCAAAGCCTCTACCGTCCATAATGTCTTGATACGCCAGATTTTCTAATAAACCAGACTTACCAGTTCCAGTTTGACCAATAAAATAAACATGACGTAAACGATCTTTCGGCGACAAACGAATTGGCTTTTTAACACCTCGAAATTCGTTATAACCCAATAGCAACCCCTCATCAAGTAACTCAGTTGGACCATCAACTTGTTTTGTCATTTGACGTTTTATTTGGGCAGTTGGGATATCTTTTTGAGTTGGCAAATGAAAAATTGTCGCAAGTTCAATGCTATTTAAAATATTATTTTTGATATTATAAGGGAAAAACCTCATCAAATAAGCCGTTACTAATTTATCAACGTCTTTATGCTGATCATACTTAAAACCATTAAAACTTGTTGAATCAAATAGTGAAAAAGAGGCTATCACGTTTTGCAACAAAGCTTGCGAGCGAGATGCTGAATCAGAACTAACGACCGTTCGTATCAAAGTTTCAAATCCAGGATAACGAGTTTTATTTTCGATTGCCTCAATCGAAGCTTGGTCAATCGAGCTTAATTGTTTTTTTTCTTCCGATCCATTTTCTGATGTTTGTGGTGGTTTCCACAACACCTCCATCAGATCTACTGGTTTATAGAACAGGTTGTTGTATTTTTTACTTGATGTTTTTTGTTCATAAATAGACTTTGACAAAGACAATGATTGGTTAATCCAATCATCAGAAGCTGGACGAATTAAAATTTGAATAGCTATGCCGTCGCCTTTTTTTGCAGCGCTGAGTGCATTTAATAGCGAACGAGATACATCCTGTTTTGAATCTTGATAAGTTAAAATTGGATAGGCGGCTTCTTTGCGTAAAGACAATTCACCACCAATAGTTGAGATATAATTTGAGACGGGATTAAAAATATTTCTTTCTTCAACCTCTTCAGTCCGAGCTGCCGGGTAAGCTGTTGATATGGCCTGTTTGACCACATCAACCAACGCCATTGGCACAACAGCATAATAGTATATTAATCCATCTTGAGCTATAATTTCAAATGACATGTGACGCTGACCATAAATTTTTGCCTTTAATCCCTTAAAAACAGTTGAAGAAATAATGCTGTACATCACTTGAGCTTGCGACAGCATCTCGTCGGTTATATCACGCTTATCTCGCCCATTAGATCCAGATTCAATGTCAGTACTGCTAGGCGGAAGATGTATATGCAAGTGGATCATTTTTAAACCACGCTCATAATCTTTAGCATGACGTAACATTTTCTTATATTGCCACCAAAAGATAGCCAAAGCCGAGACTGACAACAATATAGTTCCTAATACGTACAAAAATACCGTTATCTGTTCCACCCCGTTTTCCTCTTATCTTAATTATTGCGTCGCTTAGCGATATATTCTTGGCGTATAGCGTCTATACCATCACTCCTAGCGTGTGGGTTGTTATTAGTTTGCCTAATTATATCATTTGTTTTATCAATCCATGCCGATTCAATTACATCTTGATCACCAGCCGTTAGTTTGTCACACCCAGCAACATAATTTATTTCTCTGATGGGCGATGAGATTGTTATTTCATCTCTTATTTTAGTGTCATTTTTCAAATCAGAGTTAGTATTCTGAGTAATTTTACTTTCATCAACAAATTCAGATTTTTCAGACGTATTAATCAGTATCTCTTCCCTGCTAATAGGTAATTCTTGACTTTGCTCATAAGTAGAATTCTGGTTCTCTAATGGCTCAACTTCATTTTGATAGTTTTTTTCTTGAAAATCCATAAGCATATTATATCATTAGTGATGTTTAATGTAAAAGCAAATTATTGCAATAATAAAAAAAACCAGCACGACATCAATCACGCTCATGTTATGAACTGATTGGATCGCCAATAACACGACTGGTGCCGCGCTTACTGTCAACAGATAGAGATATTTCTTATTATCATTATTTCCAACACTCGTAATAACATCAACTTTTAAGATCAATGTTTCGCATATTTTGTTTAAAATCACAACTACAGACAAGCAAATTAAGTAGATAAGAATAAAAATAAATAGAATTCCTAAAGGCGGTACGCTGTCTGGAGGTATTAAGTTCATAATAGCCATCATCAGCATGGCCGAAACCCCACCAACCAAAAACAAGATCTTATCAATTTTATCTTTCTTCATAATCGTAAACATTATAAAACAAATACTGCATAAAAAATAGCCCAGAGTGATCATCGTTAATAGCCGCATCCAACGTATAAATTCCTAAAGTGTCGGGAGCTTATTATATGACTACACTCTGAGCCTAGTTGACCGCCCCACAGAGTGTTATTGCTCTAAGAGGCACGTGTCCTTGCATTACTGAACATTTTTTATTTTTTTGAAAGGAGACTTGCTCAGTCAATGCGCGCTCAACACTATATTCCAGTGGAGCATCAACCACAATTTGCAAAACTGTCGTTGATTTTTCCACTTGATTAATAGCGAAGCTAGTTATTATGCAATGAACTATTTTTTCAGCTTTTGTTGTATATAACTATTTTTTGTTTTTGCTAAAAGCTTACACACATATTAGCACAAGAGTTTTAAAAAGTCAATACTTTTTGTTGTATAAGTTGCATGTTTTTTAAACAACATTATTTTTACATCTGTTTTTATTATATTTTAACTTTCTACTATTGTTGTATTTTTTACAAATATTGATGAAAGTTGTCTTGTTTTAACTAATTAAGCTGCACGTTTTTAAATTTAAAAGGTAATGTCATCAGTTTTAATCATTTTTAAAAATACGTATTTTTTAGATTGTTTTTTTGTGAAAATAGCAATTTCTTAAAAACAAATAATCTAGCGTGTTAATTAATAAATAATAAACCTTTATAATATAAATACTTTTATGTAAAAGCTAAAAAGTTCCGATTTCGAATTAATCATATTTATTAATATACAAAACCAATCAAATTAATAGCTAGCGTAAACTAGCATTTTACTATTTAAAAATTAAATAAATAAAAAATAATTACCATATTTAAACTTTTGCTCGTTTATATATTTTAATATTTATGAATCATTAAGCACTAGTTAAATAACGAAAATTCGACTAACGGCGTTTTGTATTTAATGACAGTTTTTTAAATAACAAACGCAGCCTTCTGCTGACATTGCTTTAACTACCGCACCGCACTATTTTTTGAAAAAACATTCAATCAAATTGTATGATACTTATGCAATCATGAATGATCGATATTTTGACTTTAAAAAATAACCGAGTTATTAAATGGAAATTTTTATTAGCGCTAACAAACTAGTTGTTTTTTAAACTTATTAGTTATAAATATTACAAAATGTCTTTTATAGCACACGGTTTGAACTTTTTACCTTCACAAATGGTGCTTTCCACAGTTCTGTGGAAAAGTAATTAAAATCTTAAAAAAATTATTCAAAAAGTTATTGACATAAACGTTTTTATCAATTATTATAGTGGTAGCTCTTGAACAAAAATATTGTGCAGGGAGCAAAAAACAAACAGCAATCCTATGACTCCGCTAAAACGACCGAACTCGCAGACGGTCGTTTTGCGTTTTACGATCTTATTAAAATCACGGCAACTGAAAACCACCAATTGGTGGTTAAAATTATTTTGGTGGAGCTGCGGAGTACTGCCCTCCGGTCCGAATGAATTAATATCAATCATCTACAAGCTTAGCTATTTTTATTTTTTTCAGTTAGCGAGATCGAACAAAAATAGCAAAGCATCCCACTATCGGCGCAAGTTAGTCCTTAACAATTTTTGCGCAATAATTATTAAGCAAGCAGTCTAGATATGATACCACGAACAGCCTCAACTGCTAGGCTGTTGTGGCAATCGCCAAATTAAGCAGCGATCGGCGCAAAAGCTAATTTAGGTGCAAAAGCGTTAGCTAAATTAGCGAATGCTGTTTTTACTTTGTTTGCATTTAAGCTTACGAATACGTTCGTCACACGGCTTGCAGATTAATATTAAGTTTCTTTCGTCTAAGCTATTCAGCCCCAACTTGTCTGTACTAAATTTAACATACAAACTTGATTAAAAATTTCAAAGAATTATTTAATCGAACGTTATCATTATATCATATTCATTGCGTTTTTTGTAAATATATGATTCAATAAAACTGTTATGGTTAGTGTTATAAAAACATTTACACCACTTGGTTTTGATGCTAAAGAAATTGAAGTTGAAACAGATATATCAAAAGGACTTCCATCAATTCAGATTGTCGGTATGGGCAATAAAGCAATCGAAGAATCTAAAGAACGCGTGCGGCATGCCATTACCAATTCTATGCTCGATTTTCCTAAAGGAAAGATAATAGTCAATCTAGCACCAGCTGAAATTCCTAAAGACGGCACCAGCTTTGATTTACCAATCGCCTTATCAATTCTTACAGCATCCAATCAAATTCCTAAAAATAATTTGAAAGATAGTATATTTATTGGCGAGCTATCCCTGGATGGGCAACTACGTTCAGTTAAAGGGATTATCAATGTCATTGAGGCAGCTCGCAACGCCAATATCAAAAAAGCTTTCTTGCCAAGCTCAAATATCAAACAAGCCCAATTAATAACAGATATTGAATTATATCCTGTTGATAATTTAAAGCGGCTTTTTCTGCATCTTAATGGAATCACTACAATAACACCTTATCAAAGATCGCTAGAGATCATAAACACAAAAGAAAGTCACTCAGATAATATACTAGATGACATCTATGGTCAGGCTCAAGCCAAGCGCGCAATAATAATTGCCACAGCTGGACGACACAATATCTTATTAAATGGTCCACCTGGCACTGGTAAAACAATGCTGGCAAAAACAGTTTTAGGTTTACTCCCAAATTTGACAAATGAAGAACGTTTAATCGTCACTAAATTACACGGCCTATCTAATGCAAACATTGAAGGCAATACTATGAGTCGACCGTTTCGTTCACCACACCACACAGCCAGCAAAATATCACTAATTGGTGGCGGCAAGAATCCAATTCCCGGTGAAATTAGTCTAGCTCACCTTGGAGTGTTATTCTTAGACGAACTACCAGAGTTTCCGAGATCAGTTCTAGAATCATTACGACAACCATTGGAAGAAAAACAAATTTGGATTAATCGAGTTAACGGTAAAACTCGTTTTCCAGCCGATTTTATGCTAATCGCAACCATGAATCCATGTCCATGCGGTTATTATGGAGATAAAGATCATGAATGTACTTGCACGACTACCCAAATTTTAAATTACCAGAAAAAACTTTCAGGACCACTATTAGACCGCGTTGATTTAATTATCAACGTCTCTCCTACTCCACATAAACACCTTATCTCCATAAATGGTCTTAATAAAGACACTGAGCACCAACAGGCCAAAAAAATGATTTTACAAGCACAGATGATTCAACATAATCGTTATAAATCAAAGAGCTTTTATAATAGTAATTTAACCAGCAGACAGATCGGTAGCATGATTAAACTATCAGATGATGTTAAAAATTTTCTCGATCAAGCGGCTGAAAAATTAAAAATCTCTTCAAAAAGTTATTTTCGAATTATAAAAGTTGCGCGAACAATCGCCGATTTAGAGCAAACAAATGGCATCGAGATCAAACATATTGCTGAAGCACTACAATATCGTGCCAATATTAATTAATTACTCTTGTCTAATTAAGCTTTATCTGATAAAATGTAATCCGAGTTAAACACTCGAGTATTAACGTTAAGAGAGGAAAGTGCTATAAGTAGCCAAACAAGGATCAATCAAGAGATCCGATCTAAAAATTTAAGAGTTATCGGTGTAAATGGTGAGCAGCTTGGAGTCTTGACCATTCAAGAAGCAATGAAACTCGCCAAAGAAGCTGGCGTTGATTTAGTTGAAATATCGCCAAACACTGATCCTCCAGTTGCAAAAATCATTGATTGGGGCAAATACCAATATCAAAAGATGAAAAAGCAACAAAAAAATCGCAAAAATGCCAAAGCTAGCGAATTAAAGCAAATGCGTTTTGGTCTAAAAATTAGTGATAATGACTTACAGATCAAGCTAAAAAAGACCATCCAATTCCTTGAAAAAGGACATAAAGTTCGCCTGCTGATTGTCTTTAGAGGACGAGAAATGGCTCATAAGGAACTCGGCCAAGAAATGGTTGAAAAAATTATGAATATTATTGGCGATAGAGCGATTATAGACCAAAAACCTCAGCTCAACGGAAGAAATTTGAGTTTAAGCATAAGGAGTAAATAATGCCAAAAATGAAAACCCACAAGGGTACCGCAAAGCGAATAAGAATTACGCCCACCGGTAAAGTTATGCGCCAACGCGCTTTTGGCGGTCACTTTTTAGCAAAAAAGAGCCGTCGACGCAAACGTATTATTAACACAAAAGCCTTGGTTTCAGGTAAAAATATTAAAAACTTAAAGAAAGTATTAGGAGCCTAAATCATGCGAATCAAAACTGGAGTTACTGCGCATAGCAAACATAAGAAAATCTTAAAAGCTGCTAAAGGCATGCAGCATGCCCGCACCAGCTCATTTCGACTAGCTAAACAGGGAGTTATTAAATCTTTACAATATGCTTATCGAGATCGACGTAATAAAAAACGCTCACTACGCGCTTTATGGATCACTCGTATCAATAATGCCACCCGAGCTAACGGACTTCGATATTCAGATTTTATTAACAAACTAAAAAATAATAACATAGAAATTGATCGAAAAATTCTAGCCGAGCTAGCAGTTAATGAACCGCAAGCTTTTGCAGAAATCATCAAATCTTTAAAATAATTTAATCGCTTAAATTTAACTCAACATAAAATCCTTGGCAAAAAGCCAAGGATTTTAATAGTCTGTCTATAAGCCGGATTCTGTATTAGACGGTTATCTATCTAGATTGACCATTGCTGATCAATTCAAGCAGTTAACGATTCGCTAGACGAGCAATCATCACGAATCTCTTTGCAACCGACAGGGTTTGCCCTCTTGACCTGTCACCAGACCAAGCTGTAGGCTCTTACTCTACTCTTTTCACCCTTACCTAATAATAGGCGGTATACGTTTCTGTGGCACTTTCCCTAAGGTTTCCCCCGATCGTTGTTAACGATTGTCGTGCTCTGTGTTGTCCGGACTTTCCTCTTACCAATCTAAACTGGCAAGCAACCGTCTGGCAGACTTTGTTTATTATACTCAGTTTTTAAGAATTAAGCAAATAGTCGTCCAATGCCGCATTAACCAATCTGTCCGCACGCTCATTAAAACTTCTTTTAATGTGAACGACATTAAACCCCTCAAAAGACTTCTTAAGTTTCATAATTCGTTCATGTATTGGCCATAATTCTCGATTTTTTATTTGATATTCACCATTAATCTGTTTTACTACCATCAAATTATCGACTCGTAATTCAATTTTTTTAATCCCCATACCTGCAGAAACTTCTAGTCCGCGCAAAACAGCCTGATATTCAGCGACTGATGAGACAGAGATCCCAATATATTCGCCGCATGATTGAATCTCAATGTCATTAGAATCATAAATTGCAAATCCAATTGCCGAATGACCAGGATTACCTCTAGAACCACCATCTGTGTACAGAATGTAGCGTTCTTGATTATCTATTATTCCCGAAGGTTGTCTATTTAAAAAATCTATACGCCCACGTCTTGTTAAAAAATCTAATATGCAGCGTGTTTTTTCATCAAATTGATATTCACCGTATAATCCACTCCACCAAATGAATTTTTTATCACTATTAATAATTTTTAAATATTGTTTCTGATCAATTTCAAGTTTATAGATAATAGAGATATTTTTATCAGAAAAATAAACATCTAGTATTTTTGGCGTTGGCACCACTACAGAAAATTTTTTCTGAAAGAAAAAACCGATATCCTCTTCAGGAGTTGATTTAACACGTAATTTAATTTTTGGTAAAGACCATAAATTTTCTGTTTGATAAATGAAAATCTTATCAGTATATTGAACTAAAATAATAATTTCGTTTGATTGTTCCATGTCCACCCACAAAACCCCGAGCGACTATTACAAAATTCTCAGCCTTTATGGCAAGTGGGTGCTCGCAAAATAGCTCCACGGAGACTAAATCATTAAAGCTCCCATAAAAATATTGTTCGAGAAAATTATACTAGCCGCTTACGAGGCTAGTATAATTATAGCACAAATTAATTAAACAAGTTAAAAATAACTTTAAAGAAAGTCTGAATAGCGTTTGACACGTTTAAAATATAAAAAGATAAAAATTGGTTAGCGATAATCACAAATATTATTAAGATCATCATTCCATACTGCTCAATCTTATTCATTAAATTTTGCAAATAATCTGGAACAAGAGCATATAAAACCCTTGAACCATCCAATGGAGGTAAAGGCAATAAATTAAACAACATAAAACCAAGATTAACTTGCACTCCGATATAACCAATTAGCGCCACTGTAGTATTTCCAATATTAATCGCAATGGTCATTATTCCAAAGGCTATAAAGGCTTGGATAAAATTAGACACTGGACCAGCTAATGCAACCAAAGCCATACCATATTCACCCCATTTAATTTTTCGCTGATTAATTTGAACTGGCTTCGCGCCACCAAAGGCTGGCAATCCGGCTAATACAAGCATCATTGGCAAAATTAATGACATAAATAAATCAAGATGTTTCAAAGGATTAAAGCTGACTCTTCCTTGTAATTTAGCAGTGTCATCTCCCAGTAGATAACTTACCAAAGCATGTGCAGCCTCATGAACAGAAATCGACACCAAAACAATTACAAAATAAATTACTAAAGTTGAGATATTCATTTATTATTTTCGAGCTAATTTTACAATCTTTAAATGTTCTGGCAAATCGACGGCTTTTTTAATAGATAACTTATCTTTATTTTCTAACTCAACATTAAGCTCGTTTTTGAATTCTTCATCAGTATCCTGAGGCACTTCATAATTAATTGAGCCATCAGCATAATGTACCGGTATTACAATTTTTGGCGAAATTTGTTTAGTTAAAAATGCAGCTTCTTTACCATAAAGAGTATAGCCACCACCGCCAACAGGTATAATTAAAACATCAACCATTCCAATAGCCTCTAGTTGGTCGTCATTTAATTTAGCTTTTATATTTCCCAATACGGCAATTCTTATTTCTTCAATATTAATCCCATAAATATTTTCTGATCGTAGATTCTGCTCAGAATCTTGATAATTATTAACAGCAATACCATTAATCGAAAAACCTTGGACCTCATATTCGCCAGGACCGTCAATTAGCAATCCGTCATTATTATCAACAATGTATTGATTAGATGTTACAATCTCAACAGATTGGTTAACATTCAAATCTTTTAAACCAAACATGGCTCGTTTTGGGTTAATAACAAGACTCTGTTTATTGCTGGTGATTTTTAAGCTATTACCGCCAAAATATTCTATCTCAATCATTTATTCTCCCTTTCTTCGTCCACATCGTATATTACTTCATGCGATTGATTAAGCAAATCTTTAATAAACTTATCCTTTGCAGATAATCTATAATCATAGTCTCTAGACGACAATATAATGTATCTGAGCTCTTGACCTTTTTTTTGCTCTAAACCGTTAGCCCAAATAGACAACTGGTGCGTAGAGTTATCACCCACAATTAAAACGTCAATTTTCGGCTCGTTCGTATCAAAGATAATCACTTTCGCTAGTAAAGGCTTGACGATCATAATCTCTTTTTGCCAGTTAATATCACCATCAATAAACTGCTGATTATCATCTACGGATCTAATAATTGCATCGTTGTCCAAATAACCTTCGGAAAAAAGCAGCTTTAATGGATTATAGAGTTTTGAATTTTGATTAATTTGATAATATACTTTACGATTTTTATCAGTTTTTTTAATTAAACCAATTTCCTCAAGATTAATTAATTCCCGACGAACCGAATTAATTTGTTCATCTATCAATCTAGTAATCTCCCTTACGTAATAAGACTTTGTGATATCTTTGAAAAATAGATCTAGCAATTTTACTCTAGTATTTGATCCGAATAGATTTTTCACAATATCCAAATTAATCATAGTATTATTGTATCACAAAACTACTCATTTATTGTCAAGTATTCTCAATAAATAAGGAATAACTTCTTCGCGTCTCAACCATATAATATGTTGATTGCGACGAAACCAAGTTCGTTGTTTTTTAACTAATTGCATATCACGAATAGTCGCCAATTCAATGAACTGCTTTTTATTTATCTCACCTGTTCTATATCTATTAGCCAAACTGTATACATTAGCCGTCATTGACTCTAGCTTAGTGTTGTAATTTTTATATAAATATTCAGTTTCTTGGAGCAAACCGTCTTTTAACATTTGTTCCACTCTATTTGCTACTCTCTTTCTTAATGTTGTTTTTTCAACATCAATTCCCATAACAATAGTGTTTGAAAGTATGTCTGTATTTTTTACAACAGCACCATTAGTTTCAATCTTTCGAATTAGATGACGGCGATTGGTATAATTATTTGGTAAAATAATGTTGTTTTTTATACAATGCTGCTGTAGTTCTCCGGTGGTTAATATATTTAGTTCTTGCCGAAGCTTTTGATTAGCCTTTGGCAATAAATCAAAATTAAATATTACGCTATCAATATAAAGACCACTACCACCTACTAGTATAGGATATTTGCCGCGAGATCGAATGTCGTTTATCGCAATTTGAGCTTGAATTTTAAAATCAGCAACGGTAAATCTTTCGTTTGGATTAACTAAATCGAGGCACCAATGCTTTATTTTTGCTCGATCTTTATCACTTGGCTTTGCGGTTCCAATATTCATATGACGATAGACCGTTCGAGAATCTGCACATATAATTTCACCGCCTATTTTCGAGGCTAGTTCTAAAGATATGGCAGTTTTTCCAGTCCCCGTTGAACCAAGAATCACAATCAGTGGTAAGTTATTTTTTATGGTTGGTCTCTTCTGCATTATAACGTTGTAAAAATGACTCTAAATCCGATAGTTTAATTTTTTGTTCGCCATCACGTAGTCTGATACTAACTTCTTGCGCATCATTATCTTTTTGCCCAACAATAAGCTGAATTGGTATTTTGAAAGATGTAGCTTCACGAATCTTCTTACCAAGTGACTCTTTCCGGCTATCAATCGTTACACGCAATGGGTTAAATCTAACTGGCTCATTCAAGACAATGTTATCTAACATAGTTTTTATTTTTTGGGCATAAGGTAAAATGTCGTCATTAATTGTCAAAATTCGGATCTGCTCTGGCGCTATCCATAGCGGAAAGTGACCACTGGTGTGTTCGATAAATACACTCATAAACCGCTCAATTGACCCCAAAATAGCACAGTGAATCATTATCGGCTGTTGTTCTTTGCCATCATGATCAATATAAGTTAAGCCAAAGCGTTCTGGTTGAACAAAATCCAGTTGTACAGTCGCAACCTGATGTTCACGGCCCAAAGCATCAGAAGCCATAAAGTCAATTTTTGGACCATAAAACGCAGCTTCACCAGTCTGTTCAAAATAATCTAAATTATGTGCTATAACGGCTTCTTTTAATCGCTTTTGACTCTCTTCCCAAAGTTTTGCATCGCCTAAATAAGCATCGCTGTCATCACGATAACTCAAACGCACACGCAATTTCATGCCGAATGTTGCATACACTTTATCTGCAACACCCATTAGATTATGAATTTCTTCGCCAATTTGGTCAGGACGACAAAATACATGTGAGTCATCTTGTGTCAAAGAGCGCACTCGACTCAAACCACCGAGTTCGCCCGTCTTTTCATCACGATAATCAGTGGTAGTTTCGAGATATCGTATAGGCATTTCTTTATAACTTCTAGGCTTCGAAACGTAGATCTGAGCATGATGTGGACAATTCATCGGTTTCATTACAAATTGATCGGAAGTTTCTTGACTTTTAACTAGGAATAATTCTGAGCCAAACTTTGCCCAATGGCCAGACTTTTCGTATAGTTCATGTTTGGTCATGTTCGGTGTCCAAACTTTCGTAAAACCAATATCCTGACGACACTGATTCGTAAAACCAGATAACAAATCGCGTAAAATTGTGCCACGAGGAGTGAACATTGGAAGTCCTGCACCTACCAGTGGAGAAAAAGTAAACAAATCAAGCTCTTTGCCCAGTTTGCGATGATCGCGCATTTTAGCCTGTTCTAATCGTTCTAAATATTCATCAAGCTCTGATTGTGTTTCAAAAGCCACACCATATATACGCTGCATCTGTTCCCGTTTTTCATCACCGCGCCAATAAGCACCAGATACCCGCATTAATTTAAAAGCATTGATTTCAGACGTGTTTGAGACATGTAGACCACGACATAAATCTACAAAATCACCTACTTGATAAAAGCTAACGCTAGTTACTGTTTTTTTGCCTTCTGGTTCATCCAAGTCTATTATTTTAGTTGTGCCATGTTTTTTTAGGTCATCTAATAGCTCAACTTTAAATCGCTGGTTGTTTTGTTTTGCCCAATTAATTGCCTCCTCAATCGATAGATCGCGCTTTATGAAATCCAGTTTCTGATTAATAATATTATGCATTCTTTTTTCGATTTTCTTTAAATCTTGATCAGAAAAAGCATAATTTTCCAAATAAATATCGTAATAAAAGCCGTTTTCAACTGATGGCCCGACTCCAAACTCAGCTTGTGGCCAAAGCTTCTGCACAGCCGCAGCCATAATATGAGCCAAGCTATGCCTTATTGTTTCAGCTTTGTTGTTTTGCTCGTCTGACGACATAGTTAATCTCCTTCTTTCTATTATCGTCACGGACCCGAAAGGGCGGTTCCACCGGACTTCTTGATTTTGTTCAAGCACTCTATTGGGTGATTTTACTTTTTACCCACAAAGGACAACTCCTGCGATTGGTGAGTTCGCACTCATCGTATATCATCTTTTATTATATTTTTTTTTACGAAAAATGCAAGTTTTTCAAAAATATGCTATAATGAGGAAACGCGGGCGGTTAGCTCAGTTGGCTAGAGCGCATCCTTGACGTGGATGAGGTCATAGGTTCGAGTCCTATATCACCCACCATAAAAATAACTTCAGTTTTAAAAGCTGAAGTTATTTTTATTTCCACAAATTGCGCTTAAGTTTTCCACTGACCATTTTTATTTGTTTTTATTTTTTTATATCACATGCGATATATTTTTTAAAAAATGTTCGTTTGACAATTTTAATTTTAGTATTATAAATACATTATTAATTTCAGCTTTTCTACTTTAACTATCAACAATTTGTATTATCACTAGTTTGATGATTAGAACCATTGCGAGTAAAATAAGCGCCGATTTAACTACGGACAAACCCAAATATACTAATCAGAATCCATTTGATGACATAAGATGACAATAGCTTTAATGTAATCGAAAGCTATTTAACATTGCTTCAGTGGCATGTTTTATATTACTCTCTGACAATAGTTTTTTCAGTTACATCAAACTTATCAAGATATCGTCCAGTCATCAAGCGTCCCTGCGAATACAAAGAAGTTAAAGAATTATACAAAATTGAAGTTAGTGGTATTAAAATCCATTGTAAAATCATGAGACCTGTACGAAACTTACTATAGCGTTTTGGACGCGGTGGTAACATTAGCAGCGAAAAAACAATAGCCACAAGCATGCCGACCATTGCCATCTGTTGAATCGAACTAATGACGATTGGTAATTGGTGAGCAATAATACTATTTCGAGCATGATTATTTAATAATAATGGTATCCAACCGCCAACCGCAATAATAATTGACAATGATCCAAGCGTCACATTTCCCTCAATTAAAGCTATGAATTTAAAAAATGTTCGCCAAAAAAAATCGGTGTTTTTTTCCTTAAACAATTGCTGCGCCACATAAGCAACGTCTGATACACCATAAGCCCAGCGTCGAAGTTGAACGAATTGAGATCGTAACGTTTTTTGATAAGACTCAGCACAGACCGCATCTTGATAAATTGGCAAATAAATTGGTACTACGGCATAATGACCACGAAAATGAAAATAGCTTCGCCAATATTGGTGTCCATCTTCAACGATTGTACGCGTACTCCAATAATTCATTTCTTCCAGTGCACTCAGTGGCTGTGAGTGTGAGGCAAAGTTTCGTAATGCGTAAGGACGAGCTGAACAAACCATATTCCAAAAAGAATTACCAGTCGCAATTATTCGCGCAGGCGCTGGTGCATCCCAAATATTATTTAAAAATAAAGATATCGGCTGAAACGATAATCTATGACGATCTTCATAGATTACATATTCATAAGTCACATAGTCAAAATACATAGGATGTGGTTTATTATCAGAGTCTAAAGTTGTCACCACAACTTGGGAAGAAGAAATATTATTATTTTGCAAATAACGACTCATTTCTCTAGCTGCGTAAGTGATATTTCCCCCTTTACCAATCACCTCTCCTGGTATATCACTTGGATGACGCACCAAAACAAAATCAGCAAATTTGGATTTAAATTTTCTCTGTAATCGTTTCGCAGTCTCAGCAGTTAACCTTCCACCACGTTCTTCATAAGCCAAGCAAATTAGCATCCTATCCTTGTTGTAGGTTGTGTCACATAGAGATTGAATCGTGGCAGATACCACATCATAACTCTCGTTGTAAATTGCAACAATTACTAAATGATAAACATCTTCAATATGTATTTTATTTTTGTTACTTTTATAGATATCGATATATTTTAAATGACGTTCAAATAAAAATTCCTTATTATCGTTATGCGTCGCTTTTCCATTTTGCAGATCAATTAGCCGCTGATGCCAATCAATCTTTAGTGAAGCATCATAAGCCCCGCGGCCAACAATTGTGCTATATAAAATCCCGAGACCCCTTACAAATGCCCAAGTTACCATAATTAAAATATAGATAGCTCCATATAGCACATTCCAGACCGACAATATGATTGTTAAAATCAAAACTGAATAAGTTATCGCTGGAGTAAGTATCTCAAAAAAACGATAAAATTTTGTTCGTTTGCCCAATGGTATTTCAATATTAGCGGATTTTCGTCTAATCATCTTTTACCTAGGCAATGACATGATCATATTAAAATTGACACTGCTAATTATCATCAAAATAACACCAGCCCCTAACATTAATAAAGCCAACTCTCGGTAATTTTGCTTCAAAAACTTAACAGACAAAATAGTATGCAAAAGCATAATAACCAAAGCTAAAATTGCCCAACTATATCCATACATCCAATTTGTGCGATTATACCATTCTGAATTAAAAGACGTAAATCGAAACCAAGTCTGCAGTTGACTAGTTTTAACCGTTAGTAGAACATCAATTATCACCCATAATCCAGAAAGAATTTGCAAGATTAAAAGAACCAAATACGTTCGATCTTTCTTTACGGAAATAATAGTATCTTTAATAACATTCAAAATCATAGTATAAATGGAGCCGTTGATCAGGATTGAACTGATGACCTACGCGTTACGAATGCGTCGCTCTGCCAACTGAGCTACAACGGCAAACTTCCTTTATATTTTACACGATTTTATTTTTTTTAGCAAAAACATCTTTTAATATTGATTTTTAAATTAGTCTTTGCTATAATTTGAAAGTCTTTAATACGGGTCCGTAGTGAAGCTGGCCTATCACGCCTCCCTGTCACGGAGGAGATCGCCGGTTCGAATCCGGTCGGA
>JAUMVA010000009.1 GCA_030530425.1 Candidatus Saccharimonadota bacterium
AACCCGAGACCTCATCCTTACCATGGATGCGCTCTACCAACTGAGCTATCGCGGCCTAACTCTTTTAGTATAACAAAAACCGGGTCAAAAGTAAACCCATAAACTCGCCCGCTCCGCCTTAACTATCGGCTAATTTTTAATCCACGCAGATATTGCTTTAATTCGGGACTAATTCGCCGACTCTCGATGGCTTTTTGGATGGCTTTGTTGTGGACGAAAGTCGGTAATTGTTTGCTTTCGAAATACGGCAAGGTAGCGTCGAATTGTTTGACTAGCGCCGTCGCTAGATACCAAGCTTGCATCATCTGGATGTAATATTCACCGGATTTTGCACTCATCACCTGCTTAATCATCACTGGTTGGAACTGTTCATCGAGAAAATTACTCAATAATAATCCCATGCCATAGCGCACGGTATAGACGCAGTCGGAGCGCAGCCAAGTCTGAATTTTGCTATAGATTTCCTCTGGATAGCGTTTAAAAACTGGCGGCGTAAAAGAATCACAAGTCGCCCAATTGTCAACAAACGGCAAAAACTGCTCGGTCAGCTCTAAAGTTCGCCCCAAATCCCCTGCTTGTTCAATCAAAAAAGCGTGTAAGTTATTCTCGTCATAATATTGGTGCGGAAGTTGGGCTAGAAATTGTTCGGCGTCAGCTTGATGATGACGCCATAAATCTTTCGCAAAGCGCCGTAAAACTGGCGTGCGTACCCCAAGAATGTGTGATTTATTAATAATTGGTATTAGTTTAGCTTGAAAATCTCGATACTGAGCATCAGCGAGTTGCTGAAGTTTGGCGGTAATATTCATGATTCTATTGTATATCGAAAGCACAAGTTTCGCAAAACCCCACGCTCACCCCCTCTAGTCTTGTAATTTATTTTAAAAAATGCTATAATACGACAAGATTTTAAAAAACAAGAAGGAAAATAATGGCTAAAAAGAATACAAAACGCAAGTTGGTTGGTTTGGTAAGTGAGTTGACTGGACATCGTACTTATTACACGGTCAAAAACACCATGAACACTCCTGAAAAATTAAGCATCAAAAAATACGACCCAATTGCAAAGAAACATGCTTTGTATGTTGAAACAAAGAAAAACCTTGGTCGCAACGAAGTTAAACCACGTAAGGGTTAAAAAACTACTGATGATAATTAAAATCACCTCACATGGGGGGTGATTTTAAATTTACTCTGTACTGATGTACTCATTAGTGTTTAATAATTGTCAGTAAAAACTCAATTATTGATAGTGTTTTAAAAGATATTAGCAATTAAAATCCCCACCGTAGTGGAGTTTTGTCTGGCAGGGGCACTAGGAATCGAACCTAGATCTAAGGTTTTGGAGACCTTTATACTAGCCATTGTACTATGCCCCTGTATAAGGATAAAATCCATTATAGCATAGTTATGGTTGAAATTAAAGTGTAGATCATGCCGCAAAACTACTCAGAAAAGACAAGAAGTATTATTGACATTATTTATTAGATATGGTATAATAGAAGTGTAATAGTTCATTAATAAACATTATATAAAAGGAGGGTGATATTTATGAAAAAGATGATGTTTTTTGTTTTTTTTGCTGTGTTTGTTGCTATGTTCTGCAGCACACCAGCTCTGGCGGCTGGATGTGACTGCGGTATATTGGACTGCAGGTGTGATGGTTTTGCTAACTGCACTTGCAACCAGCTATGGAAGACACAAGATGAGTCAGTCGGCTCAACGACTGTGTCTTCCACCATTAGCTGGCATTACGATGGTGTCGGCTGGTGGTACGGCAATAACCAGTTATACAAAACTGGTTATTGCAAGATCGATGACACTGGCTACTTTTTTGCCGCCGACGGCCACATGGCCACCGGTTGGCAAAACATAAAAAAAGGTCGGTTCTATTTCGACCCTAAGAGCGGAAAACAAAAAAAAGGCTGGCTCAGCCTTGATGGCCAGAAGTACTATCTCCAAAAGAAGTATGGAGACATGGCCAAAAATGGTTGGGTCAAGATAGGTAAGTATCTGTATTATTTTAATGCAGATGGTAGCTTGTTTACTAATGGAACCACGCCAGATGGTTTCAAGGTAGACAAGAAGGGACGCTTGAAACGCTAATCACGTCCCGACTATCTCTCGCCTTTTTGTGAAAAGACATCTTTTATGGCTCCTCGATTTGTTCTACGAGGGGCCTTTTCTTTTTATGCCTAAAAAACTTGAAAAAATCTTGATTTTTGATATAATTTAAAGCACGCCGACTTAGCTCAGCTGGTAGAGCAACGGTTTTGTAAACCGTAGGTCGTCAGTTCAAGCCTGACAGTCGGCTCCATCTTGCCGGAGTAGTCTAGTGGCAATGACAAGAGACTGTAAATCTCTCGCTGTAAAGCTTCGTAGGTTCGAGTCCTACCTCCGGCACCAAAATCCCCCAACACCGCCTTGCTGGGGGATTTTTAGTGTCGCAATAAATTATTGAATAATACGTGGAGATGGATGGCTTTTTGACTTCGGCTCGATCATTGGGTGGGTTTGTTGTTCAACTAAACGGGTAGCTTTTGTGTATAGATCGCGGGCCAGTTCTTCTCTGTTGTCTTTATGATAAGCTAAGGCAAGCATCTTTAGGGTTTGTGGATTTTCTTCAATTTCAATTGCTCGTTCTAGAGCCAGGATCTCTTTTTTTAGATCGTCTAGCTTTTCTTGAACTTTGGCGTAGGCAATAAAACGAGACGCAGATGAACTATCGATCTCTATCGCCTGCTCAAAGGCGATCGCCGCTTTGCCATATTCACCGGTGTTGTAATAAATTAAACCAACGTTATGGAGATTATTAGCGGTTGGTTCAAGACTTTGGGCAATCTCAAAACATTCGATTGCTTCACTGAAGTTTTCTTGTTTTGCATATAAAATGCCCAGTCGGTTATAGGCGGCCGCATTTTTTTCATCAATTCGTAGAATAGTCAGTAAAGCCTTTTCAGCACGAAGATATTTTTCCTCTTGAAAAGCTTTTTGGGCAATTTTCCAAATGCTATCGATTCGTTGTACGATATATTCACTAGTGCGGTCAATGCGTTGTTTTGGATCTTTTAAAAACGCTAGGCCAATTCCCAATAAAACGATAAAAAATAGTCCAAACATTGCGTCTATTATAACTTAAAAACACTACAAGCGCAATTTATAATTAAGATGTTTAAATGATCGCATTGATAAGCGTCAATCTAACTGAACAGTTTTGTTGTAAGCGTTTGAGGGCTGTCAGCCAGGGAGTAAGCTTTGAAATCTGAACAGTGGAGAGCTGTTTGACTATCAATGAATGATGAATTTTTAGCAAAGTGCCGACTAGAATAATCGCCTCTTCTCGCGAATTGAAATATTTTGTTAAAATTATCAACGCATGAGTTTGATCGGCAGTGATTATTTTTCGAGCATCAGTAGCAATTTTTATGTAACGATTTGATAACTCGTCATTTTTTGCGAGGTCAAGTAATAATTGCAAATCATTTTGAGCTAAAAATAGCAGCTGACTTAATTGCTTACTATCTAATTTGGGAAAATTACTGCGTAATAAGGTAGCTAAAGTTGATTTTTTAACTGGAGATAATTTAATTAGTTGAGTTCGTGAACGGATAGTAGCGAGTAATCGCGACGGCTGTGAAGATAATAATATTAAATAAATATCTTGATTTGGCTCCTCGAGTAATTTTAAGAGTGAATTTTGAGCCTCACGAGTCATAGTTTCGGCATGGCGAATCACGAACCAGCGTTTTTGATTAGTGGTGGTAATAGATTTTTCAATAATTTGGCGAGTGACCTCAATTTTTATACTGCCAGTTTCGTCTGGGGTGGTCAAGATAAAATAATATTTACGACGTTGACAGAAATCAGCTAGAAATGCCTCAGCGAGATTAAGCTTGGCGTTATTGTGGGCTATGATTAAACTACTGTGGTTTCGAGAATTGGCTATTTGCTCAATCTGTTGTCGCTCTGTGCTAGTCAATAAGGATTTTAATTCATCCATGGCTGAAACTCACTTGGTAATGGCGATGAGACGACTATTTGTTTGCCGTGTTGGTCGATGAAATTAATCTCGCTAGCATGCAACATGACACGAGAATATTTTTGTCCGCCGTAAAGATAATCGCCCAAAATTGGCAATCCAATGTAGCTCATATGAACCCGAAGCTGATGCGTACGGCCAGTGTGTGGTTGAAGCTTTACCAAATGATGATTATCGGTTGAGTTGATAATTTCATAAACAGTAGTGGCTTCTTTTCCACTAGCGTCAACCATAAACTTGCCAGCGTTTTTTAGAGAACGTTTAAGTGGCAGATTGAGTTTTGCTTTTAAATGTTTTGGCGCGCCAGTGACAATGGCGTGATAAGTTTTATGAACTTGACGGTCAGCAAATTGTTGTTTGAGATAGTTAGCGGTTGTGGCGTTTTTAGCAATTATCATTATGCCACTTGTCGTTCGATCTAGTCGATGGACAATTCCTGCTCGCCAATCAGTTTTTGTAAAATTGCCATGCTCACGTGCAAAATCAGCTACGGTATATTCATTACTATCATCGGATTCGGTTGCGGGATGGACTAAAACACCAGCTGGTTTATTAATTACTATTAAATCGTTATTTTCAAATAAAATCTTAAAATCTATAACTTGCTTATTAGTGGTCTGTTCGGGCAATAATTCTACTTCATCAATCGTTGGTAAAATTAAACGTTTAGGGCTAGTTTCTGGTTGATAATTAACCAGTACTTGATTGTTTTTTATCATTTTCTGCAATCGAGCGCGTGAATAATCAGGGTGTTGTTGAGCGAGCCATGAATCAAGCCGAATCTGTGAAAAATTATGTACCATTAAGTAACAGGTTTTTTGTCTAAAGGGTAACGCAGTACTATCCAATTGGTTTGGGTTTGGTATTAACTGGCTCTCGCCTGTTGTCCACGGCGCTAATTGCAAAACATCTTCTTCGTCAATATCACTATCGAATAAGATCGCCCACTGTTTTTTGTCATGACTAAACTGAAATAAAAACGAACGTTCGCTGAGTTCGGTTTTTTGAGGCGTAGTGATGACGGACTCATGATTGAAAACTGCAAAATCTTTTAGAATTTGTTTGGCGTCTTTAACAGAAAGTTTCATCGACGAAGTCCTACGGCTTTTTGAACACGCAATAAGGTCGCGTTAGCAATCGGCCTTAACGCATCTTCACTGGTTTCTAACTTGGTTATTAATCTATCCTCAGATAAGGCTTCATAGCGAGTACGAAAACCAATTAAGAAGTTACGAATTGCGTTAGCAACGACTTTTTTGAATTCACCATAGCTAGTTTTGCCTTGCCATTCGGAGACGACTTCTGACAAATCCCTATCTGTAATTAATGCTAAAATTTGTAATAAATTACTAATGCCTGGTTGTTTTTTCCAATCGAAATTAATCACACCAAGGTTATCAGTGGTGGCTGACACGATTTTTTTATAAGCTGATTCTGGGTCGTCTAGCATTAAGATTTTTGATTTAGAATCGTCAGAGCTTTTACTCATTTTTTTAGTTGGTTCGGTTAGGCTGCGAATGCGAATACCATTGTTTTGGTTAATAAAATTCATTTGTTCGCTGGTGGATGCTGGTATTACAAATAAATCTCCAAATTTGCGATTCATGCGCTGAGCAATATCGCGAGTAATTTCAAGATGTTGAAATTGATCTTCTCCAACCGGTACCCACTTAGCGTTGTAGAGTAGAATGTCAGCTGCCATTAAGACTGGATAATTAAATAAACCAACCGAGACTCGATCATTATCTAAAATCGAGGATTTGTCTTTGAATTGAGTCATGCGGCTCATTTCACCAAAGCCAGTGAAGCAGTCAAGAATCCAGGTTAGTTCCGAGTGAGCCGAAATAAAACTTTGGCGATACAAAAATAGATTTGGGTCATCAAGATCGAGTCCTGCCGCTACAAATATACGCAGATTATTCAGTGTATTTTGATAAAGTGAGCGATGATCGATTGGCGTCGTAAAGCTGTGTAAATCTGGCACAAACATGTTGATATTATGTGTGGTAGAATGCTGTTTTTGCATTTTTATCATAGGCAGCATGCCCCCAAAATAGTTACCGATAGTCGGATCTTCGTTTGATCTAATGCCAGTTAAGATAGTTGGTCTGATGTTCAAAATATAATTCCTGTTAATTCCTGTTATCTATTTTAACACATTGTGCTAATTTTGCTAGTTAACTGATAGTGTTGACCGGATATATAACTTTAAATAACATCAATAATCTTTTTAAGTCGCTTTATGACTTTTCTAGCTAGGAGATTTTTCACGTCATGAGCCGCAAAAGTTGACTCTATTGAAATATTTTCGTTTATCTTAGGCAAGATTTCTAAATTATCAACGATAATCAATGGATCAAATTTACCATAAATAACATAAGTCTTAACTTTAATGACAGATAATTTCGTGAAAGTATCTTGTTTCATAATAGCCGTAGATAAGGATTTACTGAATGCCTGGCGAGATTTTTCTGACATATTGCTAGTGTAGCCAAAAAACTTTTGCCCTAATTTCAATGTTAATGCTAAAACTCGTTTATCGTCAAGCATAGTTTGGTAAGTTGAGTTTAAAAATTGTTCTTGGAGATTATTCTTATTAAGGTAGATTGGTGGTGAAACTAACACTAGCTGATTAACAAAGAGTTTAAAACGTTGAGCAAATTCGGTGGCAATTAATGCGCCCATTGAATGACCGACGAATATAGTTGGTTTAGAAGTTAAAATTTTATTGTGTTTGACTAGTGTTAAAAACAGTGATTTTACTTGATCATCTATGCTGTATTTTAAATATTTTTGGCGAGTTGATTGACCAAATCCTAATAAATCGACTTTAATAATTTGGCAATCTTGTGCCAATGGTTCGGTTATATTATTCCAAAACTCTTTTGATACACCAATTCCATGTATAAAAACTAAAGTTGCTTTATACTTTGGTGGTGTTGAGATCTCAACATTCATCGAGTTAGGAATTTTAAATACTTTATAAAGAAAATTGTGAATTAAATCTGGCAGTAGTGGTTTTTTTGACATGATTTTACCTCTAAATATGTTTGCATTATAACACAAAATACACCCCATGACTGGAGTGTATTTTGATAGTAATGACAATTAACGTTTTGAAAATTGTTCTTTTTTGCGAGCTGAACGCAAACCATATTTTTTGCGTTCTTTTTCGCGTGGGTCACGCTTCAGTAATTCAGCGTGTTTTAAGACTGGGCGTAGGTCAGAATGATTAGCCAGTAAAGCTTTAGCGATGCCAAGCTTAATAGCACCAACTTGACCAACTAAACCACCACCAGAGACTTTTACAGAAATGTCGTAATTTTGTTGTTTATTCGCTAATACAAGCGGTTCAACAACTGCGGCAATCAATTTTTTGTCGTTCGAAAAATATTCTTCGGCGGTTTGATCGTTGATAGTAATTTTACCTTTGCCTTCATAAAGTCGAACACGGGCAGTTGCAGCTTTACGTCGACCTAGGCCATAAAGATATTTTTTATCAGCCATTATTTAACCTCAACTTTCTTTGGAGCTTGCGCTTCGTGCATATGATTAGCGTCGGCGTAAACTTTCAAACGTTGTAAACGCGCATCTTGAAGTTTGTTTTTTGGCAACATACCTTTAACCGCGATTTCAACGATTCTTTCTGGAAATTTTTCACGCATAGTTTTTAGGTTAGCGCTTTTAATTCCACCAGGGAAGCCAGTGTGATGAAAATAGTTTTTAGCAATTTCCTTGTCACCAGTGGCTTTAATATCCTTGGCGTTAATAACGACGACATAATCACCACCATCAACATGTGGCGTGAAGCTAACTTTATCTTTACCGACCAATAGTCTAGCAGCTATTTCAGCTAACCGACCAATAGTCATTTCGCTAGCATCAAGTAAATGCCATTCACGATTAACCTCGGTTGGTTTTTGTGAAAAAGTTTTGTGAGCTTTAACGATTTTAGTCATTAGGCCTTCTCCTCAACTTGTTCTGTTGCATCAGTCTGCTCGACCTTTTCAGCCTTTACAACTTCAGTTTTCGATTCTGCAGAATTGGCTTCGGCTTCGAAGTCAATTTCATCTACAAATTCAACAATTGCCATCGGTGCATTATCACCAACACGAGCGTCAGTCTGTTCTAATCGCAAGTAACCACTGGCACGGGCTGACAATTGTGGCGCTACTACATCAATCAAAAAATTACCAACTTTAATGTCATCAAGTGTAGCAATGACTTGGCGGCGAGCCGCTAAATCACCCTGTTTGGCTTTAGTTAATAACTTTTCTACCATTGGCAGGACGTCTTTTGCCTTTGGCAAAGTAGTTTCAATAGCACCATTAGTAATTAACTGTTTAGCGAGAGTGCGAAACAGTGCTTTGCGTTGGTCGCGCTTACGTCCAAGCTTGCGACCTTTGTATCCATGTCTGTGCATTATAATTCTAGCTCCGCTAATTTACTTTTTACTTCATCAAGAGCTTTTTGGCCAAAACCTTTTAGTTCCTGAAGATCTTGTTCGCTTAAGTTTAATAAGTCATCGACTGTACGGATATCGTTATTAATTAAAGCATTGGTGGTTCGAGCTGACAAGTTTAAATCTTCAATAGTTGAATTTAATTCGCTTGAAGCTTCGTTGTCAATTCGGCCAATTTCTTCGCCTGGTTCAACTACAGTTGCACCAGCCAATGATTGATATTGGTTGACTAAAATAGCTGCTGCTTCTTCAAAAGCTTGGCTAGGCGAAAGTGAACCGTCGGTATCAATGGTGATTTCGAGTTTTTCAAGATTAGTCTCTTGACCAACACGGGTATCAGACACCTTGTAGCGAACGCGCAAAACTGGACTAAAGAAAGCGTCTAATGCGATCATATCTGAATGTAAGCGTTCTTTACTGGCTATATCAATGTTTTTGTAACCGCGACCAGCTTCGACTACTAGATCAATTTCAAGGCTAGCTTTTGGATCGTCAATAGTTGCGATGATTTGGGTTGGGTTAACAATTTCAACATCAGAAGTAACTTTGATATCTGAAGCATAAACTGGACCAGCGCCATTCTTTTTTAAACTTAATTCAATTGGAGCGTCACTGTGAATAATCAAGTGAATATTCTTTAAATTAAGCATGATATCAACAATATCTTCTTTTACACCCTTAACGGTAGTAAACTCATGAGTTGCGCCATGAATTTTAGCAGCAACAACGGCACCACCACGGATGCTTGATAATAAAACACGGCGTAAGCTGTTTCCAAGCGTGTTACCATATCCCTTGTTGACTGGGCTAATCACAATAGTGGCGCTGTTGTCAGAATGATTGATAACTTCTTTAAGTGTTGGATTGTAAATATTCTTTGCCATGTTTCCCCTATCTTGAATAAAATTCAACAATTAATTGTTCATTGATATCGTCCTCAGCTTCATCACGTTTTGGCAAACCAGTTACCTCGATAGTCATCTTTTTGGCGTCGCTTTTTTGCCAGCTTAATGGTTTTTGGACTGAATTTTTTACTACATCGCTTAAATTGGCGAAATAAGCACTTTTGGTACTTTTTTCGCGAACTTCAATTTTGTCGCCAACTTTTACTGCAATTGATGGAATATTGACGCGTTTGCCATTTAACATAAAATGACCGTGTGAAACTAATTGACGAGCGGCCCGACGACTAGTTGCAAAACCAGCGCGGTAAACCGTATTGTCAAGACGAGTTTCTAGCATCTGTAATAGGTTTTCACCTGCCAGACCCTCACGTTTTGAGGCTTTTTTCATTAAATTAGCAAATTGTTTTTCAAGTAAGCCATAGATGCGGCGAACTTTTTGTTTTTCACGTAATTGAGTTAAATATAAGCTGCCCTTGCCTTGGCGACTTTGCGCGTGTTGGCCTGGGATACTGCTTTTCTTAACCATGATTTTGTGAGCTTTAGGATGCAAAGCATAACCTTCACGGCGACTTTGCTTAACAATTGGTGAAATATCTCTAGCCATTGTTTATGCTCTCCTTGCTTTCTTTGGACGGACACCACCATGTGGCACACCAGTTACATCTTTAATTGATTCAACTTTGATGTTCATACCGCTTAAAGCACGAATTGCGGCATCGCGGCCAAGACCAACACCTTTAACCATTACGTCAACTGACGATAAACTATATTTATCTTTAGCAATGGTGCCAGCTTTTTCAGAAGCTATTTGTGCAGCATAAGCAGTTCCTTTTTTTGAACCACGAAAACCACACGCACCAGCACTTGATTGGCTTAAAACATTACCTTTTTTGTCAGTAAAAGTAACAATAGTGTTATTAAAAGTTGATTGAACGTGTAACTTACCAGTTGGGACAGCAACACGTTGTTTTTTGCTACGCTTAGTGGCAGCTTTTGGTTTATTGACTTCATTTGCCATCTGCTTCGTTACTCCTATGTCTTAGACGCAGCCTTTGGCTGTGCTCCACCAACTGCTATTGCCTTACCCTTGCGAGTTCGCGCATTCGTTCGGGTTCGTTGGCCACGAACTGGTAATCCAGAAATGTGTCGTTGACCCCTGTAGCTTTTGATGTCTTTTAATCGTTTAATATTATTTGCCACCAAGCGCTGCAAGTCACCTTCTACGGTGTAATCACGGTCGATAATTTCGCGTAATTTTTGTTCTTGAGCCTCGGTGAGATCCTTTACCCGAGTGGTCGGCTCGATTTTAGCCGCCGCAAGGATAGCTAATGCGGTTGTTTTGCCAATACCATGAATGTAGGTAAGCGCAATTTGAACCTGCTTTTCTGTTGGGATAACTACCCCAGAAATTCTAGCCATCTTAACCCTGCCTTTGTTTATTCTTAGGTTTTTTCTTGTTTATGATATAGACTCGACATACTTTTGAACCATCTTTGCGGCGACCACAGCGACGGACGACTATATCATTTTTAGGATCGATTGGTTTAACACTTGCACGAACTTTCATCCAGTGTTATCTCCTTTTACCTATTAGTTATTATTATTTGAGTCGGAAGCTAATTCTACCCTTTTCGAGATCGTAAGGGCTCAACTCTACTTCCACTCTATCGCCTGGGACAAGTCGAATATAATGTTTGCGCATTTTACCCGAAATGTGAGCGATAATTGTATGTCCATTGACGAGTTCAACTCGAAATTGAGCGTTTGGCAACGCTTCTTTGACTTTACCTTCCAGTCGAATTACATCTTTTTGCTTGGCCATAAATTACAATTTCACATTATACAGTAAAAATTACAATAAGTAAAGAGTTTTATTGCTTGACTGCTTTAACTATAGTACGTTGATCGTAAGTCTGTCTATCGCTTAGCCAACGACCACTACAAGTAATAATAGCCACGGTTTCTTTATCATTTATTTTAGACGTAATCTTGTCCATGGCTGAGTGATTAAAATCTTTTATATCTATTACGTAATTATCTACAATGGTATAGCTAAAAATTTGTCCGTCACCTCGTTCAATAATTACTTCATTACCAAGAGTGGCTTTATTGAGACGTTTAAAGATACCTTCTCTAGTTGGGCCGCCATTATGACCATCAAGAATAATTGTTTGACCTTGTCCTGGAAAACCGCTTTTGTTAAACCAACCAACATCATAAATACCTAGCGGCGTACCAATTTCATGAGTTTGAGGATCTTCGGCAACTTGCAAAATCCGGGCCTTGGTTATTCCTAGAGTTGGTAAGCTAAAATAGCGTGGTTCATTTAATGCGACTTGATGCTCGACAACTTCTTGTTCGGTGGGTTCTTTTTCCTCTGGAGTTGGTGTACTAATAATGCCGGAAAATTGTTGGGGAATCTGGACGTTTATCGGTTCACCAAAATATTGTTGGTAAAAATAATCAATTATAAAAGCAGTAACTAGTGAAAACCCAATGATTACTAAACCTAGACTAATATTTTTGAAAAAACGTTTGGTTTTGATAAATATCATCTAGTAAATTATTTATAATCATCGTAAGTAACCATTAATGCGCGTGATGACAACTGTCGTAGGTTCTCAAGAGCAACGGTTACCATAATTAAAGCACCAGTTCCGCCTATAGTAAAATTAATATTTGATACGCCAAACATTTTATAAATTGCAAAGTCAATTACAAATGGAGTAACTGCGATAACACCGAGCGCTAATGAGCCAAATAGGGTTAGTCGATTAACAGTACTTTTAAGAAATTTAGTCGTCTGTGAGCCTGGACGTACTCCTTCGATAAATCCACCTTGTTTTTGCAAGTTGTCTGAAATTTCTTCTGAATTAAAAACGACGCTGGTGTAAAAATAAGTGAACATTACGATTAGTACAAAATAGACAATCGGATAAATCATCGCTTGCCAACCACCGAGTTCAAATCCGGCGGCAGTTGGGGTGCGGAACCAAAGGATCAAATTATTAGCGATTGTTTGAAGGTTTTCAGCTCCAGATGATTTCATAAGTTGTCCAATAAAGGCTGGTAATGATAAGAAGGCCACGGCGAAAATCACAGGCACGACACCAGCGGTTATGAGCCGTAGTGGCATGATCGAGCGAATGCCACCATAGCTTGAATTACCATGAACGCGTTTTGCGTAATTGATGGTGATCAATCGTTGTGCTTCATTAATTTTTACCAAGAAATAAAGCACAATTAGACCGACAACTATCAAGAAAGCAAGCAGAGCCGCTCCAGCTGGGTTTATTGGTAGAGTAAACCAATTGAAAACGTTTAGCGAACCATGGCTGGTATTGGTTAAGACTGAAAACACAGTTGCTAACATATTTGGCATTTGAGATACAATACCGATGAAAATAATAGTTGAAATACCATTACCAATACCTTGTTCAGTGATTAATTCGCCAAACCACATTAAAATAACCGATCCGGCAACCATTGAAGTAATCGCAATTACCCAGCGAGTTAGACTGAGATTGTCAAGTGTTACACTGGCTCCAGCCAAGACTGTTTGACGAAGGATAAAAATATAAGCGATTGACTGAAAGACTGCTAGTGGCACGCTAAGTATGCGAGTCCATTGGTTTATTCTGCGACGACCGGTTTCGCCGTCATTCGACAATTCTTCCATTGACGGGATAGCTTTAGTTAGAAGTTGAAAAATAATTGAGGCGGTAATATAAGGGCTGATACCAACCATAACGATTGCAAATCCAGTCAGTGCGCCACCACTTAAGAGATTTAAAAATCCACCCAGGTCAGTTTGACCAATAGCATTGCTTATTATGGTGCGCATTTCAGTTGGTTGTGCTAATGGCACTGGGATGTGGGCAATAAAGCGGTAAACTGCAATAATGCCAAAGATAATTCCCAGGCGCTTGAGCATATCTTTATTTTTTAATGATTTGAGAATGGTTTTAAAATTCACGGTAATACTTTCGTTTAAATTCTAATCTAATACTCTCTTTATTATACAAAAAATCTTCTAAAAATCCAATACATTATAATTACCAACGCCGACAATCTGTTTGAGCTATTCGAGACATAGTAATCTCTTAATTATATTGAAAGATGAATGCGATAAATATCTTAAAAATTAAAGCCAGAGTTTTAGGATATAAGATAATTAAAATACCGCCTCTGTATTAAGGGGCGGTATTTTGCTAAATATTGTAAAGCTATTTAGCTTCTTTGTTTTGTTTTTCTCGTTTTGGAACTGGAGTTGCGGTAAAGCTACCACCAGCTTTCTCAACTGCTGCAAGACTTGATTTTGAGATAGCTTGAACTTTCAAAATGATTGCACCATCAATTTCGCCACGAGTAATAACTTTAGTACGTAAGTAAGGAGTTTTGATAAAACCTTCTTCGGCTAATACAAAGTTATCAACTTCTTTACCTTTGAGCAGGCTTAAGTTATCAAGATAAACAACTTGAGTTGCTGGTCGTTTGCTCTTGAATCCAGGAGTTTTTGGTGATGATTGAACTAATGGTCGCTGACCACCTTGAAAAACAGAGCGTTTTTTGTGACCAGTACGCGCACCTTGACCTTTAGTACCACGACCAGCAGTTTTACCTTGACCGGCAGCGATACCGCGACCAACCCGTTTGGTGTTTTTATTAGCAGTGAGGGTTAATTCGTTATATTTCATACTTATTTCTCCTCTTTTTTAGTTTTAGCGGTTTTAACGGCTGGAATTTTGTGCCATTTTTCTTTTGGAACAAGCAATTTTAAGTCTTCGATTGTTGCATAGGCAATGTTAACTTTATTGGTTGAGCCAAGCGATTTTGACAATAGGTTTTTGATACCAGTTAAACCAATAATTGAGCGAACGACACCGCCAGCGATAATACCAGTACCAGGAGCGGCAGGTTTGAGAAGAACTTGTGCGCCAGTTACTTTTGTTTCTACTTCGTGTGGAATGGTGCTGTTTTCAATTGGGATTGTGATTAGATTCTTTTCAGCAACTGCTGTAGCTTTAGCAACAGCTGCTTGCACATCAGCACCTTTAGCTACGCCAACGCCAACTTTAGTTTTGCCGTCACCAATTGCCACTAGAGCCTTGAAGCGGAAGCGGCGACCGCCTTTAACTACGCGAGTTACGCGATCGATATTAATGACAATTTCTTCATATTTTTTAGCCTCACGAACTGGCTTTGCGTTGCGACGAGCGCCTTGGCGGTTATTGTGGCCAGCTGGAGCGCGACGTTCACGACGAGCTTCTGTGGTGGTTGCGTCAGTTTTTACTTCAGGGGTTTGTTTATCAGTCATGATTAAAACTCCAATCCTTCCTTGCGAGCCGCTTCAGCTAATGCTTGTAAACGACCAGCATATTTACGACCATTACGATCAAAAACAACTTGTTTAATGCCAACCTTTTTAGCGGCTTTAGCTAATTTTGAACCAACTTGAGCGGCTAAATCAGTTTTTGAGCCAGACATTTTTGCACCAACAGTTGTGGCGCTGGCCAAAGTGTGTTGCTTTGCATCATCAATAATTTGTGCTGAAATGTGAGTATTTGAAATGAAAACACTTAAACGTGGGCGTTCAGCAGTGCCGGTTACTCGCGCACGAACGCGATTTTTACGTAGCATGCGGTTATGTAGTTTATTTACTTCAGCCATGATTATTTACCAGCCTTTCCGACTTTACGAATAATAACCTCATCAGAGTATTTAATGCCTTTACCCTTGTATGGCTCAGGTTTTTTAAAGGCACGAATATCTGCTGCTGCTTGACCAACAAGTTGTTTATCAATGCCGCTAACAGTGATGTTCATTTTCTCCACTTTGATATCGATGCCTGCTGGCGCGGTATACTTAACTGGATGTGAGAAACCAAGGCTCATTTCCAAGTTAGAACCACCACCGTTAACGCGAAAACCAACGCCATTAACTTCAAGTTTTTTCTCAAAACCTTGAGTAACGCCGATAATTGCATTATTAATTAAGGTGCGTTGCAAACCGTGAGCGGCACGTACCTTATCTTCATCGTTACGACGAGTAACGATAACTTTATTATCTTCGACTTTAACGTCGATGCCGTTTTGATGAACTAATGTTAGCTCACCCTTTGATCCTTTAACAACGATCTTATCTGGGTCAACCGTAATTGTCACACCACTAGGGACTACAATTGGTAGTTTTCCGATTCGACTCATGAATCTTCCTTTCGTTAAAGAGTGGCTTTGTTTGTTTCCGTGCTGTCGGCTGGAATGACTAACTACAGATGCTAGCGTTCCGAGCTCGAGGCGCAAAATCTCCCAATTTCACTCGCATTTAATATTAACTCACTTATTTTAACAAAAAACTAGCAAAAAAGCAAGCGATCAAGCAATATGAATGTTATGCTGTGCGGAGAAGTAAGATATAATGTTTAACTATTGACAAAAATTAAATAGTATGTTATCATTAGAGTGATGGCTTTCATTGCCAGATAAGTTAGTAACTTAAAACCTATAATCACTTTATTTCAGGGGGGTGTTTTTTTATGAAAAAGAAGATTACTAATAATACTGTCTGGGTACAATTCTTTGTTCCAAATAGGATAGTGAGCAGACTTGAGGAAGGCGGCGATACATTAACAGCTGCCGGTTATACGTACGCACAGCTAGAAGATATAGACTATGATGACTCTATCATTCTAGAGATCGTAAGTGAAGTAACTAAGTTTAAGAGCGGTAATCTTAGGGTTACATTAGCTCTTGACGTAAACCCAAAATTAGACATTTTAGTCTTTGATCGTGAGACTAGAAGATATTGCAATGAAGGACCTGAAGATTATTTGGTCTACATCATCAAGCGCTTCTTTGTGTGGGAGCTTGATGTTGGTGGAAGAAAAACTATTGTTTTAAATGGCGATCCATTTTATTTTAGACTCAGAGAAAATCGCTATAGGAGCCAATATGAGCAAGATTGTAAAGATCTTGAACAGATTGAGCTCGCCAATAAAAAGAGAGAGAGGTGGTTATATGATAGAAACCGCGCATAAGCGCGGTTTTTTATATCTAAAAACTTTTTGAAATAGCAGGTATTTTATTCTAGTTTATGTCCAGATTATCAAACTCGGTCGAAATCGATTTATCGTAGAAGCTTGGATTATGTTTTAAGACCGAGACGTAAGTTTTGTATTCACTTGAGTTATTCCAATGCACATTTTCGCTAGCTAAATTCATGTAGTGATTAAAGTCTAACGAGCAAAACTTATAATATTTTAAATATCCTAATAGGGAACTTTTTTTGTTGATATCGTAAGGGAAATAAAAATGATTGTTAACTAGAAGCTCTTTGCCCGTGTAATAAATTAGCGGTATTTTTTGAAGACTTGGTCTAATATTAAAAATTCTTTCACGCATGCCACCATAGTATCGCTGTCCGTAAATGCGATTTTCGGTTTTATAGCCAATTTTATCTGCATAAATAAAGTCATTAAAGTCTCGTTGATCATTAAATGGTTTGTTCGAATATAAATCAATTGTTAGGGATTTTACAGAATTTTTCTTATTGTTTTCTAGCCATTTTATAAACAAGTTAATATCATCAAATTTATCTTTGTAAGTAAATAATTCGTCTGAATCTACAGTTAGATACCATTTATTAGTGCCATATTTTTCTATTATTTGTTGTATCCATCCGCATGATTTATAACACTCAAATTTTTCCGATATGCTTAACAGATCGATATTGAAGTTTTTTATGTAAGTTTTGATCTTAGCTATGCTATCGTCATCAGAATTATTGTCAACTAAAACAAAATTTTTGATGCCGATTTTTGCATAATGTTCAAACCATTGATTAATAAAATTCGAAACATTCCTGAAAATGCATATCAAAATAACCTGATTTGTGTGCTTGTTGATTTGTTGACTTATTATAGATATTTTGTTTTCGGCTATGCCATGGCAAAGCTTATTTAAAATTTCATCAGTGAATTCTATATTATTAAAATCTTTAGCTATTTTGGAATAGTTTTTACGCAGATTTTCTGGTAATTTAGCAATCATTTGGTTACGAGAAGAAATCGCTTGGTTTCGAACTTGACGCAGAGCTGATCTGGTTTTGTTTATTTTTTTAAAATCGACATCATTAAAGATCTCAAATTTTCCTTTTTTAGCATGACTACTCGATAATTGCAATATCCTTTTCATGAAAGAAATAACAGTGCCATGAGCGACTATTAAAATATTACTATTTTTAAAATTATCATTAGCAACATCACTCAAAAATTCACTCAATCTAGATTCAATATCAAATCTATTTTCACCGTAATCACCAAACCTGACAAAATAGTCACCATTTGATTGTTTAGTTCTGACTTCATCTAAGTATTTATTGTTTGTTTATCCGTCGTATTTTCCCCAGTTGATTTCTCTAATTCGGTCGTCAATGATTATATCGATTTTATTCTTCTGATTTTCTGCAACGATTTTTGCAGTCTGTAAAGTTCTGATTAAAGGTGATACGTATATTTTATCGACTTGTTCCAAAAGATTTGCGGAATCGATAACTTGTTGTTTACCATTTTGAGTTAATGTTGAGCATCTTAAGAGATTAGATGATAATAACTCACTCACATTATCTTCGGCTTCTCCGTGTCTCATAAAAATTATGTTCATTTTTTTCTATCTCCTTTATTAACTTTGTGGTTTTGGCGGCATAGCAAAAATAACTATCGCAATCTGGATTGGATGAACTCTTGTAAATAATTCTGCCAAATTTCAGCGTTGGCTTCCTCGAACAAATTAGTCAAAAAATCAATCATGATTTGTTGGCGCTTTTGAGCGATTTGTTTACCAGTCGGAGTGAGCATCAGATTTGAAATTAGTAATAATTTATCGAAAAAATGTTGTACGGCGTGTTCGGCGATCGCTTGATATTGCTCGGGTGATAAATCATGACGGCGTGGTGCAATTGCTGGATCAAAAAACACATGACCTTGGCTCAAAGCAAAAGCGTGCGTTCGCAAAATACCCTGAGTGCCAATCGCATCGCACATATCGGCGTCGCTGACAACTTGACCTTCGAGAGTGTGCGGTCGAATACCTTTGAGATATTTACTATAACCCATATGGCTAATGATATCGAGGACGGAATTTTGGATCGGTGTGGTAATTTTTGCTTGCGATAAAATATGTTTGGCATTAGTTAGATTATCAGCCGAGGCTTGACCGAAGATTTTATAATCATCAACATCATGCAATAAGACCGCTAACTCAATAATCTGGCGGTCACCACCTTCTCGTTCGGCGATTTGCCAAGCAATTTTTCGCACTCGCTCAACATGATCAAACCCATGTCCATCGGTCGGGTCATTAAGGAGTTGTTGAACTTGCTCGGCAACGAGAGTGATTTGATCCATAAGATGATTATATAATAAGTGGAGTTTTTTGCAATAATAAACAGTCACGATCGTGACTGTTTTGACTAAACTAAGAACTGTTGTTACCAGCTAGCTATTAAATCTTCAGCTAATTTGATTTTTTCAGCTTTGTCGTCTATGAACTTAGTGAAATAATCAAGATTTTCTTGAATGTCGAAGCCGATTTCTTTAGTTGCATAATCTTGCGACATGATGCAGTGTAAAATACTACCCGCTTCAACCAAAATCGGATTGTGTGAATCGCGCGCTAGATGTCGCAAGAAGTCTTGGCAAATAGCAATCAAGATTCTTATCTCTTGATCACTATAGGTATTAGTTGGGTAGGGGTTGGTGTGATAAGGAATGCTAACTAATTCAAAGTTATAAGACTGTTGGCCATTAAACTTGATTCTGTCAGTGATAAATCTTAAATTATGATCATCGCCAAACTTGGCTAAAAAATTGATTGCATCCATATATACTCCTTTCATAGAAAAGGAGTGGTTTCCCACTCCTGATTGATTATGGCTTTGAGCCATAGCCAGTGTACTGTCCCCTTTCCGTACCGTTGTCGTTTGGCCCGTTTCCGGATCCGTAATGATCATGATTGGAGCTGTCCATAAAATTAGTTTCACTTCTGTCTCCATCTCCTAATAACGTGTGACCCTCTTTACTTCCCCAACCGAAAGAAACTGTTATTGGATTGCCTTGAGCGTCACATCCGCCCATTGGCTCCCCAAAACCACCTTTGTGCTTACCAGTACTCATAATGTACACCTCCTAGAAAAGTCAATCATAGTTGATTGCTGCCTATATACTATATTGTTTGTTGTAACTTGTCAAGTTTAAAACAAGCCTCCGTTTCCAGAGACTTGTTTTTAGATAAGAGACGAAATTTTAATAAACTTCCAGTGACAGTATACTATCGAGTGTTTAGAATGTTTAGATTTTATTTAAAACTAAATTCCTCAAAAGTTTTTGTCTGGTTATTCTTAAATTTAATCCCTTCTGAAAATTCAGACGCGTTTGCTTCTCGAGTTCCGTATTCGAATCCTATAATTTCTACAGATTGAGGATTTTTTGTAAATCTATAAGTCTTGAGTTTGTTAGTGCTATTGATTGCGTAAAACAAATAAGTTTTTCCTGGTTTAATTTCGATGTCGTCTTTTGTGAAATAACGACGAATTAGTTTCTTTTCTTTGTCTTGCTGACTTAATTCTGGGATATTGGATTTTTGACGTAAAGCCTTTCGTTTAGCAAGACTTTCAGACACTTCTCCTTTTTCATACTGCGCGAC
>JAUMVA010000010.1:0-2308 GCA_030530425.1 Candidatus Saccharimonadota bacterium
CGAACATTTTGCGACAATATATTTCGCCAGCACCACAGCCCGTCAATTGCTCCTGAAAATATTCAATAAAATCCTTGCTTGTTGCCATATTTTTTCCTAAACAAAAACTCCTTTGGTGATCGAGAACCCGGGCGGGCGGTACCATCTCGTTTCCAAAAGAGTTTAAAATAATTTCTTTTAGCGCTTAATTTGACTTTTACGCAGTCGAACGGTCGGGTCTAATCAGCAAAAGCCTTTCTTCCGACGGCTGGTGGTTGATAGTCACTCATAACGCCTTTATAATTTTATAATATCACTTTTATCTTAAAAACTCAACTTAACATATCTTTACTAATCTGATAAAAATGTTATAATAACAATAATAATTGGTGTAAACCGGTTCTTTACTCATTAACTTTATTATTTTATAAGGAGGGTGCTTTATGAGTAGTAAAAAATCTAATCGTTATCAGGTGATAGTTCCAGCACTAGATGCATTAATTGGAGAGCCTGGACTGTTATTAACACCAGACCGGAAGCTAATTGGCTATGTATTCCTGAACGATATGTCGAACAGGTTAACTTTTTTTGCGACGAACACAGTAGCAGAGGTGAAGCCGCTAAAAAGTTACTAAAGTATTTTAAAACCATCGTAAAAGAAATCTATTCTAGTAATGATCAACCTTTTATTTGTCAAAACGGCATGCAAATTAATTTTATCAAAAAAGATAAAATACAATTGCCATCGGCACAAATAAGCAGCGCTACTGCCAAATACCATAGTTACCGCAAAAATTCTCAAGTCAGAAGGCAAAAAAGTTGCTATTTTAACTGGTGATGATAGCACTAGTACGATTGCAATATTAGAAGAAATTGACGTAATACCTATAAATCCTAAAGTTTATACTGACCGACGAAAATTAGTAATGCCAGCCGAAGTTTCCAATCTGTGATTCAAAAATAATATGCTGACAAGAAGAGAATTTGAACATTTCTTTCCAAATGAAAAGCCATTACGTTTTAATGAATTTGTGGAATTCATAATAAATGATCATCAGAAATCAAATGATTTTAAAAACCTTATTGGTCGATATGAGCCAGATTTAGAAACTGGTAATGGATGTGGTTTAAAAATGCTGCACTACATAAATAACTTACCGCCGCAGCTTAAGCCACGCAGTGCTGGTTAGGCCATGTTAACTGAGGCATTATTAGCCCCATTTGAGGAGATTCCAATTGTAATTGCGCCTGGTAGTTTCGGTACTGGAAAAACCTATACCGCAGTCGGATGTGGTTTATTTTTAGCAACAAATAACAAAAAAGGTTGTTATGAAAGGATTTTTGTGGTACCACGAGATGCTAATTTGGGCGAAGAGATTGGTTTTTTACCTGGTGGACAACGCGAAAAAATTATGCCAGAGGCCTACCCTATCATTGACAATATCCGTTCTTACTTAAAAAATTATCCTAAGAAAAAGAATGACAGTAAGAATAAGGAAGGCGAACTATATACTAGAAACGAAATTGATCGCCAAACGCAAGAAATTCTTGAAAAATATGTTGAAATTGTGTCTCTGCGTTACATGGGAGGACGTTCAATTATTGACTCATGAAGCGTATCGGTGAGAGTTCCAAAATGGTTATTATTGGCGATCCGCAGCAAACCAACAATCGACATATGAAAAAACTCAAATGGATTATCTTATACTGCCAATAAAATGGCTGGTGATCCATTAGCAATAGTTGTTTCATTAACCGAAGCAGAAATCACACGCTGTCCAGCAGCGATTGCGATAGCTCAACGCATGTATCACTAATCATAAAGTTATTAATCGCTCTCGAAAAGGGCGGTTTTTATTTAATACAAAATAGTCTACTCTAATTATTTTTTCTAATAATGCCTAGAGACGCTTCAACTTGAACATTGAATTGATGTTTTTGTTGCCAATCACACACCGCTCTCGCTGCACCTGGTAATGCCTCACTAGCATAATCATCAACAATCACAATTGCCCCATCTGACAAACGCGGCCAGATCAATTTTAATGGATCAAGAATTGAATGATAATAATCACCATCCAAAAAAGCAAAACTAATTCGTTCTGGTATATCACGTGGTGTTAAATCAGCAAACCAAGCTTTTTTAATAATTGGTAACGGAGTAATGTCTGCACGCTTAAGATTAGTGATCAGCTGTTTTTTCGTAGCTAATAATTCACCACGTTTAAATTGTATACCAGCTGGACTTTGATCCTCAGCTGATTTTTCTGGCAATCCCTCAAATGAGTCATAAAGAAAAAGCCGTTTGTGATAACTTTTTAAATAATCA
>JAUMVA010000010.1:2318-19472 GCA_030530425.1 Candidatus Saccharimonadota bacterium
TGCAATTTATTTTTGCAATTTCTTTCGCCAAAAACACACTAGTAGTGCCAACATAACAACCAAACTCAACCACATCACCAACGACTGGCATAGTTTTTGCCAACTCGCGTAAAATGATGTTAATTTCCGTAGTAGAAACTTGGTCAGAAAGGAGTGCCATAATTATTACCGTTTAATATTATTAATAATAGTTTAATTGTTATAATACAACATGCTATTATTTATTTCTAAAACCGCGCAATCTGCCAAAGGGGCGGAAGGTCGGTTTTAGTACTCTTCAAAATAGCACAGCTCTAAAACAAAAGTCAATGCGCAAATTACTAAACCTCGGTTTTAGTACTCTTCAAATAACACAACGAGTTAAAATAAAACATCTTCAGATGTCAAATCGTTAATTCAGGCAGTAGAGGCCTACCAAAATTCACCTCAACGAAGGTGTTTTTTGTTTGATTTTTATTACAGCACTATCCAACGGATATTTTGTTTACAATTAAAAGTACAGCAGCCTCGATAAACACAGAACGCTCACATTTTCATCATCTTTTCAGCTATTTTTCAGCTAAAATGTGAGATAATATGAATGTGTAGAAACACAAACCTAAATATCAAATGAACTTTAGTAATTTTAACTATCGTTCTATATAACTTTTATTTAAAGGAGAACTATGAAAGAATTTCATCATGATTGTGACTGTTGCCACTGCAACCACGATTCACTTTGCGAAGATAATTACGAATCAATGCGCTTGCCATTAATTGGAGATCCAGCACCAGCTTTTGAAGCTAATACAACCAATGGTCCAATTAACTTCCCTGCCGATTATAAGGGTAAATGGGTAATTTTATTTAGCCACCCGGCTGATTTTACTCCAGTTTGTACAACTGAGTTTATGACTTTTGCAACAATGCAAAAAGAATTTGCTGATTTAAACACCGAATTGATTGGCTTATCGATTGATTCAATTCACGCTCACATTGCTTGGATCGAAAAAATTAAAGAGATTGAATTTAAAGGCATGAAAAATGTTGAAGTCAATTTCCCAATTATCGACGATCTATCGATGAATGTAGCAATGAACTACGGCATGATCCAACCAAATCAATCTGAAACTTCAGCTGTTCGTGCAGTCTTTATTATTGATCCAAAAGGCATCATCCGCACCATTCTTTATTACCCACAAAGTACTGGTCGCAATTTTGCCGAAATCAAGCGCTTGATTCAAGCTCTGCAAAAAACTGACGCTGAAGGCGTAGCAACCCCTGCTAACTGGCAACCAGGTGATAACGCCATTATTCCACCAGTTAAAACAACCAAATTAGCTCGTGAAATCATCAAAAATGGTTCAAACAACGAGCGCCAAGTTGAAGACTGGTTTATGGTTTTTAAAAAAGAGAAATAATATCTCTGAGATTAAACAAGTCCGGTACTAACACCGGACTTGTTTTTATTTCAATCAATATATTTTATAAGATTTCAGCAGCTCGACGCGCCATCTCCCCTAATTCATCAGTTTTTATCATGTAGATTGGCTTTGAATCAGTTTGAGCTAAATTTGCAATTTTTGTAGTTTTTTCTAAACTCCAGTTCTTATCATGATCAATCTTAAAACCAAGATAAGTTAGCATTTCGCAGATAGGTTCTCGTACTTCTGCACCACGCTCACCAACCGTCGCCGTAAACACAATTGCATCAACTCCGTTCATTGCGGCCGCCATCGCACCAATAGTCTTAACCATCATATAGCGGTAAGTTTTGTTTGCAACAATTGCACGCTCATCACCTTTTTCATCAGCCTCGATCACCAAACGCATGTCATCAGATACTTTACTCAAACCAATAAAACCAGCTTGTTTGTTTAAATATCTTTCCATCGCTTCGTCATCTAAAGCCAACTCTTTTTTTAAAGCAAAAATCACAGAAGGATCAATGTCACCACAACGAGTTGCCATCATTAAGCCGGTGTTCGGTGTATAGCCCATTGAGTTGTCAATGCTCTGACCATTAACCACTGCTGAAATACTAGCACCACCACCCAAATGCGCCACGATTAATTTTTCTGGTAAAATATTCTCGCGTTTCATAATTTCGACAATCGAACTAACCGAAATACCATGATAGCCAAAGCGACCCAGATCTAATTTATCTTGTAACTCCACATCAACCGCATAACGAAAAGATTCAATTGGTCTAGTCGCATGAAATGATGAATCTGAAATAATTACTAGTGGTAAATCCTGATCAATGTGGCGTAAGTATTTAACTTCACTTAAACTCGAACCAACGTGCAGTGGTGCACGAGCTTGGATTTTTTCCATTTCAGCAATTACTTGATCATCAACAATCCGATCCTGTTGAAAATAACGGCTAGGAGCCACCACTCGAATTGCTGCTGCATCAATCTTTTGCTCATCTTTTAATACATCTTGGTCGCGTAAAATTCGCTCGCATTCACCAGCCGCTTCAGTAATGTCAGTAATATCAATCTCCACTGCCCTTTTAGCAGCGCCAGCCACTGAAATTTCACAATAAGGCTTATTATCAACATATTCAAAATGTAAAGTTGCTAAACATTCTTGTCCGTGATATAAAGCATATTTACGACTTGCTGAGCCTGGATTGGCAATCAGGATATTTTTATCCATAATAACTCCTTTATGTTAGACTATGCCTTATTGTAGCATATTTTGACAAAGTAAATCTCGCTTGAGTTTTATTACCTTTTATGATATAATTGATAAGATAATGAAAAGATTTTATATTTTTAATATCTTTAATAAAAACTTAAAACTTTTTAATATATAAATAAAAACATCACATTAATCGCCCAAAGGAGACCTATGCAAAATAGACAAATTATTAGTTTGTTATTAAGCTTTATTAAACCATATCGCACAACCGCTGTCATCACCGTTATTGTTACGTTCGTAACGGTATTATTACTCAACTTTATTTCACCATTATTCACGGCGCAGATCCTAACTCATTTTCAGAGTGGCGATGTGAGTTTAACTAGCACTTGGCCCATTATTATTGGTTATGGTTTAGCACAGATTTTTGGCGGAATTATCGGCTGGCGAGTAGTACTTTGGCTAATTTGGCGATTCGAAACCCGAATCCAAACTGATATCCATAATCGCGTTTTTAAAAAAATAATCAATCAAAGCATCGATTTTCACACTAATCGTTTTGGTGGATCATTAGTTAGTCAAGTTAATCGTTTTGTTGGAGCTTTTGAAATGCTCTGGGACGAAATTATTTGGAATATTATTCCAGCTGTTACTAGTGTTACAGCTGCCATGATCATGCTTGGTTTTTATTTTTGGCAATATGCATTAATTTTAATCATTGTTTCAATCTCATTTATTACAGTCGTATTTATCAGCTCAAAATTTATGGTCGAACGTACTAAAGCCGAGACTGAAGCTAGTACAACCTTAACTGGATATATCACCGACTCAATCGGTAATATTGCTGTTGTAAAATCAAACAGTCGTGAAGTCTACGAAACAGAACGAATCGATAATCAAGCCACTGTTTGGCGAAATAAGTCTTTGAGTGTGATGCGTGGAATATTATTATCTAGCTCAATTTTTTCAAGCTTGACAACTATATTGAGTATTATTGCATTGATAGCTGCCATTTTAGCAAGTGAATGGGGCTGGCTATCAATCAGCTTGGCTTACCTAGTTGTAACTTACACTGGTCAAGTAATTCATCAACTTTGGAATGTTACTAATATTGTGCGTAAATATTATCGTATTATTGGCGATGCTAGTGAAATTGCCAAGATTTTATCAACCAAAACCGACCTAGTTGACCATTCACGTCAAAAATTATCTATTAAACATGGTGCTATTGATTTTAAAAACATCTCCTACACCTACCAAAGCGGCGCAAAAGCTAACATTTTTAACGATTTTAATTTAACAATTCCAGCTGGACAACGAGTTGGTATAGTCGGCCGAAGTGGCTCTGGCAAAACTTCTTTGACGCGAATTTTGCTACGTTTTTCTGATGTTGACCATGGAAAGATTACTATTGATCAACAAGATATCACTAAAATTACTCAAAATAGCCTACACCAAGTTATCGCCTATGTACCACAAGAATCATCACTGTTTCATCGTACAATTCGTGAGAACATTGCTTATGGTAAACCAACTGCTAGCGAGACGGAAATTATTACCGCAGCCAAACAGGCAAACGCTTGGGATTTTATTCAGGCCTTGCCTGAAGGGCTGGATACTATTGTTGGCGAACGAGGTAGTAAATTATCTGGTGGGCAACGCCAACGAATCGCTATCGCTCGAGCAATTCTAAAAGATGCACCAATTTTAGTACTGGATGAAGCAACTTCTGCACTCGATTCAGAAAGCGAACAATTAATTCAAAACAGCCTTGACGTCTTAATGAAAGACCGCACATCACTAGTCATTGCTCATCGCTTATCGACAATTGCTAAACTAGACCGAATTGTAGTAATTGATCAAGGTGAAATTATTGAAGACGGATCGCATGATGAACTTATTAAATTAAATGGTATCTATGCTGATCTGTGGCAACGGCAAAGTGGCGGCTTTATCGAATAGCCATCAATAAGCCACCCGTTTAATGGGTGGCTCTTATTTACTTTTATACAATTTCTGGTAAGTCAACACCATATTGCTTAATATAATCAACATGTTCAACTAGTTTTAGCTGATACTTATTGTGCAATGTTTGATATTGACTGTCCGATAACTTGCCAATTTTAACTAATTTATCAGCCACGTCTAATAACAGATGCCAACGTGATGTTTGATTCCGCACCATCATATCAAATGGGGTAGTGGTTGATCCCTCTTCAATATAGCCATGAACACTAGCGCGATTGCTGTTTAAATAATTGAACAAAATCGATTTAATTGTTTCTGGATAACCATGAAAATTAAAAATAATTGGCTGATGCTCAGTAAAAACTTCATTAAATTGTTCGGTGGTCATTTTTTGTTCATCACTTCCAATCGCTCCACAAGTTAAACTTGAAACATAAACTACCCTTATTTTTGTTTCTGGCAGTTCCTGTTTAATTAATTGATAAGCCGCCATTGTTTCAGTTAGTAAATAATCGCCAGCTGCAGCTAATACAATATCCGAATTATCACTATCGTTCTCTTCTGAAAAAATTGTTGCACCCTGAGCGACATCAATTTGAGCTTGATCAATATTACGCCAGATAGTCTGTGGTTGTTTTCCAGCAACTATCGCATTAATATTATCCCTTGATTGATAAACTCGCTCTAATACGGCCAACATCGCATTTTGATCGCTCGGAAAATAGACGTTACTACCACTTTGATGATTTAAAATATTCGCAATAAATCCTGGATTTTGATGTGAAAAGCCATTATGATCTTGGCGCCAACCAACAGATGTTAATAAATAGACCATTGGTGCTAACGAAGCTCGAAACGATGCTTTAGCGGCTTGTTTTAAAAACTTAGCATATTGATCAACCATGCTTCCCGCCACTGGCATAAACGCCTCATAGCTCGTCATTGCCCCATAGCGGCCAGTTAGATTATATCCCTGGTACATACCTTGAAGTTCTTGTTCACTCAAGATTTCCATTACTCGCCCGTCTTGAGCATAAAAATCATCTTGTGGTTTAATTGGTAAATTCCAAGCTCGTTTAGTTGCTGCAAAAACAGCCTGCAATCGATTAGATGTTGTTTCATCTGGTGAGAACAATCGAAAATTACACTTATCAGCGTTTATTTTAAAGACTTCACGTAAATATTCACCAGCTTTATTCATTGATAATGATTTAGATACCGAATGGCGATCAACTGCTAATTTTTCAATATCTGGCAAGCTTAATTCCGCCTGGTTCAAACCTAAAGCCAAACGGTTATTACCCATTCGCTGCCTGATTGTAGGCAAAATAGTTTTTGTAAAATCGGTGAACTTCATACCATCGAACAATTCCTCAAAATGATAAGATCGAAGCCATTTTTCCAACATAGCTAGCTGTTCAGAATCAGTTTTCGTCTCACTCAGCATTACTTGATGCGATAAATTATTACCAGCTAATTTCTTACCGTTCAAAATTGTAGGCCCAGTTAATCCTTTATCGGAGCGAAAAATAATAACAGGCCAACGACAATCATCCGCCTGATTGCTTTTAATCGCCTGGATTAAACGATAAGCTTTTGATAAAGTTTCGTGCAATTGCTCATCAGCCGTCTGATCATTATAATCGACTATCATTGGACGATAACGCAAACCAGTGAAATAATCAATTATTTCCTTGTCGCTCATTCTACCAAAAAAAGTCGGACCAGAAATCTTATAACCATTAAGATGCAAAATTGGCAAAACTGCGCCATCGGATTCTGGATTTAATAATTTAGCCAAATGCCAAGCGCCAGCCAATGCCGCTGTTTCGGCTTCACCATCACCTATCAGACAAAAACTAATTAGATTTGACTGATCAAGCACTGAACCAAAAGCCGTTGCTAGAGAATAACCTAACTCACCACCTTCAGAAATTACCCCCGGAGCTTGTGGATTAGCGTGTGATGCAAAACCATATGGCCAAGAAAAATTTTTAGCAATATAAGCAATGCCATTAGCGGTCAGACTTGCTTGATTGTCCACATTTTCTAACGATTGTTCAAGAAATAAATTTGCTTGTAAGGCCGGAAACCCGTGGCCAGGACCGAGGATAAAGATTGATGAAGCTATTGATTGTTGTTTAATCAATAAGTTTAAATGAGCATAAATCACATTAATTCCTGGACAAGTTCCCCAGTGTCCAAGCAAGCGTGGTTTGATATCAGCCGGAATCAGTGGTCGCTCTAACAAAAAGTTATCTTGTAGAAAAATCTGAGCCACACTTAAATAATTAGTTGCTCGAATAAATTTTTGTAAATCTTGTTTAATTTCAGTAGTAAGCATAAGAATATTATAGCATATTCTTACCTCTCACTTCTCATAAAGCAGCCTAAATTGCTAATTATTGTTTTTTAACTTTAACCATACTGGAACGCAAGACTTCACCTTGATATTTATAACCCGGACGTAATTCCTCAGCGATAACTTCCGTATCACCGTCACCGTCCTCAAAAGTTACCGCTTCATGCAATTCTGGATTAAACTCTTCATTGGCGTTAATTTTAATTCGTGCTAAACCGATTTTGGCGAAGCTAGTGGCTAGTTTTTTATTAAGATTTAACACGCCCTGCGCCCATTTATTATCTGCCAAATCAGCTGGCGCGTGAGCAATTGCCAAATCTAAATCGTCTAGCACTGGTAGCAGCTCTAGCAACAAGCCTTTTTTTGCTAAAGACTTGGCGCGCTCCCGGTCAACTTCAACATTTTTACGGTAATTTTCAAAATCAGCTCGCGTACGTTGTAAATCTAACAATAGCTCACCATTTTCCTGCTCTAATTTTTGAATCTCTTCAATTACTTTTTGCTCTTTTTTCATTTTAATCCTTCCTTTTTTGATAAATCCCAAATCATTACGCTAATTACACTTCCGACAATCAAAATAATTACAATTAACCAAGTTAACCAACCAGCTCTAGCACGTGCCACAATATCGATTATGGTCCGAAAAGTGACTACGCAAAAAACTGCAATTGTCAGCCAGATAAATGAACGTAATTTATTTGACATCATAGGATTTCTTCCAATAATTGGCCAGTTTGTTCAACTAGTCGCATGACTTTTGCGTAGCTTTGGCGACGCGGGCCAAGTACTCCGATATAACTACGTTCGCTAAAAGGTGAGTTGAATTTACTAATAATTAGACTGGCACCAGATGTTTTACCAATGGGATTCTCTGAACCAATAAACACATTAACCGCTCGACTCGGTTGAGCTTCAGCTAACCACGGCTCAAGATTATCGATTAGATTCGATAAGGCCAGTAGTTCCTCACGCTCAATAAAATCTGGATGATTAAATAGATTTGCTAATCCACAAGTATAGATTTGATCACCAATTGTAGCAAATCCTAAATTTTCAGTCCAATCTGCTAATCCACGAACTGCCCGACGGATAATTTTATCAGCTGATTGACCACTATTGACCATTTGCTGGATAAAAGCCTGTTTAATACGGTCGGTGGTCAGTACTGGATGTTGATCATTTTGACGCTGCTCCGTAAGATAATTAACATATACTCGATAGCCTCTGTCGGTTGGAATCCGTCCAGCCGAAGTATATGGTTGTTTGATCAAACCTAGCTCTTCTAGCCGCGCCATTTCTAATCGAATCGTTGCGCTCGAAACATTAAATAATTTTGCTAGTATTACACTGCCAACCGGCACTGCTAGTTCCGCATATTGTTCAATAATTGCAATCAAAATATCTAGCTGTCGCTTAGTTAAATCCATACTTTAATTATACCAAATGTTAGCACTCTAGTCAATTGAGTGCTAGTTAACCTTAGCTCTATAATCAACAAACTAGTTAAATATTTTATCGGTTGTTTGATAATTATTGTGTTTAAAACTTGATTTTTATAAAAATATATGTTATAATTAAAGATATGCATGTTTAAAAAGTGCCGATTATCAAGCACTTTTTCTTTTTTTCAGTTATTTTTTTCCAACCGTTTAGCAACAGTTTTTAAAGCTACAAACAAATATCCTAGAGCTAGTGCCATTAAAATATGCGAGATACCAGCTAGCCCAGCAATTGATAAATCTGCACCACGCGTCAGTTGAATTGCTGCTACTTGAGTAACGCCCCGCACCACCAGCATCACCGACATCAGCAGCAGAGCAATATTATAAGGCTTATGAATATTTGAAAATGCTTATTTTTGAATAGATCAGCACGTGCCGTTAAGCAAGCTAAAATTAGACATAACAGCGTACCTAATACTAATAGATGAGTGTGTACCACTGCTAGACTAGTCCGTCCTGTAAAATGATTAAACTTAGTAAATTCGCGGTAAAAACTCCACCGATAAGTGCCAAAAACCCATACCATAAATGCTAGCTAGATTAATTAAACGTTTCATAGTTTTATTATAATGTTTATGTTAGAAATTAGCCAGTTAAGCGCGTTGAATAATTAAACGTCAGCTGATTGGAGTTGGTTTAGCAACTGTTGAGCCAGCCGGCGGGCTTGATGCTGAGCAGTTTTATTAATTTGGCCTACGATTAGCTGATGTGCCGTGTCTACTGCTTGATCTAAATCATCATTCACCAAGAAAAAGTAACGGGGATTATCTAATGCTGACCGAAGTTCTAGTTCAGCTGAGTGACGCCGTTGTGGCCATTCCGCCTCAAATTCTTCAGCACTGGCGTAACGTCCTTGTAATCGATCCAACCATGTTTCATAGTTTGGTGGCAGAACAAAAATTGGTACGATCTGCTGAGAAATAGCACAGTATTCGTCCACGCCCTGGACATCAATATCAGTCATCGGTAATTTATGATCAGCCAATGCTTGCTCTACTTCCGCCAAGCTAGTACCATAAACTCGCCCATGGACCAATTTAGCCTCAATAAACTCCTGATCCTCAAGCATTTGTTGAGCCTGGTCTAAACTAATAAAATAATATTCAATTCCATCTTTCTCAGCAATGCCATTATTAATTCTTGGCAAACGAGTTGTATGTGATATTAAATGATGAAATTGATTAGTTTCTAACAGTCGTCGTTTAATCGTGTCTTTACCAGATCCAGCGATGCCAACCAAAAAAATTAATGTTGTTTTTTTCACAATATTTTTGACTTTTTCTGATGGTTGATAATTAGTGATTAGATTAGATAATTTAGTATTAATTTGAGTCATATGCCTTCCTAATGTTTTGTTAATTCTATCGAATCAATGATAAAACCGCAATAGTCCATCTTCATCATTTAATTAAAGGCGAGGTAATTTAATTGAAAATATCACACCAATCTTACTTATTTCCAGTTTGTGTTTTATTTTATAATTCAACAAAATATTTTTTATAATATACAAACCTAATCCATTACTATCTTCTTTATTCAAATCAAAATTAATTTTTGAGATTTTACTAATATCTAGATTATTTTTATTCGAGTATGAATTTTCAATATACAACCACCCGCTTTTCACTCCAATATTAATTATGCCAGTTTCGTCAGAATATTTAATCGCATTGCTAATCAAATTGGACAGCACAATTTTTAAAGCTGATTTACCAATATAAATTCGTTCATCCGTTAAATAATTATTAATTGTTATTTTTTTCTTATTTGCTAATAATTTATATTTTTCTAATACGTCTTGCAGCACACCATTAATAATTAATTTTTCCTGATCATTTTTTAAATATTCTAACGACGACACTGTTAAAATCTGGGAAATATTTTGTGCCAAATCATCAACAATCTTTAAACAATTATCAATATAAAGTTCTTTGTTTTGATATTTACCAATACCATATTTCATATTTTCTAGAATAATCTTTAAACTAGCTAGCGGCGTTTTTAACTCATGAGAAGCTCCCCTAAAAAAATCATCTTTTAGTTTTTCAAGCCTCAAAATCTCTCGGTTCTTAATTTCTAAATCATCAATCGATCTTAATAGAGTAGTATATAAATTGTTGATTTGTTCTTTTAATTGCCCTATCTCATTCGTCGAATCAACTTTTAATTTTGCGTTTCGATCTAATTGCATCATCTGTTTAGTCACGCCTTTTATTTCCTGAATATTTTTAGTAATCATTTTGGCGTACACTAGAGAAATCATAATTGACAGCAAACAAGATGTTAATAGCGAATATGGTAAAAATTTTATGCTTAAATCTTTAGCATCCTTTTGCATATCAGCCGTTGACACAAATTGCACATTTATAGTTTGACCAGAGCTAAGCTTTACCTCTCGTTCTTCAATAATTAATGAGTTGTTATCACTCAGTGGATTAATTTTTAGACTATCTTTTATTTGAATTTGATTAGAATGATGATTTTCTTTTATTGAGACTTTTATTTCACTATTTTGAGAATAAAAATCAAGCACCTGTTCTATAAATTTAGTATCCTTTCCTTGAATGCTGTTAGAAATCTGATTAGCTTTAAAAGATAATTCTCGATATCGAGTTTCTAAATAGTTTTGCGGAAAAATCAAATATATTAATAAGTGAGTGATAATCGTCAAACCGGCCAGTGCCGTAAAGGTTTGCAAAAACATTTTTGGAAAAACTTTTAGATTTCTCATCATTTCTCCAATTTATAACCAACATTTCTGATTGTAATAATACAATCCAAACCAAGTTTTTTTCTTAATTCTTTGATGTATACATCAACGACACGGTCAAATGGCACATCTTCTGTTTCTTTCCAAACGTTATCAATAATCTGCGCTCGTGTTAAGGCATGTCCTTGGTTTTTTAATAGATATTTTAAGATCTCCAATTCTTTTGCATTAATATCAACTTCCTGCCCATTGACTTTTGCTGTGTAACTTGTAAAATTTATTTCTGTATTTTTGTAACTGAACTTTTCGAACTTATTAGAATGTTTTTTTATTAAAGATTCGATTCTAACTTTTAACAACGGTAAAGAAAATGGCTTCTCGACGTAACCGTCAGCTAAATTTGAAAAAGCCTCTATCTTATATTCTTCGTCATTAAATGCTGTCAACATTAAAATTGGAACATTGCTTTTTTGTCTAATATGTTTTAAAACTTCTAGCCCATTAATCAATGGAATTTGAATATCTAAAATGACCAGAACAATTTGCTGATTGTTAAACTTTGCTAAAGCTTCTTTACCATTATCAGCTTCAATCATCTCATAACCGAAAACTGATAAATATTCGCATATACCCTCTCTTATCGTCTGATCATCTTCAACAATTAATATTTTCATAATTTATTATCTTCTATTATACCCTATAATGCCGAGGCTCTATAAAAATATGGTGCATAAATGCACCATATTTCTTATTGTTCGTCGGTTAATAGTTCTTTCGGATCTTTCTTCAAGATGTTTGATGAAGAAATAACCAATGCAATCGCAAGTACGATTATCATAAATATTACTACGTGGATAAAAGCTTGCAAACTTATATTAACATCTAGGCTAGTTAAAGTTTTAGTGAATCCATCAACTTCTGCGCCGCCGCCTAAACCAGTTGATGATGCTTGTTTAGCCATTTGTTTTGCAATATCGCCAGTAACTTTTTGTAGAATATTATTGCCAAGCGTCTTTCCAACGCGATTTGCTAAGAAGTACGATCCCACAAATGCCGGTAAGGCAATAAACGCTAACTCTATAGCAAACTGTCCAAAAATTTTAACATTTGAGAATCCTAGCGATAACAATATAGCAATTTCTTTCTTTCGGGCATTTATCCATAGGAACAATAGGAGAGCTACGACTAATCCAGCAAAAATTATTGAGCCGATGAATAGATTATTTGCAATTGAATAGACTTCAGCAACTGATTTTTGTAAAGCTGGGTAGTTAGAAGCACTCTTGATTAAGCTATATTGTTGCCAATTAATATTTAACTTTTTAAGTTCCTGCATCACCTGGTCAAGATTTTTATTGCCCTTAACAAAGAATGTTGCGTCTTGGTAAACAGCCGTTTCTTCTGTATTGCCATAAACTTTAGCTGCTGTGTGAATATCCGTTACTAAAGTATTTTCGTATAACTCTTGGTCAGCACTTACGCCACCCTTGTTATGTCCATCAAAAAGACCTTTAATCTCAACTTCCACTGTCTCATTAGCGCCTTTTTCATTATCAGCGTCAAATAAATTGGATTTTAATTTTAATTTATCGCCGACCTTCAATCCATTTTTAGCTGCTAAATCCTTGTGCATTAAAATTTTATGCTTGTCTTGACTCTCCAAATGTTTACCTTCAGCTAATTTAAACGCACCTGAAACAAATTTGGTTTCTTTTGAAGAGTCATTGACACCGGTTAACATCACAGCTGTTTTGAAATTGCGGATTCTTTCTGGCGACTGATGAGCTTCTACTCCAGGCGCTTTAACGATCTGATGTCCGTCTAAATTCGCAACACTGATAATCCGTTTAATATAACCGTTTATTGATTCAGAGTCTGCGATTTTCTTTATATCTTGACCCTTAATGTTCCCGCCACCGCGTGGTGTGCCAGGATTAACCCGCCGATTAATTTCCATTGAAAAACTATTGTTAATATTACCAAAAGTCTCATCAGAAGCCTTATCGGTGGCATCTTTTATAGCTAAACCAACTAAACTGAGTGTCGACATAGCCAAAATCACTAACAATATTACTATCGATTTTAGACTTTTTCTGGTTACGTAAGCAAAAGCATTCTTAAACATCGTCTACTCCTAATTATATTTTTTAGCTTTTTTTAGTTTTTTATTATTAAGTTCTAGCACTACGTCTGCCGCTTGTGCCACTTCTTTACTGTGAGTTACCACAATCACACATTTATTACGTTCTTTTGCTAACTTTTTGAGTATATCGATGATTTCTCCAGCCGTAGCTTCGTCTAGATTACCAGTTGGTTCATCTGCCAAAATCACTGGTGCATCAGATACTAATGCTCGAGCAATCGCTACTCGTTGTTGCTGTCCACCAGAGAGTTTCAGAACATTACGTCTAACCTGACTCTTATCCAACCCTAGTTCTAATAAAATTTCGTCTGATGCCTGACAATTAACTAATCTAATATTTTCTAATGGCGATAAATAATCAATCAAATTATAGTTTTGAAATACTAGAGCAATATTATTTTTGCGATGATTGTCATAGCCAGTGATCTTTATATTTTCATTCTTAAATATTACTTCGCCACTTTGTGGTTCGTCTAAACCGGCTAGTAAAGATAACATGGTTGATTTTCCAGCACCTGATTTACCAATAATGGCATAGAATTGTCCAAGCTCAAAGCCTTGATTAATACCTGAGAAAACTTTTTCCCTTGAGCTAGCATAGCTATATGTTAAATCTTTTATTTCCAATATATTCATTTTTTCTCCTAACTTATTTTTGATAAAATTTCCTTTGGTTTTTTAATTAAAATCATGCCGGCTGTGAAGGCTACTGACAGGGTAATGATAGCGATTAAAATTCCGTAGCTCTGGGCAAGAGAAATCAAGCTATCGATACTAAATCCGTTATTCAGCAAGTTCAGCGCTGACATTGAATCATCAGAATTTGCAAATTGACTAATAATCTGTTTTGTAGCTAAACTGCCGAAGATCAAAGTTACAACTATCGCTGGTATAGACACCAAAACTAATTCCAAGATAAACTGCGTCATGATTTTTATTTTGCTCATACCGATTGACAATAAGATACCTATTTCGTAAATTCGTTCTCGCAACCATAGCATTAATATCAATGATAAGACAATTACACTGCCTGTCATGATTAAGTAGACCATCATTCTAATTATGTGTTTAATACTACTTAATGAAACTAAAGCCTCTTTAAAAGCATTGTCATCTTTTTCGAGATTGTATTTTGACCAATCATTTTTCAAAGCTTTTATTTTTTTGATCGCTTCATCCATTTTTTCTGGACTATCAGTATATAGGGTTATTTTATTAACAAGTTTTTGTTTAACAGCATTCAAATCTTTTTGACTCGATTCATAATCAGTGAACATCATATTCTCACTAAAGTCTGATGACAAACCAGTATATTTTTCATGTTTTTTACCGCTAAATATTCCAACAATTTCGTATTGATGTTCACTTGTATTATGGTTTGTATTAGCCAGTTTTAAACTTATCTTGTCATGCAATTTTAATTTATTTTTCTTAGCAAAATCACTGTGTACAAGAACCTTATCTTGATCGTTTTTTTCAAGATGCCGCCCTTGTTCTAAAGCAAAAATTCCACTATTAAACAAAGTATCACGTTTTGAATTATTAGTAGCCTGGATGGCAACAAGATTTTTTAAATCACTTGATAAATCATCTCTGGTGATTTTTTGTTCATCATTTATCACCTCACCAGTTAATAATTTTGCTAATCCACTATACTGATAAACTACCTCACTAATTTCTCTCACGCTGTTCAAGTTTTGTAACTGATGAGCATCAAAATCACCCTGAGAATCCTTGCTAGTTATCGACAGAGATGAATTAGAGGTTTGATATAAGCTTTTTTCTAAATTAGAGCTCGATCGTATAATATTTAAACATATATATAAACACAAGAGTACTAAACTGATAATTACAAAAATTATTAATGTTCTACTGCGTTTTCTTAAAATATAAGCTGTTGCGTTTTGAATTACTTTCAAGCATACTCCTTTCATCAGCTAATTTTATTTGCATCAACTTTTTTCAAATATTGATAAAAACATTTTATAGCAGATTTATGAAATAAATATGAAATAAACTTATGTTATAAAAACTTAGCTTAATCACGTCTTAACATCACCGTAAAAGCTTCGCTTGGGATATCAACCTTTCCAAATTTTTTCATACGTTTTTTACCCCGAGCTTGTTTAGCCCATAGTTTTTTCTTACGCGAAACATCACCACCATATAAATAGCCAGTAACGTCTTTACGAAAAGCTTTAATATCTTCACGAGCAATGAATTTTCCGCCAATCGCTGCTTGTAAGCTAACTTCAAAGTTCTGGCGGGGGATTACTTCTTTCAATTTTTTAACAGTTTCTCGTCCGACCGTCGGCGCTTCACTGCGATGTACCACTAAACTTAACGCATCGACTAGTTGTCCACCAACATAAAAATCCAGCCTAACCAAATCATGTTGCTCATAATCTTTAAGCTCATAATTTAAACTACCGTAACCGCTGGTAATTGACTTTAATTGATCATAAAAATCTGTTAACAAATTAGCCAACGGCGCCTCAAAACTAACGAGTGCTCTGGTATCAATATAGCTAATATTCTTCTGCAAACCACGTTTGGAGATAATCAACTGAATCACTCCGCCAACGTAATCATTTGGAACAATAATCTCACCACGCACCCATGGCTCTTTTATTGCTTCAATTTGCACCATATCTGGTAAATCAGCTGCTGAACGAACGTTTAATTCTCCACCTTTTTTCAGTATCACCTGATAGTCAGTCGATGGATTAGTTACTACTAAATCAAGCTTATATTCACGCTCTAAACGTTCGCGAATGATATCCATATGCAGTAAACCAAGAAAACCAACTCGTACACCAAAACCCAGCACCGGTGAATTTTCTGGCTCATATACCAACGCCGAATCACTCAAACTCAGTTTTTCAATTGCATCCTTTAAATCTTGGTAATCTTCATTGGAAACCGGAAAAATACCCGCATAAACGAACGGTTTTACTTCTTTGTAACCGGATAGTGGCTGAATTGTTATTTGCTGTGTCATATTATATAATTCCGTATTAGTTATTTTGACCTATAAATCGTATTAAATTATGCACACCAATAGCTGAGTCTTTGTAAGTTTCACCATTAGTGTCACAAATAATTTCTGAAAAATTACCAGTAAATTGACGCACCAAAGCTAAATCAAAAAATCGTTTTTGTTGGCCATTAATTATCATCAAACCATCAGCAATTTCTTTGGTCTGATGATATTGAGGATCGGATTTTGAATTAACAAAAAAACCTAAATAACCATTTTTTTTCAAAACTCGTTTAATTTCTTGAAAGATCTGTTGCATCGTATCGTCATCAAAGTAATGCAACGACAAATGTGCATAAACAATATCAAACATATCATCAGTAAGCATCCAAGGAAATTGTGTTATATCTAAAAACTGAACAGATTCTGATGGTTTTAAATCAGTTTTGACGACATCAAAACCAAGCTCTTTGAAATATTTTCCGTCCTGCCCCAAGCCAGCTCCAAGTTCTAATATTTTTCCCGAAGTAATATTTCGTTGTTGTAAAATTTTAACAAATTCTAATGCAAAAATTGACGGTTTATCACCGTAGCCACTTTGATTGTATTTTTGATGAAGTTGTTTCCAATAATCAACGTTTTTCAAGACTAATCCTTTTTAAAATATTTTTTCAACGTCACCGTGTCACCAACTCGAGCTTCGCGGGTGGTCTTAAGGTTGGTCACAATATAACCAATCTCGCCAGTTTCGAGTTGTTCTTTTGGTTTCATGCGCGGAGTCAAGGTACCAACTTCTAACGCCAGTCCATGACCTTTGGTTGCCATCATATAAATTGCATCGTTCTTATTAAGCTGACCATC
>JAUMVA010000004.1:0-42774 GCA_030530425.1 Candidatus Saccharimonadota bacterium
AAGAAATTGATGCAAATAAACGTAAAACTTGGCTAATTATGCTGGTGTTTTTGGGGCTGATTGCCGGACTATCGGTACTCATTGCTGATTTAATGGGGGAAGTTTATATTTCGTTGTACGTGATTCTAGCCGCACTAATTTATGCGTTCATTCAATATTTTATCGCTTCAAAAATGGCGCTGTTTATGGCTGGTGCCAAACCGATTGAACTGCGCGATAATCCACGCTTTTATCGGATTGTTGAGAATCTGTCGATTTCTACTGGTCTGCCAATGCCAAAAGTCTATGTGATTGATGATTCATCACCGAATGCCTTTGCGACTGGTCGCGATCCTCAGCACGCTGCCGTGGCGGCGACCACTGGGTTAATTGATATGATGACCGATCGCGAGTTAGAAGGTGTGATGGCGCATGAAATGGCACATGTCGGTAATTATGATATTAAAGTTAGTATGATTGCTTTTGGGCTGGTAGCGGCGATTTCGGTATTGTGCGATATTGGCTTACGGATTGCGATTCGCGGAGCGGGCGATTCGGATGATGACGGAGCAGGAGTTATCTTGCTGGTAGTGGCAATTGTGGCTGCAGTTTTTGGACCAATTATTGCGATGATGGTACAGATGGCTGTTAGTCGCAATCGGGAATATCTGGCCGATGCAACCGCAGCACTGACTACGCGCGATCCGGAATCACTAGCCAGCGCTTTAACAAAATTATCCGAGAATAAAACGATTTTACGCAACCAAAATCCATCAATGGCTAATATGTACATCAATAATCCACTTAAAAAAGGCTGGTTGTCGAAGATGACCAGTACCCATCCGCCGATCGAGGAGCGTATTGCACGGTTACGACAAATGGCAGGGCAATTCTAATGGCAAAAAAGAAAACGAGTCATAGTTCGTCTCGCAAAGTAAAACTAATTTCGAAAAGAAATAATTCTACCAGCATGAAACAGTCAAAAACAATGCGCTTTACGGATAAAATAAAGCTTTTGTTAGTTCAAATTAAAGAGAAAATTACTGTTGGTTTAAAAAAAATCCGCGTAAGTTGGCATGATCATCGATCTCGTCGTCCGCATCATAGTTTTCGTCACACGCCAAATAAAATTAGCTACCGACCGTTGAAAATTGAAGGATATTTTAAGTTTTCACATTTAGTTTTAACTCAAATATGGAGTGAACGAGTTTTCTTCTTGAAATTGATGTCGGTTTTAATTATCGCTGGAGTGCTAATGATTGGCGTAATGCCACAAACCACTTATGATGCTTTTAAGAAGGCGCTTGACACTAGCTATCAAAATAAGACTGACGAAGGTGTTGGTGGTACGGTGTATAAATCAAGCTTGTTGTTAATCTCTACAATTACCAGCGGTGGTTTTAATTCGATCAATTCAGAAGTTGGTCGAATTTCAATTGGGTTCTTATCAATTTTGGCTTGGTTGGCAATAACTTGGTATTTGAGAGAGCGAATTGCTAAACAAGCCTCATTACGTTTACGCGACGTATTATATCGTTGCTGTGCACCAATTGTTTCGCTTGTGTTAGTGATGCTGTATATTTTATTGCAGCTAGTACCAATGATGATCGTTTTGATTTTTTATTCAGCAGCCTTGACGACAAACTTTGCTTCTGAGGGTTTTGGGGCGATGTTGATTCATGGTGTTATGTTTTTGACGACAGTTTTGACTATTTATTGGATTGAAGGAAGTTTTTTGGCATTAGCAATAGTTACTAATCGTGGCTACTATCCATTACAAGCGATTAAAATCGCTGGTGATATGGCGATTGGACGGCGATTTAAAATTTTATTGAGATTAATTTGGCATTGTGCTCAAGTCGTTGGTATGTGGATTGTGTTAGGTTTGCCAGTGGTGTTGTTAGAACGTTGGCTCGGCACCAAAATTGTTTTACTGAAGAATATTCCTATTGTTCCGGCGTGGGTGGCGATTTTGACAATTGTTAGCCTGATTTGGACTTACACTTATGTTTATTTATTTTATCGAAAGATAGTAGAAGATGAGTCAGAACCAGCTTAACTTTGAACAAGCCAGTCAACGCGCTGATCAACTCCGTAGTTTGATTAATGATTATCGTTATCATTACCATGTGCTTGATCAATCAATCATGAGTGAGGCTGCGGCTGATAGTCTGAAACATGAATTATCGCAGCTGGAAGAACAATTTCCAGAGCTCATCACCTCCGATAGTCCAACTCAAAAAGTGGCTGGAGTGGCACTTGATAAATTTGAAAAAGTGGTTCATCAAAAACCAATGATTAGTCTAGCTGATGTCTTCTCGCAGCAAGAAATTGAAGCGTGGCTGGAACGCAATAAAAAATTATTGCCAGTTGATGTGAAAATGGATTTTTTTACTGATATAAAAATGGATGGTTTAGCCTGTTCAATAATTTATCAAGATGGCGTGTTGGTTCAGGCTATAACTCGTGGTGATAGTCGCGTTGGCGAAGATGTGACACAAAACGTGCGGACAATTGTTAATTTACCGTTAAGATTGCGCGAGGTGGCTGGTTATGAGCATTTTTTGCGCGGGCGAACTGAAATTCGTGGGGAAATAGTAATTTTTAAACAAGATTTTGAACAACTGAATCGTCAGCAAAGAGCAAAAGGCGAACCAGAGTTTGCGAACCCACGCAATTTAGCGGCTGGGACAATTCGTCAATTGGACTCACAATTAGTAGCTTCACGACCATTAAAATTTATTGGATATGACTTAATTCGTAATGATCCAGCCGAAGTACCAACTAATCAATACGCGTATCAAGTTTTGCGTGAGTTGGGAGTGGCTTGTAATCAGACAACTGAAGTTTCAAGTGATATAAATGATGTCGAAAAATTTTTGCGAAAATGGGAAACAAAACGCCAAAAGCTGCCATTTGGAACTGATGGTGCAGTAATAAAGATCAACGATCGGGCTATTTTTGACCAATTAGGTATGGTTGGTAAATCGCCGCGAGGGGCTGTAGCTTATAAATATCCAGCTGAACAAACTACTACGATTGTTAAAGATATTCAAATCCGGTTAGGTCGAACTGGTGCGGCAACTCCAGTGGCGATTTTCGAGCCGGTTAATTTAGCCGGTACAACTGTTCGTCACGCTTCGTTACATAATGCTGATGAAATTGCTCGCAAGGATATTCGACTGGGTGATACGGTTGTGATTTACAAGGCAGGCGACATTATCCCACAAGTCGAAACCGTACTACTAGCATTGCGCCCAAAAGGTAGTCAGGTTTTTGATTTTGAACAAGCGCTGCGTGAACAATTTCCGGGGCAAGAATTTATTCGACCAGTTGGTGAAGCTGTTTATCGATTGAAGGATGGTGCTAACTTAACCAGTAATTTGGAGATAATTAAATTATCGCTTGAACATTATGCATCAAAAGACGCTTTGGATATTGATGGTTTAGGTTCTGCAAATGCATCACTGTTGGTTGATAGTGGTTTAATACATGATTTGGCGGATATATATTCTTTAGACAAAACCGACTTGTTAAATTTGGAGCGTTTTGCTGAAAAATCAGCTGATAATTTATTAGCGGCAATCGATCGAGCTCGAAAACCAGAATTGGCAAGATTTATTTATGGATTGGGAATTCGTCATGTTGGTATAAAAACAGCATGTGATTTAGTAGCGAACTTTCCTAGTTTAGAACAAATTTTAGAATTAAAATATGAAAAATTGATTGAAATTAACGGCATTGGTGAGGTGGTGACACAAAGCATAATTGACTGGATGAGGAGCGAACGTAATCAACGATTGATACAAAAACTATTAGATAATAATGTTGAGCCGTATTATCAAAATCAGGCTATGGGAGGTAAGTTGTCTGGACAGAAGATAGTGATTACTGGAACTTTAGAAAATATTTCACGTGATCAAATGGCAGAAAAAATTCGTCAGGCTGGCGGTGAGTTTCAATCGGCAATTACTAGAGACACGACTTTATTATTGGTTGGTGCCAATGTTGGCGCTTCCAAGCGTCAAAAAGCTGAAAAATATGGTGTAAAAATTATTTCGCAGGTAGACTTTGAGCAATTATTGAACAGCTAGTGTGCTTTACGAAACGTAAGTCGCGATAAATTAATATCGCCCGACTAATACAGTGGGCGATATTAATTAAAGATTCAAATGACTATTTATTAAACGGACAAGCTAATTTTAACTCTGGATGAGCTTCGGAAATGCGCATTAGCTCGTTGTATTTAGCGATTCGATCAGTTCGTGAAAGTGAGCCGGTTTTGATCTGTCCACAACCTAGACCAACTGCCAAGTGGGCTATGGTAACATCTTCGGTCTCGCCAGAACGGTGACTCATAATAGTATTGTAGCCATTATTTTGTGCTAATTTAACTGCATTTATGGTTTCAGATAATGTTCCAATTTGATTTGGCTTAATCAAAATTGCATTAGCGGCATGCTGATTAATGGCTTGTTGCAATAGTTCAACATTAGTGACTAATAAATCATCGCCAACTAATTGTGTGCTTGCGCCAAATTTAGCAGTGAGAGCTTGCCAACCATTCCAATCGTATTCTGCCAGTCCGTCTTCAATTGATACTAGTGGGTATTTAATCATTAAATCAGCATAGAAATCTGACATTTGGGCGCTAGTTAGTTGTTTGCGATCGGCTTTTAAATGATATAGTCCATCGTGATAAAATTCACTACTTGCCGCGTCGATAGCGATGACGACATCTTTCCCGATTTGATAGCCTGCAGCAGTGATTGCTTCAGCTATTAATTGTGGTGGCTCTTGATTGCCTTCGACGACACGTGGTGCATAACCGCCTTCATCGCCAACAGTAGTTGGGTAGTTTTTATTTTTCAGAACTTTTGCTAATGCGTGAAAAACTTCAGCACCAATTTGAACAGCCTGAAAAATATCTTTAGTACCAATTGGTATAATCATATATTCTTGAATATCGGTCGCCCAACCTGCATGCGCGCCACCGTTCATCACGTTCATCATTGGCAATGGCAAGTTCGGCTGAGAGTTAGTTTTTTCGGCGATATACTGCCACAACTCTAGGTGTTTAGCTTGGGCGGCGGCTTTAGCGGTGGCAAGTGAAACTGCAAGAATCGCATTAGCTCCGAGGCGCGATTTATTGGCTGTTCCGTCTAAATCAATCATAATTTGGTCGATTTTTGCCTGGTCTATAGCGTCATGCCCTAGTAGGGCTTGGCGAATTTCTTCATTAATATTAGTAACAGCTCGATAGACAGATTTGCCATTGTAAGCTCGATCATTGTCACGTAGCTCTAAAGCTTCGCCAGAACCGGTTGAGGCTCCGCTTGGCACAGCGGCGCGACCAAAAGATCCGTCAGCTAATATTACATCAGCCTCAACAGTCGGGTTGCCTCGTGAATCTAAAATTTGTCGACCAATAATATTTTTAATTGTCCAATTATCCATAAAACTCCGTTTTTTATTCAGTAATACAAGTTTATTTTAGCACAAATAATATGTTTATGTTAAAATATCGACATGAATAATTACGACTTTAAACAAAATGAGTATCGTGAAATGCCGGATCATTTTGTGTTTGTGCGACATGGAGAAAGTGAATCGAATATAGTCCAACTGGCTGAATATCAAGGACGAATTCATGAAAAGTACGAAGAAATTGCTTCTCGACCAGATTGGGAACAACGACTAACAACTGATGGTATTAAACAAGCTCAGTTAGCTGGTTATTGGTTGAGTAAAGAATTTGGTAACATTGATAATTTTGATGGCTGTTTTGTGTCGCCATTTTTACGAGCACGAGAAACAGCAGCTCAATTTGGCGGTGACAATTGGATTGTAGATGATCGAATCGTTGAGCGCTTTCGTGGGGTCTATGGTGTAGTATCTTATCAACAAAATTATGAGGATGAGAACCATACTCGGCGTTTAAAAGGCATTTTTGATGCTTCTCCATGGTATGCGCGTTTAGATGGAGCTGAAAGTTTACAAGATGTATTTGGTCGTTATCGTGCATTTCAAGATTCGATCAAACGTCATTATGCTAGACAAAAGGTATTGGTAGTATCACATGGTGATTTTATCAAGACGGCGCGATATTCTATTGAATGGATGATGCCCGAGCAATGGCATCGTGATCGTGAAAAATTTCGCTTGCCAAATTGTGCAATTGTTCATTACACCAGGATTAATCCATTAAATCCGACTGAACGAATGGATGGCTTGAGCTGGGTTCGAATAATCTATCCTGACGATCTGCAAAATTCGCCCAATGGTGGTCGTTGGCAAAAGATGAACATTAAGCGAGTTTTCAAGGCTGAAGAATTGCTTGATGGTATGGCAAAGTTTCCTCCAATTCTGCGTTAAGTTTAAGAAGCTTGCCTGACTAAAGCTTGGCAAAATGGTTTAATTTGATACAATAGTAGTAATAATTATGCGAAAAATCAGGACTTGGTGCATAGGAATTAGCTTAATCTTTGGCAGTTTGGCGATTTTAAATGGCATTGATTTATTGCGTCATAATATCAATCAACTAGCTTCCGCAACTAGTCAACAAAAAATCGTAACAATTCATGACCAAACAACCAAACGAACTATTTTAACTGAAGCTGCGACAGTCGAGGCGGTTTTGAAGGAGGCTAATATAGAAATCAGTGAGGTTGACTTGGTCGAACCAGGTCTTAAAACTGAAGTATCTGATGGCTTTTTTATTAACATTTTTCGGGCAAAACCATTAACTATCATCGATGGTAATCGACAGTTTCGGATCAGAACACCGTATCGTTTAGTGGCTGATATTATCAAACATGCTGGGATCGAGTTTTATGATGAAGATCAGGCTGATTTCGTGGTTGACCAATTTAGTGTCGGTTCAGGGATTGGTGTCCAATTAAAAATTAAACGCTCAACAGCTTTTGAATTAAACTTTTTTGGTAAAATTAGCCAGGTTCGAACTCAGGCGACAACGATTGACCAATTTTTGGATCAAAAGCAGATTAAATTAACTGAGAATGATCATATGAATTTAGCAAAGACGGCTGAAATAAGACCGGATATGAAATTAGAGATTTGGCGTGAAGGTGAACAGGAAGTCGCTGTTGAAGAGGAAATTGCTTTTTCGGAGCATAAAGTGATGAATTATGAAAAACCAGCTGGCTTTAAAGAAGTTCAGCAAGCTGGTGTGAAGGGTAAGCGTCTAGTTACTTATAAAATTGAGATAAAAAATGGAGTTGAGGTTTCGCGTGTTGAAACTAACAGCGTAACGATTGTTGAGCCAAAAGAACAGGTTATAACGGTCGGTGCTAAAGGTCGTTTCACAACGCCATCTGAAAACGAAAATAAAACTTGGGATTTTTTGATTAGTAATGGTTTTAGTCGAGTTCAGACTGCTGGTATTATGGGTAATTTAAAACAGGAGCATGGTTTTAGTACAACTGACACGTCAGGTGGTTTGGGAATTGTGCAATGGACTGGTGGTCGTCGAACTAGATTGATTAACACATATCCAGATAGTTGGGATACGATTGATAGTCAATTAAACTTTTTGATGAGTGAATTAAATGGTGGTTATAGTAAAGTTAAACAGGCAATTCTAGCGAGTGGTGATCTGACTGAAGTGGTACGAATTTTTCAAAATCAATATGAACGCTGTAATCCACGCTATTGCATGGAAGGTCGTCGAATCCAATATGCGTCAGATATTTTAGCGAGTCATTAATGCCGACTAATAAATCTTTAGGTCAACATTGGCTGCGTGACCGAACGGCGCTTGATGATATTGTAAAATTTGCTGGTGTTAATTCTAATGATGCGGTGTTAGAAATTGGGCCTGGTTTAGGAACACTAACTAGTGCAATCCTTCGCCAGGCTAAATCAGTAACGGCGGTCGAGTTTGATAGCGAATTGGCTCGTAAATTGCCAGCTCAATTTCCTGGCAAAAATCTCGAAGTGATTCATAGTGATATTCTGCAATTTGATTTAAATCAATTGCCAAAAGGCTATAAAGTGGTGGCAAATTTACCGTATTATATTACGGCTAAAATCGTTAATCACTTAATTTCGGCCGATAATAAACCAGCGAGTATTACAATTTTGATTCAAAAAGAAGTTGCTGAACGAATTGCTCAGGTTGATGGAAATAGTATTTTGGCTTTGGCGGTTGAAAATCAGGCGATGGTTGAATTAGGAAAAATTGTACCGCCTGAACTGTTCACTCCGCCGCCAAAAGTTGATTCACAAGTAATTAGACTTGACGTAAGATCAACCCCATTGCTTAATAAAAATAAAGAAGCTGCGTTTTTTCGTGTGTTAAAAGCGGCTTTTTCAGCTAAACGTAAGAAAATCCGCTCTAGTTTGGCGGGTGGTCTAATACTCGATAAAAAAGTGATCGAGCAGCTATTACAACGAGCTAATATTAACCCCGATATTCGAGCTGAACGTTTAACGTTTTCTGATTTTGAGCGTTTAGCCGAAGCTTATATCTATTTTAATGAAGGTGATTATTGATAAGATGGAAGATGATTTAAGGGGTATGCCTTATTTTATGGAAAACGACGCTTGGTATTATACTGATCTTGAACTTTGTAACGAATATGGTGGAAATATTCACTTAACTGAACTAGGTAAGTCAATCCCGTCTGTTGTGGCGAGCTATGATGAGTTTTATACTCCTGAATACGACGAAGATGGCAATATTGTTGATTTGTAAGAATATTATCTTTATAATTATATCATATTTATGCTAAAAAGTCAATGGCAGGCTTTAAAAACCGGCTGTTTTTTGGTATAATTTAAGCATGAAATTAAAATCCTACATTACAACTGCTATTCCCTATGTTAATGCCAAACCACATATTGGTAATGCGATGGATTATTTGATTGCTGATATTTGGGCGCGATACCAACGTAAACTTGATAAACAAGTAGTGTTTCAGGTTGGAACTGATGAACACGGTAATAAAATCGCCAAAAAAGCTCAAGAAAACGGATTGTCAGCACAGGCTTATGTTGATCAGAATGTGGGTTTTTTTAAAGAGTTGATTACTAAAATGCAAATTACTAACACAGACTTTGTGCGAACAACTGACGTGCGACATATGGCGGCGGTACAATATATTTGGAAACAATTGACGCCTTATATTTATAAAAAATCATATGAAGGTTGGTATTGTAGTGGTTGTGAGGCCTTTGTGACCGATAAGGAAGCTGCTGATAACAATGGTGTTTGCCCAGATCATAAAATTGCTTATCAGCGCCTGCAGGAAGAAAACTATTTCTTGCGAGTAAGTAAATTTACTGAAAAGATTCATGAAGCGATTACTAGTGGCAAGATGAGGATTTTGCCAGAAAAGCGGGCTAAAGAATTTTTAAATTTAATAAAAGACGGTTTGGAGGATGTATCAATTTCTCGTCCGAAAAAAACTGTATCTTGGGGTGTGCCAGTGCCAGACGATCCAACACAAGTGATGTATGTTTGGATTGATGCGCTAGCGAATTATTTGACAGTGATTGGCTATCCAGAAAAAACAGAATGGAAAGAAATTTGGCCGGCTGATGTACAGGTGGTTGGTAAAGATATTTTACGATTTCATGCTGGAATTTGGCCAGCTATGCTAATGATGTTAGATCTACCGTTACCAAAAATCTTGTTAGTTCATGGCCATGTGCAGGTGAGCGGTGTAAAAATGAGTAAGTCGGTTGGTAATGTAGTCGATCCGATAGAATTAATTGATGACTATGGTGTTGATGCGGTGCGTTATTATTTTTCACGTCACATTCCAACGCAAGATGATGGTGATTTTACCTGGGAACGATTCGAGGCGGCTTATAATAATGAGCTTGGCAATGATTTAGGTAATTTAGTCGGCCGAATTGCTAGTATGATTCAAAAATATCAAGCTGGTGTAGTCGGTGAGATTACGGCAGCTCATCATGACGAAACGGTTTATTTTGAGGCAATGCGAGAGTTAAAGTTTAACGAGGCCTTGGATGAGATTTGGGCTAATGTTCGAGCTTTAAATCAGTATATTGATACAGTTAAACCTTGGGCAGTTGCTAAAGAAAGAGAAAGTGACCCAGAAGCTGATAAGCATTTGACAGAGATCTTGGATTATTTAACTCGATCAATTTGGCATGTGTCAGAATTATTAGAACCATTTATGCCAGAAACTTCGACTAAAATGCAGCAGATTTTTAAACCAGGTGCAATGGGTGAAGAAGCAAAACAGCCGCTTTTCCCAAAGATCTATCTTCATACCGAGGATCCGCGAGGAAAATATGCTAGTCGATAGTCACTGTCATATTCACGAAGCTGATTTTCCGATTGGTCTTGATGAAGTCTTAAATGCGGCTAAAGCGGCTGATGTTCAGAAAATGATTACAATTGGCACTGATGAATCAAGTTCACGGCGAGCGATAGATTTAGCTGTGCAACAAGATAATATTTGGGCAACGGTTGGTGTGCATCCGCATAGCGCAAGTTCTGGTTGTGAATTTTTGGACAGTATTGATTTTACTGCCAATCCTAAAATTGTGGCAATTGGTGAAACTGGGCTAGATTATCACTATGATTTTTCTCCCCATAAAATCCAGCAGGAACTGTTGAGACAGCAGTTGATAATCGCAATAAAGGTAGATTTACCAGTCGTATTTCATGTGCGTGAAGCCTTCGATGATTTTTGGATGATTTTTGACGAAATGGCTGATGTGGCACAAAAACAAGGTCAGAAGTTGCGAGGTGTAATTCATAGTTTTTCGGACAATTTAGATAATTTGCAAAAGGCTTTAAAACGAGGGCTGTATATTGGGGTAAATGGCATTGCAACTTTTACAAAAGATGAAACACAGTTGGGCGCTTTTCGAGCAGTGCCGTTGGAGAAACTGTTGATTGAAACTGATGCACCATATTTAGCTCCAAAAGGCAAGCGTGGGCAAATTAATCAGCCAGCTTATGTACGTGATGTAGCGAAATGGTTAGCAGAATTTTACAAAATTGATTTTAATGAATTAGTGACGCAGACAACGAAAAATGCGCATAAATTATTCGGAGTTTAAAAGTGAAAGTTTATTTAGACTATGCGGCGGCAACGCCAGCTGACGAACGAGTTGTTAAGGCAATGCTGCCGTATTTTTCGGATAAGTTTTTTAATCCAAGCGCGCCGTATTTACCAGCAGTGCGAGTACGAGCCGATTACCAGCTAGCAAAAGCGACCATTGCGCACACTATTGGTGCAAAAGCTGATCAGTTAGTGATGACAGCTGGGGCGACTGAGTCACTGAATTTAGCATTTTCTAGTGCGAAAAATGTAGTTATTAGTGGGGTTGAGCATCCAGCCGTAATAAAGTTGGCTCAAAATAAGCAGTCTTACTCAGTTGCAAATATCAGTTCTGGTGGGATTGTAGAAGTTGATGATTTGATTGATAAAATTACCGATGAAACTGATTTAGTGAGTGTTAGTCTCGTTAGTAGTGATTTAGGTACGGTTCAGCCAATTGCAAAGATCGCTGCTGAAATTCGGAAAATTCGTGAAAATCGCGAATTACGGGGCTTAAAACAGCCGCTTTATTTGCACTGTGATGCGTCACAAGGCTTGGGTTATTTAACAATCAATGTTAGTCGTTTAGGAATTGATTTACTGACGTTGTCTGGTGCAAAAATCTATGGTCCAAAGCAAATTGGTTGCTTATGGATCCGACCTGGCGTTAAATTGCAACCGTTGGTGATTGGCGGCGGTCAAGAAATGAATTTACGCAGCGGTACAGAGAATGTGCCGTTTGTGATTGGTTTTGCTAAAGCAATTGATTTAACACGCAAGTTTAAAACTAAAGAAGTAGTCTTGTTGCGAAATGAACTTGAAAAATATTTGCTAGATAATATCAGTGATGTTCGGGTTCTAGGTTCAATTAAAAAGCGTTTACCAAATTATTTAGTAGTAAGTTTTGCGGGAATTGAAGCTGAGCGCTTGATTTATCGTTTGGAAAATTATGACATTTATGTTTCAACTGGGGCGGCTTGTGCGGCTAACCGCGGTAGTGGTTCGCAGACTTTAAAGAACTTAAAACTGAGTGAAGCTGAACAAATTGCGAGTTTGCGTTTGACACTTGGTCAACACACGACGCGTGAACAGATTGATTATGCAAAAAAAATAATCGTTAGAGAAGTTCTAGCAGAAAGAGAGTGGGTAAAAAATGTTTAAATTTATAATTAAAAAAGTTCTAGTGGTCGTATTAATAGTTAGTTTGGTTGGTTTTGGTTTAGATCGTCTACTTGATGTTAATGATTATCGCCAATGTGATTTGAATAATACTAGTTTAAAAACTTGCCATGCGGCTGATGCAGTAATAGTTATTTCTGGCGGTGATACGTCAGCTCGAACTCGACATGCAATTAAAATTGTTAAAAAGGAGTTGGCTTCAGTTCTGATTGTGTCTGGAGCTTCACAACAGTCTGGTGTGCCAAGCAATGCTGAAGAAATGCGAGATATTGCTTTTAGTGAGGGGCTGTCGGAATCGCAAGTGCTGATGGACAAACAAGCTCGTAATACCAATCAGAACGCTAGTTACGTACGAGAATTAATTAATGAATATAATGCTAAAAATCAGTACAATCAAATTAAATCAGTGATTTTAGTTACTTCAGCTTATCATCAAAACCGTGCTTATAAAGAGTTTCGAGCAAGTTTAGATCCAGAAATGCCAATTTATAACGCGCCGCTGTTAAAAGATCGAGACTGGTCAGACCGATGGTTTTTGTCAGCAAAAGCTTGGAAATTAGCATTGACGGAAGCGGTCGGTATTTTATTAGCACCGCGTGGTTAATGTCGAGGTAAAAAGATGACAAAAGTTTTTGTAGGAATGAGTGGTGGTGTTGATAGCAGTGTAACGGCTGGGCTGTTAGTTCGCGCTGGCCATCAGGTAACTGGCGTTTATATGAAAAACTGGTCGCAAGATTTACCGGGAATGCGTTGTCCATGGGCAGATGATTTAGCCGACGCTAAACGAGTGGCTGTGCGACTCGGGATAGATTTAAAAGTTTATGATTTTGAAACAGATTATAAACAAAAAGTAGTTGATTATATGTTGACAGAATATCAAGCTGGTCGAACTCCAAATCCTGATATTATGTGCAATCAAGAGATTAAATTTAAACTATTCTTAAATACAGCTCTTGAGAACGGAGCGGAGATGATTGCGACTGGGCATTATGCTCGCAAAATTGAACGTAATAATCAGGCTTATCTTGGTTTAGCAATCGACCAAAGTAAAGATCAGACTTATTTTTTATATCGAGTGACTAATGAGGCGTTACAGCGGACACTATTTCCATTGGGTGAGTTACATAAAACAGAAGTGCGTGAGTTGGCGAAAAAAATGAAATTAATTACGGCGCAAAAAAAAGATTCGCAAGGTATTTGCTTTGTTGGGCAAGTTGGAATAGAAGAATTTTTGCGAGAATATATTGATTTAACACCTGGTGAAATTATTGATCGAGAAAGTGGCTTGGTGCTTGGTCATCACAAGGGCGCAATTTTGTACACAATTGGACAACGTCATGGCTTGGAACTTGGTGGTGGCTTACCATATTTTGTAGTCGGCAAAGATATGTCTAAAAATCAAGTTTTTGTATCGCGCAATATTAATCAAACTGGTTTATGGACTAAAGAAATTAAACTAGTTGATGTATTTTGGACGCACGAAAAGCCAGTGCTTGGTCAAAAATATCAAGTACGCTTGCGCCATTTAGCTCGGTTAATTGAGGCAGAAATAGTGGTCGGCGAGAACGATACGGCAACGATCCAGTTTGCTACTGATCAAAAATCAATTGCTAGTGGGCAGTCAGTAGTGGTTTATGATGGCGAATTATGCTTGGGTGGTGGGGTTGCTAGATAATTTAAATATTTTAAAAAACACCCATAGTTGGGTGTTTTAATTTAGTATATCTTTTTAAGATTAATGATTTTTAGGTTGTCGTCGAAACTAATAACTTCTTGCTTTATCAAGACGTCTCTTATCCAACTAGTTTGTTTATCAACATTAAGAGCTTCGTTAGCTTGATCGTGAAATTGTTTAAAAAATAAGTAACCTTCGTTGGTCAGAGAATCAAAGTTGTTTCCAGCTCTCCAGTGAAGAAAATAATAATTAAAATCTTGTTCTTCTAAAGAGTTTATTTCAACTTCAATATTCGTAATGACAACTCGCCAATCCCATTGATTTTGTTTTGAAGATAAGACGTGATAATTTAAAGCCGACTTGAGTTTACTAATGCTATCTTCGAAAGATGATGACTCGTCGTCTATGTACTCAAAGCTACATTTTTTAGCTTGACAATAACTTGATGTAAAAATACTGTAAAGAACTTTATATTTACGCATATTCTCCCTCCTAAAATAATAAATAATTTTTAAAATACAACAGCGTTGCTATATTATGGCATTTAATTTGTATTAAGTCAATAACAACGCTGAAACAAACTGGCTTTTTTAGTAAAAAACTGCTAAAATATCTCTTATGAATGCACAACAAATCCGTCAGAAATATCTAGAGTTTTTTGCAGCACGCGGCCACCAAATTCTTCGTCGCGCTCCGCTGATATTGCAAAACGATCCCACAACGTTGTTTACAGGAGCTGGAATGCAACCATTGCTACCGTATTTACTTGGGCAGCCTCATCCAGCTGGTTGTCGGTTAGCTGATAGTCAAACTTGTTTACGCTCCCAGGATATTGAGGATGTTGGTGATAATCGACACACGACTTTTTTTGAGATGTTGGGTAATTGGAGTTTGGGCGATTACTTTAAAGAACAACAAATCCGTTGGTTTTTTGAATTTTTGACAAAAGAAGTTGGGCTCGATCCGCATAAAATCTACGTAACATGTTTTATTGGTGATACTGAGCATGATATTCCGCGTGATGATGAAGCTGCGGCTGTTTGGCAAAAGGTATTTGCCGAAGTTGGTATAGACGCAAAAATTGTTGAATTAGGGACTGTTGAGAATGGTGATAAGCTGGGCATGCAGGGCGGACGAATTTTCTTTTACGATGACAACGAAAACTGGTGGAGCCGAGGTGGTGGCTTGGCTAGAACGCCAATTGGCGACCCGTGTGGGCCAGATTCTGAAGTTTTTTATGATTTTGGCGAAGAAAATCACGACCCAAGCTATGGTCAAGCTCATCCAGCCAGCGACAGTGGTCGTTTTATGGAAATTGGTAATCAAGTGTTTATGGAATATCGTCGCATGGAAGATGGTGGTTTTAAGACTCTTGAAAAGAAAAATGTTGATTTTGGTGCTGGTCTTGAACGAATTGCGGCAGCACAACTTGGCAGCGCGGATGTGTTTAAGAATAGCTTATTGTGGCCAATTGTAGAGGCTCTAGAGCATATTAGTGGCAAAGCTTATACTGAACATACAGCATCAATGCGAGTGATCGCTGATCATTTGCGGAGTGCGGTGTTTTTGGCGGTTGATGGCTGTAAGCCTAGCAATAAAGAGCACGGTTATGTAATGCGTCGCTTGTTGCGTCGAGCTTTAGTTAAGGCTTTTGATTTAGGAATTGAACAAAACTTTTTACAACAAATCATACCAGTAGTGATCGAAATCTATGCTAATGACTATCCAGAAACAAGTCAAGCTCAAGATGAAATATTAGTGATTTTAACCAAGGAAGAAAAGGCTTTTCGACAGACGTTAAGAAAAGGCTTGCGACAATTAGAGCGTCTAAAAGATCTAAAATTATCTGGTGAAGAAATATTTATGTTACATGATACTTTTGGTTTTCCGGCTGAATTATCACTTGAGGAAGCTAAACGTCAAGGAATAGAGGTAGACAAAAATTGGAGACAATCTTTTGACGCTAAAATGCTCGAGCAACGTCAACGTTCGCAAACTGCTTCGAAAGGTATGTTTAAAGGTGGACTTGAGGGTAAGACTGATGCTCAAACGCGACTACATACTTCAGCACACCTGCTGTTAGCAGCTTTGAAACAGGTTTTGGGCAGTAAGGTTGAGCAAAAAGGCTCAAATATTACCGATGAACGCTTGCGATTTGATTTTAATTACGATCAAAAAATGATGCCAGAACAAATTGCAGAAGTGGAACGATTAGTTAATCAAGCGATTTCGGCTAAATTACCAGTTTCTTGGAGAGAAATGACGCTTGACGAGGCAAAACAGGCTGGCGCTCATGGCAGCTTTGAAGACCGCTATGGCGATCGAGTTAAAGTTTATCAAATTGGTGAAGCCGAACAGTGTTTTAGTCATGAGATTTGTGGTGGTCCGCATGTTCAAAATACTGCCGAAATTGCGCCAAATGGTGAGAAATTTGTTATCACAAAGGAACAATCATCAGCAGCTGGTATTCGCAGAATCAAAGCAATCTTGAGAGCTTAAAAAGATATTTTAAATTAAACATAATTGTTATATAATAAAATCATGATTTTAAACAAATTGACTGGCAAACTGGCCAGCAAACTGTCAAAAAGAGCGGACGAAATTGACACTCCGGATAATTTAATTTTGGCGCTTGATGTTGGAACTGAATGCGTAAAAACTTTATTAGCGAGAATTGATGGAGAGCAAATTACAGTTCTTGGAATTGGTCGTCAGCAGCAGCAGCCAAATGATATGCATGCTGGAGCGATCGCCGATATTGCTAACGTGGTAAAAAACTGTGAGGCGGCTGTTAGTGAGGCTGAGTCGCAAGCTGGGATGCAAGCGTCAAAAGTTGTAATGGGAATTGCTGGTGAGCTAGTTAAGGGTATTACACATACTATTCGTTATCGCCGTCCGCAACCCGATAAAGTCTTGGACGAAGCTGAGATGGATTTTATTATTGATAAGGTTCAAGAACGAGCACTGGAAAAAGCTCAACGACAAATCGCTTTAGAAACCGGGAATGATAATGTTGAGGTTAAGTTAGTTAACTCAGCTTTGGTTGGAATTCATATTGATGGATATAAAGTATCGAATCCGCTTGGATTTCAGGGGCGTGATGTGGCAATTCAAATTTATACAGCTTGTGCACCAATGGTACATATTGGCGCTCTGGAGAGTGTTGCTCAGGAGTTAAATCTTGACTTGATAGCCGTGTCGGCCGAACCGTTTGCAGTATCGAGATCAGTGATTGGTGACGATTCAGCAAGTCATTTTTCGTCAGTTCTAATTGATGTCGGGGGTGGCACTACTGATATTGCAATAGTCAATGACGGCGGTGTCGAAGGCACAAAGATGTTTGGAATTGGTGGTCGAAGTTTTACAAAGAATCTGGCTAATCAATTAAATCTTGGCTATAAAGAAGCGGAAAAGTTGAAATTAAATCTTGATGATGAGCGAATTAAACAAACATTAAAACAAGATGCTTTTCGGGTTATTGATAAGACATTACAAATCTGGTTGTCTGGTGTTGAGCTGGCATTAAGTGAATTTGATTCGATTGATCAGTTACCAAACCAAATTTTACTATGTGGTGGCGGGTCTAGTTTAATTGGACTAGTAGGTAAATTATCTGATCATGTTTGGGCGGATAATTTACCTTTTACTAAACAGCCAACTGTAAAACATATTTCACTAAAAGATGTTGTTGGAGTAAAAGATGAAACTGATGAGTTAAATGACCATACTTTAATTACGGCAGTTGGTTTATTGCGTGTCGGTTGTGATACAATTCAAGTTGAAACCGATGAAATAACAGGCTTGAAGGAAAAAATCAATAAGTTTTTGAGGATTTAAAATGGCAAAAGATGTTGTTTATATAGACGCAAAAGACGATATTACGTCGATTATCGATAAAGTTAAGCAATCAAGTCAAAAAATTGTAGCACTAGTTCCGCCAAAACAGGTTGGTGTGTTGCAGAGTGCTGTAAATTTACAATTATTAGTTCATGAAGCAAAGCGGAATCAAAAAGTATTAGTCATTATTACTGGACAGGAGACGTTAATTCGCTTGGCAGCTGTTGCTGGTGTACCAATAGCAAAAACTTTGACCTCAAAACCAGAAATGCCAGAAGTTCCAGCCTTAAAAGTTGACGGCGAAGATGATATTATTGACGGGGCCAAAATCAGTATTGGCGAATTATCCGGATTGCCAACTGAAGAAAAAGAAGCAAGCTCTGATTTTGAGGCAAAGGAAGAGGTTCCAAAATTAGCCCCAGCGAAGATTAAAGTTCCGAATTATGATAAATTTCGCAAACGACTACTGATTGGCGGTGCTTGTGGTGTAGTCTTAATAACTTTCTTAATATGGGCATTGGTGTTTGCTCCAAAAGCCGAGATCGTAATTTCTACTACCTCCAAGGCGATTAATATTTCATCAGGAGCGACTTTAGTTGAAAAAACCGATGAACAAAATTATGCTGAAAATATTCTAGCGGCTCAGACTCAAAAAATCACCAAGAAACGTGTTTACGAGTTCCAAGTTACTGGCGAAAAGGATTTGAAAGTTGCTGCTAGTGGCAGCTTAAGTTTAGAAAATTATCGTACGACAAGCGTTGCCATTAAGGCCGGTACGAAATTTACTAAAGGTAGCTGCACATTTGCTACTCAGGCTGATGTAACAGTCCCGGCAGCGGTTGGTAGCTTTTTAGGTAATCATACTACTGGCAAAGCTAAGGTCGGTGTTCAAGCAACCGTGACTGGCGAGAGTTGCAATATTGAAGCTGGTGACTACAGTTCGTCAGTTAGTGACATTTTAGCGAAAGGCACGGTAATGACTGGTGGTACAGAGCGCAAGGTTAAAGTCATGACTCAAAGTGATTATGATAAGGCAAAGGCGGAATTGACAAAAGAAGGCAACGAAACTGCATTGAAGGAATTGCGTAATAAATTTGATTCATCAACAACTTTAATTAACGATAGTTTAGCAGTCAAAGAGGGCGAGATAAAAACTAATTTTAAAATCGATGAAGAAGTTGCCGATGGCAAAATAAAAATGGAGCAAGAGAATAACTATCAAATTACTGGTTTGACGAATAAGGTTTTGACAGAGTATCTTTCTCATATAGCGCTTCGTGATAATAAAGATTCAAAAGTTTACGATACTGGCATCAATGATGTTGTGTTTAAGGATTTTGTAATTACTGGCGGTAAAACGACTGTGCGAATCTCTTCGCAGGTTAAAATTGGACCAAATATTGATGTCCAAAAAGTCAAAGAGGTCGTTAAAGGCAAGCCACAAAGCGAAATTCGCAATCATTATCTGACCGTGGATGGTATAAAAGATGTGCGAGTTAGTTTTTCACCTTTTTGGGTTAGTTCAGCTCCAAATAATATTGAAAAAATTTCGGTTGTGGTTGAAAATTAATGGCTGTTAAACAGATCATGGCGCTAGATTATGGTGATGTGCGGGTTGGAGTTGCTCTAGCGGATGCACAAGTTAAGATTGCCTTGCCTCATACAACTTTGGATAATAATGAACAGTTGCTTACAAATATTTTAAAAATAACACTTGAAAATGATATTGATTTGATTGTGGTTGGTTATCCGCGCAATCAATCTGGAGAGCCGACTGAACAGACTCATAAAGTTGAAGCTTTTGTAAAAAAATTGCGAGAAATTTATGACGGGGAGATAAACTTTAAGGATGAATCATTAACTAGTGTTTTAGCTGAAGAAAGACTAAAATCTTATAAAAAGCCTTATGTTAAAGCGGATATTGATGCTTATGCGGCGGCAATAATTTTAGAAGATTACTTAGAAGGAAGATAATGGGTGGAGATTTTGAGATTCAAGACAATAATCAATTAACACTCGGTGATGAGTCGGGGTTAAAAATAGCAGCTGGATTTAAGCGAAAACGAAAGAAAGTCATTGCTGCATTTGGTGTTTTTTTAATAATCGTTATTATTGTTGCTTTTATTTGGCAATCGCTTCAGCCGGCTAATAGTCAAACGGTAATAATCACTATTAAAAATGGCGATTCGGTTTCTGATATTATCGATCAATTGGTTGAAAAAAAAGTGTTTTCAAACGCTCCAATTATTAAAATGTATTTAAAATTAACAAACAAAAAACTAGCCTTGCAAATTGGCGAACATCAAATTAAACCAAGACTGGCAAACATCGATGCTGTTTTTGAACTTTTTACCAAGGAAAGCGATAATACACGTAACATTAGTTTTTTCCCTGGTGCAACCATTAATTTTCGTCATAGTGAAACCGACACCGTCCCATCGCATCGAGAAGTCTTACGCAACGCTGGATATGATGATGAGATGATTGATAGGGCTTTTGAAAGTTATCGTAGTCATCAGTTATTCAAGATGATGCCAGACGCTAAAAATCTTGAAGGGCTAATTTTTGCTGATCAATTTAACGTTTATAAACATGATACAGCTGAACAAATTTTGAAATATAGTTTTGACGAGTTTGTTCAGAAGATTAAAGATAATAATTTAGAAGCTGCATTTGAAAAACAAGGATTGACTCTGTACCAGGGGATAATTTTAGCGTCAATTGTCGAACGCGAAGTTTATAAAAGTGAGGATCGTCCAATAGTGGCTCAAGTATTTTTAAAACGTTGGTATTCTGGGCAAAATCTTGGGTCTGATGTAACTTATCAATATGCTTGTCGACGAATTGGTGTTGAAAATAATTTATATATCAATTCACCGTATAATACCCGACAGAATAAAGGATTGCCACCAACACCAATCGCTTCGCCTAGTTTGGAGTCATTACTGGCTGTTGCTAATCCAGCAAAAACTAACTACTTGTATTTTGTGGCTGGTGATGATGAAAAAACTTATTTTGCTGAAAATTACGAACAACATTCGCAAAATGTCAGTAATTATTGCATCAAGAAATGCGCAGTACATTAAGCTTTGTTTGTTTAAAACATCACAATATGCTAAAATATAAATGTTGTTTGACAGTCGCAACCGAAACAACAACTGATATATGAAGAATCGAATTAACAATTTTTATCTCACAGTTAAGGCTGGCATTGATGATTTTCGTAAGCGCCGGCTGATTTCAAAGCGCGTTATCCTGGAGCAACGTCGTGTGCTATGGAATTTTTCTCCGTGGCGCTATATTTTAGTTAGTGTTGGGCTTCTGGCTTTTTTTATGACTAGAAATGTCGGTGTCACAACTAAAGCTAGTTCGAGCGAGCTTTCTCGACTTAAGTCATCATCGAATGCTATTTTGTTGCGGTCAATCACTGGTAGCGATGAGGCTATTAATCTGGCAGTTAAAGTTGCTCAGCAATCAAGATTGCCAGTTGAAGAAAACGTTGTTTGGTTGGCTGAATCAAATACTTTACAAAAGGAAACAGCTTCGCAGAGTACGGAATTGACTGTTGCTCGTGCCGTTCCAGTATTTGACTTAAAAACAATAAATCGTTCAATTAAAACCCACGTTGTTAAAAATGGTGAATCGATTCAGCAAATAGCTGATAGCTATGGTATTTCGATCAACACTATCAAGTGGGCAAATAATATGTCAAAAGATACTTTAGAAGTTGGCAAGAGCCTCAATATATTGCCTCTAGATGGAATTATCTATAAAGTTAAAGATGGTGATACTCTAGAATCGTTGGCGGAAAAATATAAAAGTACAGTTCAGCGAATCCAGATTTTTAACGATTTAGAGATAACTGGCATAAAAACTGGTCAAGAAATTATTATTCCTGAAGGTATTTTACCGACTGAAGAGCGGCCTGGCTACGTAGCACCAGTAACTGTTACCTACTACACTACTTATAATTATAGTTATGGTGGTAATATGAGCGGTGATATACTCAGTCGTAGCTACGGATATTCTGGTCCGACCGCTGGAAATAAATATGTTTTTGGTAACTGTACATGGTATGCTTATGAGCGAAGAGCTCAGATTGGACGCTCAATCAATACAGGTGGTACTTGGGGGCATGCTTATTCTTGGGCGGCAAGTGCTCGTAATTTAGGCTATGCTGTAAATAAAAGCCCTGCTGTTGGCGCAATTATTCAAACTAACTATGGTGGCGGTGGTTATGGTCACGTTGGTGTGGTTGAGCGAATCGAAGAAAACGGCGATATTATCATCAGTGATATGAATTATGCTGGTTATAATGTCGTAACCTGGCGTCGGATATCATCATCAGCCGTTGGCAATTATAATTATATTCATTAAAACTGTGTTAATTGATATAGACAAATTCCAGTCGCTACACTAACATTAAAAGATTCTTTTTGGCCGGCCATTGAAATCTCAAGAATGGTGTCGGCTTTGCTAATTAATTCTGATGTAATGCCATGAACTTCCTCACCAAGAATAACCAATGCCTTATTTGTTAAGTGAAAATCTTTGAGATTGATGCTTTGTTTGTTCTGTTCAAGCGCAATAATTTGATAATTGTGCTGTTTGTAGTGGGTTATTGCGTCTAGTGGGTCTTGATAATATTCAATTTCAAGAATCTTTTCGGCATCTAGGGCAGTTTTATGAAGCTCTTTTTCGATTTTATCAGTAATATGTGGCAAACGACTGTCATTCGTCAGTCGAGGATGTGGTGTGTAACCTGATGTAATAATCTTTTTCAAACCAAAACCTTCAGCAGTACGCATGATCGAGCCAACGTTATGAATTGAGCGAATATTGTGTAGTAACAAGATAATTTCCATGACATTATTTTAACAGAAAAGGTTAACTTTGGCGATTTGGGACTAGAAAAAAGCATAAAAGTTTTGTAAAATAAATGCAATGGACGAGCAACAACTTCAAGAAAAACATCGAGCTGATGAAGAAAATGCTACGCGTATGCGAGCTGGAGTCTTAGGTCTGCAGTACTTTGATATGCGACCAATCGAGCAGAGTCTAGCTTTGTTTAAAGAAATTATGACAGTCGAGGAGATTAAGGCTGAGCGGGCAATTCCTTTAGCGACTGGTGAACAGCGAACTGTGCCATATCGATTTGGCGTTACTTCTCAAACGCCTCAATCGTTTATGAAGCGTAAATTAAAATTCTATAACGACCAAGGTTTAAATGCGGCATTTGTATTAATTAGTGAATCTGGTTATAAGAACATGTTGCGGCGCTATGACCCACCTGTCACTCCAAAATATGATGATATTACTATTGCAAAAGAAGGTGATAGCAATACTATCAATGAAGTGTCAAATGTTTTGAATAATGTCCGAGTTGATCAATTATTTGACTATCTGATTACTCAGGCTGAAAAATTAGGTGCTAGCGATATTCATATTGAAAATATGCGCGATACAATTAGAGTGCGTATGCGTGTTGACGGTGCCTTACATCCTGTAGCTATGATAAATCGTGATCGCTATCGAATTTTAATTGGTGAGCTATCAAGCCGAGCTGGTCTATCAGTTGCGGCATCTAAACCTCAATCTGGGAGCATGAATATGGATTTAATTCGTGAAGATGGCAGTAAATTTATGCTCAATTTACGTGTTGAGGTTGTGCCAACGCTTTATGGAATGGATGCAGTTATGCGCTTGTTTAACTTTGACGAGTCGTTGTTAAATCTTGATTTATTAGGTTTGGATGAAAAATCTCGGGCAGAAATTAATGAAATCGTATCTCATCCACGCGGTTTAGTGCTGTTAGTTGGTCCGACCGGGTCTGGTAAATCAACTACTTTGTATTCGATTTTGAATGCCTTAAACACTACTGATAAGAAAATTATTACTTTAGAGGATCCGATTGAATATAGCATCACGGGTGTAGCACAGATACCTGTTCAATCATCTGACGGCGGTAGCTTTTCAACGGGTTTACGCTCAATTTTGCGTTTAGATCCCGACGTGGTAATGGTCGGCGAGATACGTGATGAGGATACTGCACGAACAGCTATTCAGGCGTCTATTACTGGGCATTTGGTGATGAGTTCATTTCATGCTAATTCGGCGGTTTCGGCATTTACACGCATGATCGATATGATTGGTTTTAATCCTATTTTTGCATCTTCGGTTCGTTTGATTATTGCTCAACGCTTGCTGCGTAAATTAGTCCCACAAACTCGCCAAGCTTATGCGCCGAGTGAGGCTGAACGAGCCTGGATCATAAAAACACTAGAAAAGGTTCCAGATCAGATAAAGTTACCGTTAATTAACAACATGACTCTTTATAAACCAGTACCAACTAGTGAGTTTCCATTTGGCTATAAGGGGCGTATGGTAATTATGGAACAACTGATAATTGATGATAAGATTCAACAATTCTTGCAACAGTCGAGTACTGGATTTGATGCTGCTAAAATTGAGGATTTGGCGCGACAGAATGGCATGTTGACAATGGTTGAAAAAGCAACTTTGGCAGCACTCCGAGGTGAAACTACCTTAGAAGAAATAAATCGTGTACTTTAACTCTTTATTTTTAACAATAATTGTGATATAATACTCGATCAGTAGAACTAATAATAATTTAAAGGAATAAAATGAGTTTTGAATTAATTAAGAAAGTGAACGAGGCTCAAAAGAAAGCTGATGCGATGCTTGACATCAAAAGCGGTGACAAGGTCCGTGTTCATCAGAAAATCAAAGAAGGAGATAAAACTCGTACTCAGATTTTTGAAGGTATGGTTATTCGAGTAACCCGTCAACAATCACATACGGCTCGCATTGTAGTTCGTAAAGTTACTTCTGGTGTTGGTGTCGAAAAAAGCTTTTTATTGCACAGTCCATTAGTTGAAAAAATTGAGGTTGTGCGTGGCTCAAAGGTTCGCCGCAATTATCTATCTTACATGCGTGAACGTAGTGGTAAAAGCGCTCGTCTAAAATCTGTTGATCGCAAAATTAATGCCCCAGCTGAAGCTTAATTGCCCTAAAACTAAAATCCCGACTTATCATAAGCGGGATTTTTTGATATAATATGGGTATGTGAGAGTTGAAGGCGTGGCTTTCTTGTTCGAGCAACGAAGATCGATAATCAATAATGTCGAGCTGGCGTGAGTTTAATATATAATTAAGGTAAGGAAGTGAATGAAATCAGAAAAAATAGCACAAACAATATTAGGCGGCTTAATGTTAATAACGATTATCGCGATTGCTTGGTTTTTTATTCAATCTGATAAGCAGGCAGCTGTTGAGCAAGCTTTAGCTAAGGGTGGCCAAACTAATCAACGAGCCACTGCAAAAGGAACTGCTACGAAAACCGCTAAAAATGAAAAATTTAGTATTGACAATGCTGAAGATCCATTCAAAACATTGAGTTTGAACGAGGTCGACGAGATACTGACTTCGGGTCGTAAGCAAATGTTGTTCATCGGCTGCCGTTATTGTCCACATTGTCAATCATTTGAGCCAACTATTAAAAAGTTCATTACCAAACATAATTTTGATCGTAATGCTATTCAGAAATGGGAGGCTGGTTATCAATGTTATGTTAAAGAAGGCGAAGATGGGCACGAACAATATATGCGTCTTGCTGATAAACTAATTGATGGTGGTGTGCCACAAGTCTTATATATCGAAAATGGCAAGATTGTTGATACTTTTGCTGATAATCGAACTGTCGAGGGTCTAGAAAACTTCTTCAAAAAGCATAATTATTTATTACAGTAATGATTTTAGGACTGGATGAGGTTGGTCGTGGATCGTGGGCTGGACCTCTGGTGATTGGTCTTTGTGCATTGCCAAATGATTGTCAGATTGATGGTTTAACTGACAGTAAGAAGCTGACCGCCAAGCGACGAGAAGAGCTAAATCTACAAATCAAAGATCTAGCGCTTGGCATTGGTTTGGGCTGGGTCGAAGCAAACGAGCTAGACAAAATTGGCATGACAGCGGCTTTAAAATTAGCTGCCAAGCGGGCATTGTCTGATTTTATGATTAATTATTCAAAAAAACATCACGGTGCTACGGCCGAGCCTTCAATTGAACGAATTGTGATTGATGGGACAATCAAATTATTAGACGACCCGCGAGTCATGACTTTAGTTAAAGCTGATGCGTTAGTTCCTAGTGTGTCAGCGGCCTCAATCATTGCGAAGGTAGCGCGTGATCGTTTTATGGTCGAGTTGAGCCAGCAAAAAGATTACCAATATTATCATTTTGAAAAAAATGTTGGTTATGGGACTAAAGGTCATCATCAGGCAATTCTAAAATATGGTGTAACTGATCAGCACCGATTAAGCTTTCGTCCAATTTCGGAACTGGTTAATTACGATCAAGTAATCAGCTCCGAAAAAACAAAAACTAATGCAATAACTACTAAAAATATTGGTGATTGGGGTGAACGTGAGGTTGTGAACCACCTACAGCATCAAGGATTTACAATTTTAGCACAAAACTGGCGGACTAAAAGTTTTGAAATTGATATAGTAGCACAAAAATCGGACGAAATTTATTTAATTGAGGTAAAAACTCGCAAGAATAGTGATTTTGGCGGTGGTGAGGCGGCAATTAATACGCACAAGAAGCATAAATTAAAACTCGCCGCTGAAGCAATTCTGTCAAAATATCCAGATGCAACAATAAAAATCTATGCTATTTTTGTAACTGGCAATGTTAGTAACTTTGTGATCAGTGAACTAATTGAACTCGAATTTTGAGGCTTGAATTAGACTCTTGTAAAAGTAACAGTTCAAAGAAGTGATAATTTTTTAATAACGCCATCAGCATCACTCTTAAAAAGTTTATTACGTAATTTAATTTCGCTAATACCAACTTTTATTGTTCGAGTCATTGCTAAATCATCGTAATACGGGCTAAATAATTCTTTAAACTCGGCTAATTCTTGATCGGTATAAAGGATTGATCCGGCATAGCGTGCAAAATCAGCATAATCTTTATTTTCGCTAAAAATTTGTCGTAAATTGGTAAAATTATCTTTCAACCACTGCCAAGCCAGGTTTTTAAGCTGGCGATTACGTAAAATCATCAGAAACCATGATGCTAAATCCTGATTTTTTATTAAGCTATTGTCATTAAGTTTATTTATTAATTTTTGCCCCGCATTTAAGTTTTTTGCAGAAGTTAAAGCCAATTGTAAATCGTGTTTAAAGTCTGGGTTGTGTGTAGTCTGATAAAGATTAAGCAGTTGTTCAAATACACTCTCGGAAAAATCATACTTGATTTTTGTAATCAAAACCGTTGCGCGCAAATCAGGATTAATTGTAAGTAAATCAGACTGAAAATTAGTGAAGGTTTGTAATAAAAATTCATGAGTATCAGAATCTTCAGCATAACTTAATAAATCAATCAATAAACTTCTCAACTCAATTTGATTAAATGAGTCGCTGGTTCTTGCGTGATAACCCAATTTAATCAATTGTGGCTTGGCGAGGCTTATAACTAACTGTTTTAGCTTGTTTTCGCTAGGTGCCCGGTCGACAAAAAAGCGCAAATAAGTAATAATTCGTGATAAATTATTCCACACCAAGAGAGTTGTTTCTTGCCCGATGAAGCTCTGTAAATCACTTATTAATTCATCTGATTTAATATAATTATGTTTTGCTAGCAAAATTTGATTAGATAAAAAGTAAAATTGATCAAGTGTGGAAGCTTCGTCAGATGCAAGAAAATGGCGAACTTTAGCCTTGTTAGAGTTGTTATAGTTAGTGATCACAAAGCTAGTGATATCTTTATTAATAACAGTAAAATTATTAGTTATGGTTAATGCGTGTTGATCGAAAATGTCCGGCAGATTTTTTGCCGCTATAGGAATTGACCACATTTGATCAGTTTGATAGCCGAATTGTTGTTGACTAATTTTATGGTCAGTAATTTCTAAAAGCGGGAAGCCACTTTGGTGTAGCCAATTATCCATAAATCGACTAATATTTTGGCCAGACGCTCTGTCAAAATGATGCAAAAAATCAGCGGTAGTAGGATTTTGATAAGCAAATTCCTGCAAGAAGCTGCTCAAAGCTTTTTGAAAAGTTTTCAGTCCAAGAAAGTTCTGCAGCATTTTCATAATGCAAGCACCTTTAGCATAAACGATTGCTCCGTCAAAAATTGTGCTGATTTCATCTGGATGATTAATTGGCGTTAAGATCGCTTGAACGCCTGGTAATGCATCTCGTGCTTGAGCGTATTGGTAATTGAGGCTATAAAAATCATCCCAAATTTGATATTCTGGGTAAATTGCGTCGATCGCGAAATGTTCAAGTAATGTTGCTAAACTTTCATTCAACCATAATTCATCCCACCATTTCATGGTTACTAAATTACCAAACCACATGTGTGCTAATTCGTGAGCGATAGTTGTTGCAATCTGTTTTCTAGCGTCAATGGCGGTATTTTGATCGGCTAACATCATTGATTCACGATAAGTAATTAAACCCCAGTTTTCCATTGCTCCAGCTGCAAAATCCGGCAAAGCTACCTGGTCACACTTTTTTAATGGATAGTTTACTCCAAGAAAATGTTCGTAAAAATCAATTGACTTAACTGCCGTATCTAGTGCAAAGTCTAGAGCTTCTGAACTATGAGCTGGTGTCGCAAAGACATTGATCTGTACACCAGATTTAGTAAAGGCTGTTTTTTTATTAAAGTCACCAATCACAAAGGCTAATGTATAACAGCTCATTTTTGGCGTGCTTGCAAAAACAGTGGTCATTTGTTGGTTTTCGATATCTTGGCTAATGATGTCTGTATTCGCTAGGACTGTTTTGTTCGGTTCGGTAATTAAAGTCAGATCAAAGCTGGCTTTGGCTTCTGGCTCGTCAACGCAGGGGAAGACTTCTCGTGCATAATGACTTTCAAATTGAGTAGCAATTAGTTCTTGTGGCTCGCCATTTAGTCGATAATAGCAGGGATAAATACCATTCATTTGATTGGTAATGATACCTGAATAAATAATCGTGATTGGCTGATTGTTGTGACCATGTAGAGTCAAAACATTGTCTTGATATTCAAAATCAACTGCTTGTTGATCAATAAGAACTTGTGTGATATTCAAATAATTAGCATGAAGTTTTATTAGTTGATCAGGTTTTTTAGTCCTTCCTGTTAAAATCAATTTTCCATTAAAAGTTCTAGCTTGGCGATTGATATCTAATGTTAAACGATAGTTTTCTGGCTCAAAATAAGTAAAAAAATGTTCCAATTTCATGAGTATATTTTAAACAAAAAAACGGTCAATGGCAAACCTATTTAGCAATAGTAATCAACAGGTTTGTCGTAGTATAATATTCTTATGACAAAAACGATCTTTCAACGTCGCAGGTTACTAGCACTGGCGATAATGCTAATAACGACGACTATCGCGTTATCGCAGTCTAGTTCTGAACAATGGCAAAAATATATTCAAGATTGGCGTGAATTTTTGGGCTACGATCTAGGTCTAGCTAAAACTGAGACAAATCAAAATACAGTAGCACTATTAGAAAGTCTTGAGGTTAAAGGGCGCGCACCTAAAACGGGTTATTCTCGTGAACAGTTTAGTGATGGCTGGGCAAGAATTGATGGCTGCGATATGCGCAATCGAATCTTACAACGTGATCTAGTTGATGTGAAAATTGATCAAAAATGTAATGTTGTGTCTGGTAAACTTAACGATCAATACACGGGAAAAACGATCAATTTTGAGCGCGGACAAGCGACTAGCTCAGCAGTTCAGATTGATCACATTGTAGCAGTTAGTGATGCTTGGCAAAAAGGTGCTCAGCAACTAACTTATGAACAACGTCACGCTTTTTATAATGATCCAGATAATTTAATCGCCTCAGACGGTCCAGCTAACCAGCAAAAAGGTGATAGTGATGCCGCTTCGTGGCTACCACCGAACAAATCTTTTCGTTGTCAATATGTAACGCGCCAAATCATCATCAAAGCCCGTTATCAATTATGGGTGACGGCAGCGGAAAAAGAGGCAATGGTGCGTGAGTTAAATAAATGCGTATGACTTGATTATATAATTATTCTAGCGGGAACTGATTTGCATGCACGCCTCAGGATAATATGGTGCTATATCAATTTACCAGGGCTTTTATGGTTAATGCTAAATTGAGATATAAAAAATAATGTATTAACAAAACTGATGAGTGATATAAAACGACCGAAGTTTTAATATTGACAATTAAACATAAGTATGATATAATGAAAATATTAGTTGATAATAAATCACTAAAAATATTTTTTGTTTCAAAAAATCGCCCTTAGTCGAAGAGCGATTTTTTCTTTGGGTTAATTTAAATTATTTACTATTTAATTCAACAATTCGATCAATCGTTTTGTTGGTTAATAAATTATTGCGTAAGTCGCGCCAAACTAACGGATTTTCGAGTTGCTTTATAGCATCTTTATTGTTTGCATATTGCGTACGTAATTCGGTCAATTTTTGATCAACTTCTTCTTCGGTAACATCAATTTTTTCTAATTTTGAGATCTCAGCAATTGCTAGGCCAGCTTTAACACGAATCTCAGCCGCTGGCTCGAGCTCGGTTTTTTGCCAATCTTCTTCGGTTTTGTTGATTGTTTCTAAATATTGCTCAAGATTCATGCCTTGGTAAGCTAGATTTTGTGTCAAATCATGTTTTAAGGAGTTAATTTGATCTTGGATTAAGACTTCTGGCAAGGCAGATTTGGTGTTTTTTGCAAGTTCGTCAACCAAATCATCACGAAACTTATTGTCAGCTTCTTCTTGTTTTTGAACAATGAGATTTTTGCGGATGTCGGCTTTAAAATCTGTTAGTTTTTCGAATTGACCAGTTTTTTTAGCTAAATCATCATTGATATCTGGCAACTTGACTTCCAAGACTTTCTTCAGTTCGGTTGTAAAAACAACTGGTTTGCCAGCTAATTTTTTAGCATGATAATCTTTTGGAAACTTAAGTTTAAGATCAAATCGTTCACCAGCTTTTTTACCGACTACGCCGTCTTCAAATCCAGGAATAAACTGACCAGAACCAAGTTCGAGCGTAAAATCTTTAGCCGCACCACCGTCAAACGGTTGATCGTCAATATAGCCAGTAAAATCAATAACTACTTTGTCGCCAAGTTTTGCCTCACGATCAACTAATTCTTCGTTAGCAAAGCCTTTTTGCAATCGTTCTAAAATGTCAGTTACGTCTTTATCAGTTACTTTAGGCTCAGTTTTTTTAACTTTTAAGCTTTTGTAATTTGGTAACTTAACTGGCGGTACAATGCTAATTACGGCAGTAAACTCCAATTCTTGTTCTGGCACAAATTTAGTAATATCAATACGTGGTTGATCCAGTGGATGAATATCTTCTTGCTCAAAGGCATCAACTAGAGCGTAATTAATCGCTAGCTCGATGATTCGATTTGACAACACTGACGGATCAAGTTGCTTTTTAGCAACGTTGGTTGGAACTTTGCCTTTACGAAAACCTTTAATGCTAACAGTTGGAGCTAATTCCTTCAGGGCTTTGACTTCAGCCGCGTCAAGTAAGCTTTTTTCAAGTTTAATTATTAATTTAGTTTCAGTTTCTGATAATTGTTGCTTCTCTATATTCATGGTCGCTATTATAGCATTTTTTGGTGATTATTCCAACTTAAGTTCACTAGCGTGCAGCCAGAAATAAATGTATAAAATGCATTTAAACAATAAATCTTCAATTAACTGTTTCACATTGCTGGCGTTAGACTATTCGTTTTTATCATAAAAACAGAAAAACTATAGCCAAACTTAACCATAACTGCTATAATTAACAAGTTAAAACTAAAACAAAGAAAGGGAAGATGTGTTTCTACAAAAATTGAAGCATAAGTTTCGAGTGAAGATAACTCACGGCTTGCTGATTTTAGCATTGCTAATCAGTGGCGTGGGTGTATTTTTTACTCAAAACAGCGCATATGCGGAAGGATTAGCTCATAACATTATTGTGAATGATACTCCATATGCGATTAACACCAACCCGAGTGGAACGGGGTGGAAAATTCAAGGAGGGGATTTGACCTTGAATAACTTCGATGGTCAGAGTATTGAGGTCGATGGCGCAATCCGAATTACTTTAAAGGGTAATAATAAGATTACGCAAAAAATTAAAGCCGATGGTGGCAAAGTGATTATCGCTGGAGATGGTACTTTGACCGTTGATCATCAGCAAAGGACTGACGTAGCAGCCTTATTCAAGAATGGTTTGCTTGTGGAATCGGGTAAGCTAGTGGTAACAAATGCTAACTATCAAGTTAATATTAAGGATTCTTACACTGCATTATCAGTGGACGGCGGTTTGGAGATCAACTCGGGTGCGACAGTTGAAACTAAAGTTGTAATTCCGAATAATAAAGGTAATTACCAAAAAGCGCTTTCATACTCTGGTTTATTAAAAGTTGCTGGTAGTCTAACTACTGAAGTTGTTTATAATACTACTATTGCTGGTAATTTACATGCAATTCATGCTTTTGGTGATATGGAAGTTACAGCAACGGGTGCGATTAAGGCTAGCTCTCCAGATAAGGCAATAACCATGACTCCGGGCAAACAATTTTTGCTAGCGGATGGTGTACGAATTGCTTCACCAAAAACTCATAGGGTGTCTGATAATAAGCAGACTATCGTGCCATATGTACCAAATAGTCTCGAAATCAAACAAGCTCCAGAACCGACTTTTACTATCAGTAAAGATTCATCAATGATCAATGGCGATATTCAAATTAGCCCAACTCAAGCTCAGGAAGGTCAGGAAGTGCAAATTACTGCTCAACCGCAACCTGGCTATAAGCTGAAGACCTTGTCGTATCTACCGGATATGCCAAATGCACTTGAGGAAACAATCAACGGTGACAAGTTTAATATGCCACGCAGTGATGTTAAAGTAAAAGCTGAATTTAAAAAAGAAGAATATACTGTAACGGTTGGCGTCGAAGGTGCAGTACTTGGTGGTATTGTTGTGACCCCAGTCAAGCCAAAATACGACTATAATGAGCCGATAAAAATTGAAATCGCGGCCGACCCACATCACGTGATTAAATCACTCAAAAAAAATGGTCAAACTATTGCCGAAGCGGTTGGTAAAGAAAACCATACTGTTGATGCTAATGTGACTGAAAATCTCGATTATAAAGTTGAGTTTGAGTCAGCTCCAACAGTTCAATATCAGCTGACTGTCAACTGTGGTGTAGGCGGAACTTGCACTCCAAATGGTGTTTCACAGTATAATGCGGGCGCAGTGGTAACAATAACTCTGACGCCAGAAACTGGCAAGCGTGTTAAAACCGTCACTGGCGCAACTAAAGTTAATGATACGACTTATACGGTGGTGATGAATTCAGCGAAAACTGTTGCAGTGGAATTTGAGCTAATTTCAACTCCGCCGACGACTTATAATATCACCAAAGGGGCGATGACACATGGTGATATAACACTCAGCAAAACCCAAGCTGCTAAAGACGAAGAAATTACGATTGCACCTCAACCAGCTCTAGGTTATAAGTTGAAAAAACTAACTTACACGCCAGTTGGTGAAAGTGCGGTGGATATCACCAGTACTTTGAAATTCACTATGCCAGAGAAGGCTGTCGAGGTTAATGCTGAGTTTGAGCCACGAACTTTTACCTTGACGATTAACTGTGGTGCTGGTGGTGCTTGTACACCATCAGCAACTGGTCCGCATACTTACGGTACCGAAGTGACGATCACTTTAACTCCTGAAGCTGACAAAAAAGTTAAAAACGTTACTGGTGCTACCAAAATTACTGATACAACCTATAAAGTAACTATGGATTCAGATAAGACTGTTGCGGTAGAATTTGAGAATAAAACCTCGACTCCACTTTCACCAGTTCCAGGGATTAAAGTTAATAAAACTATAATTGATCAAGACCAAGAAATTACCGTTTCGGTAGAGAATTTGACTACTTATGAAGGTCAAGAGCTAGATGTCTGGCTACAATCTAACCCGAGATTAGTCGGCAAAATGACGGTTTTGGCGGGCAAAGCAAGCTTGAAGTTCAAAATTCCTTGTGATGTGACTGCTGGCGCGCATACTATTTATGTCAAATCCGGCAATACTAACGTACTATCACGAGGTATTACGGTTTCGGCTGGTAGAACTTGCTCTCGATTTGGTGCTCCAAATACTGGCTATCGCCCAGCTCAAATATCAGCAGTGGCTATCATCGCTGGTTGTTTAGCTAGTTTAACTGGCGTAGTTATTTTTATTAAAAAACGCGCTTAAAACGTTGCTTTTCAGCCAAAAGTCAGAAAACCCACCCTGTTGTATTCAGGGTGGGTTTGTTATTTGTGTAATGCTGTTATTAGAAAAATAGGTAGAATATATTATAAACTTAAGAAACTATAATAAGCTTCTTTGTTCTCGCCAGAGCTGATTATTAAAATGCTTTAATGTTGACTATTTTAAAGTTTTGATTAAGTCTTCGATGGTGAGTTCGGCAGACCGATTAGTTTTAATGTTTTTGAGGCTATATCGCCCAGTGGAAACTTCTCGCTCGCCAACGATAATTATGCCTGACAGGGCTTTTTTGTCAGCTGATTTGATTTTTTTGGCCAATTTACGGTCAGTAAAGTCGGTTTCAATATTAATGCCGGCTTGGCGTAATTTTTGTGCTAAATCAAGGGCAGCTATTTCCTGATGATCGAGCGATAGAATAATGTATTGAGTTAATGGTTTATATTCTGGAATAAGATTATGTGATTTAATAAACTCCAAACAAGTCGAAGCACCAGGTGCCACGCCAACTGCCGAAATCGGTTCGGTGCCAAACATCCCAACTAGACCGTCGTAGCGTCCACCACCGAATAATGAGCGATTATTATCCGGATCTGTGTCAAAAATCTCGAACACAGTTCCAGTGTAATAGTCTAATCCCCGCATCAATAACAGATCAAATTGAGCATTGGTGACTCCTTGAGCTTGCAAAATTGTCAAAATTTGTTGAATATTTTGATAGTATGGAGTTTGCTTTAGTTCGGTTGGTAATTTATCAAAATCAGAATTATTCAGCAGTTCAGTCAATTTAGTGACAGCCTCTTGACTGCTGTTTAATAGTTCAGCTAGTTTTTGCTCAAAAGTTTCCGACAGCAGCTTATCTTTTTGATCAAGCAATTTGACTAGTTGATAACTTGTTTCATCATCAAGTTTCAAATATTGTTTGGTCATTGCGTTGATTAAACGTCGGTCATTGATTCTGATTTTAAACATGCTTTGATTAGCACCAAAATTTATTAACACCTGCCAAGCGAACAATAAAATTTCAGTATCAGCAAAAATTGAATCATCACCAAACAGATCAGCGTTTAACTGCCAAAACTCACGCTCGCGACCTTTTTGTGGTCGTTCATAGCGCATAAAATTGGCAATTGAATACATTCTAGCTGGATAGGCTAATTCTTGACGTCGAGCAGCAATCATTCGACAAATTGTTGGTGTCATTTCTGGGCGAATAGCCACTTCTCGCTTACCTCGGTCAGTAAAAGCGTAGGTTTGTTGGTTGGCAAGTTCATCACCTGATTTGGCACGATAAATTTCAATTGGTTCGAGCAAGGGTGCGCCATATTCTTGAAAACCAAAACTTTGAGCCGTTTTGTGCCAATTGTTAAAAATTACATTTTGTAAAAACTTATCTTCTGGGTATAAATCACGGGTACCTTTATAGCTTTGGTTAGATAATTTCATAAAATTTCCTGCTTGTTAGTTTCTGTCTTGTGGTTAGATTTGTGTCGTCGTTCCATGAATTTTAGAGTAATGAAACATATAATGTCAATAAAAGTGATAATTCCCAAGAAAATGAAATTTGGTTTATCAAAACCATACTCTGTTTGCGGAATAATAAATGAACTGGCTGCAGTAATAAAAACTACTGCACTTAGAATGATAATAAAATACTCTAAAGTTTTTTGATTTAGAAAAGGTTTTTTATGCGTCATAACTGATTGTATTATAGCATAAGGTTGCTTAAACTAAAATAAATCTAGATAATGTGATGACTTAAATATAGTATTTAGCTGTATTATAAAACAAAAAACCACGATCATTGATCGCGATTTAACTACATACGTGGTGCCGCGGAAAAGACTCGAACTTTCACATCTTGCGATACTAGCTCCTAAGGCTAGCGTGTCTACCAATTCCACCACCGCGGCAAAATTGTGTTCTTATTATATCAAAAATCTATGGAAATGCCAATAATTTATAGAATAATATTTGTAAAAACTTTATTCTATAAATTGTTTATGGTATTATTAAAGTATGGATCGAATTGCTAATTATTTGAATAGTCATTTAACCGGAGAGGTCGTTGCTCAGGAAACTATTCTAGAGGCTTTTAGCCAAGATCGTGGCGCTTTTAAATCGCGACCAAACAGTATAGTTTTTGCTCAAAATTCAGCTGATATTTGTAAAACTGTTTGTTTGTGTTCACAGCTAGCTGAGCGTGGAAAGTCTCTGACGGTTAGTGTTCGTGGAAATGGTAATGATTTTACTGGCTCAACTTTAACTAGTGAAATCATAATCAACACTAGTAGGCGGTTTAATGAAATTATTGATTTTGATCCAGACCAGGCTTTAATTCATGTTCAGTCTGGTGCTGATTTATCAATGATAAATATACTAGCCAAAACTCAAGGTTTGAGCCTGCCGGTAACATCTACTGCGATCAAACACACAATCGGTGGGGTGATTGGCAATAATTTAATCTATCCATTAGCCAATAAGTCTAATTTAATTCATCGAATGATTAACCAACTAGAGGTGGTTCTAGCTGATGGAACGACTTTGCAAACTAAACGCTTAACAAAGCGTGAATTAAATCGTAAAATCGGTTTACAAACAACCGAGGGACGAATTTATCGTGAAATTGATAAATTGATTGAGGATAATCAAGATTTAATAAACAAAATTGATGCAGAAGCTGTGGATAATGGAGGTTATGCAATGATTTCGCGAGTTAAAACCGCTAATTCATTTGACCTGTCGCCATTATTTGTTGGAGCTCAAGGCACATTAGGTGTTATCACTGAAGCAATTTTAAACTTGCAAGATTACCAACCGGGTTCAGTTAAAATCTGGGCAAGTTTCTCTAGTTTAGTTGATGCGATGGATGCAACAGACAATTTATTAAAATTAAAGCCGACTGCTTTGGATATTTATGAGCATAAATTGTTTCAACAGGCGGCAAGAAGAGGGCGTAGTTTTACTACTATTGATGAGGCTAATAAGCAGTTTGAAAATAAAGCAGCTTTTCATTTGCTGATTGAGCTTCCATTAAAAAGTAACTTTTCTGCCAAAAAAATAAGTAAGAAAATAAAAAATATCATCAAGGCCGCTCATGGTATAAGCTTTGAAGATCCGGCTGATTTACGAACAGTGCGCGACCTGCCTCAATCATTTGATTTTAGCGATAACTTATACCAAAATATTGAATTAGCGCATGGTGCAATGATTCCACGGGTGCGTTGGCGTGATTTTACTGAATCAGTAGCAAAGATTGAAACTACACTTGGAATAACTTTACCTATTTATGGTTCGGCATTAACTAATATTTTAAATCTACAGACTTTACTTAATTTAAGTAATATGGCTGATAAACAAAAAGTTATAAAACTTAGTGACAGTTACTGTCGGTTGGCGACTGATTTGAACGGAGTAGTATGTGCTAGCGGTGGTGAAGGCTTGGCGAAAGGAATGTTCGTTCATAAACAAATGTCACCAGAATTGGCTCAATTGTATAACCAAATTAAACAGATTTTTGATCCACAAGCAATTTTTAGTCCCGAGATTAAAAAACCACTTGATTTACGAAATGTGGCAGGACGGATTGCTAGTCAAGCAAAAAATGATTTCTCAATCTAGTAAAGCACTAAAACCAGACGATCCGCGAATCGATCAAGAATTGTTACAAAATGGTGATCGGCGTAATGTTGTTGATAAGTATCGTTTTTGGAGCAACGAGGCAATTAAAGCTGATATGCAATCGCATGCAACTGACCTGGAGGTTGCGATTGAAAATTTAACTCATGATTTTAATATCGGCACAGTGGTTCGTAATGCTAACGCTTTTAATGTTCGGAAAGTCCACATTATCGGTCGCAAACAGTGGAATAAACGCGGAGCTATGGTAACTAATCGTTATTTAGAAATTGAACATCATGCAACAATCGATGATTTTTTACAGAGCATAGATGCTGACTATCAGCTAATTGCGATCGATAACCAGGATGGTGCGCAAAATTTGACACAGTTCAATTTACCGCAAAAAAGTATTTTGATTTTTGGCAGCGAATCAGATGGAATCTCACCAGAATCATTATCTAAAACTTCAGCTATGGTTCAAATCGAACAACTTGGTTCAACTCGTTCTGTTAATGTGGGTGTGGCATCAGGAATTGCAATGTATGAGTGGACTAGGCGTCATATTTTTACGAAATAGTGATAATATGTTAGAATATCTTTATGAATAATTTTTTAGTGCCAACCGTTATTGAAGAAACCAATCGAGGTGAACGAGCTTTTGATATTTATTCCAGATTATTAAAAGAACGAATTGTTTTTTTGGGCGAAGATGTAAATTATCATACAGCCAACATTATCGTTGCACAATTATTACACTTGGCTTATGAAAATCCAGATGAAGATATTAAATTTTACATTAATTCACCAGGCGGTTCAGTCTATGACGGTTTGGCAATTTATGACACTATGCAATATATAAAACCAGATGTACAAACGATTGGCATTGGTTTGCAAGCAAGCATGGGTGCTTTTTTGCTATCAAGTGGTGCAAAAGGTAAACGCTTTGTTTTACCGAGTAGCAGAATTATGATTCATCAACCATCTTCTGGAACGCGTGGTAAGATTACTGATCAAGAAATTGATTTGCGTGAGAGTGTCTTTTTGAAAAATGAATTAAATCGGATTCTGGCAAAAAATACTGGTCAAAAAATATCAAAAATCGAAAAAGACGTTGATCGTGATTATTGGATGAGTGCTAAAGAAGCTGTCGAATACGGTTTGATTGATCAAATATTGACTTTTGATAAAACTAAAACCAGATAAGTTTTACTTAAATAATTGTTGAAACTTATTTTGCGCCTTTTCGCGTCAGGACGTGGGCGATAGTTTTTAAGATAATTTTAAAATCAAGTGCCAATGACCAATTTTGAACATAATAGATATCAATTGCTCGTCTTTCTTCAAAACTAATATCGCGCCGGCCAGAAACTTGCGCCAGTCCAGTTAGGCCTGATTTGACCGCCAAAATAAGGTCCTTGTCGCTACGATTTTCCAGTTCGTTTAGTGGTAAAGCTCTTGGACCAACTAGGCTAATATCCCCCTTAAGAATATTGACTAATTGTGGTAATTCATCAAGAGAGGTGGCTCGCAAAAAAGCTCCTAATTTTGTAATTCGAGGGTCGTTGTCAATAAACTGGCCATTATCGTAATATATCTTGGTTAACTCTGGTTTGCCAAGTTTTTCAAACGCGTCTTCCGCTGGCATACCGCAACAATCTTGTCTCATAGAGCGAAACTTATATATATAAACAACTTTGCCATGCAGAGTAAATCGTTTTTGCTTGAAGAAAATTGGTGCGTACGGTTCGGTTATTTTTTGTAATAAAATTACAATTAAAAAGAGTGATGAGCTTAAAATTAGACCTAATACACTAGCGAAGATATCAGTTATGCGTTTTAGGATTTTTCCATAGCCGTATAGACTAGTCGTTTGGACAAAAATAACTGGTATTGTATCAAAAAGGCTAGTACGATGTTCGGCGCTTTCGAGCGCTGTCAAGTTCGGAATAAAAGCATATTGAATATAATGTTTAATGGTAGCGTTGTAAATAGACTCGTCGGCTTTAGCATTAGTGTCAATTACTAGATCAAAATTACCATACTTTAAAGCAGAATTAATGTTTTTATAATTTTTAACGCCAAATTTTTTTGCTAGTATACTATTGTCGTCAATAAATCCTGTTAACATATAGCCTTGGAGTGGATGCTGTTCAAAATATTCAGCTAGATCTAACGCGCTCGTCGTATTGCCGATGATTAAAACTCGTTGACAGCCATAACCATGTTTGAAAATAACCGTTGACGATAGGCGAATTAACCAGCGATAAATTGTTAAAAATACAAAAATAGCAACCAGAGACAATAGTGCAACGAGTTTAGCTGGGAAAAATGGCTTGTCGGTAAAATATGACCAAGAAATCATCAGACAAATACCTAAAATCGAGGCTAATAAAATCTTGCTTATTTCGGTTCGGTTTTGGATTACTCGATTTTTATATAAGCCAAGCGATTTTAAGAGCAATAGCCAAATTGGCATAAAAAGAAAAATTAACCAAATAAAATCAATAGCACCAATAAAAATAGCTGGTGGTCGATCTATAATCTTCAAACGAATAATATAAGCAACGGTAAAGGCTGCAATCAAAGATATAATGTCGCCAAGCACAAGAAAAACCGTAAATAGTATTCTAAAGTTATTTTTCATGAGGTGTATTATAATATATTATAGGTTTAAATGCAATAACGGTTGTTCCTTGTGAATAAAAAGCTTAAGTGCTATAATGATAGCATGAAGCGTAAAAATAAACGATTATTTAAAATAATATCTGCGATTGCTTTTGTTGTTATTGGGTATTTAGTTGCTGCAGTGTTTTTTTCGTTACCACCATTTGCAAAAAAAATAAATAATTATAAAGATAACACGCTAATTACGACTGAAAACAATAAGACGAACCAAAATCAACCAACGAAGCAAGATGATTCATCTCAACAAAATAGTGACAACAAAACACCAGTTCAAAACGAAGGTACTAACCCTAATAAATCAGAAACCGTAACTGGTTATATTAGCGCCAAAAACTTAAATAGTGAACAACAGATTTTGAGTATACGTGTTGTGATTAATCAATTTTTAGATAATCATGGTCAGTGTGAATTGATTTTAACTAAGGCTGATAAAAAATATACCGAGTCGGCAAAAATAATCAATAATCCTTCTTCATCAACTTGTGAAGGTTTTGATATATCATTAGAAAAATTATCAAAAGGTGAATGGGATATAAAAATAAAAATAGAAACTAAAGACAAGACCGGGACGATTGACGGCGAAAAAGTAGAGATATAATATGATGCATTTACAACACAGAGTTAAACGAACGAGAAAACTCAAGCTATTATTATTTTTTTTGCCAATAATTATATTATTGAGCGGATTTATAGCTTATCAAGTATTTTTGAAAAATCCGGCACAAGCGGTTGAACCATTTAATCCGGGAAATATTATGAGTGATCATGTCATGAGTGATTATAATTCAATGACGGAGTCTGAAATTCAAGCTTTTTTAAAATCAAAAAATCATTGCAATGATCGTGGTATCGAACGAGCGAAACTATATCCAAAGGTTCATTATAATATTCGCGATGGTCATTTCGTTTGCATGGCTGATGATACATTTAATGGTGAAACAGCAGCGCATATAATTTGGCAAGCTGCTCAAGATTTTAAAATTAATCCACGTGTAATTATTGTTTTGCTGCAGAAGGAACAAGGGCTAATCACGGATACTTGGCCTCACAGTGGTCAATACCAGGCGGCAACTGGCTACGGTTGCCCTGACACAGCCGCTTGTGATGAGCAATATTATGGGCTTAAAAACCAAATTCGCAATGCTGCCAAATTATTTCGAACTGTGTTAAATGGCGGTTGGACAAATTACCCAGTTGGCAATAATTATATTCAGTATAACCCGAATCCAGCCTGTGGCGGATCAAATGTATATATTGAGAACCGTGCGACATCAGCTTTGTATCGTTACACACCATATCAACCAAACGCTGGAGCTCTAGCGGCCGGTTGGGGAACGGCACATTGTGGTGCTTATGGCAATCGTAACTTTTATTTGTATTACACAAATTGGTTTGGTAGTGCACAATCTGATGTTGTGATTACGTCCCCACTAAAGATAGAAGAAGATGACACTTCACTTGTGAGCAATGGTCGTAAGGTTACTGTATCGTTCACTATTAAGAATAATACCAATGCAAAAAAGAATATCGGTAAAATGGCTGTCATAGTCAGAAATTCGGATGGTAAGAATTATGATTTTGTTCCTCAGGCGATAACTCTATCTCCTTATAGTGAATATAAGTATAGTAGTTCGCAAATAATAAGTGAGGCTGGCGTGTATAATTTTTCGATTGGTAATTTTAGAGATAATGTTGGTTGGAGTTATGATTATCCAGAATCGTACGGAGAGTCTATTATTAGAAATGCACGCAAGACAATTATTGATAACTTAACAATCAGTAATCAACAGGCGCTCGATGTCTATGAAAATGAACAGCAGACGGTAAGCTTTAATATAGTTAATAACACGGCTTATGACAGTGAAATCTCTGGCTATGTGATTCGTGACGGAAGTAAAATTGTTAAAACAGTAGAGAAGACAATAAAGATACCGCCTCATCAAAACAGTGTTGTTGCTGAGAAAATAAATACCGGTAACGCTGTTGGCAAGAGAAAAATAACCATAAAATACCTGAAAGACAAAAAGGAATATTCTTTTATTAAATCTACTTCACTGACTTTTGAAGTAAAGCCAGCTGTTCTAATCACTCAAGGTTTAACTTTCGACAAGGAGAAAGTTGGTGAAAAGGCAATAGCTAGCTTCAAGATTAAAAACTTTAGCTCTGTGGTTCAACCACTTCAAGAAAGACTATGTTTTATCTTGCGTGGTCCACGTGGTCAAAACCTAGACCTAGGTTGCCTCGATGCTAAAACTATTGCCCCTCAACAAGAGTTGGTTTTCAATGAATCATTCACTCCTCAAGAAACTGGTAATCACTATGCTACATTACAAATGTATTCTCCAGCAAAAGGATGGCGTAATGCTGAAAGTCTACCAAAACTAACTAACAAGGAATCTACTTCACTGACTTTTGAAGTAAAGCCAGCTGTTCTAATCACTCAAGGTTT
>JAUMVA010000004.1:42874-57815 GCA_030530425.1 Candidatus Saccharimonadota bacterium
AAAGTCTACCAAAACTAACTAACAAGGAATCTACTTCACTGACTTTTGAAGTAAAATAGTGTAAGTTAAAAAGCGGTAATATAAAACTATACGTTCTTTAAAAGCTTTAATTACCATGCTATAATATCGACTATGATTGATAAGAATTATATAATTAAATTCATCAAATATTCTATAAAGAATTTCTATCTTATTTTATTACCAATGATTATAATTAGCTTAATTGGTTACCAGTATAGAATAAAAATTCAACCGCTAGCATTTTACAAAACAACAATTAAACTCGTTTGTCGTGAAGATGCTGAGACAGCTAACTCGTTTTCTGAAATATCATCAAGCAAGTCTAATTTAGAAAAAATAGCGCAAAGAATAGATAGTTATGATGTTGATAAGTTAAACAGTATACTTAATTTTACTAGTTCGCCTTTAACTAAAATAATTTCTATTAATGTAACTCACTATGACGAGAATAAATCTAAATCAATTGCTGAAGTAGCCAAAGAGGTGTCAGTTGCCAACTTCAAACAAGTTTTTAATATTGCTGACGAGAAGCTAGCTGTTATAGAAAACGAAACTACTACTGAGAAACAAGATGGCAAGAACAAAAAAGCTTTGATGTTTTTGGTATTGTTTGGGATGCTGGTCGGCATTGGTACGGATTGGCTAGTGTTTGATTTAAAAAACAATCGTAATAACTCTAAATTAAACAAAAAAGATGCCTAAAAAAATACTTTTTATTTCTCACGTTGCCAATTTTCAAAAGTTCAATTGGTCGCTGATGAAAGAATTAAAAAAGAATGGTTGGATTGTTGATTATGCTTCATCTGGAGAAGAGACTGTTCAATATTGTGATCATGAATATAAAATTAGAATTGATCGATCACCGCTGTCATTAGCAAATATCGGAGCAATTTTTGAATTAAGGAAACTTCTTACTAAAAATCACTATGATTTAGTTCATTGTCATACACCAATGGGCGGCGTTGTGGCACGTCTAGCAAATTTTTTAGCTGGTAAATATCGAACTAAAATTATATACACAGCTCACGGGTTTCATTTTTACAAAGGAGCTCCATTGATTAATTGGTTATTGTTTTATCCAATTGAAAAAATATTAGCTACTGTTACGACCGCCATTGTTACTATCAATCAAGAAGATTATCAGCTAGCGAAACAGAAGTTTAAGACTCGAATTTTTAAGATCGATGGCGTTGGTATTAATCTGGAACGATTTATGCCAATAACTAAATCAGAAAAGCGGGCTTTGCGCAAACAATACGGCTACGGAGATGATGATTTTATTATGATTTATGTAGCAGAAGTTATAAAACGCAAAAACCATTTAATGATTGTTCGTAAAATAGATAAGATTCTTGATAAGATTCCAAATTTAAAGTTTATTTTTGCTGGTAAAGACACTAATCGGTATATTTATCGACAAATTTGTAAATCTAACAAAATCGATTTTTTAGGCTATCGTAAAGATGTTGATAAGCTATTTCAGCTGTCTGATGTTGCTATCACAACAAGCTTGCAAGAAGGTTTAGCGACTAATATCATTGAAGCAATGGCTAGTGGGCTGCCAGTAATTTGCAGTAATGTGCGTGGTCATCGTGAATTGATACAGAATGACGAAAATGGCTATTTATTTGAACTTAATGATGATTCAGAGATGATAGATAATATCGTGAAAATATATAATAATCATGAGCTGTGTGCTAAATTTAGTAGAAATAATATTAAGATGGCAAAATCTTACGACCAAGCTATTGCTACCAAAAAGATGATGAAAATTTATAATGAGGTATTAAATGACTAAACACAATCCTTTAGTTAGCGTTATTAGTGGCGCTTATAATATTAACGAAAAGCAAGCTGAACTAGCTATTAATTCAATTCTAGATCAGACATATGATAATTTTGAATTTATTATATGTGATGACGGCTCAACAGATAATACCAGCCAGATATTGAAAAAAATAGCTCAGCGCGATCATAGAATAGTTTTAATCAATAATTCACGTAATCTTGGTTTAGGGACAGCTCTTAACAATTGTCTGAAAGTAGCTAAAGGAAGATATATCGCTCGTATGGATCTTGATGATTATTGCGTTCCTAAAAGGCTAGCTTTGCAGGTAAAATTTTTAAATGATCATCTGGAATGTGATATTGTGAGTTCGAACGGATCGTTGTTTGACGAAGATCATAAGTCGCCATATGGTAAGCTAACATTGCCAGAAAACCCATCCAAAAAAGATTTTCTGTTTAATTCACCATTTTTACACGCTGGAGCAATGATACGTAAAACGGCACTATCTAAGGTTAATAATTATCGCATCGCCAAAGAAACTTGGCGGGCGGAAGATTATGACTTGTGGATGCGGATGTATGCCAATGGATCAACTGGCCATAATATTCAACAACCGCTTTATGCAATCAGAGAAGATAAGAAAGCTTACTCTCGTCGTAAATACAAATATAGAATAGATGAGATGATCGTTCGCTATAAAGGTTTTAAGTCTCTAGGGTTATTACCGGGAGGAATGCTTTATGTTATTAAGCCATTAATTGTTGGCTTAATACCCGGATTTGTCATGAAAAGATTAAGGAAAACGTCTAAAAAATGATTTTTATTGCTTGGCTAATACTAGCGATTATTGCTTTGGTGATATCTTTGAATCTTTATGTAAAAAAGAGTCCAAAAGCTGAGAAAATTTCGTTTGGTTTATTTTTAATGCTGAGCTTTATGATGATTTTTATTGCTGGATTTCGCACTGATTATGGTCGTGATTTGGTTAATTATGCACAGATTTTTAAATCTGCGACTACTTTTTCGGCCGCTTGGCATTACCCATTAGAAAAGGGCTATATGATGTTAAATTTTGCATTTAATCTCGTAACTCATAATTTTGATATTTTCGTTTTTGCGTTGGCGTTGGTTACACTGTCGTTGCGAATGGTGATTATCAAGAAATTGTCGGTAATGCCAATGCTAAGTTTAATAATATACTTCATGCTTTTTTTTATTAACAATGAGATGGGTCAAATGAGAAACGCTTTTGCGGAAGTGATGTTTTTAATGGGCGTTAGCTGCATATTCGATGATAAAATCATTAAAACTTTAGGCTGGTGTGCTGCGGCCATTTCTATACATATGTCATCTTTAATGAGTTTTTTAGTTTTGTTTTGGGATAAGATTAATCTAAATATTAGCAAAATACTGTTTATAATTTTTATTAGTTTCGGATTGGGTTTTATAAATTTTGTTAAGTTCGCTAAAGTGATCAGCAATATTACAGGATCCGCTCACCTTACCAGTAAATTAATTATGTATGCTGATAATGATATAAGCCTGGTCATAACTATCTTATTTCGAATAATTATATTACTAATATTTATGTTTGTAGCTTATGATGGTTCTAAAAAACATCGAATATTAACTTTTTGTTATTTGATGTCAATAAGTATTCTTTTGTTATTTAGAAGTTTGCCAATATTTGCTGTGCGCAGTTCAAATATTTTTAGGAGCGTTGAGATTCTTATTATTCCAGAGATACTGTTACTGTTTAGCCAATGGGATCGACTTAATAGTATAAAACGATCAGGGTTATTATTTGTAATACTTTTTATGTCAGTATATTGTGTATATAATTTTGGAAAAATGTTGGCTCTTCCAGAATATTCCAACTATCAATTATTAGGGATTTAAAACAAAATGAATAATCAAAAAAATATTTTGCAAGTCGTTTTTAAAATGAATCGCGGCGGCGCTGAAACGTTTTTAATGAATATTTTACGTCAAATTGATGTTGATAAATATCAATTTTATTTTTTGTGTCATGGAGATAATAAGTTTGACTATCAGGATGAGATTGAAAAACTTGGTGGCAAAATTATTAGAATTAGATATACAAAAAATATTTTTAGGCTGATAAAAGAATTGCGTCAAGTAATTAAAGCTTACAAAATTAACATTATTCATTCCCATATTCAACTGGCTTCAGTGTACTCAATTATAGCAGCAAGGTTGGAAAAAGTTCCCCAGCGAATTGTCCACTCTCATTCAGCTGCAGCTGGCAAGACTGGTGGGCTAGTTTATTTAGTGTATGAGGCACTGGCAAAGAAAATAATTGGTCTGTTAGCGACTGATTTAGTGGCTTGCGGCGAAGATGCTGGTAAATATTTATTTGGTAAAAAACAATTTAGAATTATTAATAATGGTATAGATTTGACTAATTTTATGTTTGATCAGCAAAAGAGGGAGGTTTTTCGTAAAAAAAACACTTTACCAAGAGATGCTCTAATTATTGGCATGGCGGCGCGTTTAGAGACTGTAAAAAACCACCAGTTTGCAATTGAAGTTTTTGAAAAATATAGACAGCTGAATCCGAGTGCTAGGTTGGTTTTTGCTGGCCAAGGAAGCTTAAGAAAAGAACTTGAACAACTTGTCACCATAAAAGATTTAACTAAAGAAGTGATTTTTTTAGGTATGGTTACTAACATGTCAGATTTGTATTCAGCATTAGATTTATTAATAATGCCATCTTTTATCGAGGGTATGCCAGTGTCATTAATCGAAGCTCAAGCTAACAGTCTTCCTTGCCTAGTTAGCAATAAAGTGGATAAAAAAAGTAAGCTTGGTCAATATGTTGATTTTTTGCCGATTGAGCTATCTAGTGTTGATCAATGGGTAAATGCTATTGAAGAACGAACCTCTATGAAAAGACATCATGACGCGGAGTCGTTTGCAAAAATAGCTAAAAGCGGCTATGATATTGGAGACACTGTAAAAGAAATAATAACCTTGTATGAAAGATAAATCTAAGTTTATTACGATAATGACACCAACTTACAATCGAGCGAATTTGTTACCTAGATTATATGAGTCGCTAAAAAATCAAACAAGTTATGATTTTGAATGGGTGGTGATTGATGATGGCTCAACTGATCAAACGGAAGAAATTATAAATCAATTTCAACAAAATCAGCCACCATTTCCTATTATTTATCAAAAACAAGTCAATGGTGGCAAGCATCGAGCCATTAATCACGCTCTAAAAATTGCAAATGGAAAAATGTTTTTTATTGTTGATAGTGATGACTATTTAACGAATGACGCCATTGCCAATGTTATTAAAGACGAAGAACAACTACCAAAAGGTCAAAAGTTTGCAGGGCTAGGAAAGGCAAAGGGTTGGACTTTGACTGAGCAAATTGGAAATGGGTTTAACAGTGATTTTATTGATGCGACGAGTCTGGAACGTTCTAAATATAGTATTCTTGGCGATAAGGCAGAAATTTTTTACACTGAGATATTAAGACAGTATCCATTTCCAGAATTTGAGTCTGAAAAATTTATGGAAGAGGCTTATGTCTGGAATTTAATCGCCGAAGTTGGATATAAATTACGCTGGGATAACGATATTATCTATATTGCTGAATATTTGGATGATGGCTTGACTAAAAATATTCGCTCAAAACACAAGCAAAGTCCAAAAGGTTTTGCTTTGTATATAAAACAATTGATTAATCACGAGTCATCTTTCCTTAAAAAAATATTTCTAGCTGGTATGTACAATAGAGATGTTCACGATTACGATGGTATTGTTGAAACATCTAAGGCTTTGGGTGTATCACGAGTTTTGGTATTGTTGGGCACAATAATTAGAAAGTTGTTTAGAAAATGAAAGAGCCTAAAAAATCGCATGTTTTAATAGTTACAGATTCGCTGAATACTGGCGGTATAGAAACCTATGTGCTTAATTTGGTTAAATATATCAATAAAGATATTTATCAAGTTTCAGTATTGGTTCTAGACAAAAATCGATTAGCTTTAGCTGAGGAAATAAAAAAACATGGTGCCAATGTGATTATTGCTCAATCAAGTAACAAATGGTATAGATTAAGGCTATTATTTAAGATTGTTAAAGATTCAAAAGTTGATCTTGTTCATATGCAAATTAGATATACGTATTTAATTGCGATAGCAAAAATGTGTGGCGCGAAAGTAATTTTACACTCGCATTTTGCTTTTGGACAGGATAATATGTCAACAATACGTAAAAAAATAATGCTGTTTGTAATCAAACATTGTTGTAGCAAGTTGCTAGCATGTAGTGAAGATGCTGGCAAAATTATGTTCAGTGGCTTGCCATATGAGTTTGTTCGTAATGGTGTTGATTTCGACAGGTTTATATTTGATGAACTGGAGAGGGTAAAAATTAGAAAAAAATACAAACTAAACAAAAAGCATAAGATACTGGTTCAGGTTGGTAAAATTAACGACAGAAAAAATCCGCTGTTTTCACTGGATATACTAAGAGAATTGCTTACTATTAGCCAAGACTTTAGATTGTTTTTGATTGGTGACGGAGAACTTACACCAAAAGTCAAAGCAAAAATTAGTGAATTGAAATTAAATCCTTATGTAATTATGACTGGTAGTTTGAATGATGCTAGTGCTTACTACAGCGCTTCAGATCTTTTACTACACCCAGCTTTAGCTGAAGGACTACCATTTACTTTAATTGAAGCTCAGGCTAATGGATTATATTGCGTAGTTAGTGATACAGTTACTAAAGATGCTAATATTTCTGGAAAAATGAAATTCTTATCACTAAAAGACGCACCTAATCATTGGGCGCACCAAATCAATCATTGTTTAATAGCTAATATGAAAACTGCCAGAGTAGCGAGTTTAAAATTAGCTAGATCAGAATATAATATCAAAAACAGTATCAAGCAAATTGAAAATATCTATAGAGAGGTGTTGAACTAAATGTTAAAAAATCAGCCGAAGGTAAGTGTTATTATTCCTGTATTCAAAGTCGAGAAGACTTTAAAACGGTGCGTGGACAGTGTATTAAGACAGACTTATGAAAATCTAGAAATTATTCTGGTTGACGATGGGTCGCCCGATGATTGTCCTGAGATCTGCGATAGTTATCTTGCCAAGGATTCGAGAATTAAAGTTGTCCATAAACAAAATGGTGGTTTGTCGGATGCTAGAAATGCTGGTATTAAAATAGCAACTGGTGAATATATTAATTTTGTTGATTCTGATGATTTTATTCATCATCAAGCAATTGAAACGCTAGTCAATGTTACGTTAAAGACCGAAGCCGACCTAGTGTCGTCAAATCCAGCTAAAATATCGAATGGACTGCAAATTACCAAACGAGAATTAGATGTCCCAACGGTCAAAATATTAGATCGGGAACGTGCTTTAGAAGAAATGCTATATGCTGGTGAAATTGATTGTTACGCTTGGGGCAAATTGTATAAAAAAGAACTATTTGATTGGGTAAGATTTCCGGTTGGCAAGTTATTTGAAGATACGGGTACGACTTATAAAATCATCGATTTATGTCAGAAAATAGCAGTTATTGATCAACAAATTTACTATTATATAGATAATACTGATGGAATCACGAAGAGCTCTTTTTCGGAAAAAAAGATGGATTTAGTTTATTTTGTTGAAGAAATCCGTGATTTTGTTAATAAAAAGTATCCAAATTTAGCAAAAGCGGCTAATGCTAAGTTATTTACAGTCGCTTTATATACAATGTTTGATGCATTAAATTCGAATATACCAGTTGATGATTGTGTATTAAAGTGTGAAGAGGCGATTTTTATGACTAAAAAATCAGTGTTGTTCGATCAGCGAGTTAGATTTACAGATAGAAAATTTGCTTGGTTGAGTCTATTAGGTAAACAAAGAGTCAGACAGTTGTTTTTATTGAAGCAAAAGCTAAAAGCCAAAAAATAAGTTATTTTTGTCTAAAATATCGGTCATATTCGCGCAATTCGCTCAAAAAGTATTTAACTTTTTGCTTTTCATACAAGAAACGACCTTTAATTTTTTTAAAGAACGATATGTGTTTAGCTTCATTGCTCGACTGATCTCTTGTGGTTAAAAATGGTGCCCCATGTTCTTTTAACGGCATAAACCACCAGTAGCTTTTATGATAGGTAAATAATTCCGGCTCATAATCTTTAGCAATTTTATAGACCATTTGGTCGTCATCGATAAAGCCTAGCATCAGCATGGCTTCAGTAGCCTTTAATGTGAGTTGGTAAAACCTTGGTATCATGCTTGTACCCATGATATTTATAGCACCAGATAAATTTTCCGATAGATAACGCAAGTCTAGAAAAGGACTTCTATGTATGATATGATCACTGCTTGTAAATAAGTGGATTTTGTCAGTAGATAATTCACACTTCCAAAGAAAGTCAAATTCTTCCGGCTTCGTGTAACAAAGATCACCATGATTAAAACCAAAATCTATCCAGGCAGTTAAGTCTGTTTTTAAGAGTTTGTCCTCAAAAGCTTTATTTAAAAACCATCCTTTCATGAAGGTTATATAATCATAATCGGCACGGTTTTCGATTGAATCTTTTAGCCTAAACTTTAAGAAGCTCTCGTCTTTTTCAACCGCTTTCATTCTTTTGTATAATTCTTTTTCTTCTGCGAAAATATCATCAATTATAACAACGGTTGTTCTATCTTCCAGCCCTAGGCTCTTGCGATACTCTATAACTTTTTTCGCCATTGCCTCATAGGTGTAGACTATTAAGTGATTTTTTATTTTACCCCAAACTTTAAAATAGTCAAAATATTTCTGCGTGCTTCTATTAAAGCCGCTAATATTACTTCGTCCAATGTTAAAAAAAGCGCTTACTATTGTTACTTCTTTCATTTTCTTATCCTGCTTAATAATTTATTTTTTAAAATATTTTGTACCAAAACTCTATCGTTATTGTCTAAAACAATTATAGCATATACCGTGAAAACCACCAAAGCAGTTATGATAAGCGATAAAACAATCATAAACCAATTGTTCGTTATGAATAGTTTAGTTAAGACTGACAATAGGCCGATCGATAAGACAACAGCTAAAATATGCTTAATAATAGGTGGGTAAAAAGTTATTTTCGGTATATTCAAGCAGTTTGCTGTGTAAATTGGTGTAAAAATAAGATTACATAAATTGCCAAGGATGGGACTGGTAGCTGCGACCACTAACAATCCCCAATTAGTGGTTTTTAAGAGTATAAATACTACTAGTACTGATAACATACTGACTACTAACCTAACAATGGCGTTAACCTTTAACTTACCCGTAGTTGTGTAAACTGTATATAATGGATCCATAGTGCCAGACCATAATAGACTTTGAGTAGTTAATATACTGAGAAGCCATAAAAATGAACTATCTTGTGTTGGCAGCCATACTTGAAAGAAATTTCGCGAAAAAACAAAAATCCAACAAAAAATCATTGCTGAAAAGAAACCGTTAATCTTCATCGATAACTTTAAATTAGCAACCAGTTTCTTAACGTTATTTTTAGCATAAGAAATAGTAAAAATTGGTGCCAAAGCATTTGTTATTGCGGATAATAAACTACTAGCTAGAGTGTTTAAAGTTTTTGGTATAGCTAGTAAACCCATCGCCAGTGACGATAAAAAGATATTTGAAATTAATAAGTCCAGACCGTCCATAAAGATATTACCGACCGAACTAATAGCATTCCAGATGCCAAGCGCTACTAACTCTTTTAATTTTGATAACTGAAATGATTTTAATGATGGATAAATATCAGGTAAGGTTTTTTTAGCGATTTTTCGATTGAGAATCAATAAAATAGTATTACTAGTCAAGTTTGCTAGGCCAACAAAGAATACCATTGGCGGAAAGACAATGAAGCTCAACATTAATACCGAAGCCTTAACGATCGTAGCGATTAGCCTAATAACTGAAATTCGATAAAGTTGATTGGCAATATAAGAAGTGATGGTAAAAACTTCAACCAATAAATTAAACATAAAGCCAATTAAAACTAGTAAGAAAAGCACCTTTACGTCTAAGAATAAATTAGTTGGAATGTTGATAAATTTTTCTAAAAAAATAATAAATGGAATGCCAATAATACCGATAAAAATGCTGATAAAAATATTACTAAAAAAAACAGTGCTGTAATAAGTTCGAGCCAGCTGTTTATTGTCTTTATAATAAGCAATCGTCACAAAACGACTAGCTACCGAGTTAAAAGCAATTGTTAAAATTGCGATATAGTTAATAAAATTTGAAGCTAGCATTACGAAGCCGTTAGCTTCAGTACCAACATTTTTAACAATGAATGGCGTTAAAAAGAAACTCACCAGTGAATTTATAACTAACAAGATCAATGCTGCAATAATATTAATAAAACTTTTTTTTGAATCACTCATCTGTAGCTCCTGATAATTTCAATAAAATTAGCGTAGTATTGTTCGGCTGAAAATTGTTGTGCGTGGCGTTGATTGTTTTTTGATAACGTACGTCTTAACTTTTCGTCATGAGCTAGTTTTACAACTGCTTTTTTTAATTCTTGTACGAGCTTATCATCAGAGCATCGGTCAATAAAAATATTATCCGGATGTACGTATTCAGGAATGCCGCCAAATTTTGTGGCAATAATCGGTAAACCAGCCGCCATAGCTTCTATAGCAGACATTCCGGCTGCTTCTTCACAAGTGCTCGGAAATACAAAAATATTTGAAATATGATGGATTTTGGCTATTTTAGAATTATGAATATAACCAGTCATAATGACTCGATCGCCAAGATCTTTAATCAACTGTTTTATCTTATTTGAAAATTCACTTTCTGGAGTATCGGCAAAATTAGCAGAACCGACGATAATTAATTTTAAATGCTCATCATTGATGGCCTTGATGGCTTTTACGAGTTCTAGGATCCCTTTTTCTGGCACAATCCGACCACAAAATAGTAGAACAATATCATTACTTTTGATACCATATTTATTTTTAAGTACTTGCGATTCGGCGGAATCAGATTGAACTTGGATAAATGGTTTTATATCGATACCATTTTTTAGAACTTGACAATCTGTGATTGTTGAAGAATCTTGAAAGGTATTTTTAACAAATTCACTAACGCCAATGTAACGACCAAAAATCTGATCTATCGCTGGTGTTGAAGACCCATTATGATGAAAGTGGAGAATTAGTTGTTTCTTTTCAAAATAACGCAGATATGATTTAAAAGCCGATGTATGTCCTTGTTCAACTATAACGTAATCAATATTTTTATTTTTAATTTGATTCAGAACCAGTTCATTATAGACTATCTTATCAAAATCCTTTACAAACAAACGTATGATTTTAAACCATGTCTTAATAAGATAGTATAAACAATTTTTCTTTATTAAAATGATATCAGTGTGCTGATATTGTTTGGTTTGTTGATAAGCTTTTTTTTCGTAACTAGCAAAAACAGTTAATTTAATCTTTTGATGAATTTCATTTTGTGCGATTAAATTAGACATTAAGGTTTCAATCGCGCCGCCCATTGTGGCAGGAACTGGTAGGCCTTCAGGTAGAATTAGACAAATATGTTTCTTTTTCATTAAATATAATTGTAGCATATAATCGAGAAACTTTCAGTCGTTATTTAGATAAAAAAGCTTGTTTTTTCAATAAAAAACTGTATAATGTGATCAGAGAAAAGTATAGAGCTTATTTTTGATATTGTTTATTGGCCAAGACAATACCATGTAAGCGGACTAGTGTTTCTTTTTCAATTGTGCCGTAATAATAATTAATTTAAAGGAGAGGTTTTAGTGGCATCGTCACGTCAAAATCGTATTGAGCGGGTTTGTTTTACCGCTGAAGATAATAAGTTACCCATGCCAAATCTAATCGCGCATCAACTTGATTCGTGGAAAGATTTCAAAGAAGTGGGTATGAATGAGATTTTTGCTGAAGTTAATCCAATTGAGGATTACACTGGTCAAAAATTAGCATTAACCTTCAAAGAATATCACTTTGAAGAACCAAAAATTTCTGCCAATGAGGCAAAAGAAAATAACCTAACTTATGAAGCATCATTGCTCGCAAAAGTTGAGCTAGTAAATAAAGTTACTGGTGAGGTAAAGGAACAAGAAATCTATCTTGGTAGTTACCCAGAGATGACTAGTGACGCTAGCTTTATTATTAACGGTATTGAGCGAGTAGTTGTCTCTCAGCTTATTCGATCGGCTGGAGTGCTGTTTACAGTTGCTGAATCGGCTGGACATAAAAGCTTTGGCGCAAAAATGATCCCAGGCCGTGGCGCGTGGTTGGAATTTGAAACCACCACTTCTGGTGCTATGTATGTAAAGATTGATCGTCGACGTAAAATACCAGTTACAACTTTATTGCGTGCTTTTGGTTTTGGCACAAATAAAGAAATTAAAGCTCTGTTTGAGAAAGTTAATACTGGCAAAATTGACTATATTGAGGCAACACTCGAAAAAGATACTGCTCAGACTACTTCGGAAGCACTGCTTGAGGTCTTTCGTCGTTTGCGACCAGGTGATTTAGCAACTGTTGATAATGCTAAAGAAATGATCGAAAAAATGTTCTTTGATTTTCGTCGTTTTGACTATAGTCGAGTTGGTCGCTATAAAATTAACCAACGTCTTGGCTTAAAAACACCAAACGACACAGCCCATCGAACCTTCCAGCTTGATGATTTAGTGGCGATTGTTGAAGAAATTATTCGTTTGAATAACGATCCAAGCGCAGAAGCAGATGACGTTGATTCATTGTCAAACCGTCGCGTAAAATTAGTTGGTGAACTAGTTGCTCGTCAATTTCGCATTGGTCTATTGCGTATGCAACGTAATATCATGGATCGCATGACTATGATTGACATTGAAACTGTTACACCTAGCCAGTTGATTAACGCCCGTCCAATGGTAGCTTCGGTTCGTGAATTCTTTGCATCGAGCCAATTGTCACAGTTTATGGATGAAACTAACTTGGTATCAGAGTTGTCGCACAAACGTCGTCTGAGCTCAATGGGACCTGGTGGTTTGACTCGCGAGCGAGCTGGTTTTGAAGTTCGTGACGCTCATCCAACTCACTACGGCCGTATCTGTGCTGTTGAAACACCTGAGGGGGGTAGTGTTGGTTTGGTGTTAAACCTAGCTACTTATGCTCGAATTAACGAATATGGTTTCATTGAGACGCCTTATTTGCGAGTTAAAAACGGTAAAGTAACCGACGAAATTGTTTATCTTGACGCAACTGACGAGGAAAAGGAAGTGATTGCTGATGCTGGCGTTAAGCTTGATAAAAATGGTAAATTCGTCGAGGAACGTGTTTCAGCCCGTCGTCACTTGCAACCTGAACAAGTTCACGCAACAGAAGTGACTATGATGGATGCAGCGCATCGCCAAATTCTTGGTGCAATTGCATCATTAGTGCCATTTATTGAGAAGAACCGTATCGACCGTGCTTTAACTGGTGCAAACATGCAACGTCAAGCTGTACCATTGTTACAACCAGAGGCTCCGACTATTGGTACTGGAATTGAAGCAGATGTTGCTTTAAATACCTCGCAGATCGTTACTGCCGAGTCTGATGGAGTTGTCAAAAAAGCCGATGCTAATGAAATTGTTATTGAATATAAAGATGGCTTGAAAAAATACGAGCTTATTCACTTTGCTAAATCAAATGATGATCGTTGTATTAATCAGAAAGTTGTTGTTTCATCAGGTGATAAAGTCAAAAAGGGCGACATTATCATCGAGGGTGCGTCAATTGATAATGGCGAAATCGCACTTGGTCGCGATCTTCGAGTTGCCTTTATGCCTTGGCATGGTTACAACATGGATGACGCGGTAGTGCTCTCAAGCCGCTTGGTTCGTGAAGATATTTTGACTAGTGTTAATATCAAGGATTACACTGTTGATGTTCGTGAAACTAAGCTTGGTCCAGAAATCGTTACTCGTGATATTCCAAACGTATCAGAAGAAAGCTTACGCAATCTTGATGAATATGGTATTGTGCAAATTGGTTCAGAAGTGAAGGCTGGTGATATTCTAGTCGGTAAAATTACACCAAAAGGTGAACAAGAACTCAGCTCAGAAGAGCGTTTACTTCGTGCAATTTTTGGTGAAAAAGCTAAAGACGTTCGCGATACCTCAAAGCGTATGAATAACGCTGGTAGCGGTAAGGTTATTGGTGTAAAAATTTTCCGTCGTGAAGACGGCTATGATTTAAAAGCTGGCGTATTGATGCAGATCCAAATTTTTGTGGCCCAACTGCGTAAGATTAGTGTCGGTGATAAGATTGCTGGTCGCTATGGTAACAAAGGCGTGATTGCTAAAATCCTGCCAGAAGAAGATATGCCATACATGGAAGATGGAACTCCAGTTGATGTCGTTTTAAACCCAATGGGCGTGCCAAGTCGTATGAACCTTGGTCAGTTATTTGAAACTCACATGGGGTTAGCAGCTAAAACTCTTGGCTACAAGGTCGCAACTGTGTCATATAATGGTGTATCGGATGAGAAAATCTCTGATGAGCTTGAAAAAGCAGGCTTCGCACGTGATGGTAAAATGACCCTCTATGATGGCCAAACAGGCGATGCGTTTAAAGAAAAAGTAACTGTCGGCATTATGCATATGATGAAATTACACCACATGGTGTCAGATAAGATTCACGCTCGCTCAATTGGGCCATACACTAAAGTTACTCAACAGCCACTTGGCGGTAAGGCTCAAAATGGCGGTCAGCGCTTTGGTGAGATGGAAGTCTGGGCATTGGAAGCTTACGGTGCATCAACCATCTTGCAAGAAATGTTAACTATTAAATCAGATGATGTGTTCGGTCGGGCTAAAGCTTATGAATCAATCATTAAAAACGAACCAATTATTGGGCCAAAGATTCCTGAATCATTTAACGTCTTGGTGAAGGAATTACAAGGTCTTGGTTTGAAAGTTGATTTGTTAGATACAAAAGATGGTCGCACACTAAATCTTGAAGAAACGATTGAAGATGATGCTAAAAATTCTCGTGCCGCTGAAGAAATTGAAGAAATTTTTGAAGAAAATGAAGTCGTTGAAGAAGAATCCTTACCGGATGTATTTGACGAATCAGAATTTG
>JAUMVA010000004.1:57825-71437 GCA_030530425.1 Candidatus Saccharimonadota bacterium
TCAGACAATAGAAACAACCGAGGAGGAAGAATAATATGGCTTATAATTTACAATCAAAAGATATTGATTTTGATGCAGTTCGCCTGGCGGTTGCATCACCAGAGGATATTTTAAACTGGAGTTATGGCGAAGTTACCAAGCCAGAAACCATCAACTATCGCACTCAAAAACCAGAACGAGATGGATTGTTCTGTGAGCGCATCTTTGGTCCAGTTAAGGATGTCAATCCACATGACGCTCGTTTTAAAGGCGTTCGTTCACGTGAGGCTGCAGTTGATAAAAAAGGTGAATTAGTTACCAAATCAGCTGTTCGTCGAGAACGCATGGGACACATCGAATTAGCTACTCCTGTAGCGCACATTTGGTTTATGCGTGGGACCCCAAGTGCTGTTAGCATGATTCTTGGTTCAACAGTTAAAAATATTGAGCGTGTAGTATACTTTGCCAGCTATATTATTTTAAAAGTTGATGAAGAAAAACGCGACCAGATGCTAGCCGATGCTGAAGCTACTTATGAAGCTGCTCAGCAGGCAATCAAAATTCGTTACCAAAAAGCTAGCGAAGGTGAAACTAATGACGAAGAACTACTAAACTTAAGTATTGAGGATTTAGCAAAACGCCAAACTAAAGAGCTAAAAGAACTTGAGGACGAATTTATTGAAAAGAAAGCTCAGCTAACTAGTTTAGTAAAGGGGGCTTTGATGAGCGAAAACGCTTATCGGGCGTTGCCAGATGAACTTGATGAATTAATCGAAGTTGGTATGGGCGCAAAAGCTATTAAGCAATTGCTTGATGAAATTAGCCTAGAAGATTTGATTGATGATTTAACCGAAAAAGCCAAAAAAGCTAAAGGTCAAAGCCACAAGAAAATTATCAAACGACTAAAAATGCTTGAGGGTATGCTAAATGCTGGCATTAAGCCAAGCAACTTAATGATTACCATCTTGCCGGTAATTCCACCTGAATTACGTCCGATGGTTCAGTTAACAGGTGGTCGATTCGCGACATCAGATTTGAACGATTTATACCGACGAGTAATCAATCGCAACAATCGTTTGAAAAAACTATTTGAGATGAACGCCCCAGAAGTAATCTGTCGCAATGAAATGCGCATGCTACAAGAGGCTGTTGATGCGATTATTGATAACTCAGCGCCGCGTAGTAATCGTGCAGCATCATCAGCTGGTGGTCGTCGTCGTTTGAAATCGCTCAGTGACTCACTCAAGGGCAAGCAGGGTCGTTTCCGTCAAAACTTACTCGGTAAGCGTGTTGATTATTCTGGACGCTCAGTTATCGTGGCAGGTCCAGAATTACAAGTTGACCAGTGCGGTTTGCCGAAACAAATGGCACTTGAATTATTCAAACCATTTGTGATTTCATGGTTAATCCGTAATAATTACGCTTTTAATATTCGCTCAGCATCACGTCTAATTGAAACTGGCGAAACTGAGGTTTGGGACGCGCTCGACGAAGTTATAAAAGGTCGTTATGTGCTACTTAACCGCGCACCATCACTTCACCGTTTAAGTATTTTAGCCTTTCAGCCTGTTTTGATTGATGGGCAGGCAATCCAATTGCCACCACTAGTTGCAACTGGTTTCAATGCCGACTATGATGGCGACCAGATGGCAGTTCACTTGCCGCTTTCTGAACAAGCACAGCGTGAAGCTCAAGATTTAATGACTGCCCAACATAACCTATTAAAACCGGCCGACGGTTCACCAGTACTCGATATTAACCAGGATGTTGTGTTAGGTAACTATTACTTAACTTACGACAAGCCAAAGTATGCAAACGATGAGCGTAAGGCTTTCACTTCTGTTTACGAAGCTGAGATGGCTTATGAAAATGGCGTGATTGCATTACAATCGCCAATTCGTGTCCATACTAAAGGTGAAAAACGAGATACGACTTTGGGTCGAGTTTACTTCAATGAAATCCTACCAAAAGATTTTCCTTATCAAAATACTGTTCAGGACAAAAAGAGCTTGAAAAAAGTCTTGGCTAAAATCTATGAGCAATATGGCGCTGAAGAAACAGCAGCTACTGCCGACCGAATGAAGGCTTTATCATTCCAGTACGCAACTATCGGCGCAATCTCAGCTGGTAAAGATGATTATGTTCGCTTTGAAGAAGTAAATGACATGATTAATAGCGGTGATGTTGAAGTTGCTAAAATCGCTGAAGCTTATGCTGAAGGTCTGGTGACTGAAGACGAACGTTACCGCTTAACAGTAGCTGCATGGCGCAAAGTTGATGACCAAGTCAAGAATCTTGTTACCGATCGTCTAAAGACTGTTGATACAGCTGTTAGTGTAATGGTTAACTCTGGCGCACGTGGTTCAGTTTCAAACGTTAAATTAGCTGCTGCTAATATTGGCGTGATGGTTGATGTTATGAACAAAGAGATTGAGTTGCCGATTCGATCATCTTATCTACAAGGTTTGTCATCATTGGAAGCTTACGTGGCTACTCGTGGTGCGCGTCAAGGTTTGATCTCAACAGCATTAAAGACGGCTGACTCTGGCTATTTGACTCGACGATTAGTCGACGTGGCACAAGATATTTTCACAATTGATGATGAGATGGTTGACATAGAAGACCCAGGTTACACTGTTTACCGTAGCGAAACCGCTGAAACCATGATTGATTTTTCACGTCGTATCCAAGGCCGTTATGCTGCCAAAGATGTTCCAAGTTATGTTAAAAAAGATGAATTAATCACCGAGTCAATAGCTAAAGCTATTGAAGACGATGAAAAAGTTTCAGAAGTAACAATTAAGAGTGTGCTTTCAGCTAAAACTCTTCATGGCATTCCTCGTAAGAGCTATGGCGTTGATATGGCAACTGATAAATTAGTTAAAGCTTATGAGCCAGTTGGTGTAATCGCCGCTCAATCACTTGGTGAACCAGGTACGCAGTTAACCCTAAACGTTTTCCATAGTTCCGGTGTTGCTGGTGGTGATATTACGCAAGGTTTGCCACGCGTTGAAGAGCTTCTTGAGGCTCGTAAACCAAAGGGACAAGCTTACATTACTGAAATTGATGGCGTTGTTCGTATGCACGAAGAAGGACACAAAACAATCATTGAAATCATCCCAACCGAAGGCAAGAAAGAGATCATGTCACTTGATGGTCGGGAAGCTCAAGTTAAAACTGGCGCTTATGTTAAAACTGGCGATGTCCTAGCAAAGAATGAAAATGACAAAAAACCATTAATTGCTCCAACTGATGGTGAAGTGACTGTTGAATCAGATAAAATCATCTTAACAAGTAATGAAAAGAGCTCCAAGCGATATGAGACTCCAGGTCGTTTGAAGAAAGTCGTAAAAGATGGTGACATAGTCAAGGCTGGTGATCGATTAACCACTGGATCATTAAACTTGCAGGACTTAATGGAACTGAAGGGCGTTGAAGCGGCGCAGCGCTACATTATTAACGATGTGCTGCATATTTACGCTACTCAAGGTCAAGAAGTCTCTCCAAAGCATTTGGAAATCATTGTTAAACAAATGTTTAGCCGTGTACAGATCGAAGAGCCAGGGGATTCAGAGTTCGTTGTCGGCGATATTGTTTCAGCTGCAGCAGCGTCTGACACTAACGAACGCTTAATCGCCGAAGGTAAAGAGCCAGTAGTTTACAAACAATTACTATTAGGAATTACCAAAGTTTCTATTTGGAGTGACAGCTTCTTATCAGCAGCATCTTTCCAAGATACTACTCGTGTTCTAATCAATGCGGCAACTAGTGGTCGAATTGATAGACTTAAAGGCCTGAAAGAGAATGTAATTATTGGTCATAAGATTCCGGTTGGAACTGGTGCGCCAAAAGCTCATCTTGATCAAGACAATGACACAGACGAAAGTTACGAATATACTGCCGAAGATATCGCTCAAGATTTTGCTGAATAATTAAGCAACTAGCATAAAATAATCACTCCGTTTTGTGGGTGATTATTTTATTGTTATACTAGCAAAACTGACTTAAACTATCAAATTCAACACGACAATATCCGATCATTTATGTATAGTGAAGATGATTCATCTGCAATATCTATAGCATTTTAACCATTAATAACTTGCCTTTTATTATTAATTTTGTTATAATAATGAAGAGTTTCGATTTATCGAGTTATTGTTGTTGTGTACCAACAAGACACTCAGATAAATAACAATGTTCAGTAGGTTGCTGCCGAAAGACATTTCTAATATTAAATCACAAGGGAGTATTTTTTAAAATGCCAACTATTAATCAGTTAGTGCGTAAACCACGCAAAACTGCGATTAAAAAATCAAAATCGCCAGCGCTTGGATCAATCACTAACACTTTAAAAACTCGTCGCTACGAGCAAGATTCACCGTTTAAACGTGGTGTTTGTCTAAAGGTTACTACTAAAACGCCAAAGAAGCCAAACTCAGCTTTACGTAAAGTTGCGCGCGTCCGTTTGACTAACGGCCAAGAAGTTTGGGCTTATATTGGCGGTGAAGGACACAACCTTCAAGAGCACGCCGTAGTATTAGTGCGTGGTGGTCGCGTGCCGGATCTTCCAGGCGTGCGTTATCACATTGTTCGCGGTACACTTGACCTTCAAGGCGTAGCTGATCGCAAACAAGGTCGCAGCAAATACGGTGCGAAGAAAGGAAATAAATAATCATGCCTCGCAAAGTTACTGCAAAACTACAACGAACTGTTAAACCAGACCGCAAATACAACAGCGTTTTGGTTCAAAAATTAATCAATAAATCAATGCTTAATGGTAAAAAAGAAGTTGCTGAGCGTGCGGTTTATGGCGCTTTGGAAATGGCTGCTCGCACTCTCAAAAGTGACAACCCACTCGAAGTCTTCGAAAAAGCTTTGAAAAATATTTCACCAAGCTTCGAAGTTCGTTCAACTCGTGTTGGTGGCGCTAACTATCAGATTCCATATCCAATTTCGGGTCATCGCCAACAGCACTTTGCGTTTAGCTGGCTAGTTCAGGCTTCACGCTCAAAATCAGGTATGCCTTATGTCAAACGTCTTGGTACTGAGATTGTTGACGCATACAACGAAACTGGCATTGCCTTTAAGAAAAAAGAAGATACTCACAAAATGGCCGAAGCCAACCGTGCTTTCGCGCATTTTGCACGATAATATTAGGGTTGGGGACATATATTTATGGCAGAAAAGAAATTTACACTTGATAAAATCCGTAACGTCGGTATTATCGCGCACATTGACGCTGGTAAAACCACCACGACCGAAGGTATTTTATACCGCACTGGTATCAATCACAAAATCGGTACTGTGCGTGGCGACGACGGCGGTGCAACCACTGACTGGATGGAGCAAGAAAAAGAGCGTGGTATTACCATTACTTCCGCTGCGGTAACTTGTTTCTGGAAAGATTGCAAGATTAACATTATTGACACCCCAGGTCACATCGACTTTACCGCTGAGGTGGAGCGTTCACTCCGCGTGCTAGACGGTGCGGTGACGGTATTCGATGGTAAAATGGGCGTTGAAGCGCAGTCGGAAACTGTTTGGCGTCAAGCCGACAAATATGGTGTGCCACGCGTCTGTTTTATTAATAAGATTAACCAAACCGGTGGTGATTTTTATAAATCACTTGATAGTATTCGTAAGCGCTTAAATAAAAACGCTTTTCCGATTCATTTACCAATTGGCTTTGAACAGGGAGTTTGTGGCGTTGTCGATTTAATTGATATGAAAGCTTACACTTACAAAGAGTTTTCAGATCATCAATTAATAGTTGGTGAGATTCCGGCTGATATGATTGATAAGGCTAAAGAAGCTCGCTCAGTATTAGTCGAGGCAGCGGTTGAAGCTGATGATGAATTAATGGAAAAATTCTTTTCAGAAGGTGAAGAAGCAATTTCTATCGAAGAGTTAAAATCAGCTTTACGTAAGCGAACCTTAAATGGCGATTTCTTCTTGGTGACTGGTGGTGATGGTCGAGGTGTGATTGTTGAGAAGGTACTCGACTTAATGACTGACTATTTACCGAGTCCACTTGATATTCCAGCTTTTGTCGGTACTAATCCAAAAACTGGCGAAGAAGTTGCTAAACATCCTGATGAAGCTGAACCAATGGCTGGTCTTGCCTTTAAAATTGCAACTGATCCATTTGTTGGTAAGCTAGTCTTTGTTCGTGTTTACTCAGGTAAACTAAAGTCTGGTTCTTATATTTTAAATACCATGAGTGGTGAAAAAGAGCGTGTTGGCCGAATCGTGCGAATGCATGCCGATAAGCGTACTGACATTGACGAAGTCTGTGCTGGTGACATAGCTGCGGTGGTTGGTATTAAGAATGTTCGCACTGGTGCAACTTTCTGTGATCCAGCACACCCAGTGGTGCTTGAAGGTATTAAATTTGCTGATCCGCCAGTGTCAATTGCGGTTGAACCAAAAACTAAATCTGATCAAGAAAAGATGGGTATCGCCTTGAATCGCTTGGCTGAAGAAGATCCGACTTTCCGTGTTTATACTGATGAAGAAACTGGTCAAACCATCATGTCTGGCATGGGCGAATTGCACCTTGAGATCTTAATCGATCGTATGAAACGAGAGTTTAATGTTGAAGCCAGTGTCGGTGAACCACAAGTAGCTTATCGTGAAAGCATTAAAGGCACGGCTTCTGTTCAAGGTAAATATATCAAGCAATCTGGTGGTCGTGGTCAATATGGTGATGTTTGGATTAAATTTGAACCAAATGAGCCAGGTAAAGGCTTTGAGTTTATCGACGAAATTAAAGGTGGTGTGGTGCCACAAGAGTACCGTAAACCAACCGAGCAGGGGATTAAAGAAACTCTTAACGGTGGTGTGATTGCCGGCTATCCAGTAGTTGATGTTAAAGCTACACTTTATGACGGCTCTTATCACGACGTTGACTCAAGTGAGTTAGCCTTTAAAATGGCTGGTGCTTATGCAACCCGTGATGGCATTAAACAGGCTACACCCGTTTTGCTTGAACCAGTCATGAAAATCGAAGTTACTACCCCAGAAGAGTTTATGGGTGATGTGATCGGTGACTTAAACTCACGTCGTGGTCGCATTGACGCAATGGAAGATTTATCAGTCGGTGTGAAGCTAATCCGTGGATTCGTGCCTTTGGGTAATATGTTTGGCTATACTTCTGACTTGCGCTCAATGAGCCAAGGTCGTGCAGCTTCGGCAATGGAATTAGCTCAATATGAGGAAGTTCCACCTAATGTTGCTCAAGAGATTATTGCCAAACGATCAAAATAATCTTTAACTATATAAAATGTCCGCTTCGTGAATTATCGCAGGCGGCGTTTTATTTTTAACCTTGGCGTGTTACAATAAAGCTATGTTAGAAATTATTAAAATTATCATTTTAGGAATCGTCGAAGGCATTACCGAATGGCTTCCGATTTCCAGCACTGGCCACTTAATATTAGTTGAGGATTTGCTTAAATTAGGACAGTCTGAAAAATTTATTTCAACCTTTCTGATCCTGATTCAGCTCGGTGCAATCCTAGCCGTGGCTGGTACTTTTTTTCATAAGCTGAATCCCTTTTCTAGTACTAAAACTGAAGTTAAACGACATCAAACTTGGTCTTTATGGCTTAAAATCATTGTCGGTTCGATTCCAGCTATGATTCTAGGACTTCTATTTGACGATATCATTGAGGAAAAATTGCTGAATCCAATTACCGTAGCGATCGCTTTAATTGCCTATGGTATTGCTTTCATTATTATTGAACGTCGCAATGCTGATCGTGATAATTTAGACTTAATTACGCTCGATAAGATGAGCTTAAAACAGGCTTTTGGTATTGGCTGCTTTCAGGCGTTAGCCTTGATACCAGGTACTTCACGTTCTGGGTCGACTATTCTTGGTGGAACATTACTCGGTATGAAACGCGTGGCAATCGCTGAGTTTTCATTTTTTTTGGCTATCCCGGTGATGTTTGGCGCTAGTTTCTTAAAATTATTCAAAATTGGCTTTATCTTTAGTGTTACAGAATGGTTACTACTTGGATTGGGCTTTATTGTAGCTTTAATAATTTCACTTCTAGTTATCCGTTGGTTGTTAAATTACATTAAAAAACACGATTTTCAGATTTTTGGATGGTATCGAATTATCCTTGGTTTAATGGTCCTAGCTAGTTTCATCTGGAAATAAAACAAAAAACCTCGTCATAATAACGAGGTTTTTTATAACTTATTTACCGATTAAGCTCACTACTTCATTTATATCATCTGTAATATAAAACAGTTGTTCATCGCCTTGGCTGATAACTTTCATTGCTAGCATTTTTTCTTCAATAAATTTTATCATACCACCCCAAAAATCACTACCAACCAAAATAATTCGCAAACGTGGCATTTTCTTGGTTTGTGTTAAAGTAATCACCTCGAATAATTCATCCATTGTGCCAAATCCACCCGGAAAATATATATAGGCCTGTGCAAAGAACGCTAAGGCGACTTTACGCGTAAAAAAGTGCTTAAAAGTTAAATCGTCTGTGGTGTATGGGTTTGGGTGTTGTTCGTGAGGTAATACGATATTAAAGCCAACTGATCCACCACCAGCCTCATAAGCACCACGGTTAGCCGCACCCATAATACCGTTACCACCACCAGTAACTACAGAATAACCAGCTCCGGCTAATTTTTGACCAAGTTCATAAGCTTGTTCTCGATATAAGCGATTTTCTTCGACATCACGTGCCGAACCAAAGACGGTTACACGGCGAGGATGACGATTTAAAATCTCAAACGCTCGAATAAACTCTTCATTGCTACGAAGCATTTTTTCTTCTGAAACTTTCATTTTTTCTAAAAACTCTGGACCATCGTAGTGTGGTGTATTGTCATTCAATAATTCATCTTGCATTACTATATTGTAACATGTTTTTAAAATAAATGCTAATGTTTTTTCAGTCTATCTTTGCGAGTTTTGTACAATGATTTAATTTTATAATAAAACCTAACGAGTGAAATCATCAAAATTAAGATTGATGTGGTTGAAGTTATCATTAAAGTGCGATCATGTAAAAAGAATGACCAGGACAATAAGAGGCTCTGATTAAACACATAAATCAATAGCATGGTTGGAGATAAACCACTTAAATTATGAGCTTGATGAATTTTTATCAATTGGTGAATTTGTCCAAAAGTCGTCGGGAAAATAAATATCAGCCCCTTTACTTCAGCTGATGTTTTCCAGGCAACCAAGGTAAAAACCACCGCCCAAAAAATCGCCATACCAAACAATGATTTATTCGAAACTCTACGAGTATTGGATTTATACTTGTTATAAAAAAATAAGACAATAGTCGACATAATGACACAAGCCAGGCTAGCCCAAATCATAGGTTGGTTATTTTCGATTAGCCCATGAGCTATCCAGCCAACCTGTACGCCAAAATATAGTTGCCACATTAGTAAACTTATACCAGCCACCGAACGAGAAGATAATAGTCGTCGCAGTTGTGTAATTCCTAAAGCAACACCAAACGCACCAGCAGCCCAGCCAAAAATATCAATAAGCATAAACTTTATTATAGCAAAAAGTTTAAAAATTTAAAAAGCCCTCCTAAAATAGGAGAGCCTTTGAGCTTATTCTTCAGGTTCTAAAATAATAAAATCCATTAGCGTGTCATTTTCAACTATGGAATGCTTATCAATTTCACGCCAGTTTTCTGGTAATTTGATAAACTTATCCGCGTCAGGAAAATTTTTATGGATTTTAGTCCAATAAATACGTTTAACCAGATTGCGTTCTAAAAATTCTTGATAAATTTCCGCTCCACCAATCACAAAGATTTCTTTAACGGCCAAACCTTTCAGAGCGGTACAAAAAGCCATATGAACTGCTTTTTCGATTGTATGTGCCACTTCTACGTCTTCGAAAGCAAAGCTTTCATTTTTAGTCAAAACGATATTATTTCGCAGCGGTAAAGGCTTGACTCTCAAGGATTCAAAAGTCCGACGCCCCATAATCACAACTTGGTGTTCAGTGATTTTTTTAAAATGTCTCATATCTGCCGGAAAACGGCCCAGTAAATTACTACCAATACCAATTTCATTCGCCAGACCAGTTGCAACAATTAAGTTAATTATCATAAGTTCCTCCTTCAGTATAGATTAAACCGCTAGTTCTAACTTCGGCAGAGCTGGCAGTGGATTATAGTTAATTATTCTAAAATCCTCAGGCATAACGTCTTTTAATGTTATACCTTCACGCAGCGCAAAAACTGTGTTTTGAGGTTTTTTATCCAAAACCTGTTTTTCGAAACGTTCAATCAAAGTCTTGGCTATATCAATATGCCTGCCATAGATGTGTAAATTATTTACCGAATGCGTAAATGTACCAACCTGCATATCAACGAGCCGAGCCACTAGCATCTGCAAGGCTACATATTGTATTTTATTGATATGTCCAGCTACGACATAATCTGATGAACGCTGTTTCAATTCCATATGTAAAGTTAGTTGATCATTTTCGCTGGTTACGTTCCAGATTGTCATAAAACAACACGGGTCAAGCGCATGCTTTTGCTTTAAGTCCGCGTTTTGCCATAAACTCATAATATGGCGACGGCCAAACGGCTGTAGTTTTAGCCCCTCGATCAGTTGATTTAATAAATTGTACTTCTTTACGGTGTAGCCATAACAACAGCCGATACTACGATTGCCAATATCCCATTCATCCCACCAAGACACACCGTATTTTTGACGCAGTAAATCCAAATCATTGCTAGCATCACGGTAGATCCATAGTATCTCACCGACACCTTGTTTCCAAGCGATTGGCCGAAGTGTTGTAATCGGGAATTCACACTTATTCAAATCATAAGTTTCTTGTATATTTAATAAAAACTTACTATGAGCTGGCGTGCCATCCTTCCACATCGGTCTAACTTCATAATCAAAATCGTAATATCCATTTTCCAAAATATCCCTAAGATTTTGATAAAAGTAGCCATCTGCTTTGCTGACTTTTAAATTGTTAAACATATTCTATCCTCCTTTAGAATGCTTCTAGCAAAATTGCTCAATTATAATTTTAACATAAAATTTCACTCTTTACTATTTTTGAAAAATCGGTATAATAAAAGTATGCGTCGTGAGGTCTTTTTGACTACACGCGAAATAATAATAAAAGGAGAAATAATACATGGCAGAATTTGATCGTAGTAAGCCTCACGTAAATGTCGGTACCATGGGTCACGTTGACCACGGTAAGACCACATTAACTGCGGCTATTACTCATACTCTCTCAAAACGTCTTCCAAGCGACGTAAATAAACCAATTAATTATGACCAAATCGACAACGCTCCAGAAGAAAAAGCTCGTGGTATTACCATTGCTTCTTCTCACCAAGAGTACGAAAGCAAAACTCGTCACTATGCACACGTAGATATGCCAGGTCACGCTGACTACATCAAGAACATGATTACTGGTGCGGCGCAAGTTGATGGCGCAATCCTAGTTGTCTCAGCAGCTGACGGTGCGATGCCACAAACCAAAGAGCATATCCTATTAGCTAAACAAGTTGGCGTGCCAAAGATCGTTGTTTTCTTAAACAAAATGGATCAAACTGACGAAGAAATGGCTGAATTAGTTGTTGAAGAAATTCGTGATGAATTAAAGAAACAAGGATTTGATGCTGATTGTCCAATTATCAAGGGTTCGGCTCTTAAGGCTCTTGAGGGAGACGAAACTCAAATGGATAATGTTATGTCATTAATTGAAGCTATGGATACTTATATTCCAGAACCAGTTCGTGACTTAGACAAGCCATTCTTAATGCCAATTGAAGACGTTCACTCAATCAAAGGTCGTGGAACAGTTGCTACTGGACGTATCGAACAAGGTATCGTTAAAGTTAACGACGAAGTTGAGATTATTGGTTTGAAACCAACTCAAAAATCAGTCGTGACAGGTGTTCAAGCTTTTCACAAAGATCTTTCACAAGGTCAGGCTGGTGATAATGCTGGTATCTTACTTCGTGGTATTGAACGCGATCAAATTGAACGTGGTCAAGTTGTTGCTGCTCCTGGCACCATCACTCCACACACTGAATTCAAAGCTGAAGTTTACGTCTTAAAGAAAGAAGAAGGTGGTCGCCATACACCATTCTCAAAGGGTTACAAACCACAATTCTACTTCCGAACCACTGATGTTACTGGTGAAGTCGAATTACCAGCTGACAAAGAAATGGTTATGCCTGGTGATAACGTAACTTTCTCAGTAAAATTACAAGCTCCAATTGCAATGGAAAAAGGTTTGAACTTTGCTATTCGCGAAGGTGGTAAAACCGTTGGTGCTGGTGTTGTTACCGAAATCGTTAAGTAACATTAGCGAAATTAGTTGACCGCTACATAAAAACACTCGTCGTTTTGTCGGCGAGTGTTTTAAATTTGACAAAATTATTAAAAAACCTTATAGTTAAAGTATTCTTGATAATATGAAATAGAAAGGAGGCATATTATGAAGAAGAATATTTTTAAGCTTTCATTAAATAACGTTTGGGTCGTGTTACAAAACAGAAGAAATCTTAGTAACTCGACATCAATCATAGATAGGATGTTGTTTGAGGTTAATCCAAAAACAACAAAAATTGAAATAATTGATGATTGTGATAACGTAGATATTAGCGATCAACTATTTGACGACGCTGAATATGTCTGTTTTACATCTGGATTTGAAATCGTAACTTATTTAAGTCCAATCCAGAAAAAGCAAAAAGTCTGTTAGATCTTTAAAGAGAGAGCATACGTTCTCTCTTGTTTTTTATCCAAAAATAAGTTATAATAAACTCACTAATTAATCGTGATGAGAACTTGAACTGATTTCTAGATAATCAGCATCCAAGGTTACATCACAAGGAGAAAAATATGGCAGAAGCTAAACAAGACGGAATTAAGATTCGTATTCGCCTAAAAGCTTACGATCACAAAATTATTGATAAGTCAGCAAAGCAAATTGTTGACACAGCAATTCGTACTGGCGCTAAAGTATCTGGTCCAGTACCACTACCAACCAAACGTAGCGTTTATTCAGTGACCAAATCACCACATGTTTATAAAAAAGGTGGCGAACAGTTCGAAATGCGTATTCACAAACGGTTGATCGACATCGTCGATGCTAAACCAAAAACTATCGATAGTTTGCAGAATCTCAGTCTACCATCAGGTGTTGACGCTGAAATTAAAATGGGAACCGAAGAATAAATATCTATTTTATCCAATTAAAACCCCTCTATTAAACATGGAGGGGTTTTAACTAATTAACCTCATCGCAAACCCTTATTTCCTTATTAAAATCTTACAATAAATGTTAGCAAAATCGCAAGTAAGATTACTTGTTTTTTAATCAAAACTATGCTATAATGAAAAGGTATATTAACTAAACATTTTCTTGATGTTTTTGAAAGGTCGGTCATTTTTGCACAAAAATCAACCGAAACCATCGAATCATCAAGGATTTATAATGGGAGAAAACAGAGAATGAAAGCACTTCTCGGCACCAAGATTGGTATGACCCAAGTCATCAGCAAGGACGGCGTAGTTACACCAGTAACTTTAGTTCAAGCTGGCCCTGTAACTGTGACTCAGATTAAAACCCTCGAAACCGATG
>JAUMVA010000001.1:0-166880 GCA_030530425.1 Candidatus Saccharimonadota bacterium
CATGACCTTTGGTTGCCATCATATAAATTGCATCGTTCTTATTAAGCTGACCATCTACTACTCGCACATATAATACCACCCCGCGATAATCATCATAATATGAGTCAAAAATCAAAGCTCGAATTGGTGCCTGCTGATCACCTTGTGGTGGCGCAATTCGTTCGACTACAGCTTGCAAAACACCACCAACGCCTTGACCAGTTTTAGCTGATATTTGAAGTATCTCTTCTTTTGAACAACCTAAAATTTCAATAATTTCTTTTGACACTCGTTCAACATCAGCTGCCGGTAAGTCAATTTTATTAAGTACTGGGATAATTGTTAAATCAGCTTCCATCGCTAAATAAATATTTGACAAAGTTTGTGCTTGAACTCCTTGAGAAGCGTCAACTACTAAAATTGCACCTTCACAAGCCGCTAGACTTCGACTAACTTCATATGAAAAGTCCACGTGTCCTGGTGTGTCAATCAAATTAAGCGTGTATTCACTTGTCACTAAAGAAGGCTGGCCTAATGAATCAGTCGGTGAATATTTATACCTCATTGTTACTGGAGTTAATTTAATAGTAATTCCACGCTCTTGCTCTAATTCCATTGAATCTAATAGTTGTGATTTCATCTCGCGCTTGTCAACTGTAGCGGTCATTTCCATCAGTCGATCAGCTAAAGTTGATTTTCCATGATCAATATGAGCAATAATGCAAAAATTACGGATTTTAGTTAAATCAGTCATTATGTCGCTCCTTTGGCATTGGGAATAAAATTTGTTTCAGACGATTTAAAATTGAGTCCACTTCTGACAAATGAAATATTTTAGACAATCCTAAATAAGTAGCTAAACTTATTCCGATAATTAAAAGCAATTTCGGCAAGGGCGCGAAAAAATTTTGATCTGTACCCATAAATGGAAAACGTAAAACTAATATATAACAAACGATTCCAGTTATTAACGCCGACAACAACATTTTACTAATATTAGTCATAAATTCCCGATCAATAATACCTTTAACCTTTGTACGCAAAGCAATTGACAAAATCATCACCTCAACAATCGCTGTAATTGATTGACTCCAGGCAAGACCGTAAGCATCGAATCCCAAAGCCCGTGTAAAATAAATCGCCAAACCAATATTAATTGTAATCGCCACTAGCGACACATAAAATGGTGTTTTGGTATCTTGTTGAGCATAAAAAGTACGTGCCAAAATATGATACACAGACCGAAAAAATACTGCCACGATTAGTGCTCCAAACAAACCAGCAATCAAACTATTTCCGCCATTTTTAACAAAACTAACTAGGTAACCTCGAGTAAAAAAAGCAATCACCGTCACAGGCAGAGCGATCCAAATAATAGTTCGTAAAATGGCTTGAACTTCATGCTTAAATTGACCAGTTTGACCAAGTGATAATTTTTCTGTCATACTAGCAAAAGCTGCATTCGAAATCGCCACGCCAATCAAATTAATCGGCATTGAATGCAAAATAATCGCTTGATTATAAGCCGTAATAGTACCAGAAGTCATTTCTGAAGCCAAACGAGTTTCAACTAAACTGTTTAAATAATCGGCCCCTTGATCAAGTGAGCGAGCCGGAAAAATACGCAATACTTTACGAAAACCTTCATTATTCCAATGGATTTTAAAGTCATATTGAAAACCTAAACCTATAATACCAATTGAACTAACGACTAGCTGCAAAATTGATCCAAACAAAACGCCTAAAGCAACCCCCATAATACCGCCCTCAAATATCTGCCAGCCAAAGAAATTAATGCCGTCAGTAAAGAAGATAATTCCAATAATAATTCCTAGATTATAAACCGCTGGTGCGACCGCATAAAATACATAACGACCATAAGCCTGTTGTAAGCTTGCCGTGATACTAGAAATCGAAAACAATAATGGATTAATTGCGATCACTCTCATCATACTAGCTGCCAGTGCTCGACTAGCCTCGTCCAGTCCTGGTCCAACCACGTATTTAATTAGTGGTTCAGCAAAAATCATAATCAAAATTGAAATTACTAATGACACTAGACTCATTAGATTTAACAGACTAGAGGTTAATTCCCAAGCTTTGCGATTGTCTTTATAACGCCTATCATTACGCAATTGATTAAACACCGGCATAAATGTCACTGTTAGCGCTCCTGATACCAGAATTGAAAACATAAAATCTGGAATAATAAAAGCCACTGTATATGCGTCAATTCCAGTCGGATAAGTATCAAGATAGTAGCCATTCAGCAACCGACTGCGATATATACCTAGTAAGCTAGATAATAAAATCGAGCCCGCAAGCAACATCGCCGCCGCTTTTACACTGAGTTGGCGGTTAGCAAAATCAACAACTTTACGAGCTCGTTTATCCATTTTAGTGAAGTTTGGCTTCTTTTGGTAATTTAGCGTTTTTCAAAATCTCTACTACTTCTTCAGCATCAATTGTTTCTTTTTCAAGCAAAGCTTCTGTTAAAGCATCAAGTGAGCTGCGATTTTTTTCCAAAATCACTTGAGCGCGCATTACAGCTTCTTTAATCAAAGCTTCAATTTCAGCGTCAATTTTTTGAGCAGTTTGTTCAGAATATGGTCGAGCATGAGTAATTTTATCAAAAATCATACCACCGTCATCATCATGAAAAACCTGGTCACGCAATTCACGTCCCATGCCTTGATTAGTAATCATATCTCGAGCGATGTCAGTCGCCGTTTTTAAATCCATACCAGCACCAGTAGTAATCCCGTCTTCGCCATTGATTAAACGCTCTGCCTGACGTCCACCCATAGCACGAGCTAAAATATCCTTAAATTCATAGACATTATGGTAGCTTTTATCTTCTGGTGGAATAAACCAAGTTACACCGCCGGTTCCTCCCCGCGGAATAATCGTTACTTTATGAACTGGATCAGAATCTGGTAATACGTGCCCAACCACTGCATGGCCAGCCTCGTGTAAAGCTGTCAAACGACGTTCTTTTTCAGTCATTATTTTAGTCTTGCGTTCTGGACCGATGGCTACTTTTTCAAATGCCTCTGTCAAATCCGCATTAGAAATCTTTTCGTGATTGCGAGAAGCTGCAATAATCGCCGACTCATTAGCCATATTCGCTAGATCAGCCCCACTTGAACCAGCTGTTTTTGCAGCCAAAGCTTCTAAATCAAGATCGGTTTCTGATGGCTTGTTTTTAAAATGGGTTTGTAAAATTGCCAAGCGATCAGCTCGTTCAGGCAATTCAATCTTTACTCGACGATCAAAACGACCTGGACGGAGTAGAGCCGGGTCAAGTACATCCGCGCGGTTAGTGGCGGCGATAATAATCACGTTCGTATCGCTTTCAAAACCATCCATCTCAACCAAAATTTGATTCAGAGTTTGTTCACGTTCATCATGACCACCACCCATACCAGAACCGCGTTTACGACCAACTGCATCAATCTCATCAATAAAGATAATAGCCGGGGCATTTTTCTGAGCTTTTGAGAACAGATCACGAACTCGCGACGCACCAACTCCAACAAACATCTCAACGAATTCAGAACCGCTAATCGAAAAGAATGGCACTTCGGCCTCACCGGCTACAGCACGTGCTAGCATTGTCTTACCAGTTCCCGGAGGGCCAACCATCAATAATCCAGTCGGTATACGCGCACCAAGTTTACGATATTTTTTCGGATTTTTTAAGAAATCAACTACCTCAGTTAAATCCTTTTTAGCATTTTCATTACCGGCAATATCTTCAAATTTAACACGTTTTTTGTCTAAACCATATAAGCGAGCGGAACTTTTGCCAAATCCCATCGCCTGGTTATTCTGACCTTGAGCCTGACGCATCATAAACAACAAGAAAAAAATCACTACCACAGTAGGGACGGTAAGCATTAACAGCTGACCAATAACCGCTCCAGTCTCTGATGGTTTTTTAATTGTTACTTCGACTTTTGCATCTTGTTTTAGACCCTGCTCATAAATACTTGATCCAGCTTCTTTTTCTGATATTTCACTAATATGATTATCGCCCTTTTTAGTTACACGAACGGTGTTATCTTGTATTTCTATTTTTGCAATTTCACCATTGTTAGCTCGTTTAATCACGTCAGAAATTGCCACCTCTTTCAGCGTTCCACCATTAGTCACCATTACATAAATTACAAAGCCTGTGAACAACAAGGTCGACCACATTAAAATCAATCGAATAATTTTTTCTTTTGAATTCTTTTTTGGAGAAGTTTTTGGTTGTTTTTTGAACATTAAATCCTTTCTTTATTTTGTCAAACTGAAAAACAGAAAATAATCTCTAAAATTATATCATATTTTTACTACTTTTACCACTAAATATGATACAATGAAATTGCTCATAAATGGAGAGGTGGCCGAGTGGTCGAAGGCGCACGCTTGGAAAGCGTGTATGTGGATCAAACTGCATCCAGGGTTCGAACCCCTGTCTCTCCGCCAGATTGAGCTTTTATTTCGCTTTATTAAATTAATCTGTTATCGTTAATTATTCAATACAACAATTAATTAGATTTTTGACTAGATCACGTGTTTTTTCAAACATACTCACTGGAGCTTTGCTATCGGTTTTTTCAGATACTGATTGAGCTTTTTTAACGGCCAGTGGGGTAGTGGATGCACTCGATTTCTGAGCCATCTTTTTTTGCTGCTCATTTTTGTCGATAACATCATCGTCAATTTTTTTAAAACCATCAAGATTTATCATATTCATATTTAAAGCCCAAAAGAGGGAATACAGGTCGTAAGATTTATCAAACATCTCTTCAGCTTGTTTATATTCTTGTTTGCCAAGATGTTTAGTTCCAACCTCCATTAGCCGCATTGACGCCGCTAACAAATGTTTTGAAATACACCAAACTTCCCCTTCATATTCTTTAATAATTCGCTTCAATAAGTCCTTGCGCATTCCACGAATTTGGTCAAGAAACTTGTAGTACTCACTTTTACCAGTTTTTTGGGCTGTAAAGAAAAAATGTTCTTCCAAGCTGATTAAATTCATGATAGCAATTGATAAATCTTCATCACTTGCTAAATCGAGTTTATTATCCTTTAATTCATCAAATTTTTTAAGTAGATCCTGTTTTGATTTAATTTTCATTTTTAGCTCCTTTCATTGTTATCTATTGACTTTTAAAAGTTCTTATGCTATAATATAAGTATCTATTTGGTTAAAAAATATGCAATAATACTTAAAATTACAAGTGATATGATTGGAATTACTACTTTTTCGAAGGGAAAATGCGCATGACCATTATTTTTTTGTTTAAGATATTGATAAAACTGACTGGCGCCAATAAATACAGCTGTGCCAGCAGCAGTACCAAGAATAATTTTATCAATACCAAATAAAGTATTACCTTCATTCCATAAAAAGTCTGTAAAGTGCAAAGTAATAAAAGTTAATACATAAAATAGCAGCACCATCACTAAACGATAGAATTTAAACGTCTTTTGCTTAGTTTCAAGCCAGTTGATTGACCACATCGTCATTGAAGCTAACAACCCGCCAACCCAAACGCTAACCACCAGCATATCAACGCCAATTTTTTCAGCCAAGGCTAGTCCAGCACCGACGGTCACAGTACAGATTGGACAAACCGCAAAAGTATCAAAAGTATTAAAAATATTTACTAATTGCGAGATAAACATATCTATTATTATATATGATGTGACTATAAACGGCAAGAAAGTTTGTTTAATAGGAGAATATTCATTCACTTGTTTTTTTATATAACCGGTGTATACTCATAGCAATTATGAAATTTAAAGTTCCAGCAAAAGTTTTATCACCAGCTAGATTAAGAAAAAGTTTTGGTTATGCAATTAATGGTTTGCAAATCTTAACTAGCGAAGAACAAAATTACATTGTTCATTTAATAGCAACCGCGATAGTAATTATATTAGGTTTTTATTATCGAATTTCAGGACTAGAGTGGACCATGGTAATTTTATCAATTCAAATCGTCTTAGCTCTCGAAACTATTAACACGGCAATTGAAAACACAGTTGACTTTGTGTCACAAGAACGATCAGAAATTATTAAGCGAATTAAAGATTTATCGGCCGCTAGCGTATTAATGGCGGCTATGGCGGCTTTAATTATTGGTTTAATCATTTTTTTGCCAAAAATCTTCCCTAACTAGTTTTAGTCCATAACTATTTTATTAAATAAGCGGGCAGGGGAAAGGCACTGTCAAGTCCCCTAGCCTGTTTTTAATTAGTTTTGCTAATAGTCCAATATTGACGCGTAAAATTAAGCCTGATTCCGTAACCAAGTTGCGCACTAGTTGACGGCCAAGCTGTTTTAATTGCCCACACTGCCCTGTCTAATTGTGGTCGAGTTAAACTTATGCCAATTTCTCGCATAAAAATAGCTCTCAATAGATCCCTGGCACTAGTCTCGTCAATCATAATTACAAAATAACGCGAAAATCCCTGCTCTTCATGATGGATTAACGTTATTAAACGCTGCGTTTCGGCCTCAATCGCCAACCGTAATTGTGACTGGCGTTGATACAGTTCAATCAATAATTCACTAGCATCGCTCGAAATTCGATCATTTATTTTAGCTCGTAGCCGATTCCGCAAATAACGACCAGATTTATTAGTTTCATCCTCGTACCAAGACAAATTATAAGATTTGGCATAGTCAATTAACTGTTGCTTAGTAAAGTTCAACATCGGCCGAAAAACGTCCGATGCTCCCATTACTGCCAGACCACGCCAACCAGTGCCACGAACCAAATTTAAAGCAATTGTTTCAACGATATCGTCTCGGTGGTGCGCGACGCAAATCACACTGTTAGAATGAGTTTGCTTTAATGAACGCAAAAAACGATATCGAGCTTGGCGCGCTTGATCCTCACTAGCTAACTCGCCAACCGCTGACCAACCGCCATAAAAAGGTAATTGATAATCCGCTGCTAACTTCTTAACAAAATCAGCATCACGCTGTGAAGTATTAGGACGTATACCATGATTAAAATGAGCAATTTCCAAGCTTAAATTTGAAACTCGAGACATCATATCCAGCATCACCACTGAATCGACTCCGCCACTAACCGCTAGAATATATTTTTTAGCTGGATTAAATTGTTGTTGAAATATTTGCCAAGATTGTTCGTCCATACGTATTTGTAATTATGACAATTAAACTTATCTGCTTTTAGAACATTATACATGACACACCGCAAAATAAGCACTGGAAATATTTTTAAAAATATATTAAAATTAAAGTACTTATGTTTTTATCAGACAAATTGGTGGCGAAGCTCTTTCCGTTAACCCCAGAACAAACTGGTGAATTAGCTGATGATCAGAAAAAAACCGGTAAAAGTTTGCAAGAATTGGTATTGATTAAAAATTTAATTGATGAACGTGAATTGACTAAACGTTACGCTGATTACATTGGCGTGCCGTTCGTGACCATTGAAAAGAAAGATATTCCTGATAAAGCACTAAAATTGATTCCTGAGCCCGTTGCTCGTCAATATAAAGCAATCGTATTTAAAATTGATGATGATGGATTAATTCATTTAGCACTTGATGACCCTGACGACATTCAAGCAATAAACTTTTTACAGAAAGAGTTAGGCACGCGCTTAAAAATATATGTTGCAACAACACAGAATATTTTTGATGCCTTAGATCTATATCGTGGCGATGTTAACGAAGAACTAACGCACGTGATTGATATTCAAAAAGAAGATTTAGCAGCTCAAGAATCAAATGAAGAAGATATCTCTGAAGACTCGCCAATCGCCCAAACCGTTAATCTTTTGCTTGAATACGCCATTAAATCATCCGCTAGCGATATTCACATTGAACCACGTGAAGATTTTGTCCAGGTACGTTATCGCATTGACGGTGTATTACATGAGGTTAATCGCTTGCCTAAGAATGTCTTAAACGCTTTAGTGTCTCGTATTAAAATTTTATCTAATTTGAAAATTGACGAACGACGAGCTCCACAAGATGGTCGTTTCAAAATCAAATTAAACCAAAGCACGTTTGCTTTCCGTGTTTCGACCTTACCAATAGCCGATGGCGAAAAAGTTGTCATGCGTATCTTGAGTGAAAGTTCAGACGCCCTCACCCTGCGTCAGCTTGGTATGTGGGGCAAATCGCTCGAAATTATCAATCACGCCATTCACCAGCCAAACGGCATGATGCTAGTGACTGGACCAACTGGTTCAGGTAAATCGACTACCCTTTTTAGCGTATTATCAATTCTTAATACACCTGATGTCAATATTTCTACGATTGAAGACCCGGTTGAATATAAGATTCCCGGAGTCAATCAGACCCAAACCAATCCTAAAGCTGGAATGACCTTTGCATCTGGATTACGTGCTTTATTGCGTCAAGACCCGAATATTATTATGGTCGGTGAGATTCGTGATGGCGAAACTGCTAACCTGGGTGTGCAAGCAGCTCTAACTGGCCACATGGTATTTTCAACACTTCACACCAATAACGCCGCCACCTGTTTACCGCGTTTGTTAGATATGAAAATTGAACCGTTTTTGATTGCTTCGACGGTTAACGCCGTTCTTGGTCAGCGTTTAGTGCGTCGTCTCTGCAAATTCTGTCGTGAACGTGTAAAAATGACTGATGAATTGAATAAACAGATTTTTGAATTATTGAACGCTAATCAAAATATCGACAATGCTAAATTGCACAAGCTCGAAGAACGTTCCAAAAAAGATGGCGTCGGTGAAGACGATGAATTAAGTACAACTGAAAAATCTATTGAATATTATTGGAAACCACATGAAGGTGGCTGTGATCATTGCAATCACACTGGTTTTAAAGGACGAGTCGGTATTTATGAAGTGCTAGATAATACAGTTAGCGTACAAAAGTTAATTACATCCGAAGCCACCGCTAATGAAATTCAAGATCAAGCAATTAAAGAAGATATGATCACAATGCGTACCGATGGCGTAATTAAGGCGTTGCGTGGTTTAACTTCGTTTGATGAAGTATTTGGAGCAACTAAAGATTAAGTGAGGAAAACATGCGTTTTACATACAGTGCACTCAACCAACAGCAGAACATAGTCAGTGGTACAATCGAGGCTAATAACCAGCAGATTGCGATCGATTTAGTTCGTAAATTAGGCTATCGCCCACTAACTATTAAACCAGAGAAAAAAGGCTTTTCTTTTTCTCTGACCAATAGCTCAGTAAAAGCTGATGAATTGACAATTTTTTCTCGTCAATTAGCTTCGATGGTTGCTGCTAGCGTGCCATTACTTCGAGCCCTTTCATCATTAGCCGGCAATGGCCAAACTCCTCTGCAAAAAATCCTTAAACAAGTAATTGAAAACATTGAAGGTGGTGATTCGCTAGCCGATGCCTTAGCAAAACATCCAAAAGTGTTTGATGACATTTATGTAAGCATGGTCCGAGCTGGTGAAACGGCTGGTATTCTTGAAGATATATTGAGACGACTAGCTATACAACAAGAAAAAGCCGCTACCATGCGCAAAAAAATTAAGTCCGCCATGTCTTATCCTATGGTGCTAATGATAATTACAGTTATAGCATTTTTCGCCTTAATGATTTTTGTAATTCCTCAAGTTGGAGAAATTATGAGTAATTTAGGCGGCGAAAATACTGAGATGCCGGCAATTACTACTTTTATGCTTGGTTTAAGTAACTTTATTCTACAAACTTGGTTTATTATTTTTCCCATTTTAGGTGGTATTATTTATAACGTACTTCGTTATATTAAAACACCAGTCGGTAAGAAAAAATTTGATCGCCTATTATTAAAAATTCCAGCCATTAAAACTATTGTGTTAAAAACCGTAGTTGCTCGCTTTTCACGAACCTTTTCAGCTTTAATGGGTGCTGGCGTATCGGTGATTAATGCGCTTGAGGTGACGGCCGATTCCGTTGGCAATGACGTTTATCGCACTGCCCTGCTCGAAGCAGTTAGTGAAGTTAAAAACGGACAACAATTATCGAAAATTATCACTAACCAAGGCGCACTTTGGCCAGACATGGTATCGCAAATGTTAGCAGTCGGTGAAGAGACTGGTAGTACCGAAACAATTCTCGTTAAAGTAGCTGATTTTTATGAAGAAGAGGTCGATTTAGCCCTTGATCAAATTGGATCGATTATTGAGCCAGTGATGATTGTTATCATGGGTGGCATGGTTGGTTTAATTGCCGCCAGTGTGATGAGTCCGATCGCAAACTTGTCAAACGCAGTCGGATAGATTATAATTAAGCATAATAAATATACTATGAGTGGGAAATATGAAAGCATTCTTTAAAACTAAAAATATTGTTGGCATTAGCGTTGGAATTAATGATTTATCTATGATGGTTTTTGATCGTAGCCGACGACGCACTCGCGTGGCTGGCTACTCAGCTGTTCGGCTTGATCCTGAGCGTGCCAAAACATCGCTTGAAAATGCCGATGGTTATCTTGAAGAACGTATGCAAGAACTAGCACAAGCTGGATTAACTGGCCGGATTGATTCTAATTATGCTTTCGTTTCAATTCCAACGACAAAAACTTTTTCTCGAACGTTACAATTACCAGTTAGTATTAAAAAAGATCTAAACAGTGTGATTGACCTAGAAGTTGAACAATATATTCCGGTTCCAAAAAACTTATTAAATATTAGCTACGACGTTATTAATCAAGACGAAGAGAATATAAATATTATTCTTAGTGCCTCACCAACCGCAATCATTGATCGCATTACCGACGCAACTCGCTCAATCGGCCTAGAACCGATTCTAGTTGAGCCAAGCATGAACTCAATTGCTCGCCTGCTAATTAACTCCGAAAAAGGCAACTTAAATACCTTAATTATTGATATGGAAGTTAATTATACTGACATCGCTGTACTTGATAAAGTTATTAAGGTAAACAACACAATTGAAATTGGCGGTAACGATTTTACAACTGCTATTAGTCGTTATATGTCTATTCCACTAGAAAAAGCTCATCAGTTAAAACTTTTAAGCGGTTTTTCAAAGAGTCAATACCAAAAAGACATTACCGACGCCCTTCAACCACTCATGGATACAATTCTAGCTGAAGTGCAAAAAATGCAACGTTACAATACTGAGCGCCTTGGCGGTCAACCGATAGATCAAATATTAGTAGTTGGCATTAGTAGTAATATTGCTGGTCTCAGCGATTATTTAACAAATAAATTAAACTTACCCGTCCGCATCGCTAGTCCATGGCACGATTTTAATTTTGGTCGCTTACCAAAGCCAAAAAAGACTTCAATTTCTAAGTTCTTAACAGTAGCCGGTGCTTCATTCTTAAATTACAAGGAGGTTATTAATGATTAACTTATTGTCTAGAGATCAAACTAAACAGCTCCATGCATCGATTATTAACAATACAATCGCCCGTTATGTTTTTTTGTTAATTGGCACCCTACTAGCAATTGGTTTAAGTACTGGTATTATTTATATCGCTACCTTAACCAATAAAAATAGTATGGAATCACAGCTAGAAGAAGTCAAAACCCAATTGAATCAATTTGCAAAAACCAAGCAAAAGTTCGAATCATTACGCAATAATCTTAAAACAGCAGAGACTATAATTGATAATCAAGTTAATTATTCTAAATTATTGACGGCTTTTTCTTCGATTTTACCAAGCGGAGTGACGATTAGTACAATTGCAATTGACACTAACACTATTTTGTCGCCTCATACAGCTCAAATTAACGCTGCTGATTATAATCAAGTTATTGCCACTAAACAAGCAATGTTACATTCAAAACTTATCGAAACTGTCAGTATTGACGCACTTGACACCGGCAAAGAAGGAACTAAAGCCAATATAACTTACACTTTTAGTAAAAGCGGCTTAGCGGAGGTTATAAAATAATGAAACTTAAACCAACTCACGTTCAAATTATTTTATTTACTTTTATTGGTTTACTTACCGCAGCCAATATTGGACTGTTTGTATTAGCAAAACAATTTATTTCAACTAACACTACTGAAATTACAAAAATAGCAACTGAGATTAAGTCAATTCGCAACGAAATTAGTAAAATGGAGAGTGTTGAACAGCAATATAATGAAATTAAAGACATCCCACCAATCATCGATCAACTCTTTGCTCCATCATCAGATAAAGCCTATCAAGAAAAATTAATTAATACGCTTTATGCACATGCTAAAGATTCTGGCATAGCCATCAGCAACCTAAACCTCTCTGTTAATGGTCCAAAAGCAGCAAAATCTGATTCCAATATCACAATCGTATTATCGCTTGATTCACCAGTCGATTATACTAATTTTCTTAAATTTATTAAATTAATCGAAGCTGGCTTACCACGCATGCAAATCACCAATTTTTCAATTAGTCAATCTAATAGCAGGGAAGGAAACGACAATGCCACAGCTATCAGCAGCATCCAAATCAAAGTCTTTGTCCGTTGACAATAAAACCTTTAATAAGTATTTAACAATTGCGCAACCACTTATTGTTTTAGTGATTGTCGGTTTAGCAACTTTCGGTATTTATCAAATTTTTGATATTTTCCAACGTGCCTCTGATGTTTCAAAAGTAGCTGATGAAAATTACAGTAATTATTTTAATAAAAATACCGTAAAAAAGTTACGTGACATCCGTGACGGACAATCATCAATTATCATTCCTGGTGGTAGAACTAGTCCATTTAATTGATATCAAATCGTGCCTCACAGACTAAATAAAGTCATAAAAATCAAAGCACTTATGATATAATGTTTTTATGTTAATTTATAGTAGTCAATTTATTAATATGCCGGTAGTGAGTTTACGCACTGGTAATCAAGTTGCTACAATTATTGATACAATTGTTAATCCATTTAATTTAACAATCCATGCTTTCAGACTATCTGGACGTCAACTTAATAATCCACACAACGCCTATCTCCTTCCATCCGACATTCGTGAAATCAGCCGAATAGGCCTAATCATTGACGATAGCCAAGACATTGTTTCAAGTGATGATGTTATTAGACTAAAAGAGATTTTGGATTTAAATTTTGAATTGATCAATCTACCAGTCATCGACAAAAAACGACGTAAGATTGGACGAGTTATTGACACCACCATCATTAGCGAAGCTATGATTATTCATCAGTTAGTTATCAAACGTCCACTTTTTAAAGATTTTTTTGATCAAGAGCTGATTATTCAACGATCACAAATTGATAAAATTAGTCAGCATCAAGTAATAATTAAAAATGAACTTGGTGAATTACGCGAACTTGAAAAACAAGCAGCGATTGATAATTTTATCAATCCGTTTCGTAACACTGAAACAGCTAATCAAGGCAAGTAGTAGTTGTCGTTTCGCTACTTTGCAATGACTTTTTAACATCATTATACGAAAAACCTTGAGACACAAGGTAGCGCATTAACTTTTGCGGGTCATTGTAGCGCTTGGATTTTTTAGCAATTATTTTCTGTAATTCCTCCGCGTCATTACGTGTTGTTTCGCTCAAAATTTTATTTTGAATGTCTAAAGCCACTCCTTTTTGTGTTAACTCAGACCTTAATTTGCGCAAGCTTGAACCTTGATGTCTATTGCGATTTTCAACCCAAAAACGAGTGAATTTTTCATCATCAACATAACGCTTCTCTTTCAAACGGATTATCGTTTGGCTAACCGATTCAAGCGACACGCCTTTTTTTTCATATAATTCACCAGTTTTTTTATTACGCAATTTTCTTGGTAAAGTTTTTTTCCATAGATAATCGCGAATCTCTTTTTCCGAATGCGGTCGCAACATACAATAGTTTAAAGCCAGAGTATACAGCTTACCAAATTCGCTTTGCTGATCAAGCTGAGCAAGCTCCTGCTGACTTAAAATTGTCCCAAGTTTAATTTTCAATTCAGTTAGCTGAAAAACATCCAAACTTAATCGATATTTACCGTTGATAAAAATATTTACCCGATTAGAATTCTTTATGGCCGGCTGAATATCAGTAATTTTAAAGCTAGTTGATGGATTTAATGGCGATGAGTTAATGATTTGACTTTTTACCTTTTTATCTATAATTAAGCCGCCTCCGCTTGGATATCAGTATTTTCATCCGAGGCTGAATCAAGTTCTGTTGGCAATTCTTCATCGGCCAATTTAGCACGAACCTTCGCCTCAATTTCTGCCAAAATCTCGGGGTTTTCTTTTAAGTAGTTCTTAGTTTTATCACGCCCTTGTCCGATTGTTTCGCCATTATACTTATAAAAAGCTCCGGATTTATCAACTACACCATGTAAAGCTGCTAAATCGAGCACATCGCCAGTTTTAGAAATTCCTTCGTTATACATAATGTCGAACTCGGCCGTGCGGAACGGTGCAGCAATCTTATTTTTAACGATTTTAACCTTCGTGCGGTTACCGGCAATATCGTCGCCGTCGCCTTTGATTTGCCCAATACGTCGAATATCCATCCGAACACTAGCATAAAATTTCAGAGCATTACCACCAGTAGTTGTTTCAGGATTTCCAAACATCACCCCAATTTTCATACGAATTTGATTGATGAAAATCACAGTCGCCTTGGATTTGTTAATAATACCAGTTAATTTACGCAAAGCTTGACTCATTAAACGAGCTTGCAAACCCATGTGCGAGTCGCCCATATCACCGTCAATTTCTGCTTGTGGTACTAAAGCGGCTACTGAATCCACTACAATAATATCAACTGCGTTGGAACGGACTAAAGTTTCAGTGATTTCTAGAGCTTGCTCACCATTATCTGGCTGGGAAATTAATAGATTCTCAGTGTCAACGCCAAGCTTTTTAGCGTAGCTTGGATCAAGTGCGTGTTCAGCATCAACAAAAGCCGCTGTACCACCTCTTTTTTGGACCTCAGCAATTGCATGTAGGGCTAAAGTTGTTTTGCCTGAACTTTCTGGTCCGTAAATCTCAATAATCCGCCCTTTTGGATAGCCACCGCCCAACGCCAAATCAAGACTTAAGGCTCCTGATGGTATTAATTCAACATCAACTTTTTGCGCTTCGCCAAGTTTCATAATTGCCCCATCACCAAACTGCTTGGTAATTTGTGCCATCGCTAAACTCAATGCCTGACTTTTACCATCGGTAGCCACTTCGGTACTTTTTTCTGCTTTCTTTGCCATTATCTCCCTTTCTTAAACGAAGTTATGTTAAATAAATTATAACATGCTCTATAAATTTATTAAATCATTTCATAATCTAAACTAAAAATATGTTAAAATAAGGTTATGAAAAAAGGATTCACTACTATTGAAATTATCGTTGCTATTGTATTTTTAACAACGCTTTTTGTCTTATTTGTTAATCAAAGCAACCAAGTTAATCAAAAACTGCGAGATCAAGAGCGTAAAGCATCGATTAATGCAATTTATTTTAATTTGACTCAAGTTTATTTTAAACAAAATGGCTATTACCCAGAAATTTTAACACCAGAAATCATTAGTGGAGTTGATCCAGCAATTTTTAGTGACCCAAACAAAATCCTACTCGGAGATAAAGGCTGTGACTATGAATACAAGACTTCTGATTGTCAAAACAATCAATGTAAACAATTCTCAATTTCATCAAAAATGGAGTTAGAAGATAATTATTCCAAATCTAGTAAATAAATTATAAAACTTTATCAACTAGTGGGTATTCATTTTTAACAGCAAACACAATGTCATTTAATTCCGAGGCGGTCTTATCAGGCTTTGGCGTCAAAATAAAATAATATGTTGACTCATCGCCGATAGTTGATAAACGAACCGAGCCGTAATTGAATAATGTCGCTAAAAAGCCTTTTCGATGGTAAGAAACATCCTCAACCCAGCCAAGATCAATTGTCTGAGTTTTATAGTCAAATAGTCCGTTTGAGATATATTGCACTACTCGCTCTGTAGTGATCACTAGCTTATTCGTACGATAAACTTTAGTGAAAATCCAAGCAAAAAGTGCAATCATTACCATAATTAAAGCAATAATAACACTACCATCACCCAGGGCTGATTCTTGATTAACTAAACCAAAGTTGTTACTGTAGTTATTTAAACTAACATTAATCCAAACTAAAGTCAGCAATAATGCGATAATAAGTGCTGTTCCCCAAATCGCAACGATCCCAATTTTGTGACGAGTAATTACTTTTAAAACAAATTCTTTTTCTAGCATCTTTAAATCTGGAAAATGTTCTACCGACTGCTGATGTCGCAATGAAATCCAACTCTCATCGAGTCCCTCATATAAAAAATCTGAGTTACGTTCGACCTTACGTGATTTATCTTTTTTAGAAATTATTGGCGGTTTGTTATGTACATTGTCTGGCTGTGACTCTTCCGTTTCAATGTGTTTTGGTACACGTTGATACAATGGGTTGCCTTGTTCATCATTACCCACCATTTTATATTCGTATTCTTGGCTCATTGATTATTTCTCCTCTGTTATTTTTAGGTGTTTAACGGCTTTTGGGGTAATTTTTCGACCACGTGGTGTCCGTTCCAAAAAACCTAGTTGTAGCAAAAATGGTTCATAAAAATCCTCAATCGTAGTTGTTTCATCACCAGTTAAAGCCGAGATTGTATTTAAACCGACTGGACGGTAATTATAATTCTCATAGATTTTTACTAATAGACTACGATCAGCTGGATCAAGCCCAAGTTCATCAATTTCTAATAATTGCATTGCTTGATCAACCAATGGTTGGTCGATTATACCATCACCATTAACATCAGCATAATCTCGAACTCGTTTCAGAAGGCGGTTAGCAATACGCGGCGTTAAGCGCGAACGATTTGCTAGTGATAAGGCTGCTATATCTTGAATTTGGCAATGCAAAATCCCAGCCGACCGCCGAATAATTTGGCTAAGCTCTTGGTCAGTATAGAACTCGACTCGATAAATATGACCAAATCGATCCCGCAGTGGCGCAGCCAAGCTACCAGTACGGGTAGTTGCTCCAATTACTGTGAAACGCGGCAAATCTAATCGCACACTACGCGCCGCAGGACCCTTACCAATCATAATATCAAGTTTAAAATCTTCCATTGCTGAATACAGCACTTCTTCAACAGCCCGATTCAATCGATGAATTTCATCAATAAACAAAATATCACCATCTTTTAAATTAGTAATAATACTTGCTAAATCCCCTGCTCGCTCAATTGCCGGACCAGAAGTAACTCGCAAATCAGCACCCATCTCATTTGCGATCACACTCGCCATAGTCGTCTTACCTAGTCCAGGCGGTCCAAATAACAAAATATGATCAAGTGGCTCGCCGCGTTTTTTAGCTGCTTCAATTGCTAATTTTAAATTACGTTTCAAACGCTCCTGACCAATATATTCCGTAAAACGCTGTGGTCGTAAACTAGTCTCGAACTGCTGTTCAGACTCATCCTCGTGCATGCTAGTGTCAATCACTCGCTCAATTGCCATATTACTCTCATTCTATCATAATTTTAATAAAAGCTAAACTGTTAGACGCTAACAAACTCTAGTTTTTTGAAAGCATTTATGGTATAAATTTATATAGGAAACTACAATGGATTTAAGTATCGGACTATTGATTATTACTAGTGTTTTTTGCGCCAGTCTAGGACTGAATCTTAGTAGTATCACCTTAATGAGTGGACATGCACTTAGCCAGCGTAGCTCACAACAACAATTACGTCATTTATTAATTTGTTTTTCTTTTGGAGCAATGGCAGCCATATTTTTATTGACCTCAACTATATTGCTATTGCGTTGGCAAATACCACATATTACTTATTATCCGACTTTAATTATTTTACTAATTATTCAAACGTTAATTATGCTACTGATAAAAGTTTTTCAGGCTTCCGATAATCTAAATCCGTGGACGCTTCGACAAGTGCGTAAATTTATTCAACAACGTTGCATCAAAACTAATTCTGGCGCTGAAGCAATTAGTCTTGGTATCTTTAGTGTTTTATCGAATATTTGGCTATTATTTTTACCGCTGTTTAACCTGGCAGGTGCGTTTAGTGTTAACCAATTTATATTACCAATTATTACGATTATCAGTTTTATCACCACTTTACCATTTTTGGGTATTAGTTTGGTAATTGTTTTGCAAGTTCAAATTAGTCGCGTTCACCGCTTCCTGATTTCAAACGCTACTTTTTTACATATTGTTTCCTTATTAAGTTTAATTTTAGCTTGCTGGCAAACCGTTAGCTTGATATTTTATGGAGAATTGCGATGACTCATTCGATTTTAAAAGCCAATGGTCAAACTGAAACATTCTCAAAGCAAAAGTTTATCAACAGTATCCAAACTAGTTGTATTGCTGTTGGCTGTGGAACTGGTGAAGCTGAATTATTTGCCGAACAAGTTTATAGACAAATCGCTAAATGGATCGAAAACAAACCAGAATTTACTAGCTCTGACTTACGACTCCAAACTTATCAAATTTTAACAGTTTATAATCCAGAAGCAGCTTTTTTTTATCGAACATATAAACAAATAATTTGAGGATATCGGGTGGGTAAACAACAAACTAAACAAGCTTTTGATCTAATTATTATCGGTGGTGGTTCAGCCGGTATTCAAGCTGCTTTAAGCGCGCGTCAAAATGGTTTAGCGGTAGCAATTTTCGAAGATAATACCTTTGGCGGTGATAGTTTAAATTATTCTGATTTACCATTGTCATTTATTCGACAAGCTGCAAAAAATTATTATCAAATTCAACATCAATCTGATTTTTATGGTTTACACAATCGATTTGCAAGTTTTAACTATCCAAAAATCAATTCTACCGCTAAATACATTGTTCGTAACGCTTACATTAATAATAAAGAATTCTGCCAAAGTCAAGGTATTCAAATCATTAATCAACGAGCTTATTTTTTAAGCCCAAATCAAATTAGCGCTGGCGGGCAACGTTATACCGCTAAACATTTTCTAATCACAACTGGCGCTAGCTGGCAACCGCCAAAGTTTTCTGGCTTATCTGAAATTAATTATTATACACCACGTGACTTTTTAGAAATCGACAATTTACCAAAATCAATTTTTATCGTTGGTGGTCACCAAATCGCATTAGTTTTAGCTCAATTATTAGCAATTTTTGGCGTAAAAGTTTATTTTTGTAGCAAAAACAGTGATTTATTACCAAATTTTGATAATGAAATCAGTCAATTTATTGAAAAGACCTTAGCTAATGATTTTGATATTAATATTTCTACAAGTAGTCGGTTAGCTGAGATATCACAATCTCGTTTAACAAAGAACTTAACCTTCATTCATGCAGGCATTGAACGCCAACTCCAAACCGACGAGCTGCTAATTGCCGAATCATTAAGTCCGAATCTTGATCTTGGTTTGTCAAATGCCGTAGTCAACTACACAGACGTGGGAATTAGCGTTAATCAATATCTTCAAACCACCAACCAGCGAATTTTTGCAGCCGGTGATATATTGAGTACCAGCAAGTTAGATCATAGCGCTACTATTGAAGCAGAAACGGCCATTCGTAATTTAACTAAACATCGAATGCGATCTGTTAATTATAATGGATTAATGGAGACTATCCCGTTGATTTATCCAGCAATTAAAATTGGTCAATCCGAAGCTGATTGTCATCAAAATAACATCAAGTTTCAATCGACCACTGCTCTATTTAGTGAATTACCACGTCAGATTATTGCACCACCGGTTAAAGGCATTTTGAAGTTAATTATCAATTCACAACAACAGCTAATCGGTGCTCAAGTTTTTGGTCCAGAATCCGAAGCAATTGCTCAGCAGCTAGCTTTAGCGATCCGCAATCATTTCACAGTCAATCAATTATTAGAATTGCCACAAACTTATTTGTCTTGGCAAGAAATTATTAACACTGCAGTTAACAAGTTTAATTAAATCAAAATAAAACTCCCACTTGTGTGAGAATCTTATTTTGGTAGCGGGGGTTGGATTTGAACCAACGACCTCTTGGTTATGAGCCAAGCAAGCTAACCAGGCTGCTCTACCCCGCGTCATTTAAACATGTTATACTTTCATTATAGCACGTTTATCATTAAAAAGCAAGCTTGCTGTGATTTTTTATTTTATTAATGGCGATTACTACCAAAGAAAAAGTTAATCCATTGATTAAAAATACTAATTTTCATCGGCGTAGTATCAATTTGCCGATTATATTCAGCTTGTTTTTGTCTTACCCAGGTTGAGTACTTCGGTAAAATTAAAACTTTTTCGCCATCATTAACTAAACCAAGTGATTGACGAGCTGCTAATTCCTGATATTCTTCAGTACGATAATAATCAAGTTCTATTTCTGCAGTTGCCGTTTCTAATTTTAACAATGCTAATTGTTGTTTTTTTACGTCAACTCGCTTTTGCAAATCATAATTACGTCTCATCGTTGCAGTTGCTGACAAAACACAAATAATTGCTACCATTACCACGGCTATTAAAAATAGGTTTTGAGGTATTAGCCACTGATGGCGAATTTGATATAAAATCTGACGGATTTTCTGCTTAAACTTAAACATTTTCAACTTATATTATATCATGAAATTTTAATCATATTCCGACCTGATGCGTAAACTAATTGAGTAAAAATATATTTTGTGCTAAAATATTACCGTCGTGGGGGCGTAGCTCAGGGGTCAGAGCAGCGGGCTCATAACCTGTTGGTCGCTGGTTCAAATCCAGCCGCCCCCACCACTTCAGAATATAAACTAATACCGTCCATTTGGGCGATATTTTGTTATAAAAAACAGATACTCACCTTTATGAGCGAGTATCTGTGGCACCCTGTTGTATTGTTTATTTATAGTTATTATACAAACAAAGTGCTTATGGTACAACTAAAAAGTGTTGTAATTTATGCCTTTTTGGCAACTACCAAGAAACCATTGCGAACGTTTTCTTTAACAATTCGATCTGCAGGTAAATCGCATGGAGTACCTTTTGGACCTTTAGCTTCTTTTGAGAAGAAGAAAATTGTTTGCTTTTTACCACCGCGAAGTGTTACTTCCATTTGATGAAGATAAAAAGTTACACCTTTAGAATTTTTATGACTATAAGCCATGTTATTCCTTTCCCTTATTTAGTTACTCTATTAACTTAACGCAAAAAAACCTAGATGTCAACTATTTTTCGCAATAATTATCCTCAAGACAACCCAAGAGATTAATCTGATAACTAAATTCATAAGCATAATTGCCCAAATTAATACCGCAAAGCCAGCCCAGTCTGGCGACCAATTTGGTGCCGCGTAAGAATGAGTAAATAACATTGGATCTAAATTCTTAATCTCCAGTGGCTGCGCAACTGTCGTAGTGCTTTTATTAACCTCGCTCAAAAAACATTGTGCATAGGCTGAGGTATAGCCAGAGAATTTACGATCACAAATCTCGGCCGCAGTTTTATAGGCATTTTGTTCAGGATTTGATGACAATGATTTTTTTGCGTCATCGACTAGTCGCTGAACTCGAGCTAAGTAAGTTTTTTCTAAAAAAATCGTTCCAGTTGACGTATTCATATGAGCAAACACAAAATCTCGCAAATCATACAATCGCTCCTCAACTAAACCTAGATCTTTTGATTTATCGGCTTCCAAAACTGAATTAAGACGTCTTGACATTTGAACATTATTGATGCGTAATAAGGTCGCTGTCACTACTGACATCAAGATAAATAAAATTATCATCTGCCAAGTTGCCAATTGAATTTTTTGAAATTGCTTTGACTGAAAAACCATATGCTTATTATATCACGCAATATCAGCTTGATGATATTTATACGCTCGAAAAATTGGAAAATTAGAAAAGGCAAAAATTAAATTAGCAAATCCACAAATTACAAAAAATACGATAAATGCCATTCTCTGATCAGGAATTAAACGCAAGCATGCCAACAAGATTAGTCCAGCCATAACCGCACTAATTCCACTTACGATCGTCATCATTAGCTCCATTAGCACCCTTGAACCAGATTGATCAGCCGCATCATATCGTGCTTTAGTGTATGGAATATGATACAAGATTGTACCAATTGAATAGATTATTTCACTAATTATTGCACCAGGAAGTGTCAACAACAAAGGTTGAAAAATAAACGAACACGAGGTAAGCACCACACCCAAACGAAAGCTTCTTGTTGTCATCCTGTGCTGTTTATCCAACGCTCGACCCAAAAAAAATGCCAACATAAATATCACAAAAGCATCTAATGATTTTAGACTGCCCACTATACCATAGGTAGCCGCACCAGACAGAATAAAAATCGCCACAAATAACGACCAAAAGTCAGCCGCCACAGCGTCAAAACCGCGACCAAATTGACCAAAAAAAATGCTTCGATAGGATCGCCAAGGAAAAGTTTTAAAATTAAGATTGTGATGTCGTTTTGATTGAGCCGGTGTTTTAACAAACGAAATCGCCGCAATTAAATACAAAATTGCCGCAAAAAACATTGATGATTCGGCACCGAAGTAACTTGCCAACCATCCACCTAAAAAGGGTGAGATAATACCAGCAATTTTTTGAAAAATTAGCATGTAGCTAATTTCTTTACCAGAGTTTTGTGCATTTTTAACTTCAGAAAATAACACATTATAAGATGTTCGATGAATCTCACTCGCAAAAGCAATCAATAAGCCACCCAAAGCCACTGCCAACTCACCCCATTGATCGAATATGGCAAACATTAACAATGACGGGACATAGAAAAAATTACCAACTATTAGACACTTTTTTGCACCAAAAAAAGCAACCAAAAACATTGAAAAGACACCAAAAATTAGCATCATTAATCGATGATAAATAGCAAATGTCGCCAAATAGAATAACGAGTATCCCTTCGTAAACAAAAAAGCATAAATAAACACCATTGCTAAATTTTTAGCAATTTCACGCATTAATTCCGATACATAAAGCGCTGACAATTCATTAAAAGTTGCCCGACGCCAAAAGTGTCGTTGTCTTAATCGATCAATTATTAGTTGAAACATTGTCCCACCATATTGACTATAATTTAACCATAAAAAAATAGATTTTTCAATTTAAAACTGATATGATATACATAATGAAGCACAAAATGAGTATGCGAATTTATTTCTCTGGCATCGGCGGATCAGCTTTAGCACCACTGGCCGAATTATCACTTGATGCTGGCTATAATGTCGTAGGTAGTGATCAACAGGTAAACCAGAATACTGACCATTTACGTGAGCGAGGCGTCAATTCTTCAACTGATCAATCAGGCGATTTCTTACGTTATTGTCATCAACAGCAAGCAATTGATTGGATGATTTACACTTCTGCGCTGCCCAATAACCATCCTGAATTAGAGACCGCTCGTCAATTAGGTATTCAAACAACCAAACGCGATCAATTCATTCCTTGGTTTATTCAACAGCATCAGTTTAAATTAATTGCAGTGGCTGGAGCTCATGGTAAAACCAGCACTACCACAATGTTAATTTGGCTAATGCGAGAGCTTGGTATACCAATTAGCTATCTAGTTGGTAGCACTTTACCATTCGCTGAATCTGGAAAATTTGATCCAGCAAGTCGATATTTCATTTACGAATGCGATGAATATGACCGTAATTTTCTGCACTACCAACCAGATTTTAGCCTAATTCCAGCCGTTGATTATGATCATATTGATATTTATCCAACCTTAACTGATTATCAAACTGCTTTCGTTCAATTTTTTAGCCAATCAAAAAAAGTTTTTATGTGGCAAAAAGATCTATTTCCAACCGCCGAAAAATTAACCAACCTTCATTTTGCTAGCAAGATAAATCCTGACTTAACCATTCTTGGCCAACATAACCGTGCCAACGCCCAACTAATTCTAGATTTATTACCCCATCTAACCGATTTAAATATCAACCAACAACAAGCTATCGAAATTCTCAATCATGCGCCGCGAGCTGGACGAAGGTTTGAAGTTCTCGAACCGCATAATCTAGTGAGTGATTATGCACACCATCCCGCTGAGATCAGCGCCACATTAGAATTAGCACGTGAATATGCAGACCAACAATCTTTTGAACAAATTATAGCAGTCTATGAACCGCATCAGAACGATCGACAATGTCAATTTCGTGATGACTATCCCAATGCCTTTAAACAAGCTGACCAAATTTATTGGTTACCGACCTACGTTGCCCGTGATCACCACGAAAATATTCTGTCACCGACTGAATTAGTTGCCAATATTCCACAAGCTTCACCTGCTGATTTTAATGATAAGTTAATAAACAGCCTGAAACAACACTTACGACAAAACCACCTTGTGGTTTTAATGACCGCTGGTAAACTTGATAGTTTTGTTCGTCATAATCTCTTATGATTCATTCCTTGGTTTCTAGTTTGACCGTAGGCGCTTGTTCAGCTGGCGCAATAATACCCAAGGTTTCGTCGCTCATTGCTCGATCAGCAAATGGCTCATCAACCGTTTGACGTAAATAATAATCTAAAGCTCGATCAACTTCTTTAATAAAATCGAGATTTATTACACCATCAGATTTAACTCGTAAACGATCATTTTCCGAAGTATAATTAATGTCTGATTGTGCTGAACTATAACCTGGACGGCTCAAGTCCAAAGCATATGAACCGCTAGCTCGATAAATATACAGACCTAAAGCACCTAAAATTAACGCTAATAACGTTGCACCGCATAGGAATATCTTTAATGGATTATATGAGATGGATAATTTATTTCTGAAGTTCATTGACGTTCATCTTTCGAATCATTGTTTGATACTGTCGAGCCAGACTATCAACTTGTTTTAATAATGCAGCATTTTGTTGTCGCAGTTGACGCACTTCAGTTAATTTTTGATAGAAACCGCGTGGATCACTTTGGCAATCATTTTTTACTAGAATTGACAGCTTTTCCTCATAAACTAAATAGTTACGACGAAATTGATTTAAATTACGATCATAGTCACTGCTTAAAACAATTAGATCAACTGGCTTGATACCATTGGTTACTAAACGAGTGTTCGATGGCGTAATAACATTAAGATTGATCGACTCATAAATCTGACCATAATTCACGCGAGACAAAGCATCACTCACTTGTAGTTGTCGTAAACGAATTTTTATTTGATTGCAATTAGTTTTAACATTATTAACAAGTTGATCGTCAATTGAGTTTTCTTCAGCCAACGCCAAGTTAATATTGCCAAAATTTAGCAAAATTATCGTAACTATCAAGCCTGTTAAAATCTGTTTCATTAATTATATTGTATCACAAACTATTTTATGGATTTAAACGGTTAATATCGCGTGGAAATAGACAAGCTTCTTTAACATTCTTTAAACCAATAATTTTTTGAACAATTCGATCAACGCCCATACCACAACCACCATGCGGTGGCAAACCAAATTGAAAGGCTTGCAAATAATATTTAAAACCAGGCGCAGTAACATCGATACCAGCCGTTTTCATTTGATCAATCATTGTTTGATAATTTTCTTCACGCAATGGACAAGTAGCAATCTCCACGCCACGGAAAATTAAATCTGCCCAGTAGACTACATTTTTATTACGATTTATTTTATGATAAAACTTTGCCGCTTCGATTGGAAATTCTGTTGCAAAAACCAGATCAGACCCGAACTGCTTACGAGCGTATTCCGCAATAAATCGTTCCTCGTCAGGAGTTAAATCTTTTTCATGAGTTAAATCAAGTTTGTTATATTTTAAATATAATTCATGAATTTCAGTAATTGTAAAACGTGGAATTTCAATTGGCGAAGCTGGTAATTTTAGCTCTGGCGCATTTAATGATTTTAATTCTGCCGCCATATCACGATAAACATTATCAACGGCTGTCATTACTAGACCACCAATCATATTTAAAATCTCATCGTGATCCTTAACAAAACCCATTTCTATATCTAACATAGTCAGTTCAGTCAAATGTCGACTAGTGGCGCTGGGCTCAGCACGATATGAATGCCCCATTTCAAACACTCGCTCATAAGCGCCAACCATAATTTGTTTATAAAATTGCGGCGATTGAGCCAGAGTGGCTTCTTTACCAAAATAATCAAGCTTAAATACTTCTGCACCGCCTTCGGTTGCGCCAGCTAAAAGTTTTGGCGTGTCTATTTCAATAAACTCATTTTGCACCAAATAATTACGCATTTCTTGCATCACACGTGCTCGAATCTTAAAAATATTTTGTTCTTGAATATTACGAACATTTAATACTCGGTGCTCAAACAAAGTATCAAGATTTTCTGATTTATGTAAAATTGGTTTGTCAATTTCAATAAGCGGCTCATCAATCACCGGCACCATTATTTCAACAGCTACTTCATGCAATTCTACCCCACCTGGCGCCCGCTCATCGGCCACCACCGTACCAACAAACTGCACAACCGTTCCTAACTGCATACCACGCAGCTTTTCAATTTGATCTTTATCTTCAATCAAATTTTGTACAATACCACTACGATCACGTACTGTAATAAAGTTTAGGCCACCAAGTAAACGCTTTTTGTGCAGCCAACCCTGAATCATTACTTTTTGACCAACAAAAGCAGCCAAATCCCGAATTAATTTTCGTTCCATTTTGTTCTCCTCGCTAATATTTTATCACAAATTAGTTATTTTAAGCTGTTTTAGGATTGTTTCTAGCTCAATAATTCCTAAATAACTATTTTTATCTACCACGAGAGCTATCATTGTTTGATGTTCAATCATTTTGTGAATCACCGTATTAAGTTTATCATTAGTCTGTACTTCTAAATAATCTTGCCGGGCCAATTCTTTAGCCTGAAAAGTTTTACCAGATTTTAAATCAACTAAATCTTCCAGACTAATCAAACCAAGCACTTTATGCTTTTCGTAGACCACAAATAATTTTTCACCAGTTTCATATAATTCGTTAATTGCTAATGGTCCTAATAAATCAGATGCCTTAACTTGACATAAATCAGATATCTTAACCATTAAATCTTCAGCTACCATTTCTGTAAAATCATGTGCTGACATCACAATCTGCCGCTCAGATTCAGTTATTATTCGCTGGTCGTGAGTCAATAAATAATCTAATTCAGCCCGCGAGGCTAATTTTGGCTCTTTTATACTCAATTGCTGAAACATATTGAGTTTTAACCAACTAATTTTTAATAAAAAAGGTGTGATTTTTGATTCGATTTTAGCAAATAAATTTTGTGACTGATAACGCATTAATTTATTTTTACTTATCAAAAATGCTAAACTAATCACCGTCAACCAAATAATAATCACTTGCCACCATTTTTCAAATATCTGTTGTAATAAAAACAACATTATACCAGTAGCAATTATCATTTTTAGTACCAAGATGGTGATCAAAATTGGATAAATTTGTCGACGCACAAGCTCTTGTTTGTTTTTAAAATTGCCAGAGTTGCGTTTACGATATTCATCCCAAGAAGAAGTCGGTTCGAAATCTAGTCGCCACGCCATTACCAAGATCAGTCCGATTTCTATTATCAGCAATAGCATCCACCAGATAACTTTCATATTCATATTTTAACATAATTAATTTTGATTCAATAATAATTTGCAAACATTAGCTTTTTACGTTAAAATATGCTCATTAATTAGGAGTCAGAAGATTTTATGCAAGAAGACAAAAAATGGCTATTTTTTCGTATTGGTTTAGTAATTGCTTTTATTAGTTTGATATTTTATGGTATCTATATTAATAATCTAAACAAGCTTGATCTTAGTAAATATAATAAAGATCAAATCATTACCAGCACCGCCGATAATGGTGGATTTGGTGATTTAGTATTAGGCAATCCAAATGCTAAAGTTGTCATAATCGAATATGGTGATTACCAGTGCCCAGCCTGCGGTAGTTATCGCGAAAAGTTTGAGAAATTAGTTACAACTTATCCTGACAAAGTAGCACTAGTATTTCGACAATACATCATACCGGGTCATACCGATGCTAGAGCAGCCAGTGCCACAGCTTTAGCAGCTGCCCGTCAAGGTAAATTCTGGCAAATGCACAATAAGTTATTTTCTAGTCTAGCAGAGTGGAACGGCAAAAGTAACCAACGAGCGAAAATTTTCGAAAATTACGCTAGAGATTTAGGTTTAGATATTGACAAGTACCATCAGGATTTAGAGTCCGAGGATATTACTAAAAAAATCTCTTTTGATATGACGCTTGGCAAAGCGCATCAGTTAGAAGCTACTCCAACTATTGTTGTCAACGGTGAAAAAGTTGACTATGAAATTTGGTCAAAGGATGATAAATTTGCAAATTTCTTAACAGAAAAATTAAAATAATTTAATTTAAAAATAAAATCGCCCCGGTGCCTTGGGACGATTTTATATATCATTTTATTTATGCTCTAATCAACAAGATAGAGCTGCCATTCGGCAGGCACCACGTCTACTGCAATCTTTTTACTCCGCGAAGGAGCAAATTCGACGGCTATTGACATGGATTTCTCCTCTTTTAATTGTCTGTCTTTTGCGTTTTCGACCATTAGTCACGTTATTATCAAAAGACATGACAAGTATTCTATCAAATTTTTACTGAAATGTCAATACCATAAGCATAATTATTGTGTAAAAAGTTGCCTAATCTGTGGAAAACCAATAGAAAATAGCGCTAAATAGATAATTTCGCATCTGTTAGCGCTACTTTGCTATATTTTAAATCAAAATGTGGTCTTTTTTGTTTTATTATTTTTATTAAGCAGATATTTTAGTTCCAGTTGCTCCATTTAGCGCATCCAGGGCTCGTTCCGGGGTAGTAATAATTGCCTGTCGGTCAACAGAGGTTTTAACAAATTTAATTGATGCTTCAACTTTTGGTAGCATACTACCCGGCGCAAATTGCTGATCAGCAATATGTTTTTCAGCCTCAGCAACTGTCATTTCTGACAACGACTGTTCATTTTCCTTACCATAGTTAATTTTAACCGCATCCACCGCTGTTAAGATCATTAATATATCAGCATTAACAATTTCTGCCAATTTAGCAGCTGCAAAATCTTTATCGATTACTGCCTCAAGACCAATTAATTTATCATCTTTGTAATACACTGGTATGCCACCACCACCAGCTGCGACTAGCACCGCCTGATTATCAAGTGCCATTTTAACTAAATCTGCTTCGATAATGTCAATTGGTTTTGGTGATGGAACGACCTTACGCCAACCACGACCAGCATCTTCTTTAACTGTAAAACCACGCTCAACTGACAAGCGCTTGGCTTCTTCTTCGGTATAAAATGGTCCAATCGGTTTGCTTGGATTAGCAAAAGCCGGATCATCTGCGTCAACTAAAACCTGCGTCACTAATGAAGCTACTGGTTTATTAATTCCAGATTGACGGAAATTGTTGAAAAAAGCATTCTGTAACCAATAACCAATTTGACCTTGACTCATCGCTCCACAAGTATCAACTGGCATAGTTGGCGTCTTGTCGGTATTAATTGCCTCTTCATGTAAAATAATATTGCCAATTTGTGGACCGTTACCATGAACTATTGCTAATTCATAGCCCGCTTCAATTAATTTAGTTAATTGTGATGCGGTTTGTTCAGCCACTAGCTGTTGATCTTGCGCGGTGGCCTTGCCATCAAGTGATAAAGCATTACCTCCTAAAGCCACCACAATGCGTTTAGCCCGTTTTTTTGTACCAAAATTAAAAAATCGATGTTGTTTTTGTATCATTTTGTTCTCCATTAATTGACTAATTGCTTATACTATATAATAAGTCATTCTTGAAATAATTTGAGCAAGCTCTGTTTTTTCTCGAATATTCATAATTATAGCATAAACATTTAAAAATAACAGCGCTATCAAAGCGCTGTTATTTAAATTCAGCTATAAATTAGAATAGCGAAATTATCACCAACACAGTAATAGAAGCTACGGCTAATGATAGCATTAGTTTCCAGGTACGCTTGAGGTACTTACCATAAGATAAGCCACAGATTACTAGACCACCCATTAATGAACCAACGGTTGGAGCCATCATCTGGACTAATCCTGAAGCTGCTGTAAATGAAGTCACAATTACATCTTTACCAAGTCCAACAAAACCTGATAGCGGTGCTAGAATTGGCATCGTAGCGGTTGCTAAACCAGAAGTTGATGGAATCAAGAATGACATTGGGATATATAAAATATATGATAGAACTGCAAAGAAAGCCCCTGATGTACCACGCAACGCTTCTTCACCCCAGTGAATAATAGTTGCATCAATATGCGACGCATTCATAATAACAGTAATGCCACGGGCAACACCGATAATCAAAGCGACAGCTAGAATATCTTTACATCCTTCAATGAAATAATCAATAAAGGTATGTTGATCAATCTTATTAATCAGGCCGATAATAATTGCACCGATTAAGAATAGAGCTGCGGTTTCAATAAACCACCAGTCGCCAAATGCTGGAATATTACCAAGTAATGCACGCAATGGTCCGACAGAGGTAATTGCATTGGTAATATCAGCAAAGAAAGTGATGTTAAACTTATATTCCCATGGAATTACACTCAAGATCAAGAAAACAAAGGCTAAGATATAAACTAATACGGTTGCAACTTGACGACCGGTCATATTTTTAGTCAGTGATGGGTCGATTTCACCGTATTGAAGCTTTTTATCATTAACTGAATCTTCAGCGTATTTGCCGGCTTTAACGCCTTTAGCATAATTTACAACAAAAACCACACCAATGATGTAACAAACTGCCAACAAAATTAAGCGAGGTATTACGCCATCGATAATTGAACTATCAGCAAAACCAGCCGCAATTCCAGTTGCAAACGGGTTAATAGTTCCACCGATCAGACCAATGGTTGAGCCACCAACAATCACCATAATAGCAGTCATAGCATTATAACCAGCTGCTAGCAATAGTGGCACAATCAATGGATAAAAAGCCACTGTTTCTTCTTGCATGCCATAAATAGTACCACCAGCTGCAAAGACTAACATCATAATTGGAATAATCATGATTTCACGACCCTTGAGCTTGCGGATTAAGCTAGCAAAAGCAGTTTGCAATGACTTAGTTCTAGCTTCAATTGCTAAGAAACCACCGATTACTAACACAAACAAAATGATCTCAATGCCATCTTTAAACCCATTAATTGGGGCCGTAAAGACATTCCACAGACCCTGTTTATTAGTTAAAGCTTCAGCATCAGCTTGTGCTTTTAAAGCTTCTTGCAATTCGGCATTGTCTTTTGCCTCATCTGATTTGACATCAGTAATACCGTCTCGTATTTTGATTTCTTCCACTTTTGCAGTAGTTTCCTTAACAGCTTGCTCGGCTGTTTGGTAAGTACCAGCAATTGGAGCATTATCATTATCTGGGTCTGTTTGGTAACGACCAGCTGGTACGACCCAAGTCAACAATGCCATGATAGTAACTAGTACCATCAAAATTGTAAAGGCTGATGGCATACGCTTAGTGCGTTTTTTATCAGTACCTTTTATTTTTTCTTCCATACACCTTTCCTTTTGGTTAATAGTTTATGCGTAATTTTAAAGTGTTAACGCCATCACTGCTTCAATCGTATAAGTACGATTCTCAGCTTGATCAAACACTACACTTGCTGGACCGTTAAAGACTTCGTCAGTAACTTCCATTGACTCAAGTCCGTGTTGTTCATAAATTTGCTTACCAAAAACCGTCTCTTTATCATGAAAAGCCGGCAAACAATGCAAAAACTTAACATCAGCATTGCCAGTTGCCTGAAGCAATTCACGATTAACTTGATAGGCTTTTAGTAAACTAATTCGTTCGGCGAACTTATCTTCTTCGCCCATAGATACCCACACGTCCGTGTAGATTACATCAACACCAGCCACCGCCTCGGTTGGACTTTCAGTTATCGTAATTGTAGCACCGGTCTGATATTTATTGATTAAGGCTCGAGCCTCATCTATTAATGCTTGCTCTGGAGATAGTGAACGAGGAGTGCCGATGCGAAAATCTAGCCCCATCAAGGCAGCCGCAAACATTAAAGTATTAGCGACATTATTACGTCCATCACCAACATAAGCTAAGCGTGCACCCTTTAAAAATCCTAGATGTTCTTCAATCGTCATTAAATCAGCCAATCCTTGAGTTGGATGAAACTTATCAGTTAAACCATTCCAAACAGGTACGCCAGCATATTTCGCTAGTTCTTCAACAGTTTGATGTGAAAAACCACGAAATTCAATTCCGTCAAACATTCGACCGAGCACTTTAGCTGTGTCAGCGACTGATTCTTTTTTACCTAGCTGAATGTCATCTTTACCGAGATACTCCGCATGCATACCAAGGTCACGAGCTCCGTTAACGAACGCACAACGCGTACGAGTCGACGGTTTTTCGAATAGTAGAGCAATTGTCTTACCATCATGAATCCGATTTTTAACACCAGCATACTTATTTTTTTTGAATTGCAAAGCAGAATTTAACATTGCTCGGATTTCAGTTGGCGTAAAATCCTTGAGGGCTAAAAATGATCGTCCTTTTAAGTTTAGCATTAGATCTCCTCTCGTACTAATGGCATTGACATACAGCGTGGACCACCTCGTCCTCGGCCAAGTTCCGAACCAACAATTTCAATAACCTTAACACCTGCTCGACGCAAAGCCTCATTAGTAACGTAGTTACGATCATAAGTTACCACTACACCAGGAGCAATAGCTAGAGTGTTTGAGCCATCATTCCATTGTTCACGAGCAGCAGCGATAGGATCACCGTCACCACACTGAATCAACTTGATATCCGCAACACCAAGTACATCTTGTAAAGCTTGCTTAATGTCATGACGATAGACAATATGATAGCCAATTTGGTTTTCAGCTTTTTCTAAGATATAAATATCCATCTTGCCATCTTCTGACAAAATTTCTGGATGGATCGAAAACTTATCATAATCAATCATCGTAAATACTGTATCAAGATGCATAAATGCACGTTTTGACGGAATTCGAATTGCCATTACCCGTTTAAAATTTGACTCACGTAATAATTTTGAGGCAATTTTTTCAATTGCTTCAACTTCTGTACGCTCACTAATACCAATAGCTAAAGTTTCTTTATTCAAAACTAGTTCATCGCCACCTTCAACTGAGAAGCGATTATTGCGATTATACCAAACTGGTACATTCGCATCACGGAATCGTGGATGATAATTGATAATGTATTCCATAAATAACGATTCACGACGACGTGCTGGCCAGTGCATCTTATTAATGCTTAAACCATTACCAATCGAAGCCGCTGGATCGCGTGTAAAGTACAAATTAGGCATCGGATCAAGATAGAATGGATAATCATCAACCATGTAGTGATGAAGTTGCTTGTTTTCTGGTTCAGTCACACTAACTTCACTCTTCTTTACGCCAGCCATAACCTTACGAATCATCGTTAAGGTATCCATATTGCCCAGATAGTTAACGATAGCTTCTGTTGAATAGGTATCACCCTGCTTTGAAGCACGTACCATCTCTTTGACAAATTGCCACTTAATTTCTTCAGTATATAAAGCTTCAGCAGCTAATTGATCAAGGTATAACACTTCAACGCCATTGTCACGTAAAACTTGCGCAAAAGCATCATGTTCTTTTTGTGCCATTTCCAAAAAAGGAACGTCATCAAATAACATTCGCTCCATATAATCAGGTGTTAAAGCTTCTAATTCTTTACCAGGCCGATGAAGTAAAACGGTTTTTAGGCGCCCAATTTCAGAATTAACTTGAATAGGTTGATCCATTTTTGTCTCTTTCTCCCTCTTTTTTAAAATATACATTTATATTTATAGCATAAGCGAAAATAAAAGACAAATTATTTTCCTGATAGATAATGTTCTCGAATTTGTTCCTCAGTCAATACCCGATCATATACGGCACCAAATTGTAATTGACCAGAAAAATAGTTAATCCCAGTTCCACTAATTGCTGTACCATCGGCATTTTTCCAGCCTGAATCTAATTTTCCGCAACCAAATTTCCAGTAACCTTGGTAATTTTCACCACCCCGAGCGTTGGGATTTTGCCCAGCTAGTTGACCATCAACATATAGTTTTGCTCCAGCTGTACTTGAGACTGTCGCCACTACGTGATGCCAATTATTATCAGCATAATTTATTCCAGCTGGTGTACTTGCTAACATCACTTGGTAATTATAATAGACACCAAAGACTATCCTACCATCTTTATCAAGATAAATATGTCGATCGGTTGATCCATCGAAAGCATCGTAAACATTACCAAATCCAATCATCTTACCATTATTTGGCACTTTATTGCCAGTCTTAAATCTAACCTCAAGCGAAAAAGTTGTTGGATTGTTATATGTTTCTCTAGTTGATAAACAATAATTTCCACCGTATTCAGTAGCTTTATGCGGTTGATCCCGATTACAAAAACTGGTATTAATCAAAGAACTCTCATATACTTGACTTGAGTAATAACCTCTTTTATTGTTGCCAGAAATGTCATTGATATAATATTTATATCCAATAAAAAAGTTACCTTCCCTGCTCGTTTTCGTATCCATGCTGTAAGCAAATAATGGCCGTGGTGATGACAAATTTCCCAACGAATTTCTGCAAGTAAAATAAGTTGCCGATTTAGCTGTAGATCGATCGTTTTTAATATTTGCTGCCCAGGCTCCTTGACTTGAAAATTGCATTGCTAAAATCAAAAGTGTCAAGATTATCACTGAGATGATTCCTAAAACATACTGCCTTTTGGATTTTGGTCTTAATCTTTGTGTCTTATCAGAATTCTGCGGAATTTTAACAAAAATTGATATTAATAATGGTATTGAGCAAAATATTATCGCAAAAACCATTTCCCAAAAACGCAGAGCAGGTCGTGGAACTAACACAAACCAACCATTGTCATTAGAATAGGGAATGTTTACGACCGCATCTTCTCCACTTTTTAAAATTGTACCTTGTACATTTATGGCAAAAATTCCGGTGTTAACAACGTGCATATTAACACCCTTTACGTTGTCAGGAACAAATCCTAACATTCCAAAATTAATCCATGGATGTAACCACAAAGTCACCAACATCAGCACAAATGCACCACCAATCAAACGAATTGGCCAACGGAGCAAAGGATCAATCCAACTTAAACACGATATAAAGTAAACTATAGCTATGCCAATTATTAACCACGGTAAAGCCTTCCATAGCCAACCTATTTTTTTCATAATAGTTTTAGCTTCACCAATAATATCTTCGCTCTTGACCATCCAAGCATCAGCCGAACTGTTCATATCACCTTTAGTTTTAAAACCTGATTCAGTTTTATCAACTATCCGATGAACATAAACACGGTCACTACGTTTAAATACAATAATCTCGTCTTTTTGATAGTCATTTTTTGGGCTTGTTAAGATCAGACTTCCAACTGGCGCGGTTGTACCCATACTAGGTGTTGAGACGAAAAAAGTGTAAATATTAAAAATTCGACCTAGTGATACTAACCCTACTAATAGCAGGATTAGTATCACCAGGACCGAATAGAACCTCCTACTTGTTTTCATGACACCTTAAATTATTTTAAAACTAAGCGCCAAATTGCCAGGTTAGCGGTTGAGAAATTTGTTTTCCTTGGAAAGTTGCATCCGCACTTGGATCTAAACTAACGGAGAACTTGATTGGAATTGATTCATTAGCAGTAACTGATGTTTTACCTAATTTATTTAAGATATCAATTGCCCCACCAGTATTTAGAGCAGCTGCTGTACCATTAAACAAAGTTGTAGTACCAGATGTAATTACCACTTTTACTTTCGTGCAAAGATCACCACCACCGCTAAATGAAGCACCCGAAACATTTGATGAAGTACAACCTCCAGGGGTTAAAGTAAACGAGGTAGCAGCAATATTACCAGTATTCTGAATAGTTACATCAGTTACTTTTGCCGCCCCACCAGGAAGCAGAGGCGTACTCGTGCCGCCATATTTATTGATAGTTGAACAAGTAGCTGTGTTGTTTGTTTGACCGTCAAAGCTGTTACAGGTTGCAGCACCAGATGACTCTTTCATAGTCAAAGTACCAGTAGCAGCTGTGTTAGTAGTATTTTGAATACTAGCTACAATGCCCGCAAATGCTGGTGTAAGCGTAAAAGCAACCATCAAAGAGGCTAAGCTACCAATAACAATTAAGCCAAGACGACCATGATAATTTTTAGTTATTTTTTTCATTTTTGTTCCTATTTAGTTATTATTTGACATTTTGATTATACATAAGCACATTATTACTGTCAACATGCTTATGATCATGTTTTATGATATAATTTAGCACATAAACGGAGAGATTTTAGCATGAAAAATATTTTAGTTACTGGTGGCACGGGTTATATCGGCTCACATACAGTCATAGAACTAATAAATAATAACTTCAATCCAATCATTGTTGATAATCTTATCAATTCATCTATTGAAGTTTTAGATAAATTAAAACAAATTACTAATAAAGACCCTATTTTTTATCAAGTAGATGTTTGTGATAAGCCAAAATTACAAAAAATTTTTCAACAACATCAAATTGATGCTGTAATTCATTTTGCTGGACTGAAAGCTGTTGGTGAATCAGTCGCCAAACCGCTTGAATATTACCGTAATAATATCGATTCGAGCTTAAGTTTATTAGAAGTAATGTGTGAATTTAATGTTAAAAAGCTAATTTTCAGTTCATCAGCAACAGTTTATGGCAATCAGAAAGCACCTTTTTCTGAAAATATGCCAATCGGACAAGGAATTACTAACCCCTATGGTCAGACTAAATTTATGATTGAGCAAATTATCAAAGACGTCTGTGTAGCAAATCCAGATTTTGAAGCAACCGTTTTACGTTATTTCAATCCAATTGGAGCTCACAAAAGTGGCTTGATCGGTGAAAGTCCAAATGGTATTCCGAACAATCTCTTACCTTACGTTATGAAAGTTGTAACTGGCGAATTGCCAGAAGTGCGAATATTTGGTAATAACTATGACACAGTCGATGGTACTGGCGTGCGTGATTATATTCATGTAGTTGACCTAGCACAAGGCCACATTGCAGCTCTACAACATTCCCAACCTGGTTTTGAAGCTTATAATCTTGGCACTGGTAAAGGTACATCAGTTTTGGAAATTATCAAAGCTGTTGAGCAAGCTAGTGGTCATTCAGTTCCTTATTCAATTCAACCTCGTCGCCCTGGTGATTTAGCAACTGCCTATGCAGACTGTACTAAATCAGCCGAAAAACTGCATTGGCAAACCAAAAAGACTGTTGTTGAAGCTTGCAAAGATTCATACAGATTTAATAACTCCCAGACCAAATAATTTAAGAATTACTATATTAAGTTAATTCAATGCGCTATCAAAAAAATCTCGCACTCTTTGATTTTTTGATTTAATAACTAGCTTTGGCGTCGTATCTTCGACTAATTTACCTTTTTCCAAAAATACCACACGTGTTGCTACCTCCAATGTAAAATGAATATCGTGACTAACTATAATCACCATCATACCATCATTTGCTAGACCTTTAATAATTCGTTGTAAACCATCAACATTTTCTGGGTCGAGCGCACTTGTTGGCTCGTCAAAAAGCATTAATGATGGATTTTTCGCTAATTCACGTGCAATCGCTACTCGCTGCTGTTGACCACCAGATAACGATCCAGGATAAACTGATTCTTTGTCTGACATGCCAAGCTTTTTTAAGATTAAACGAGCATTTTTAACAGCTACAGTTCGTGATTGACGATCAACTTTCATAGGCGATAAGATAATATTTTCCAAAACTGTTAGATGTGGAAAGAGATTGAACTGTTGAAATACCATACCAATTTTATGAGCTTTTAATCTTGATGTTCGATCACGTTTGACCATGTCAACATCTTCGAATAAAACCTGTCCACTCGTAGCTTCTTCTATCTGATTAATACAGCGCATTAATGTTGATTTACCTGCGCCACTTGAACCAACAATCGCCACAATTTCACCAGGCTTAATATCCAAGCTAATTCCTTTTAGAACTTTCAAGTCTTCAAAAGCTTTTTTTAAGTTAACAATCCTAAGCATTTTTCATCTTCCTTTCCACACGACGCATTAATCGCGTAAATACTGTTGTCAGTAGTAAATAGATTAAAGCGGCGGCCACTAGCGATTCAAAAGCTGTTGCTGTTTGAAAACGAATGTTATCAGCTCCACGCATTAAATCAGTTGCACCAATCCAACCTACAATCGAAGTTTCCTTTAGTAAAGTAATAAACTCACTAATTAAACTTGGTAATGCCACTTTTAAAGCCTGCGGCATCGTAACGTACCAAATTGTTTGAATATAACTTAAGCCTAATGACTGAGCAGCCTCCCACTGTCCCCTTGGTAGACTTTCAAAACCAGCCCTAATTAATTCCGCTACATAAGCACCGGAGTTTATACCAAATGCTAATGCCGCAATCAAAATTTTTGACATATTTTGATAACTACCAAAAACAACATAATACATAATTAATAGTTGCACCAATACTGGTGTACCACGCAAAACATCAGTATATACCCGCGCAATCCACTCTAATGGATTCCAATTCGACAACCCCGCTAAGCCCTTTATTGATGTTTTCTTTAAAAATCTTAATGGCTGCCAACGAGAAATTCGCATCAATGCTATAATTAAACCAATAAACACACCAATTAGAGTCGCAGCTAGAGCCAATAATAAAGTAACGCCTAAACCACGCACCAAATACATATAACGTTGATCACCTAGAAAAATTTCTACCAGTCCCATGCGCTGACTAAGCTGTACACTAAAATGTTTTTCAATCAATCGCTCATAAGTGCCATCTTTTTTTACTCGTTCAATCGTCGAATTGACACTCGCTAATAAATCATTATCTTCTTTTCGTAAAGCTAATGCATAATATTCTTCTGACAATTTTGCGTCTAGCATCTTTAAGTCAGAAGTGGTTTTAACATACATATCAGCTGGCGCATTATCAAGTACAGCTGCGTCAATTCGACCACTCCGTAGTTCTTGCAATACCGCTGGAACAACCGAAAACTGAATTTTCTGAACATCAGTAATTTGATTAACCATTGTGTCACCAGTCGTGCCAAGTTGAACGCCAATTTTTTTACCAATTAAATCATCTTTATTTCGAATTGATTGATTATCTTTTTTGACTATAATCATTTGACTCGCTAGATAATACGAACTAGAAAAATTGACACTTTTAGAGCGGTCCTCGGTTACTGACATTCCAGCTGCCACAATATCAATTTTGCCAGTTTGTAAGGCTGCAATCAAACCATCAAAATTCATTTCTTCAACCACTAATCGACGATTGAGGTCTTTGGCAATTTCTTGCGCTAAATCAATATCAAAACCAACGATCTTATCACCAACTCGATATTCAAATGGTTTAAATCCCGGATCAGTGCCAATTACTAGTTTTGCTCGATCATCGATAGCTTGATTTGAATGACTAAACCACCAAAAGCCACAAATAATCAAGATTGAAATTATTATTAGAGCAAAACTCTTCCAAATTTTATGTCTCATTTCCCTACCCATCTAATTAATTATGCTTATATAATAGGTTTTTCTCTTATAAATATCAAGTCATAAATTATTTTATTAACTTTACTTAAATTGTTGTAAATATTACATCGTTGTAAAATTAACTATAATAAATAAGTTATTCTTAATTCTAGGTGGAGTCTATTTTTTAGCTTGATGAATAACGATTTGATTAAACGGAATTTCAATTTTATTTTGATCAAATACTTTCTTAATTCGACGCATAAATTCACTCGCAACTGGCCATTGTTCAGCTGCCTCGACTTTGCCTAGAACTTTTACCTTAATACCAGATTCGCCAAACTCTGCAATTCGTAAAAAGCTAATCGGTTTGATAATTTTGTCACGAAAATTATCATCTTCAGCTATCTCTTGACCGACAGAATTAATTATTATTTCCAACTTATCAATATCGGTATCATAAGCTACCATTAGATCAAGATTAACGTTGGCATATTTAAAAGTCCGATTGGTAATTACTTCTGAAAAACCATTACGAATAGTATGCAAATTACCATCAATATCGCGCAATTTAGTGACTCGTAAAGTTACATCTTCAACTGTTCCAGAAATATGCTGACCAGCATAATAAAACCTCACTACGTCACCAACTCGAAATTGATTTTCTGCAATGATAAAAAATCCAGCTAAAATATCACGAATGGTGTTTTGTGCACCTAAACTAATGATCACGCCGAAGATACCAGCACCGGTTACTAGAGTTTCAATCTTAACTCCAAGAATATTTAAGCCGACAAAAAATGCTACTACCCAAATAATAATCATAGCAATGACGCTAATAACTGATGCCATGGTTTTAAATTGTTTTTGTTGTTCGCGATGACGAGAAATTTTACGATGCATTGCGAAACTCATAATTATCGTAGCTACTCGTTTAGCAATTAAGCTAAAAACACAAGCTAAAATAAGTACAATTATTATTTTTAAAAACTTATTGTCGATAAATATCTGCAAAAACTGATTCATAGTATTCATAATACTATTTTATCATAATAAAAATAATTCAGGTAACTAAATCGCATCCACTATTTTTTATGTTTAACTGTTTTGCTACCAGTATTCATTTTAGTCAAAGTTTTTGCTAAGTTTGAATCTGGAAAAGATTTTGCTAATCGACTAGCCTGTCTAGTCAACCAATTTAATAATTGGTCACGTTCTTGCAACCGACGCTCAAGTTCATTCATAGTTTTTTTACTAGCTAAATGTAGCCGAACGCCAATTTTATTTGATAATTGTTTAATCTGCTGATCGATATCATCAACCAGTAATAACTTTTGACGAATCTTTAACATTCGATTAACTGTAGCAATAATATCAATTAGTAATATCATTAAAGCTACAATGAGTACAACTAACCAAACGCTATTTACCGTCATATTATTAATCAAACCTTCAATTAACGGATGTATAGTTTTTACAACTAATACACAGCCTAAACCCCAAATCAAAGAAAATTTTAAGCAAATATAACCACCTATATTAAGTGGATTTTGACTATAATTCCACCAGCGTTGATTAAATAATCGATGCAAAACTGCCCCAATCACAAGCTCTAGCAAGGACGCTAGTAACATTGATACTAAGAATAACAGTCCTGCATTATCCTGGTAAGGATCAGTAATAGTTAAAATAATTAACATTCCTAAACCGTAAATTGGGCAAACTGGGCCACCCAAGAATCCACGATTTATAAATTTTCCGGTGGTAGCAGTACCATAAATTACTTCAACACACCAACCCAAAAAAGAATAAATCAGAAACATCCATAGAGCAAATTCAATAGACATTTACACCAGCACCTTTATTTTTCAACCACAATTGATAATGGCGTACATTGACGAGCTTGACCAAGTGGATTGTCAGCAAACATCTCTTCAAATTCTTCATTTGTACCACTTGCATCTTTACCAAGCACATTACGACCAATATCATTAGCGTCAATTACCACTGTGCCATTAAACATATTTTTAAATCGTTTTGGAATTTTTGCTTCTCTAATCGCCGCTGATAATTGCTCAGCAACTAGCTCTGGATCTTTCGGCGGTAATTTAGCTGAAACATTAGCTGGATAAATTGAATATTCAGTTGGACCATCAATTGCTCGCACATCAGCACCAGCTACAATATAAAACCAACCTTTTTTACCAATTATTTTACCAAAGACAGCTGCAACTGTTGCTAACAGAATTCGACCAAGTCCAGCTTCACGCATTGCGAGTTCCATAGTTGCCGGGCTACCTAAACCAATGCCAGCCGGCGTTCGAGCTACAAATTTGCTGATGATTTTGGCCGCTAGTCGTGGCTTAATATCCCATACAAAATATGAACGCCCTTGAGTTATTGCTACTATTTTTTCACTAATAAATAAGTTCCAACTTTTAGCAGTTTTTAGCTCCTCTTTTGGTAAGTTTGCAAAAAATCTTTCGACATATTTCACGACAAACTCATTAAGCTTCGTTTGAGCACTCACCATCTCTGTCTGCAACGGATAACGACCATAGGTTTTTTGATCAAATTTTGATACTAAATCAATTTCTTTACCGTGGTTAGCTTGATAATCACTTTTTGGTGCAGTTTCATCAACTTTTACTTTTGGTGGATCAAAAAACTCACGCAGCCATAATTCAAGGTTTAATAGACGCCAAAATGTCATCGTAGTATAACGTTCAGGATGACGAATGAACTCTTCAAAAGCACTAACCACTCGTTTAGCGTTAAAATATTGGCGCGAAGCAAATTCTTCTGATGAGAAAATTTCGTATAAGCTGTTTTTAATCCGAATAAACCACTCATCTTCTGGCGTCGTAAAACCAATCTTTTTACGTCGACGTGCAATTTTAGCCGGAAGCAAATTATCCATGCTATCACGCAAAATCCGTTTGTTCCAACCATTGTGAATAATTGCCGATTCATCCAAACTAAATAAGAACTTAACCAATTCTTTATCAAGAAATGGTACACGCCCTTCAATACCGAAGTGCATTGTATTGCGATCCTCATAGCGGAGTAATGATGGCAAACTATTTTTAAAAGTGTCTTCTATCAAACGCATTTTTAAATTATCACGCGTAATCGTAATTGTTTCGCGGTTAAAACGCGCCAAAAAATCCTCATCTAAAAATTCTTCAATCGGTTGATCCTTACGACCAGATAATTTTTGACGAATTAATTTGACTATAATATCGCGTGACTTCCATAATTCATGCCAGTATTCTTTATACCGTTTTTGGCTCTTGAGTTGATTTAAATAAACATAAAAATATGGATTATAACCAGCCATTGTTTCATCAGCACCTTGACCATCAAGTAAAACAGTAACGTGTTTTGACGCTTCACGCATGACAGCATATTGAGCATATGGACCAGTACTAATAATTGGTTCACCTTGAGTCCGTACAAAATCAGTCAAATCTTTTAGAAACTGACTAGCATCTGGCTTAATTTTATGAGTCTTGATTACACCTTGATATTTTTCTAATAAAGCGTCAACATACTCTTCTTCATTATTAACTGAATTTGGAAAAATCGCCGAAAAAGTATTCTGTTCTGAGCCAATCGATTTTAAAGCTTGATTATCACCATCTTCTCGCAATTCTTGAGCAATGATTGCAGCTACCGCCGATGAATCCAAGCCACCAGACAATGATGTGCCAACTGGCACTTCGCTCATTAAACGCGCTCGGATTGACTGTCGTAAACGAGCCGCGTATTCTCCATGAATCTCATTTGAATATGGTTTTGGATTAACTTGAGCCAGTTCTTTTAATTCATCTATTATCTGTGTGTAATGACTAATTTTTATACCTTTTTTATCAGCCACCAACATCTGTCCAGGTAATAATCGATAAATGCCATCAAAAAAAGTTTCATTATTATCATCTTGAACACGAAACTTCAAATAGCGATAAATGATTCGATCATTCGGTTTTTTATCAATTTGTTCTGACGCTAATAATGTTTGAATTTCTGAAGCAAACAAAAGCTGCTGTTTGTGCTGATAAAAATACAATGGCTTAATTCCAAAATGGTCACGAGCTAAAACTAATCGATCATCTTTACTATCGTAAATTGCTAGACCAAACATACCATTGAATTTATCAAAAGCCGCATCACCCCAATGAATATAAGAATAAAGTGCAACTTCAGTATCAGAATTAGTTTTAAATTTTTGACCTAAACTTTCCAGCTCTGAACGCAATTCTTTAAAATTATAAATTTCACCATTATAGATAATTGTATAACGCTTATCAGCACTATGCATTGGTTGATTACCAGTTTTTTGGTCAATAATAGCTAATCGACGATGTGCTAATCCGACAGACCCGCTGACAAAAATACCTTCGCCATCTGGCCCGCGATGAATCTGAGCCTGATTCATTTTAGTTATAATATCTTTGGTTTGTTTTAAAAATCCATAACTACCAGCGATTCCGCACATATTTTAACCTTTCATAAGATAATTTCAATTTTAACTATAATAATTTTAGCATAGCAAATCAAAAAATAAAATATTTAAAGACTCACGTCTACGACGCTACCAAATTTTAGGTATTCTAAACTTCGTTTATCTAGATCATTTTTATAATCTTGGCAAATTTGCGTAACAATTGAATCATTAAGTCGCAGATTAGTTTTCTTAAATAATCTTATTGCTCGCTCAACCGCTAATGTATCAATCTTACCTAGTGCGTAATCCATCCTAGTCTTGTAATAACGACGAACGATTTCTTGTCGTGCAGCTGACATTACAATTTCGTCATCAATAATACCGCTCGCCACCATATTAACCCCCATATCAGTTGGTGAGCTATAGATTTCATGACCATAGATTTTAGTAAAAATTTCTCTTAAAACTGGAAAAGTTTCAATATCACGATTATAATTTACCGCTTCAATACCATATTTTGTTAAGTGATACGGATCAATCATGTTTTCATCAGCCAAGTCTAAAGTTGCCGCCTCATATGCTAGATTAACTGGATGATTTAACGGTAAATTCCACACCGGAAAAGTTTCGTATTTTGCATACCCAGCTCGTTTTCCATGTAAAAACTCATGATAAATCTGACTTAAACAGGTCGCCATTTTTCCACTCGATGGACCAGGAGCGGTCACTATTACAATTGGTCGTTTGGTTTTAATAAAACTATTCTTACCATAACCATTTTGGCTGACTACGCGATCAACATTATTTGGATAACCATCAGTTCTAGAATGAATAGAAACCTCTAATTGATCTTGCTCAAATAGTTTAATGAATTTTTGAACTACATTTTTTTGATCACACAATGTGATAATTAAATTATTCACCAAAAAATCATTTTTTCGAAAAAATCGTACGATCCGCAAAGTTTCTTCAGTATAACTAATCCCGGCATCACCACGCACTTTGCCGCTAATTAAATCTCTAGCTGAAACACAAACGATTATTTCAATTTGCTCGCGTAATTGTTGCAAAACTTTAATTTTTGCTCCAGCATCAAAACCAGGCAATACCCGAGCTGCGTGCAAATCATCAACAATTTTTCCACCAACTTCAAGATAAAGTTTATCAAATTGTTTAACGCGCTTCATAATTTCTGTTGTTTGCAATTGCAAATACAAATCCGCATCAAATCCATTTTTTGCCATTTTGTCTCCCTTTTTCCAAATTAGGCAATCATAACTCTTATGATTATTATACTTGTTTATTTTTTAAAATACAAAGCTTTATACTAAAATTACAACACTTTTAATAAAAGGTATTACTTATAAATCATTGGTTTATAATAACCGATTCTATAATTTGCTTTAAACATCTAATAATTAGGTTAAAACAAAAAACTCTGGTTTTAACACTAGAGTTTTCTTTATAAATTCGTTCTTACTTTAAATAGTTAACCTGGCTCTGGCGGCTGGGCTCGAACCAGCGACCCATTGGTTAACAGCCAATTGCTCTACCACTGAGCTACGCCAGAGTACATGGTTTATTATAAAAAATATCTTAATAAAAGTCAATATTTTTATTAGTTACTATCAGTCTAGATTTATTTTTTACTTTTTGCTAAAAATTTATTACTAAAATGTTTTATAAATAGGTCTTGCAATACTTTCCATTCACTAGTTCTGCCAAAAATAATCAAGAAAATAATTGTTATATAAAACGCACTAAACATCATACTAATCATCACACCCACAATTCCATCTTTTACTAAAATTGACATTGTCCAATAGTTTAATAAACAACCGCTTATAATTGCTATAAAATATTCTATTCTCATTAATAGATAACCAGCATATTTTTTCTTAAATACAGTTTTATGCAATAATAATGGTTCTAACCAATACACTGTTATTAACCGTGATACTAAAGTAGCAAGTAATACACCACCAAATCCGAACCATACTGCAAACACAATTGATAATATAATATTAATAATTGCCATATAAAAACCAACATATTTTACTTCACGAAAAGCTCCTGATCCATCACGAAATGACCATAATGGAGCAGCTGTTGTTTGAAAATAAAATATTGCAATAATAACAACCATCACCCATATCGGAAACAACATTTTTTCTCCTAACCATAATTTTATAATTGGATTCAAACTTACTACTAACCAACTCACAATTATGCCGACCACTAAAAAAGTAATTAAATTAATTATTTTAAAGATTTGATATTGTTTATTATTATCCTTTGAAAGTGTTAAATTACCAATCGATGCCGTTAAAGACGATAATAGCGATTGAAAAAAAGTGCTAATTGTTCCGACCACCATGTAATAATTAGAATAAATACCAACAGCAACTGCACTCGTAAACATTGAACCAATTATGTTATCTGATGTATTTATTACAACACCAGATACTTTATATAAAAATAGTGATTTAACATCCTTAACAATTTCTTGACGATCTTTTTTAGATAATTGACCAGGTTTTTGTTTTAGGAATGGATACATTTTGTTAGCAACAAGTACCAAAATAATATTCATTCCAACCACTGATACTAGATGAATAATTAACCAACCAATATAACTTTTCCAAATTAAAAGCACACCAATCTGGATTATTGTTCGCATAATTACAAAAAGTGTATTGTAAACTTTTATAACGTAATTTTTTTGATCAGCTGTAATAATAATCGTTTTATAAATTAATAAATATGACAAACTAGTTGATAATAATAATAGTACATAATAAATTATTAACTCTGTAAAAGGAATAGTACTTTTTGTAAAAAATGGAATTAACGGAATTATCGCTATTCCACAAATAAAAATAATTAAGGCCAGATAATTATAAATCTTCGCATAAAAACCCATTAAATCTACTATTTTTTTCTGGTTATTATCCGCTAAAGGCTTATATAAACTATATGCAATTGCTGTCCCAAAGCCTAGGTCTAACAGAGACAAAGCTGTTAAAATGCTCTCAAACAGAGCATTAATGCCTAAGATTTCCACACCTAGAATCTTAATAAAAACCATTCGCGCAATGAATAATAAAATAAAATTAATTATTTGCGTAATTGATCCTACTATCACATTTCGAATTGAGTAGTCAGTGCGTGATAATTGTTTAGTCATTAATTATATATTCCTTACTAATTTTAAATTCGGCATCTAATCCAGTAACTTTTTTGACAATATAATTTACATCTTTTTGTAGTTGAGTTGATTTGATTAATTTTATTCTTTCAATTTCTTCAATTGGTATTACACGCGCTAAACCATCGACAATATGATTTTTAAAAATTGAAAAACTAACTTTTTGAATTTTTACTTTGTTATTAATTTTATCAATATCAACATTTAGCATGATAGAATATTCGGCCTTTAGGTTCCTAACTGCTTTAATCGGTAAGCTTTCGGAATCAGAATGATAAATAAAATTACCTAATGACATCGCACAAATAGAGTTATTTTTATAAGTTACGATTGGGTGAATGACATGTTCATGACAAGCGGCAACAATGTCAGCCCCAGCTCGAACCAATTTATTAGCTACCCATTTAGTATAAGTTTCTGGCATAATATTGTATTGACCACCAACATGAAGATTCATTGCTATAATTTGAGCACCAGCTCGACGACATTTTTTTACTTCATTTAGCATTTTAAACATCTTAATTGGTGCCCTCAAACAAAAAACCCTTTGCTGTATTTTATTTATTAGCCTTCGCCCAATTTGCCATTTTTTTTAATATTCGCTCTTGATGATTAAAAATATTAACCAAATTCTTATTATTTTTATTAAGTTTAACTTGATTTACTTGATAGTTAGTACCATAGGTATACGATAAAAATCCAACTTTTATATCTTTTATGTTATAGATTTTAAACTTTGGCGATTGTTGTGATAAGTTAATACCTAAATTATCTAATTTAATATCATTCAAAGCTTGCACAGTAGCCCTTACACCATCTGTTCCTCGATCTAAACAGTGATTATTTGCTAACGAAACCAAATTAAAACCTGCCTTTTTAATTGCCTGAACAAATTCAATTGGTGAATTAAATGACCATTTATGATCAGTAATTCCTGCGTCTTTTCCAGCTACTGGTGATTCCAAATTACCTACCAAAAAATCACTCTCAGTTAATTTATCGTTTGCAAAACTAAAAATTGTATCAAAAGTAGCATCAGCTTTTTTGATAGAATTAATATGCTCTTTACTACACATTAAATCACCGACAAACGATATTCTAATCATTTAATTACCTTTTATAATATTTTTAATTTTTCGTGGAATTAATTTTCGCATCGTTTTATCAATAATTGTAATACGATGTTTAATTTGTTTACTAAACTTGTTATTAATTTTATTAAAATCAACTTCTTTTAACCAGTTGATGTTATCGGATTTGCGTTTAAATTGCGGGTCATTTTTGATCAAACTAGCTTGAGCGCCAGTCCAATCAGCCCTTAAATTTTCAGTCAACCAAAATTTATTAATAATAAAATCTTTTGCATAATTACCATCGAATTTTTCTAAAGATAACCCTACTACGTCACCACCTTCGGCTAAAAACTCACAAGCTGTTCTCATACATTTTTCACATTTGCCGCAATTCTTTGCACCCTGACTTTTCCAACAAACTTTTATCGGTAAATTGCCAATTTCTGGATGATTATTTTTAAAGCAATAAATATTTTTGACTTTAGCTTGACGAGTTTTGTCATAGCCATTGTGTACGGTTCTATTTCCAGCAATAGTAAAGTGTTCGTCAATAGTTGGGTCGGATGCGCAAGGGACAGTGTTACCATAAGTAAAGCTAGCTGCAATATGAAGTTCCGCAATATTATACTTAAAAATCAATGGTGCTGCATGACCAAGAATGCCAATGCCATGCTGAAAACCATGCCACCACATATCTCCAGCCGACTTTTCCACTAAACTATCTAAAACGCTCTCATTAATAAAAGTTCTGAAATTACTTTTTATCAAGGAATACTTCAGTTGAAACAAATCTGCAACATATTTAGTGTGATTTGATTTTTCTGTCCAACCATCAACATCATCAAGTTTTACATCAGCCCCCCATAAGGTTATCAGTCTTGGTGACATTTGATTATCCAGCATAGTAATTAATGATGATGTTGCATCAACTCCACCACTAAAGAGTAACGCCGATTCAGAACAATTATCAGCTAGTTTATTTTTTATAATATTTTTAGCTATTAATTTACCACCAAATTTTATCTTTGGATACATTTGTTGGTATCCATGTTTAATATCTTTTAATTGATTTAAAAAATCTTCATCAATTTCATCAACTTCAATTATCGCATCATAGACCCAGGCAATTGGTAAGATATTTGTCAAAAATGGTATCACCGCGATTGATTTAGGCGCAGTCGAAATATCTTCAAAATAATCAATTTGCATTTTTTGACTACGAAATACTTCAGCTACTTTACCGGTAACTTGATAATCATAAAGTATTTTTGAATTATCAAGTTTAATATTTTTAACAACGATTGAGTTATTTTTTAACATTTTATTTTTTCTTTCAAATTATTCCATTTACCACTTAAATCTACTAAATCCTGTTTAGTATTCACTACTTTATTAATTTTAGACTTTAGTTGATCTATATCTTCACAAAATTCAATAAATTTAGTTTGTTTGATCCATTCATAAGTTCCGCTAACTTTATAATTATAGTTTGAAAAGACTACACATGGGGTTTTTGTTAACCAAGCAAAAACCATACCATGTAAGCGATCAGTTACGACTATCTCTGCTTGAGAAAATTGTCGCCATTTTCGATAAAGCAAAATTATTCTATCCCAATTAGTTAAAATAATTTTATAATTTGACATCGTATCAGATATATTTACTTTCTTAAACTTTTTCTGAAGTAAATCAATAATTTGCCGATCATTAACGTTTTTGGTTTTTTCAACATCACTTCGTAAACACGTCATTGCACCACAACGTTGTTCGTTTATTGATAAATTAGTCATTGATAAAACAATATCTGGCGTCAATAAAACTTCATTAGCTTTAAAATATTCTTTCATTAACTGATATGTTTTTTGTTCACGGGCGATTAAAGTTAAATCCTTGTGATATGAATATTGTTTAATTGTTTGTTTTAACATTTTTTGAGCCTGAACAGTGTCTCTAAAAAACATTGTTTGCGGAAAAATTATAATTTTATTATTAGGAAAATTTTTTATAATTTCCCTTCTAGCTAACTCTTCATTAGGGTACTGATCACCCATATTACCACCACCATGACCAAAAATTATATCATTAGATTGAATATATTTTTTTATTTTTTTTAAACTATGAGCAAATAAAACTCCACCAGATAGATTTAAACAAATCACTTTAGCTTTTTGTGCATTTCGTTTTAAGAATTTAATTTCTGCTACTGCAATAGCTTGATCACCAAGATTATTGTGAATTGGGATACCAGCAATTAAAAAAATTCGCTTTTTAAATAAACGTGCAATTTTAATTTGTAAAATTATGATTGTCGTTTCATATAATAAGATTATTTTCCAAAAAAGTTTTAACATCAATGATCTCATTTTTATCCTACTCGTTTCTTAATTTTAATAAAAGTTTCATCCATTATTCTATATAGTCCAGGAAAAAACGATAATTTTAGTCGCAGTCTATCTTTAAAACGTAAATATTGATTATTGGTTATATTTGAATTTAAAAAATGTAAATCCTGCATTGCTTTTGACCATATTTTTTTATATTTGATAACTGAATTACTAGCATGCAAACGATTTAATAAAGTAATATAGCTCATCATTAAATTATATTCCGCTGCATCAACTATTTCTGGCATTTTACGTCTAATAAAATCTAGACTTTGTTTTGCTGCCTCAACTGCGTCTAAACGTTTCTCACTAAATTTTTCTGCCATAATACTATTATCTCGTTGAAAATAATTATAAAGCGGTTGATTAATATAAACAATTTTTTTCGCATAGAAATAAGTTTTATAGGTTGTAAAATTATCTTCATGAATCTTACCTTTTGGAAAACAAATTTGATGTTTTTGAAATAACTTAGTTTTATAAATTTTATTCCAAGTCATTACTTTACCATATTGTTGATAAGTTAGAAGATCTATTAGAGCTTGTCGATTGCTCATGATTTTTTGATCTTCATTAGTTAAAACCGGCTGCAATCGGCCATCTGGATACACATATTTAAACGAACAAATTGCAATATCAGCATCATTATTTTGTGCTGCGGATAACAACCTTTCAATATAATCTGATTCCAGCCAATCATCACCGTCTACAAACACAATCCACTCACCATTAGCAACTTTTAAACCAGCGTTACGAGCATCTGATAAACCACCATTCTGCTTATTTATCATATTAATTCGAGCGTCATGTTTAGCATATTCATAACAAATTGCTGAAGAATTATCTGGTGACTCATCATCAACTAAAATAATCTCAAGATCTTTATAAGTCTGATTAATTATACTATCAATACATCTTGATAAGATTTTTTCAATATTATAAATTGGAACAACTACACTGACCATTTTCTTTTTACCAATGATATTTTTCTTGCGATCGAGCAGGCGCAGGCAAATACGAACTAGCAACGATCATTAAGCTTATTACAAAACCAGAGTTAGCCATAATTGCCCTAGCTTTGATTTGAAAAATTAACAATGCTAAAATCATAAAAATTACTATTGATATCATTCTTTTATCCATCATCGCAATTTTACTAAATATAAAGATTACTATACTACTCAAGAAGGCAAAACCTATTCCTCCTAATAACCATATATCATTTACATAACCAACATCAGAATGCTTATAACCAGGTACTTGATAAATACTATGGCCACTGCCAAATACTAATTCTTTTCCAGATGGCAAAAACCAAAATCTATCACTAAATAAATTATTTGCGGTATTATCTTTGACTATAGTTTTACCATTATCTCCAAAAAATTTTATCATTATTGAATAAAAATCATGATACAACCAATAATATGTTACTGGCTGTTTAGCCTTTAAGAAATTTAAACTTAACGGCGTCATCAAAGCTATAGCAATCGCAACAGCAACAGCGATAAGTTTTAATTTTTTACTACCAGTGATAACCATCCAACCTAAAACAATAATTACTCCTAAAATTCCAATAAAAATACCTGTTCTCGCATTAAAAAATGCTAAAACTAAAAATCCAGGAATTAAAATCAACATCTGGTATTTTTTCCGCATAAAAGCTATAAATGCGGCTAAACCAGTTGCAATACCAACACCATAGCCAAAAGTATCTAATAAGTTGTTAGCAAAGCCATAAAATCTTCGCTCAACATGATATCTATTAAGCAATACAGCATCACCAGTATTCATATACATAACAGTTACTAAATATTGTTTAAAAGCTGGGATTATAATTGCTAAAATACAAATTATTAACTGAATAATAAAGGCCCATATTATCAATTCCAAAAAATCGAACTTAGTTAAGAAATGCTTTTTAGCAAATAATATTAAATAAGTTATATAGATTCCAACACAACCTAAAATACCAAAACGATATATTGTAATTAGATAATCTTTCCAGAATATAAAACCGTTTGAAATAATTGATGCGATAATTATTGTTATTAAATAAAACATAAAAACGATTATTATCATTAAAAACCACCATGGAATTTGTTTAATTAAACTAACGAAGTCTTTTCTATATTTAGCAAATATTAATATTCCGAGTATTAAAGATACCGGTATTATAATATTGATTTGAGGAATTATTGGTGGAGCAAAAATCAAGATGAACATTAAAAATACTAGCCATAGTTGACTCTTAAATTTATCTCTGACTTTTAATTTGAAAAAACTCATTTTAACCTCGCTTTAATTAATGATAATTGCCATCTAAATAATAATAAACTTTTTAAAATCCAATTAATTAAATTTTGATTTTCTGTAACCATTTGATTTAAGGCATTACGACGTTGATTTCGATAAAATTGATTCTTGCGATTATTAAAAGCCGTTCCTCGTGGTGAATAATTATATTGGTATAGAGCTTGATCTATCATTGTTAAACTGTTAATTTTAGTAATATAATTCATTACAAAAATTGTATCTTCACCATATTTTACCTTAGTATCAAATTTAAGTTTCATTTGATTAATAATATTTCGTTTAAATAACTTACAGTATGGCCCATAAAATATATTTTGTTTTAATAAAGATCGCAGAACGTAACGAATAATTTTATTATTTTTTAAAATTACTCTTTGTTTAGGAATAATCTTTTTATTATTCAATTTCATCCCGCACACTACCATATCTGAGTTATTTTTTTGTTGTTTATTAATCATTGTTTTAATAATATTGTGCTTAAAGTCATCGTCAGCATCAAAAAACATTACGAAATCACCAGTCGACTTTTTTAAACCAAAATTGCGTGCCGCACTAGGACCTTGATTTTTCTGAGTAATTATTTTAGCCCGTTGATCATCACCAACTGTAAGTTTAATCTTTTGAAGACTGTTATCAGTTGAACCATCATTAATAATAATTAATTCGATATTTTGATAAGTTTGCTTTAATAATTTGATAATAATTTTATCGATAGTTGATTCAGCATTATAAACTGGGATAATTATACTAATAAGTGGTGATTGCTGTTTCATCTTAAAATCTCCTCATAATCGCATCAAAAACATAAAAATACATATGATATAAGCTTCTAAAAAAGCCTAGTTTTTCAAATTCATAATAAATCGACCACCGTGCCAAAGCTGCTTCTTTTTTGTTTGAACTCAAAGTTTTATCTTTATTTGTTCGCCAATAAAATGCCAAATTTTTTTGAACACCAATAACTTTATGACCAGCTTTTAAAATACTTAACCATAAAATTAAATCTTCGCCAATTTTAATATCTGGCATTCTTATTTGATTTCTATCGATTTTTTTAGTATCAATTAAAACCGTTCCAGTCCAAATTCGACTTCTTTTAAGAAGTTGTCGATAAGTAGTAGTTATTGGCACAACAACTCTTTTTAGAATAATTTTTAAACCATTCTCGGTTAATGAAGTAAATGAATAATTACCATAACATAAAGTTGCAGCTGATTTATTTATAACTTTAATTTGAATTTGCAATTTATCTTTTTCCCACCAATCATCAGAATCCAAAAAAGCAATATATCGACCAATTGAATTTTAAATACCAATATTACGCGATATTGCAGCACCAAGATTGTTTTTATTAACAATTAACTTAATTTGTTTATTTTTAGACACCCATTTTTTAGCAATTTTTAAAGAATTATCAGTTGATTTATCATCAATTAAAATAATTTCCCAATCAGTGTAAGTTTGATTAACAACTGACTCAATTGCTCTATTTAAATAAGCCTCACTATTATAAAACGGAATTATAACACTAACTGTCTGATTTTTAGCCATATATTACTCCATAAACAGACAGCGAGAAATTAACTTTTTTAAAAGCAATTTTAACTAGATAGTGTTTTTCACCTAAAAAATTCATCTCGTATTTTAACTCTAATTTATTCTATTTTATTATATCATATTTTATTTAAAAATACAATACTTATACTATAATTCCAATACTTTTAAAATTTTATTATGAGCATTTTGAATTGAGTAATCACTCAAAACATACATATATAATTCATATCCAGGCATTGCAAATGACGGTAAACCACCAGTTTGTCCATAACCCTCAAGACTTAATGATTCCATATGCCAATTACCATTTATGGTTTGTTTGTTAATAATTTCAATTAAACTATCCGCTGAAAGATTAGTCTGAACGGAATCACTAATCGCATTAAAAATTTCTTGGTAATTTGATAGTGATTTTTCTTGAACCATTTTATTAAAAACTGCTTCAATCACTCGTTGTTGATTTTTGCCCCGTTCGACATCACCACCAGACAAACTTTTGCGTTCACGCGTAAACGACAAAGCTTCTTTACCATTTAGAACTATTTTGCCTACAGGAAAATGTTTTTTATCAAAGCTATCAAACGCCACTGGGTTATTGACTTCTACTCCGCCTAAAATATCAATAATTTTAATAAACGATGAAAAATTGACTTTAATATAAATTGGTATCTTGATATTTAATAAGTTCTCAACCGTTTTAACAGAACTCTCGATACCATAATTGCCAGCATGAGTTAATTTATCTTTCTGATTTTGACCACCCAAAGCAATTGGCACATATGAATCACGTGGAATAGTTGTTAACAATAATTGCTTTTTTGTTAAATTAATTGTTGCTACAATGTTAACATCTGATCGTGAAACAGTATTAATTTCGCCATAGGTATCAATTCCACTGATATAAACATTAAACGCTATATCTGATGGTTTAATTTTAGTACTTTCAATCGAATTATTTGTTATAGCAACTTTATTAATTAAATTGATACTATCGTTTAAAATATTCATCAAGTAGCTAAAACAAACAATACTAAAGATTAAAACATATAAACCAATAAATTTTAAAATATTGTTTTTTTGAGTAACTAATATACCAACTAAAACTGTTAAAAACAAAATGATACCAATAATAGTAAATTGATATTTAATATTGATTAACTTGTTTATTACAACAAAAAATACCGCAACAATTGCTAAAATTATTAATATGATTATTACAGACCAAAAATATATTTTTTGCTTTGAACTTTTTTTTGACTTTAAATTAATCTTATTATGTATCATATCACATAAATCCTTTAATACTTCAATGATTATTTAATCACACTTTAAATATATCAATAATTATAAAAGATTTATTATAAAAAGTCAATTACTAAAATATTAGTTTTATTTTTATGCTTGTTAATATAGTTTTCATAGACGATATTAAACTGATAATTTAATTTAATAAATTTTGGAGTTCATCAATATTTAAAATTCGAAATGCCTTGCGAACGGTATTTAATTCTAATTCATCGAGTTGTTGCAAGCGAATATTAATTTGATCTTTTAATTCCAGCGGCTGATAATGATCAGTGTTTTTTACAATTTCTAATGATCTTGCTGAACCATCAACTTTGCGTAAATAATTCATCATTACTAAATTATTCACATGTTCAGCTACGGTTGCAATTGATTTATAACCTAATGCTTCAGCAATTTCACGATAACTTGGACTAAACCCCTGCCCTATTACAAAACCATCAATATAATCTAATAAAACTTTTTGCTTTTTAGATATTTTTTGACGTTCCATCTATAACTTATTCTTTAATTTTAGAGATAATTAATCGGCGATCTTCACCTTCACCGACTGAATGAGTTGAAATCGTTGAATAATCTTGTGCTAATTTATGAACAATTCGACGATCTGCTGGTGACAATTTTACAATATAATCTTCACCAGTTTGACGAACTTTTTCAATCCATTTTTCAGCTTTTTCAATTAATTTATTATTTTTATGTTTCTTATAATCAGCAATATCTAAATTAATTCGATAATATTCTGATCCCTTAAGACGTAAAGTAGCTGAAATTAAGCTTTGAATTGCACGTAAATTATCAGCATCTTTACCAATTAAAATTGCATTAGCTTCAGTTGATGGAACTGATAATTCAATTACATCATCTTCGCATGTCGAACTAACAGCGATATTTAGACCGAAAAAACTTAATAAATCTTCAGTAAATTTTGTTGCGTAAATAATTGCTTCTTCTTTGTTCATTTTTTTCCTTTCTCAAAACTCATTTCTTGCGTGATTTTTTTAACGCAGAAAGTTGTTTTTGACGGTTTTGAAGAATAATTTCAGCAGTTTTAGCACGTTTTAAACGTTCCTCAACGTCAGAATTATCAACAGGTTTAACTTCAGTTTGAATAATTTTTGATAAAATAATTTTGCGTTGAATAATTGAAATTAAGCCAGAAACAAATTGATAAAAACCAATCGCACCATAAATCGCACCAAAGCTAACTAAAATAATAATTGGCATAATTTTATTCATTTTAACCATCATTAGATTATTAATTTCCGATTGATCAGGCTCTTTACCTTCACTAGCTTCAGCTAAAATATCACGTATTCGACGCTTGTCAGGATTTTTAATAGCACTAGCTGCATTAATTAAATAATATTGTGTCCAAGCTGCACCAACAACAAATAGGGTTGTAAAAAAAGTATGCATTCCAGCATTAAATTGAAATGGGATTACACTTAAATCAACAATATTTAGAAGCATTGGTTTGAAGCTAGTATGATCAGTAATTAAAGCCTGAATTGGCGCTAAAGTTTTAACAAAATTATAAGCTAAATTAGTAATCGCCTCAGGATTACTAATCATAGTTCTTACCACTGTAAACATAGCAATTAATATTGGTAATTGAATTAAAGTAGTAAAAAATGAGGCCGACATTTTAATACCATTTTGTTTATATAAACTCATGGTCATAATATATTCTAATTGCTTGTTATTCTTTGTTTTAGCACGAATTTTTTTCAGCTCAGGTTGAATATCCTGCATTTTTTTCATCTGAATAGTTTGTGACTTCAATAATGGAAAAATTAAGATTTTAACAATAATTGTAAACAAAATCACTGCTAAACCAAAGTCACCCACTAGACTATAGAGTACTAATAAAAGATTTAGAATCGGTCGAAAAATTAACTCATTAAACATAGTTATTGATATTATATCACTTTTAAGGTTTTTTGTTTAATTTACAGATGATTATTTAATAATTTGAGCTTGTTGCAATTCATTCGTTATTTTTTGCTCAAGTTCACTAAAATTAATTTCCGCTAATTCCAGAGAATGAGCAATAAAAATTAGATCATAATTTTTCGTAAATTGCGATATTTTTGGATGTAATAAACTATAAACCCGACGACGAACAAAATTACGCTTTACAGCATGCTTTGCCACTTTTTTTGATATTACTACCGCAATACGAGAAAATCGCTTTCGTGGATTTGGACAAAATTTAATTGTGAATAATTTTGTTCTGATAGTTTGACCATTTTTATAGGTAAACGTCAAACTATTATGTCCATGAAAGCGATTTTTAAAAGGTATCATACAATTATTTTACTGTAATTTATCTAAAAAATTAAGCAGTTAATTGTTTGCGTCCTTTTATGCGACGACGAGCTAAAACTTTACGACCATTTTTAGTGGCATTTTTAGCACGAAATCCGCTAACTTTAGCACGCTGTCGCTTATGTGGTTGATAGGTTCTTTTCGGCATAATAACTTTCTTATTATATTAGTAATATTTTATTTTGCAACATTAAGATTTGCAATTATTTTTTAAATCTTTTTTAGTATATATCATTTATCCCCAATTTTCAAGACTTTATCCACATGTTTTAAAGTGTTAATACTAGCTGTGGAAAACTCTACCCCTTTATTTACATTTTTATTATAAAACAAGTGTTGTAAAAATTTATCTTGTGGAAAACTTTTTTTTAGCTTACAATATATGTAAGTTTTTAAATATTTTAAGGGGAATTATAAATGGAAAGAAAAATCTGGCAAAGTGTGCTTGGAGAAATTGAGTTGACAGTGCCAGAGACTACTTTTAAAACCGTCTTTAAAGGTTTAAGTCTAATTGGAATTCATGATAACCAAGTTGAGATTGGTTTTACGGGTATTTTTATTAAAGGTTTTTTAACTGGCCAATATAAGGAATTGATAACTAAAACTTTTGAAAAAAATGGTATTAAAAATCCAGAAATTATTTATAAACAAGTAAATAAAAATACTCAAACTTTAAAATCAGTTTTAGAAAAAAAAGCTGAAGTTTACAAAAGACGTGAAAGTATTAATTTAAAATCTATTAAAAATCAACAAAATTTAAATAATATTTCTTCTGCTTCGGTAACTTCTCAGTCGTCACTTTCAGAAACATTACCGAGTAATCTTAATCCAAAATACACCTTTGAAAATTTTATTGTTGGCTCATGTAATGATTTAGCTTATTCAGCCGCTCAAGCCGTGGCTAATGATCCAGGCATTAAATATAATCCCCTATTTCTTTATTCAGGAGTAGGTTTAGGTAAAACTCATTTAATGCAGGCAATTGGCAATGAAATAATCAGAAAAAATCCAGAAGCTAGAGTAGTTTATATGTCAATTGAAAATTTTGTGCAAGATTTTTTAGATTCAATTCGCTTTAAAAAAGCTGGTTTTTCTGATAAGTATCGCAATGTTGATGTATTAATTATTGATGATATTCAATTTATTCATGGTAAAGAAAAAACTCAAGAGGAATTTTTTCATACTTTTAATACCCTACATCAAAATAATAAACAAATTATCATTGCTAGTGATCGACCGCCAAAAAGCATTCCAACATTAAGTGAACGTTTACGTAGTCGCTTTGAATGGGGTATGACAATTGATATTCAAATGCCAGATTTTGAAACTCGCTGTGCAATCATCGATGCAAAAGCCAGCTTGTCTGGTATTAAACTTGATATGGAAACTACTGAATTTTTAGCTAATAATTTTCGAACTAATATTCGCGAATTAGAAGGTGATCTTAATTATTTATTGGCTTCAGTTGATATGCGTGGTTTAGAATTAAATGTAGATACGGCTCGTAACCTCTTAACTAACATTAAATCAACTAGACCACAACATTTAACCCCAAAACAAATTATCAATAAAACTGCACATTTTTTTCAAATCGATGCTGATGAAATTTGTAGCGCTAAACGATCAAAACATATTGTTGTACCCCGTCAAATCGCAATGTATTTACTACGTAGTGAATTGCATATGAGTTTTCCAAAGATTTCTAAAGAACTTGGTCGTAAAGATCATACTACTGCTATGCATTCAATTGAAAAAATCGATGACGATTTAAAATCAAACTCTATTTTAAGAGAAAATATTGCTAATATTCGAGATAGCTTATATAGTTAATTATGTCCTAATATCTGTGGATAAGTTGTGTAAAAGCTGTGCTTTATTTAAAAATATTAGTGAATAAATTGTGATTAACTATTAACTTTTGCACATTATTATATTTTTAAAAAGCCGTCTTGTGGTTAAAAACTATATTTTACACATTTAAAACACAGCTTTTAACCAATATTATCAACAACTTATTTATAGCTTTGACAGATGATACTTATAGTTTTACACAATTTCCACAACCCTTACTAATATGTCTAATATATGTTAAAATATAAATAAGGAATAATTATGGAATTAAAAGTAACTCAAGAAAATCTATCTAAAGCACTTAATATTGTGTCAAAAATTGCAAATATGAAAACACAAATGCCAATTTTAGACAATATTTTATTAAGAACTAATGACAATCGTTTACAAGTAGCAGCAACTAATCTAGAAATTGCCTCGACTCAGTTTATTGGTGCAAAAATTACTAAAGGTGGTGAAATTACTATTCCAGCTAAAGTTGTTACTGATTTTGTTAATAATTTACCAAGTGGTGTTATTGATATGTTAGTAACTGATAATCATTTAAAAATTACCTCAGGAAAGTTTACATCAATTATTAATGGGATTATTAACGAAGAATTTCCAGAGTTGCCAACAATTGATGAAACATCAGCTATTAAAATTGAGCTAGCGACTGAAGATTTTAAACAGGCAGCTAGTCAAACAATTATTGCTACTAGTAATGATATGGCTCGCCCAATTCTAACTGGTGTATTATGGCAAATGCGAGATAATTTTTTGTATTTAGCAGCAACTGACAGTTATCGTTTAGCTGAACGTAAAATGATCGCCTTTAATCAGCCGTTGTCGGTAATTGTACCTGCTCAGACTATGCAAGAAGTTTTACGCGCTATTAGTGAAGAAGATGAAGTAATCGAAGTATTATTCAGTGAATCACAAGTTCGTTTTCGAGTTGGCGATACTGAAATCATATCGCAATTAATTGATGGTCGTTTTCCTGACTATACTCAATTAATACCAAAAGATAATGATGTTAAAATAAAAGTTAATAAGTCAGAATTCTCGAAAGTGGTAAAAATATCCGGTTTTTTTGCCTTGCATTCATCTAGTGGTATTACCTTAACGGCTAATAGTGAGAATCAAAATCTATTGCTTAAATCAATTGCTTCAGAAATTGGTGAAAATATATCAGAAGTTGAAGCTAATGTTAATGGTGATGGAAAAATTACTCTTAATTCACGATATTTGAGTGATGCTTTGAATACTATAAATGATGATATGATTGATTTTCAATTTAAGGGCAAGCTAGCGCCATGTATTTTACGACCTGTTAAGCAAAATAATTATTTACATATTATCATGCCGTTGAAAAGCTAAATAAAATATGATTATTTCACAGCTTAAAGTCCAAAATTTTCGGTGTCATCAAGCTTATCAACTTAATATTAAGTCTCAAAAATTAGCGATTATCGGTCATAATGGTGTCGGAAAGACTAGTTTATTAGAAGCGATTTATTTATTATCTCAAGGGAAATCTTTTAAAGATAGCGATATTGATTTAATTAAACAAAATCAATCATGGGCGCGAATTGACGGCATAATATTAACCCAAAATACACATCAGCGAACGATAAAACTCCAACAAGATAATACAAAAAATATTAAAATAATCGAAATAAATCAGAAAAAATATCATCGTCTGCCACAAAATTATAAAATCCCAGTGGTAGTTTTCGAACCAGATGAATTAAATTTAATTATAGGCTCTCCGACTCGCCGACGACGCTATCTTGATTTGTTAATTTCACAAATAGTTCCAGTCTATTCTCGCCTATTAAGTCGTTATACAAAAACTTTAAAACAACGTAATGATTTGATAAAACAGATGTTAGATTATGGTCAAATTAGTCAAGAGCAATTATTTTCTTGGAATGTGTTATTAAGTCAATATGGCGGTCAAATTATTAAATATCGTTTAGAAATTACTAACCAGCTTAATCAATTAATTAATCAATTTTATCAACAAATTACTGGTGTTAATGATGATATTAAATTTAAATATCAATTCGAATCTGGCGCAATTAATTTTTTAGAACAAAAAATCTTTAATGAATTATCAAATCAGCGTAATTTTTATCAAGGAACGGTAGTTGGTCCACATCGTCATGATTTAGAAATTTATTTTAATCAGAAAATGGCTAATAAATGTGCGTCACGTGGTGAAACTCGTTCAATTATTTTAGCGATGAAATTAATTGAAATTGAAATTATTAAACAAAGATTAAGATTAAACCCTTTAGTATTGCTCGATGATGTAATGAGCGAGCTTGATCATCAGCGACAATTAGCTTTAATGCAATTTACAAACCAATCACAAATTATTCTTACCTCAACTGAAGTTAAAAATCTAACTGATTATCAAATTGAACAACTGTAAAATATTAAGTTGTAATTAAGCCTTCTTCAGTCGGTGAAGCATGAATTTGAATGTGAACATGATTTTGTCCTGCAAAAAATAAACCTTGCCCAACTGGAAAATTAGCTAAACGTTTCTTTTCTTCGTCAGTTAATTTAAATACTTCACTTAACACATCAACTGAAGAAGTAGATTGTTTTAATAATAATTGCATTGAAGAGTTAGCAACAATTGCTCGCCCCATTTTAGTACCCATAAAATCTTCAACATCTTGAGTAATAGTAGTTAATCCAAGCTTATATTTACGGGCTCGTTTAGCTAAACTAAACAAAAAGTTGGCTGAGTCAGAATATTTCATTAATTGCCAAGCTTCATCAACAATAAGCATACGATGTCTTTGATCAGCTCGTGTCAAATTCCAAATATGGCTTAAAACAATATACATTGCAACCGGACGTAACTCATCTTCAAGATCTCGAATATTAAAAACAACCATTGAATTATTAATCTCAACGTTACTTTGTTGGGAAAAAATACCAGCAAAAGTACCAGTAGTATATTTACGCAAACGCTGTGCTAGTTGTGGGCCAGTGCCGCCCATATGTAATAAAGTGTCATATAAATTAGCGATAGTTGGTGGAGTTGATTGATGAGTTAATGGGTCGCTCGTAATACCAGCTCGTGAATAAGTATCAATTAAAGCTTGATCAAGATCGGCTTCTTCGGCTGGTGATAAGCCCATTGCTTGTACTCCCTCGTTTGCTGTAGCTGCAGTTGACGAAAGTATTAAGCGAAATAATCCGTGTAAATTAACCAAATTTGATCGTAGAGTATCATTTGCTTCTTTTGAATCAACCGTTTTTGGTAAATCAAATGGATTAATTCGAGTGACTGAGTTTAAGCTTAATCGAATATAACTGCCACCAACAGCATCGCAAAGTTTATGATATTCATTTTCAGGATCAATAATTATAACTTCCGTACCAATCATCATCGAGCGTAAAGCTTCTAGTTTAACAGTAAATGATTTACCAGCACCAGACTTTGCAAAAACTACCATATTAGCATTTTCTAAAGAAAAGCGATCAAAGATAACTAGGCCAGAATTATGCATATTAATACCATATAATACGCCTTGATCTTGTGATAGATCGGCACTAGTGAATGGAAAAGTTGTTGATAATGCACCAGTATTTAAATTATGACGAATTTTTAGTTGATCGTAAAGTTGTGGTGCAGTACAATTAATCCCCTGCTCTTGTTGAGAAGAAGCAACTTTTGAAAAAACTAATTGTTGACCAAAAATTGTTTCAATCTTGTTTTGAACATAACGTAATTCTTCTAAACTATCAGCATACATTGTGACATATAAGCCAAATCGGAAAAAACGTTCAGCGCCAATCTGTAATTGATCACGTAATTGCTCAGCATCCATAATTGCTGCTTCAAGAGCTGGGTCACGAGTTTTTCCTTTTTCAGCGTTAATTGAAATACTAGCTTCCAGCTGGGTAACTTTTTTAGTTAAATTTTTTAAAATAGTTTGGGTATCAACTGGATAAATAAACATGCTAATATCAACTACTTCATCAATATTAATTAGCGGGCTGAGCCAACCAGTATGAACCTCGCGTGGGTAACCATAGACGTAAATAGTCCGTCCAAACTTCGCTCCAAGTCGGAAATAGTCAGAAAAAATTTCAATGCTACTTGGTGCAATTAAATCACGCAATGTTGTCATGCCTGCTAAGTAAGCTTGCTCAATACGTTGTTCTTCAGTTAAGGTTTGAACTTGTTGGTTTGATTGTTTTTTATTAAAAAGTCCCATTATAGATCTCCTGCTGGTTGATCATTAGCCTTGCGAGTGTAAACCGTTGATATTTGATCAAAATTTACCAACGCTTCGCGTGCTGAAATATCAGGATTATAAAAATTATAAAATAGTTGACTTAATTGTGCGGTGTTTAGCTGCTTTGCCTGTACGCCGACTTGTGATAAGCCACTGATAACTACATCAACGCGGTTTTGTATTTCTTCTTTAGCTTTTAAATAAGTTTGATTATTGATTTTAACTGGTTGGCTTGGATTTTTATTTGATGAAAATAAGCTTGTGAGGATATTTTGTGATTGTTTTTTAATATCATTAAATGATTCGGTAGTTGAATAATATGGTATTACCACATAAAAAGATTTATCCATAATATTAGCTTCTTGAGCTAACATTTCAATATAGTTTAAATAATCATCCATTAATACATTTAATAACATATTATCTTGTTCAGAGCGAATTTTGAGCAGTTTTTCTAAATAAGGACCTATGTCGACTTTATTAGATCGAATTAAAATTTGAATTGGAAAATAAAGTGAATTTAAGAATCCCTGATAACCATATTCGATACCTTCTCGCTCACGATAACTCATTAAATCGAAGTTAATTGATTTACAAACGACAACAGCTTTGTAGCTGCCATCTTTCATAATTAAGATTCCTTCTTTAATTTCGGCAATTTGAAGTGTATTTTGAGTTGAATTAGGATTATTTGGCTGCGAAGAAGTTTTTTGAGTTGAAATATTAGCTTTGCCAGAATCTTTAATTGTTGGTGGTTGTGACTGATTTATTGTTGGCGATGTATTAGTTTGAATATCAGTTGGTTGGATTTGCGACATTGGCACAGATTGTTCTGACTTGACTGGTTGAGCAAAGTTTGGATTATTTACTGAATAATTGCCATTATTGACTGGCTGTGATTGTGGGCCGGGATTGGATTGGTTGTACTGATTTGGGTTCATATTATTTTAATGAAATGACGACTTCTTCATTTTCTCCATCAATTAATTTACGTCGTTGGTTAATTTTTTTAGCTTCAGCAGCTATAGTTTGAATTGATAAATTGTCATTATTTGCTAAGTTTATTATATCAGGTGTGGGTGAAAAAGTATAAGTATTTTGTGAATGCTGTGATGATTGATCAATAGTTGGTTGTTCTGATTGTATTGGTTCTATAATTGTTGTTGATTGATTAGTATCCAAAACTGCAGCTTGTTCTTTATTAACTGTCTGTTGAGATTGAGACATATTTTGTAATGACTTATAGTCTGATGATGAAATATTAATATTGATTTCTTTTTGATAGTCTTGAATATTTTGAAAGTTGTTTGTTATACCTAAAGAAACATTTGGTGTAATGTGATTATCTTGTTGTTGGGAACTTTGTTGCAGTTGATTAATGATTTGTTGACGTTGAGTTTGTTGTTGCTGATTAATAATTTGATCAAAATTTTGATTTACGCTAGCATATTCATCATGAATATCTTCGACTTGTGTTGATTCAGCTAAAACTTCTGATTGAATACTTGGATTTGTGATTAATTGATTGCGAATAATCATACCATTCGAGTCGACTACTCCCGAAAGAAAACTAATTTGTTGTTTGGCTTGTTCAAATGAAATATCTGGTCCAACCGATTGTTCTTGGGGTAGATCATTAGTAAATTCAACTAAACTAATAATGCCATCCTGCTCCCAAATTTTGCGACGTGGTTTAAAATAAAATGATAATAAAGCTGCAATATAAATCTCCATTGGTTGATCTTTTTTTAGTGGCAGTGATAATACTAAGAAAATAATTGCAAACGGCGCTGGAATGATTACCAGCGGTACGAAAATTAACGCCAAAAAATATCCTAGCCCACCAAACATTATAGCAACAACTAAATAAATGAATTGCCTAAAGCTCAATGGTCCAAGCAATTTATCTTCGGCTTCGACATCTTGCGGAACTTTATAGCTTGCCATTAGATATATTATATCAAAAAGCGTAAAAAATATAAACTAATAATAAACGTGGTTATCTGTACTGTCTATTTTTTGTGTGTTGAAATAAATATTCACTAATGTATTATTATAATCTAAAACAATCTTATATTTTTCGTTACTATCATTAATTGTAAGTATAAAACTAGCCATATCGGTGTTAGTTGACTTATTATATTCTGAATTTATGTCACTGATTGTAGCTTCTTTATAATCAAATTCGCCATGCAATGAAATGAGATGATTAACGATGGCTTTTGTAATAAAATTCTGCCATCTTAAACTAGTCATTTCACCGATTGAAAAACCATTTTTGGCAGTTTTTTCCCAGCCAAATATAATAATGGTATTTTTTTCTGGAACACCAGACCCACCAGTTTGTCGTGAATTATTTGACTGATTATTGATAAATATATATATTAAACTAATAATTACAAATAGACCTAATAAAACTGATAATAAGATTAAAATTCGTTTTTTATTTAAATCTCTCATCGTGATACCTCCCAATAATTTTTAGAAGCTGCTTGTATTTGAGCTTGAGTAAACGATGATTTAGTCTTTTGTTCGCTAGCCGGATCTATAATTTTTATTTTTCCATCGTTATCGAGACCTCTTAAAGCCATTATATGTCCACTTGTAGTAAAATCTCCAGGACCTTGTGAATTTATTACCCAACTGCCTCTTTTTAAAGCTTCTACTGCTTTTGAAGAATCATTCTCTAATTTTGTTACTTTTAAATTAAATTTAGCTGGTACGCTAGTAAAAGAACCCCATGATATACCCACGTTTGCAAAACTAGATAATTCAGCGATTGTTTCTGGAGTAACTGATTGATTACAAGTCAAATTTGCTATTATTATAGCCAGCGTGGTTGGACCGCAACCAAAATCAACAATTTTTTGACCAACTTGTTTTATTGTTTTATTTTTCCAAGGTTCTTGGTATTGATAATAAGCTAATAATCCGTCAACTACTTGAGTTCCTGGTTCACCATTTGTTTTCCAATTACCACAAGTTCCGGTATTAATAGTTGATGAAACACAATTATTGTTAGAATTGAATTCAACGCTCGATCCTAATTGTTCTGCATCAATTGCATCACCAGCTAAAGCGTAAATTTCGTTAGTCCATTGAGTAACATGATCAACATATAATTTTTCGTTATTACCATCTGAACTTGGTGCATACTTATGGATAAATTCTGGAAGTGTTAAATCCGAACCGTAAATTCGATTCACATAAATAAACATATTATCTGCATCTTTTCCAAATATACTATCTCTAAATGAGTTCCATTTATACCAATAACCGCTTTTAGCTGTAATTATATGTGGTTGGCTTTTTGTAGCTCTTCGTCCAAAACTATTTTTTCCATCTTTAACTTTGGCGGTATTGGCAGTGCCTAAGCTACTTTCTTGTCTTGCCAAAGTATAAACTATGACCGGATTAATTCCTTCTGCCATACCACCAGCCACAATATCTTTACCAAGACCTCTGAATGGTGAATCGGGATGACTTTGTTCAGTCCACTTATCAATGGCTTCTGCTAATCTATTAACGTCATTAATTTTCATTAATTTAAATGGTTTTTGATTATTATCACGTTGACCAATTGACTGATTTGAGTTTGATCCGCTAGAAGCCGTTGATGAGTTACTGTTTGAACCACCACCTTGCTTCATTAAATAGTTATAAATTAGAAATGCGCCTGGTCGTGAGTCTTTATGGCCACATTCAAAACCATGTTTTTTAGCTTGTTCGCAATATCCTTGATGATCTAAATAACCATTGTTAGAATAATTTGTAGAATAATTTAATAAATAGCCAAAATCGCGCCATGTTAGATTAGCTCGTTCATAAAGAAAACCTCGACCCCATCCTAAAAACATATTGCCAATATTATCGATTGTCCAATTGGTGGTAGATTTAAGACTAAAACCACTTCTTTCAGCCCATCCTTGAAGATGTTCTAAACCAACTTTTAAATCGTCGAAGTAATTTTTTCCAGGTGCATTTTTATCTAATGAGGCTTCTGCGGATGTTCCAAAACTATTACCACCGTTGAGGATTGTTTTATCTGTTCCAAATCCACGCTCTCTAAAATCAACCATTGCTAAAAAGATCCAAGTTTCTTCAACGAATCCAATTTCTTTTGCAGCTTCGATATATAATTGTTTTCTAGTTTTATTATCGTAAACGATCTCTTTATTTACCTTGTTATTAATCACTGACTCGCCGTTTTTTTCGAGCCAATTTTTACCTTCTTCGTTCGGTACTATATCGTCAAAACTAGTAAGTGCACCGAGACCACCATTCGTATTATTGCATTCACCATTTGGATTATAAAAACGAATATCGTTGCGAATACCAAATAATTCACTAAATTCAAAGGCATAAACAGTATAAGAAGAAATGATTGAACAACAAAAAATTATACTAAAAATAATAGCTATTTTACGTCTTTTCATACTTAAATTATAAACTAAACAAAAAACTTTAGCAAATTACAGAAGTGGTAGTTGATTAAAAATTTGTTGTAAACGATTATCAATAAAATAGATTGCATAGAGTGCTTTTTGTTCAGAGTTTTGTAGACAACTCGCTCCATCGTCAAAACCATTTTCACTATTACCGATCGGCAAATTGCCTCGATTAACACAATTTTTTTCATAATCAGCTAAACCATTTTGTCTGACTAATTGACAATCGGAAGTACAATTTGGATCAGCTAAAGCTAAATCTCCACTGGCGATTAATCGATTGATTACTTCTTCGGTTGACAAATTTAAATGTGTCGTTGAGGTGCCATAAACTGGATTGCAAAAGACATCAAGAGCAATTTCTTCACCATTGGTTAAATATTGATTTAATTTTGCATAAGTTGAATCTTGACAGTTGCTTAAACTATTATAAGTTTTAGTCGATGATGTAGCTTGAGAAATTGGATTAATTGTCGCTAAACTATAATTGACTGATTTTAAGAAGTTGGCGCTAAAAGTTAATAATGATGAAACCTGCGATAATAACGATAAATTATGATAAACGATACTACCAAGAAAAGTGTATTTGGAGCTAGTATCAAATGGATTAAGATTTTTTTGATCAATTTTAGCTTGCATAGCTAAACGCTTATCTTGTTCATTTAAAAAAGCTACAGCTTGTCGTTTAGTCAAAACACCACTACCGCCACGTGCAGCATTACGACCTAAAAAGGCTCCAAATCCAGCCGCTGCGGCATTACCAAAATCCTCCCCTGCTGTTTCGGAATCAACATGTCGATTAGACATTGCAGCTAAAGTGTTTTCAGTAAGTTTGCGACTACTATTGTTATCAAAATTAGTTGATAAATTTAACTTGAATGGATTAAGAAAATTAAGAATATTGGCAAAGAAATTACTGAGAAATGATGTCTGGGATTGGCTATTACAATGTTGTTGATTGGTATCGGAAATTAATTGATTAGTGGTCGGAGTTGCACCGAGGATATAACGCTCAGTATTGTCATCTGGAATAACTGCATCACCATAGGCTGCATATTTATAACCAATTGAATCAGTGGCGGCTTTTGTTTTTATAATTGTGCCATCGTTTTTGACAGTCTGAAAAGTTTTAGTTAAACGATTACCATAATATTCAACAGCTTCTGGTGTAGCAACTCCAGCTTTAATTTTATCTGATTCAATTGCTAAATTAAGTGCGAATTTAGCTTGTTGACTAGCTTGTTTAGTTTTAGCATAATCCTGCAAAAAAATACTGTTTTGATAAGCTCCACAAGCGCTTTGATTTGAAATAAAATCAGTTTCAACTAATTTTAAATTATCAAATTTTTGTTGAAATGGTGTTTGATTTTTTTCTGATAATTTATCTGCTTGCTGATTAATATAAGTTAAATTATTAGTTAATGATCTTAACAAGTTTGCGTTTGGGGTATCAATCTCATGTTCATTCCCCTGTTCATCTTTAGTAGTCGGAATGGTAGTATTAAAACGTAAGCCATATTCATTAATTTTTGTTAAATCATTTTCTTGTTTGCGATAGTCTTCTATAATTTTTTGATGATCACTTGACTCTGGTTTTTTAAAGCCAGCTTTTGACAAACCTAGGTTATTAGCATTATGTTGCCAAGCTTGATCTTGAAATACGATTCGTTTACTTAAAAAAGCCACATTTTTCGCTTCATTGATAGCAACGTTAGTTTGAAGCTGATTCAAAAAATCTGCTTTATTAATTGGTTGATTTTTAAACCAAACTGCTCGAATTTGTTTATTTTGAATATCAAAATGAAAACCTTGGCTTTCAAGGTTTTTAATTAAATTATCGGAAATTTGGCGACGTTGGTTAATCTCAGCATAGCGACTATTGGTTGGTTGAGATGTAAATAAATTATCAAGCATTAAATTTGCTCGAGCGTTTAAACTAGTTTGATCAGTATCATAACGATCAACAAAAGTTTGAACAAAATGATTAATTAATAATCCTGGTAATGACACTATTAAAACCGCAATTCCAGCTAACAGCAATAGCATTGATAAGCTAATTATTGGGATGATTTTTTTGAAATTTTTTGGTTTTGATCCTGGTTTAAAACGAAAATAATTAGTTGATTTTTTTCTAGTTTGATTAACATCATTATCGGTATCATCGCTAATTTGTGAGCGATTTTCCCAGAAACGTAATTGGTCTAAAGATTGATAATAATCAGTCATAATATAATATTAAATTACTCTTATATTATATCATATTTAGTTAATTTTCTCAATAACTAACGGAATGAATCAAGATATTTCAGACCTTTTTGACTAGTCACAGTTTTGCAAATTCGATCAATTTGTTGATCGCGAACTGGACCGCTATGAAAACCAGCTATAAATTGTTTAAAGGCAACATCTTCCAGACTTCCACTAGCGTAACCTTTAAATTTCATCCAATTGGTGCGATCAGCGAATGAATCGCTGATGATGTTAATCCGATTATTTTCTAGATCAGTTTTGTTAATGGTAGACGTTTCTTTCACAAAATTCATTTCATTACCTGGCGCTGCTGTTGTATGAGTTTCACCATTTAAAGCCTGTTCTAAAGTTGCACCATTAGTTTTTTCAACGCGTTTGTAAAGTTGACGAACTAGAGAAGCTGGAGCTTGTTTGTCTTCTTTTTCATACATTTTGTCGATAGTTTTAAAAGTTGCTTTTAATAGCTCACTATCACCGCCTCTATTAAGATAAATTTGCGAAGCTCGACGAATATCATCAAAATCACCATGACCATTATCAGCCATTGAAACCATTGACGATAAAATAATATTAGGATTACTTTTAATACTATTCAAGAAAGTGCTAGTTTGATCATTTTCAGCAGTGGTCATACTACTTGAATTAACATAGCTTAAATCACTACTAAAACTATTATCATGTACAAAATCAGGATCACTAGTAATTAAATTTTTAATTATACTTTGAGCAACGTTCTCACCTAATAAAGTTTGATCCTTGCCTAAATTTAATACTTCAGTAAAAGCTTTTTCGTCAATTTCAGGAATGGTTGATTTATAATCAAAATAATCACCTTGATTAAATTTAAAACCTTTATTTCTGAGCATAGCTTCTGGAGTAAGATTATGCAAATTTCCAACTACTCCAGTTCCAAAATTACTAATTTGGCGACGAACTTTTTGTAAAGGAGTTTTAGAACCACGTTGCATTTGTCGTTGACGATTGAGATGGGCTTGTTGAACTTGCTGATGAAAATTAGTTTTTTCATATTTTTCGCGAGCTGATTGAGGTATTGAACTAGCCAAACTGCCAACTTTACTACCAATTAGAGGTATACTATTAATCATAGTAAGTAATAATTTAGGCAGGGCTAAATAAGACGCAATAATTGGTAGTGGTGATAAGATAACTACTACTCCGCCACTTTGATACATAATTTTTGCTACAAATCCGGCTGCTCCAATTAAGGCACTAGCCATCGGATAAAACATTAAAATAGAGGTCATAGTTTTTGACCATAATGAAAATAATTTGTTTGAACTAGCTGTGATCAAGCTTGCTAAAGCAATCGGCATGATTAAGACTAAAATTACAAAAACAGCATCACGAACTGCTAACATTACAAAAGCTATTAAAACCGTTAAGAAAACTACAATTATAATTGGAATGAATATTGCGGCTGTAAAAACAGCTGAACCAAATAATAAGAAAAGACTACTACCGGCTAGAATCTCAGCACCTAATGTAATTAAAAAACTACCGTAATCCACGCTACCAAGTTTAGCTAATAAAGCTGCTAGTGAGTCGCCGACGATATTACTCATATCAGCTGCGCCCGCAATTAAGAAGTAAGATAAATTAATTAATAATGCAAAAATTGCCAATCGTGGCAATAAACGACGAAAATGATAATTACCATTACGAAAATTAGTAATGGTTCCAAAAATCATTATGATAAAAACTAGAATTAAGATAATGTTTGAAAAATTACGAAAAAATTTCCAGGCATCATGCAAAATAACTGAGCCAGTTTTTTTTGAAGTTTTTACAAAAATTTCAGTTTTTAGACGTAATGCATCGCCGACTATTTTCATTCCACCAGTGGCGGTATTGGTCATGAATCTAGTTGGTGCACAGATAAACAAAGCTGTTACTCCTCTGAATAAACAAGCTGATGAAGTTTTATAGTATTGATTGGCTGTATCAGCTGGATTAGCAAAAGCGTTCTCAGAGTTAAAGAAAAAATTCATCTCATAGGCGTTAAACGGCAGCCAACGTTTGATAATATCAATATCGCGTCTATGATCAAGTATTTTTCTTACATTATCTGGGTTACTCATCATGGTCGTTAAGAACAAACCAAGTTTATAATCAACTTTTATAAAATCACTTTGTGGGTCAGTTGTACCATTAGTACCGTTATCATCAATATTAGGTGCTTCAAATAATGATAAATTTATCAAGTCCTGACCGCTTGCATTAACTAATGCATGAATTGATAGGGCTTTATTATCATTACCTTCGCTATATTTGCAACCAATATTATCTAAAAAATCTGTTAATTTTTTATCCGCTTCCGCTTCATTTCCAGATTCTATAAAAAATCTTTTCCACTTATATTGTAAAATATGTTCGTTTTCATCTTTACATAATTCGCTTAGATTGTCTGGCATTTTTGGTGCTGGATCGGATTGATATTGACCAATTTTTTGTCCCCAAATAATAGTCTCCGGGTCGATGCCGTTATTTAAATGACCAATGCGCTCATAAAGAATATCGTCTTCTTCTTTATTGGCAGTTGCGTGAAGAATTCGTGCGGCTAAAATATTATATTTAGTATAAAAAATATTATTTTCGTCTAATTTTGGCGTATAAAATTCAGGATATGCTCCTGTGTTTGTATCCCCACTTGCTGAATTATCAATAATTCTAACAAAATCAGGATTATTTTTAGTTTCAGTCTCAACAAGTTTAGTATCAATATAAGAAGCTAAAAAAGCTAAAAATGCAAGTCGAATGCGCTCGGCTTCAAAAATATTTGGACAATAAACTACATCATTTTTAAAATCTTTAGTCGTTGGTCCTTTGCAGTTTTCTAGTTCTTGATAAAGATATTTTGCAAATATAACAATTTGATCGATGGTTTCTTCTTTGCTTAACTTATTGCTTTTAGGATATTGTGTATCAATATTAAATTTTTCATATTTAATACTAGCGTTAGCTTGTGCTGTTATAGATAATGTCATTAATATTGTGATAAAAAAAATGCTGATAAAATGTCGAAATTTTGAAGATATCATTTTGCATTCTCCATTGCGCGACTAGTACGAGCACTCATTTCAGCGTTAGCTTGTGCAGTTTTAACAGTGTTGGCAAATAGCGGTTCACTATGATAAAGAGCTTTAAAGACAGCTTGACCATCACTACCGTTATCAAGAGTCTTATAATTCATAATAACTAAATCATCAGAATTTAGTTTTTCAAATCCTTCTTTCATGTAAGTTTGTCGGTTCGCATTTCGCGTAGCCATATTAGAGTCAAGCTGATTGTTTTTTTGCAATCCAGCAATATAAGACGAAGTATCGTAACGACCTTTATTACTCGAAGCAACACGAATCTTTTCAGATAAATCACTAATAGATGATTTAGTAACGCCACCATTTTTGCTTGCGTATAACATTGCTTCATCATAGCTTCTACTATCTAAACTACCGCGTTTAGCTGAACCTAATGCTCCGGCCATAGCTAATTGTGACATATCATTACCAGTTAAACCAGCTGCAGCAATTGCTTGTCGTGCACTAGCAGATAATCCCGTAGTATTAATTGAACTATTACCTGCTGCAATGGCGGCTTGAATTGCTACAGAATCACTCTCACTTAATCGATCACTCAAAGAGTCAATTTGAGAGTTTGCTCGCTGATTTATCTCATCTAGCCGAGCTTGGCCAGTCAATGTTTTGTTTGATATAACGCCTTGTAATTTACTATTACCGCGCAAAAAAATATTTTTACCTCTGTATTGACCAGAATTCACTTGATCAGTACGAAATTGATCACGTTTTTTACGCATAGTCATATAACCGCTATTATTGAATTTTTTATTACTCCAATTTTGAAATTTACCAAGTGTGTTGCTAATTTTAGAACCGACTAATGGCATTGACGCAATGGCACTTTTGACTAAATTTGGTGCAAAAACCATTGGCATAGCTGACATAATAAAGGCTAGAGCTTGGGTAATAATACCATTATTACTACGAGCTAATATTGCACTAACAAGGCTGGAAGCACCAAATAACATGCCCATAATTGGAAACATCATACAAACAACTGTCATGCCCTTTTTCCAGGTTTTATAAATATTCTCAGCGTTTGGAAAAATTAATGCTAAGAAGGCAATTGGCGACATAATAATTAAAATGACAGCAATCGCTTCTCGAGCAATTAAAAAGAGTAGTGTTATTATTACAGTAATAATAAATGCGAATAACATTGTAAATATTGTAGTTAATAATCGTGTTTGTAGAGAAGCTATCGCAATCGAAAAAACTGCTGCAATTAAAATTGCTGCTCCAACACCACCTTTTGTACCACCTTCAGCGAGTAGTACATTTTCAAAAGTCTTAAACAAAGACGCGATACTAGTACCAATAATATTTGATAAGTCAATTAAAATTAATGATAGATAAAATGATAAATTAATCAAAACTGCTGCCATAATAACTTTTGGTAAAGCTTTTTTAATACTGTAATTATTTAGCCCATAGCCTGTTAATTGGCTAAAAATCATGACTAAAAAGAAAATTACTAATCCAGAATTGGCTAAATTGCGAACTTGCCCCCAACTTGCTCGGTTTGATTTTTGAGAAACGTTTTCAGGATTAATATAGAAGAAAGTTTGTAAAAAACTAAAAGATGAATCAGCTATATTACCAACTAATTCAAAAAGTGGACAAATTAGCCAACCTAATAAACCAACATTACACTTTGTATTATTGCTACAGACTTCAGTTGCAGATTTTTTTTCTTCTTCAGAAGGGTTTTTCTTGTCTTTAAGATATATTTTAACACATTCATCGATATTATTTTGAGTGTCTATACTATCTTTGAAAGGTCCAGATGTCGCTTCGGCTTGATTAGAAAAAAAATTAACAATTAATAAACAACTTAATAATATAAAACTAATAAACTTTAGCTTTTTAAACATAGTATCATTATACAATATTAAGTTCATAATGTGACTCCGTTGTTTTTTGCGATTTGTTCGACGATTCGCTTGCGCATAGATTGATTTACTACGGAATTAATTGGATGAGTGCTTCTTAATGAATTTAATAAATCAGTATCAAAACAGAGAATTTTTTTCGTTTCTTCGTCTAATTCGTCATAATTATCAATAAAGGTATCACGCATATTTTCATCATTGTATAGTTCCTCAATAAATACGTGATTAGCAACTGTATTTCTTTCGACATATTGGGCGCGTAATTTTGCCACAAAATTCTCTGATTTACTTGGCGTGGCTTGAACGAGAGAACGTAGCCCAATTTTAGTTTGTTCCTTAATTTCAGATTGCAAATTAAAATTAGGATCAGTGACGCTGAGTGGAGTAGATGATTCGGCTTTATCAATATTGTCTAGATTAAAGCCAGCATAATGATTAGTTTGATTTCGATGAGCATTCATGATACCGATAGTACGAAAATCTCCCATCGATTGTAAGTTATTAACTGTTGTATCAAAACGATCTTTAGCCTGAACAGAGTCTTCAGGTAATGAATTATTTGCGTCTTGAATATCTCGACTAATATCTCTAGAAAAATTACGTACTCCTTGAATTGCTTGCTGTAATTTATTGCCGCTTGGGGTAATATTAGGTTGTGCGCCAGATGCAGCATTTAAGCTGCGTAAAATATCTTTGGTCGAATGCTGAGTGGTCAGATTAGAAGTTTTCTTATCTTTAATAGTTTGCTGTTGAACATTTGCCATAACTCGTCCAATTTGTTGTGGTGTGAATTGACGTCGCAATAAATTATACTGTTGCTGACCATTAGCGGACAAATCAGCTGGTTCTTTGCCATCGTGAATTGCTTGAATAATTTTATCTGCATCACTCGGAATAAATAATTTGGCTTTAGCTTCTAATTTTTTATCTAGTTGCTGCTGTGCAGCTAAAGCGTTATGAACACTAAATTTTCCTAATGATTTAGCTTCACGTTCTAATTTACGATTAGTTTTTAGTTCCTGTTTCATTTTATAGCCAACACTGTTTTTATAACGATTTAAAGAACCCGTAACTATTGCCAACGGCATAACTGACGGTATTTTATTAACTATCGGCATATTGGATAGTACTTTGATATTTGATATAGCTCTTAAAGCAACATAAGGCGATGCGATTAAAGAGCCAGAAAAGGCTAGTTTTGCTAAGATAAATTGAATATTTTTGTCCAAACCAGAACCGCTAGTAGCACTGACTAAAATATTATGTGCTAGCTTTCCCCCGCCAATTAACATTGCCATACAAACAAAAATTGTTAACGTTGCGAATAACGCTCGCCACCAAATTTGACTTACGCGATTAGTATTTGGAAAAATCATTGATGCAAATGCTAGAGGCGAAGTTATAACTAAAATTATTATTAGGGCATTTCGTATAGTTAATAAAATAACATTGATTAGACCAGCTAGAACGGTTAAAATCATTGCTAAAATTAACATCAGCAATGAGACTAAATGAGCTAAAAACGCTCCAGTGCTGGCGTTAGCTCTGGATACAAAAGTAGCCGAACTTTCGAGTTCGCTACCGGCAAATAAAGAATAAACTCCCTGTCCTAAAATATTAGAAAAATCAATAAATATTTGTGAAAAATAGAATGACAAATTGATCACAATTGCTGCCAAAATTAATTTTGGCAACGCGCTTTTAATGCCATAATTTGACAATCCGAAGTTAGTTAATTGAGAAAAAACGATAACCAAAAAAGCAATAATCATCATCGCATTTGCTATGTTGCGAAATTGTTTCCAAATTGGTTTAACAATTGCATCTTTTGTTGTTTGGGTGGTAATTGGCAGAAAATCGTGATTGAGCACCTCGAATATGCCATCACTGGCTTTGGCTAAAAAATCACCAACAGTAGTCAGCAGCCAGCTTAAAGGTCCGAGTGAACCCTTCTTATATTCTCCTATTATATTTTTATCGTCAGCGCCATAATCTAATAAGTTAAATTGTTTATTAGCTGCTTTTTCAATGACATCATTCATTTTTATGAGTTGTTCTTCATTAATTGCCGATAAAACTGCATTTATTTCGGCGCTTGTTGTAACTCCGTTATCAATTACATTCCAAGCCATTTGTCGTAAATAAACCGGCAATAATTTTTCATTTTTGAATATGCTGTCACTTTTGTCTGCTTTAGTGTTTAAGACATCGCTACAAACGTTTAATGCCTTTTTGTTATTTAATAACGAAGGTAATTTTTCGCATGAGTTTATAAAAGCAGTTACAAAAAGTGGTAAATCATTTTTTAAGCCAGTGATATTCTCACTAATAAACATTAAGCGTTTTTTTGGATCCTCATGATAAGACTTTAGTTTTTCAGACATCTCTTGATCAGTCTTTTTTGCTTTTTCATTACTGATTACTCGCCAATAAAAACTTTCACTTTCGTTTCCAATTTTTACAATGTCATTAGAAAACCATTTTGGGGAATTATGTGTGTAAATAGTACCAACTCCTTGCCCAATATGCTCACTAGTAATATAATCTAGAGAACAACCTGGCAAATCGTAATCCAACATATCGTCTGGTTTGTCGGAACTATGTCGAGAATATTGTGAAAAACTGCCAAATAAATAAAGCTGAAAAATTAATTTTAGATACTTTTTAGTTTGTTCTAGATTATCATCATTGCAGATTGAGTCTGGTTTTATTTGACCATAACATAATGAGTAATAAGCATGTGTATATTTTGCAACTGTATATAAGGTGTCAGTATCAATATCTTTGTTATGTTTTTTAAATTTATTAACAAGGTCGTTTTTTATTTTTTCAACCACATTTTTAGCAGAACCAGTAGCTTTAGCTGGCTGATTTACAGAAAAAAACATGTTTCCAAAACATAGAATTACGAAGTATAAAATTAAAAGTAATTTCTTTTTCATTTTTTTCTCCCAATTTCGATGTTTTTTATGGCTTCTTGGGCAGTTCGAGAAACATTTGAGCTGTAGGTATTAGCAACGCCTATAATAATTTTTCCGACCACTTTCTGAGTCTCTGGATTCATAAAATCAAAATTTCGACCGAGTGACTCAGTATATGTTCCATGCCAAGTCAGATTTCCTGAAGCATAGCTTAAATCATCATTTGCTATACGAGTCAATGCCTCTTCTACAATTGAGTAAGTTGGAGCTGGATGACGATCGGTAGCAATAAAGTTAGTACTGTTAAAATTATCAGCCTTAATCGATGTACTTGGTGTTTTTTGCAAAACACTAACAGTCTCATTTAAGAGTTGTTCATGATCAATTGGTGCGCTCATAGCTGATGTAAGTGAAGATTTAGTTGCTGTATTGGCATCATAATTTAATAAGGCGGCTGTTGAAACTTGTCCTGACTTGCGTGCCATAGCAGCTGCTCCACGCATTTGAGCTATAATAGTGCCGTCATCAGAACCAGTTTTTTCAGCTCCAGTAACAATTTTTCGTAATAAGGTTTGGTCGGTAAAACCGTGCTTGCCGACTGTATTAACCGCGCTGAAATAAAATAAATTATCTTTTCTTGCCCCTAGGTTAGTTAGCATTTTGAATTTTTGTTGTTGGGCGTTGTCTAAACCAGTGTCGCTATTATCGATAAAAGCCTGTAATAATTGGCGATCATTTCCGATAATATTACTATATTGTTGCTGAACCTGTGCATCTTTGCATAATTGTTGTTGCATTAAACGTTGACCAGCTCCGGCTGTTAAAAAGTTAAATGTTCGGCTTTTTAATATTTTTTTTGAAAAACGACTTTTGCTTACTTTAGAGTCAAAAGCTCGTTGTAAATTGCCTGAAATATTTTTATTAATCGTTGACTCACGACCTATTTTAGTGGTCATTTTAGTTCCTAATTTGCCAGCTGAAGTCAATTTATTTTTTATTAATTCTAATCCATTTAAGCTAGTAATTAAGACAAATGGTGCCAAACAAGTAGTCAAAACGGGCATAATTAAAGCAAGTAGGCGCAGGATTGTGTCCCCGCTTATTGCTAGCAGAAGCGACTTCAACAGAACACCTGACCCTACTAATAAACACATAATTGGATAAACGAGTAGTACGTTAGTAAAATTCTTTCTCCATGTGTCAAATAATCTTTCAGTAAAAGGAAATAATAATGACACAAAAACTATTGGCATCAGGACTACTAATAAAATCATCAAAGCTTGTCGAAAAGCTAATAACACAAAAATAAAGAATAAACCAAAAATGAACACTAGAACCGCTGGAATTAACAAACCAATTGCACCCAGGAGTACGATTGTTACACCTAGACCAACCGTCAAAGCTGTTTTTGAAACAATACTACCGATGGTATTAATAAAAGTAGCTGTTGAATCATTTGAGTCAAAGCTAACTAGGATTTGGTAAATTCCGCTGCCAGTAATATTAGCAACGTCGATTAAGAATTTAGCAATGAAAATCGAAAGATTAATTAAAATAATAACAATGAATAAGCGTGGTATGATACGTTTAATTTGATAATTAGTTAAGCCAACCCCAGTGATATACGAAAAAATCACAGCTAATACGGCTAAAACCAAGAAAGCGTTACTAATATTGCGGAAAGTTTTCCAAGCGTTATTAAAAGTTTTGTCGTTAAAAAAACTTAAATCGCCGCTATTTCGAATTAGATCAAGAATAAAACCTTGACCTTGATCACTGGCTTTGGCTGCTGTATTGGCAGCTGGACACACAATCCAGCGGCTAGTATCTAGTTCCCCTACTAAATTTTCACAACCAATTTCTGGTGAGTATTCATTAAGCGATTGCATATAGCAGTTTAAAGCATTTTTTTTGCATTTAAGTCGATCGCTCTTTGATAAATTAGCATTTTCACAAATGTAAATTAAGCCATTTGGCAGGGTTTTATTTAATTTAGTTTCAGTTTCAGAATCAGATTTTGGCTTATAAGAATCATCTGCGCCGCCTATGTTGTCGAAACTACGATTAATCGAGTTACAAAATTTTCCACCGCCTTTGTGAATTAGCTCTTTAGCAATAATTTGATTCAGTGGTAAATTACTGTTAGCAATTAAGTTCAAGAGCTTCTCATTATTACAATCTTGACAACTACTAATATTATTCAGTCCATTTGCTGCACATTGTTTGCAAACCCCTTCTCTGATTTCTTTAATTTTTCCAGCATTATCATTGCCATCGATAATTTTACCTAGAAAAAAATTATTTGGTCGATCAAAATATACCATACGCTGTTTGTTGTATGGTACGATCATATTAGCAATCATGACGTGCATATCATTATTATTTTGATTAGGACTAAACACGTGTGATAGCCATTTACCAGTAACATCAAGCCAGCTATCTTTATCAGACCATGGTAAATCGGTGCAATTTCTAGTTAAATTAGAAATAATTTCTTTTTCGTCAAACCAACCAATTTTTCCTTGTCCAAAAATAGCCATTTTGAGAATCGAGGCCGGCATAATGCAAGGGTTAGAATATTGTATTGATCCATCGCTAGTATCAACAGGTACTGGTGAATATTTACTAAATAATAATTTATTATTATCTGAATATAACCCACACTCTGTTATTGATGAGCTTTTGCCTCCTATAACTCGATAGCGTTGGTTTTTAGCATAGGCTGAGCTGCCACTGATCGAGATGTCGATATCTAGTAAAGTTTGAATATCAACAACATCTCCCAAATCACCAATTTTTGATTCAGCCGTATGGTATAAATCAAATAAAAAGCTAGACGTAAATACATTTCCTGAACTACGTTTAAAAATAATTGCGTTAAATTCAGTTAATTCGTCTTTAAAAACACCAACATTGTCATTTTTGTTTTGACTAATTAGGTAAGTTGCCAATTCTGTCCATAATCCACCGTAGAGATAAACTGTCGGCTCACCTTTATTATCTAGAACGTATTTCATTTTTGAGCCGAACAGTGCCTCACAAGATTTATTTTTGTCAGAGTTACTTAAAACTTGCGGTATGCAATAGCAGCGTTTACCATCATTACTACAGTATTGCTGTTCGCCACAAAATTGATCTGGACAGACAATTTGATCTTTTTTTGCTCCTTCGTTTGAAAAAACGAAGCACCCATTGTCATTCGTTGTGCTGATAGCCTGAACTGGTGCTGAAATGAAACAACCGCTGAATAATGTCAGTATCATTATCCAGATGAGACTAAACGCTAAACTCATAACACCCTTTTTAAGCATTAGCTATATTATGAAGTAAATACTTAAAATTATCAAGAGTTAATGATTAAAATAGTCAGTTTAGTCGGTTTCTTCAGTAATTATTTTTTTATTTAATTCATCGATTAAATTAGTTCCAAATTTACTATCAATTTTCTTCAAGAAAATAATAATATTATCGTGTTGAGCACTGCTCATGCGTCGTTCAAGCTCTGGATCAAGCAAAGCATTTTTAGCTTGACCACCGGCCTTAATCAAAGCTTGTCGCGCAGTATCAATCGTAAACTTACCAAAACCTTCCATGTGTTGTGGGTCAAGGAATTTGCCATTTATATCAAATTCGTCAGCATAAGTTGTCGATAATTGGCTATGATGATCAATTGCTTTAGTCAGTAGATCTGTATAATCCTTATCATAAACAGCAAAAGCTTCTTTTCCGTAGCGTCCCTTGATTAAATCGTTTAATTGATACATAAAAGTATGATGTTCATTAGCTAATCCACGGGCAATAATATCTGGGTACTGACGACCAAGATGACCAGCGGCTTGAGTTAATCCAGCGCTCCGAATAATTTCACCAATAGCTGGTGCAATTTCATGTAAACGTCCGCCTTGACCAGTTTGATTGACAATTTCTGTAATGGCTGACACGTTACGGGTACCGATAATTGTAGCAACTGCTGCTTCTAACACAGCTTTGTCGTTTACACTGTCAAAGGTGTAACTGTTGCCATTGGCATCAACTACACTTACTTGTCCACTAGCGTTAGCTTTTGCAAAAGCTAGTTCTGCAATTTGATCATCGTTTAATTTATAGCTTGCAAACATTTCTTTAATAGCCTTAATGCTGTCGTCATGCTCTTTACGTAAAGCGGCTGAGATTTTTGCACTAATAGCAACTGTTGAACCATCTGTGCCGTTATAAACACCAGTCATTGCCTTTTGAATGTGCTTATCATCATAAATATTGTCGTCAAGCTCAATATCTTTTTGCATTAACTTGATAAATTCCATCTTATTTTTATCAGCCGCCATTTCAGCTTCACTTTGACTAATTTTATTATAGATTGCCGCTTTTGCTAGTTTACGTTTATCTTTACTAATTTTGTCTAAAGCATCGGTCAAGCTATCAGCGCTTCGTGCAGTCTCCATGATTTCAGCTTTAACGATATCATTCTGAGTCTTGATCCGCTGTCCAGCGTCTGAATTTTCTTCAGCTGCTTGAAGATCTAACAGTCGTTGTTTATACAAAGAACCACGAGTTGCATTCGCTTTTTTAGTTATATAATTACTTTTGCGTAAAGAATCATAAGCTTGATTTTTTTCGGCTATTAATTGTTTTTCGCGATCAAGAAATTGTGCCAAGCGCCGTGGCAGATTAACTGCGCTAGGATCACCAGCAAGCCATTTTTGATGTGCTGCTGCTTGACGATTGCCAAAATGAGTTTTGGCACTATTGTTGATGGGATTTGTGAATTTATTAAGTGCATTACCAATATTACCCATGATTTTATTACTGTCACGAGCTAATTTTGGTAGCATGATTAGCGGTACGACTTGAACAACCATACCAATAATAATTATTGTGCCGTTTGTGGCGTTGAGTAATAAAATCAGACTAGCTATTTGAGCTGCATTATAAAGTAAAACGAAAATTGGTTGTAAAAATAGGACTGATTTTAATAGCTCTAACCACTTTTTAAAATATTGTTCTGTATTCGGTAGAGTATAAGCAATAAATGCTAGTGGTGAAACAATGACTAAAGCAATAATAATAGCTTGTCGTGCTGATAAAACAACAATTGTCGCGATTAAGCTAATAGCTGCGCCAATTAAAGCTGGCACCAGCATAAACAAACTCGCCATTAAACCGCCTGCTCCAAAATAGACTGCGGCTCCGGTGGCGGCAATCAAAGTACCTCCTTGCAAGACCGCTGAACCTAAATCCGTCCAACTTGTAGTTGCACTTGCGGTAGTATTCATGGTTTGGGCTTGAACAGTTTTGAAAATATTAGTGATTGACGCTCCTATGATGTTTGATAGGTCAACTGCCCAAACGCATATATAAAATGATAAATTGACTAATAAAGCGCTAATGATCAATTTTGGAAGCATTTTTTTAATATTATAATTTGACAAGCCACGACCAGTTAAATATGATCCAATAATAGCCAAAAAGACGATACTAAATAAACTGTTTGCAATATTGCGAATGATTTCCCAGGTTTGTGCTAAAGTTGAATTTTTATCAGTCGATAATGGTTTAAGTGTAATAAAATCAGACACGATTTCATACATTGCATCCATACCTTTTGATAAGAAGTTAAATAATGGACAGATGATCCAACCGATACCTTCGACTTGACAGGAACCGCCAGTTTTTTGAGCAGCTGTTGGGCTTATAGATAATGTTGCTTTTTCTTGGCTCTGTGGATTAGTTAATTTCTGATCATCGGTTACGTCGTAAATTAAATACTCAGCTTCTTTGGCAGCTTTCGGATCGCCTGAAAAAATTAAAGCATGTGCTTTTTTGCCTTCATATGAAAAATAATAGGTTTGATCAGGATCAGCGTCTTGAACTTTTCGTTTAGTAAAAATTTTCTGTTCAAAGCTAATTTTGTCATCATCCCACTTATAATCAGCAGCCAATACAGGAGTTTGGTTTAAAAAAGCAGTTATCAGTGTTATGAGCAGCAAAAATACCCCACCGCGAAGTAGGTTTACCCATTGTGACATGAAACTAATTTGCTTTTTCTCCCACATCATTACTTGATTATATCATAAAAAGCTTAAAAAATCAACTACTATAACCATTTTATATTAAAATAAAAGTTAATGCTTATAATCCTCTACCCTTGCCTAAAACCACTATCTATTATATTATTTATAATAATTATGAAAAACATTAATCCCAATCTCTTTTTTAAGCTCAGTTTAATTATTATCTTATCAATAGTTAATGTAACTTATTTTTCGGGATTAGCTAGCGCGATTGAATTATATGGGCAAAAAGTTGAAGAAAAAATCAAGAGCGTTAGTAGTGGGAGCTATGAAGAAAAAATGCTAGTTGATAATATGGTAGAAATGCCCGTTAAATATTGCAAGGTCATATTAACGACTAAGGAAAATAAAAAGATTGAATTAAAAACTGATGAACGATCTAATTTGTGTGATGATAAAGTTATAAAAGAAGTCAAAAAAGAACTAATAAAAGCAAAACTTTATAAAGCTTCAAAAGCTGAACAAGACGAATTGAAGGAAAAAGGTAAGAATACGGGTTCTGCTGGCAAATCTTGTGGTGGCACTAGTACAGCTCTGATTGAATGTGATGGTAATGAAAACGGCCTAGTCGCTTTAATTAAAATGGTAGTTAATATTTTATATGCAATGGTTGGTGTGATAGCAATTATTATGATTATGGCGGCTGGTGTGGTTTATGCGACAGCTGGCGAAAATGCTAATCAAATTAACACAGCAAAAACGATGATTCGTAACACCGTTATTGGTATTTTATTGTATGTTTTTATGACGATTATTTTGAATTTCTTAGTTCCAGGGGGAGTGTTTAAATGAAAAAGATTGGTTTAATTATTTTAACGATATTAGTAGTAACGCTTATCACTCCTAAAGTAGCTTTTGCTGGTGGGTGTAAAGAAGTCGGCCCGCTTGGTATTCCGACCTGGTATCGCGGTTTAGTTAATGATAAGTGTGATATTATTGAACCTTCAACAACCTTAAATGGAAGCGGAGAAGATTCTAATTCAAATTCGGTTCAGGCTTTTGTAACTAAAATAGCATTAAATATCACTGAAATTATTGCTCGGACAATTGGCATTGTTGCGGTTGGTTTTATAATTTTTGGCGGTTTTAAATATATTATGGCGCAAGGCAATGCTAGTAAAATTCAAGGCGCTAAAGCGACTCTAAATAATGCCATTATTGGTCTGATAATTTCAGTTTTGGCGACGGTAATCGTTGATTTTGTGTTTAATTTCTTTTTATAATCCTCTACCCTTGCCTAAAACCACTATCTATTATATTATTTATAATAATTATGAAAAACATTAATCCCAATCTCTTTTTTAAGCTCAGTTTAATTATTATCTTATCAATAGTTAATGTAACTTATTTTTCGGGATTAATTGATAATTTAAATTTTCACTTATCAGTTGATAATTATGCAACTGCTAAAGAGCCAGATAAAAAACAGGTTGAAGAAAAAAATAAGTCCGAAGAAAAGAAAACTGAAACTAAAAATACAAAAAAATCTAAAAAGAAAAACACTGATCAACAAGAGACAGAGGAAAAAAACACTGTACCACCAGATAGCGCTGCTAATTTTGATATTGATTTGCCAGCACCAAATAACCAAGTGGACAGTAAACTATTTATGTCTAACGGTATCAATCGGGTGTTTTTCTGGTCTGGTGTTTTTGCGGTAATGGCGATTATTTACGGTGGCATTACTTATACTCTTTCAGCTGGTAATGCAGAAAAATTGGGACAAGCAAAACGAACAATAATTTATGCTTTGATTGGTCTAACTTTAGTCGTTACTAGTTTTACCATCACTAACTTTGTTCTAAACTCACTTGACGGTGTCGAGTCAGCTGACGTTCTGGCGGCTCGTATTGTCAATATTATGATGTTTATTATCGGTGTGATTTCTGTCATTATGATGGTTTATGCTGGCATTCTTTTTGTGACTTCAGCTGGTAATGCTAATAAGGTCGCTACTGCCAAACAAACGATTGTTTATGCGGTTATTGGTATGATGGTAGCGGCCGTTGCTAGTGCGGCAGTTTCACTCGTTCTTAATCAACTTGAAGGCAAATAAAAGAAAGGAAAAAAATGTCATTTAAAAAAATAATTGTTGCTTTGGGATTAAGTTTAATCTTGATTAGCGGATTTATATTAAAACAAGATGTTGCTCAAGCTACTTCTAATTCGTCTGGTTCAGCTCATGCAAATAGTAGTGATAGTAAAGCAAAACCGACTAATAAACCAATCAATAAGCCCGCCGTAGAAAAAAACACCCCTGCTAAACAAGACAAAAATGATGAAAAACCGGATAGTCAGGATAATGGAGATGATAATGAAGATGGTGGTGGAGAAGGCGTTTCTAATGCTATTAATCATGCTAAAGCGGGTGTAAAACAAGCTGGAGGCAGCAGCGATATTAATGTTTCAAGTGCTGTTGCTAAAGTCGTCAACTTCCTCCTCTTCCTGATTGGTATCATTTCAGTTATTATGATCATCTATGGTGGTATTCAATATTCCCTCTCTGCTGGTGATTCAAGCAAAGTAACCTCAGCTAAAAACACTATTCTCTACGCAATTGTTGGTTTAATTGTTGCCATGCTAGCTTTTGCTATTGTTAACTTTGTGACTGGTGCAATTAAATAATTAAATTAGAACAATTAAGTCTTAAAAACACCATTTACAAATGGTGTTTTTAACTAACCATTTACATCTTATCTACATTATGCTATTATAAAATCAAATAAATTATTATCAAAAAAAGGACAGATAATGAAAAATATTCTCAAATTACTTCTTATTGCAACTACAGCAATTTTAATTGGTTTAAGCAATACTGCGGTGGTATCAGCAACTGATGATTGTAAAACAGCAAGCGGCGGTATAAGTGGTGGTGTTAATTGCGCAACTAATAATAGTAAAGATAAACTTTTCGGTGATGGTAGTGTCTTTAACAACGTCGTCAACTTCCTCCTCTTCCTGATTGGTATCATTTCAGTTATTATGATCATCTATGGTGGTATTCAATATTCCCTCTCTGCTGGTGATTCAAGCAAAGTAACCTCAGCTAAAAACACTATTCTCTACGCAATTGTTGGTTTAATTGTTGCCATGCTAGCTTTTGCTATTGTTAACTTTGTGACTGGTGCAATTGGCGGTAAACAATAAAATATTTGTAGATTAATTAAAAATAGAGCCGATTGGCTCTATTTTTAATTGTAAGTTGTTATTTTTTCTGAACTTCGATGATTTTAGCTTTATTTTGTTTAACTTTTTCGAATGAAATTGTTAAAACGCCATCTTTTAATACTGCCTCGACCTGGTCTTCTTTAACTTGAACTGGCAATGATAAAGTTCGAGTAAACTCACCCCAATAGCATTCTTGAATATGAAAATGGTTAGCTTCAGCTTCTTCCCCGCCTGATAGTGTACCACTGATTGTTAACATACCTTCTGAAATACTGACATCGAGATCTTTTTTATCAATTCCTGCTGTACGAGCTTTGACGATTAAACGGTCATCAGTCTCATAAACATCAACCGCTAATTGTCCTGGAAAGTCATCATCTAAATCACTTAATTCTTGTTCTTCGGATTCTGACATTTGGTTTGGAGTATTATTAACTGTTGGCAAATCGTTGGTGATATCCTCGTCCAAGAAAGCTGCAGCTAAATCATCATCCATTAATAAATCATTTTTTTGCATCCTATAACCTCCGCGTTATATTTACTCTAGCAGAATCTCACTGCTTTTAATAGCTATATTATACATCTTTTTCATGATATAATCAATAAAAGTTATGGTTAAAATGTAAAAATTACAATGCTAGACAAAATACTTGATTTTATCGCTCCTCACCACTGTTATAACTGCCAAAAAACTGGCTCAATTTTGTGTAGCTGTTGTAAAAATAACATTTTACAGACACTGAAATCCAATCTTAATTTGACCAGTCAGTTAAAAAATAATCAGGTAGTTTATTTAGAGGATGGAGATGGAACATTAAAAAAGCTAATTTATTATTATAAATTAAACTCAGTGCGAGCTTTAAGCAAGATATTTGCTGAGATAATTTATGAAACGTTGAACTTTAAAGAGAGTTTATTTATTGTGCCGATCCCGACTATAAAACGCAGTCAGTGTCGACGTGGTTTTGGCCATATGGAAGATATAGGGCAAGAACTGGCACGTATATCAGGTTGGCAATATGCACCTGTTTTGGTTAATAGTTCAAAGCTCGCTCAAAAAGATTTAAAATCAAAACAGCGACACGATAACATTAATCAGCATCTGCAGTTAAAACCTGATGTTAAAATGTATAGTAACAAAACTTACTTGATAATCGATGATATTACAACGACCGGCGCAACTTTAGAGCGAGCTCGGTTCGTATTGTCTTTAGCTGGCGCTAAAAAGATTATTTGTTTGGCATTGGTTCATAAATAATTATCAAACAAAAAAGCAGTCTCTTGACTACACTTTTGTTTGACGGAAGGGATAAGATGTTGTTTTACTTCGTTTATCAAGCTTCGCCCGAACTTCATCGTTCGAACTCACTTCTTCTACAAGAAGAAAACCCCGACTAGTCTTATCGACCAGTCGGGGCCTTCTCCTGGCGGAAAGGGTGAGATTCGAACTCACGGTACCATCTCTGGCACGCCGGTTTTCAAGACCGGTACCTTCAACCACTCGGTCACCTTTCCATGCGGCTTATTCTATCAAAAAAGGTAAAAAAACGCAAGTTAAACCCCACTCTCTAGCTTGAGTGGGGTGTTAATATACTATAGGACTTTTTTTGCCAGTTCTTCGATGGTAATTTTAACTTTAAACGGGATATTTTTTGTGTCCCATTTTTTTCCATCAAATTTAGCTACGGGCTTTGTAATAACATTTTTACCAAAAATATTATCAACCTGTTCTAATTTTATTAGTCGCTTGCGATTACTAACAATCACTTCGGCTAAATAATCGTTGAGGTAAACTGGGTAACAAACTGACTGATCTTCCTTTGTTATCACACGAACGATTGGTGTTCGTGGTATGCCACGGCTCGTGACAACAAACTTTTCTTGGTGCGGAATCGGCTTTTTATTAACGCCAAAAATAAATGGTATTAAATTTCTGCCTTTTTTATAAAACTGTGCTTCCATAGGTCCTCCTTAAATGAACTATTTATGATAGAAAATCACCTATCACATCTTTTCATTATAACATATTTAAGCTTAAATATCAATGTTTACGCAGTGATTGCTGCTGTAAGGTAGCTAAATAAAAACTGGTAATTTGTCCAATTAGCATCAGCTCAAGTAGTTGTTGAAGATGAGAACCAGTGTGGAGTTTAACCGATTGACTAGCTGGCATCAAGCCAGATAGAGAATGGTTTTTGTCAATAAATAATTGGTGAGTTTGTTGGTTGTCAAAATCAGTGATTAAATCAATCACGCCAAATGGTTTATCGACAGGATGACCAGTCCAAGCAGCGAAGTTTAACTGTTCAATATTTTGACAAAAGCACAAATTGTGAGCGTAACTTTCGTTACAGTATCGCCACCATTGCCCTAATGATTGATGAACTTGACTAGTAAAGATTAGACCAATTTTGCCATTTAAAAAAGTTGCTAAACGTTTAGCTTGATTGTTAACAGTTGATACGTTCGGCGCTAATTGTTGAAAAATTGCTTGGATGTTTTTTAATTCGTTACGCACATCAATCCCCCCTATTTGGCAGATTGTTAAGAAAACTAGCCATGGTCGAAGATAATATTCAGTTTCTTTAAAATAATATTTTTGGTTGTTGATAATAAAATAATTTTCTTGATCAAGTTTGAGAGTAAAATATGGTTTATTTAGGCAACTCAAAGCTAACTCGCCAAGAAATGTTTGTTGCAGATGAAATTCGACTTCTGTTGATTTAGGAGCTTGTAAATCATCGACTAAACCATCATTAAAAAGTCCTGCTAATTGATAATAGGCAGTCTGAAGACCAAATTGTTGTCCGAACGCTTGGTTGTCTAGCACAAAATCTCTTTTATTTTTAAAAATGTTATGTTAATATAATACAGTAAAGTTATAAAAAATTAAACTAAGGGTGGAAAAATGATTTTTCAAGGTAAAAAAGAAGAACCGGCGCAAGCTCAGCCAATTGTTTCGGCAACCAATGATCAAGATTCACAGGACGAACAAGAATTGGCAAAGGTTCTTGCGGATATTGATGCGCAAGTTGGAATTAATAATGAAGAATTGGCTACAGTTGCTTCGACTGAACAGACTGACGCTGCTTCGTTAGAAAAACAAGCTACTGAGTCAGTAGTAAATGATACTCAAGAAGCTTCAGATTCATCTAAAGCGATTGATTTTCAACGAGTTGCACAAGAAGTTGCTGATGATCAGTCAGCGTCAGATTTTCAAGCGTCCGAAAGTGAACCAACTGTGGTTGAAACTAAAACTAATCCAGTTGATGATGAAACGCAAAATGTCTTAAATGAATTAAACAGCCAGATTTCAAATGAAATGAACAATTTCAACAATGCTAATCAACCGCTTTCAGCTTCGCTCGCTTCGGAAGACTCTATTGTGACAGAATCAGCTGATAATAAACCAAATTATGATGATTTAAAACAACAAGCTTTGCGTGATTTGCGTCCAATCCTCGATAAAATTCAATTAAATGAGGAAGAATCGTTTGATATTTTACTTCTTATGATTCGTGAAACAGATGACGAGAGTTTGTTAGATAAAGCTTATGAGGCAGCTCGACGAATTACTGACGAGACCCGTCGCGCCCAGGCTTTGCTCGATGTAATTAAAGAAGCTGAATATTTTAAACACAAAAATTAGCCTCCGTTCATAAAATAAACATTTAACTAAAACAATAAACAGAAGGTTTCCACCGCCTTCTGTTTTAGATTTTAAAAAATCCGCCTAATCGACGGATTTTTATAGTTAGACTTTGGTTTTACATCATTCCCATACCGCTCATATCTGGAGTGGCAGGTTTTTCTTCTGGCAATTCAACAACTAATGCTCCCATGGTAATGGCAGTACCAGCGATCGAAACAGAATTTAAAACAGCTTCACGAGTAACACGTACTGGGTCGATAACTCCAGCTTTTTTCAAATCTACTAAACCAGCTTCTGGTTTAGTAACATCAATTCCAAAGCCAGTTTTCGCTTCTTCGATTTTTGCTAGTAGAGCATCAGAATTTAGTCCAGCATTTTTAGTGATTTGAATAAATGGTTGTTTCAAAGTGTTACGTAAAACTTGATAGCCGGCTTTTTCAGCATCACTACCAGTAGTTTTTAAAGTGTTTGCTAAATTGATAAGAGTCACGCCACCACCTGGAACGATTCCTTCAGCTAAAGCTGCTTTAGTAGCCGCAACGGCATCATCAACACGGTATTTTTTTTCATCGATTTCGGTTTCTGTAGCTCCACCAACTTTAATCAAAGCTACTTTACCTTGTAGAGCTGCTTTACGTGTACGGAATTGCTCAGCTTCGTAATCGTGAGCCGCATTTTCTGCCCAAGTTGTGAGTTCATTAATGCGTGCTTTGACAGCTTTTGAATCACCTGCTCCCTCAATAATTGTTGAGTCATCTTTAGTTACAATTACTTTACGAGCAGATCCTAATACCTCTAATCCGATATTTTCAAAAGTCATACCACGATCTTTTGATACCACGGTAGCGCCTGATAAAATCGCTAGATCTTCCATAATTGCTTTGCGCTTATCGCCAAAGGCTGGAGCTTTGATTACTACGGTATTAAATACACCTTTAAGTTTATTCAAAACTAAAATACTTAAAGCTTCGCCTTCAACTTCATCAGCAATAATAACTAAATCTTTTTTACCAGCTTGTGCCATTTTTTCAAGAAACGGTACAAAATCTTGGGCTGATGAAATTTTTTGATCAGTGATTAAAATATCAGGTTTGGTATAAACGGCCTCTTGACGAGCTGGATCGGTAACGAAGAACGGACTAGCAAAACCTTTATCAAGTGAATATCCTTCAACTACTTCACTTTCCATAGCCAGGCTTTGACCAGCTTCAACGGTAACTACTCCATCTTTGCCAATTTTTGCAATTACTTGCGCGATTAAATCGCCAATCTCTTGGCTGCCGGCACTAATAGTTGCAACTTGTGCTACTTTATCACTTTTACCTTCAATGGATTCAGCTTGTTTGGCCAAAGCTTCAACAATTTCAGCGCCAGCTTTTTCAATGCCAGATCGTAACTCTTGTGGATTATGACCAGCAGCGATCAATTTATTTGCCTCTTTTAAAATATGATAGGTCAAGACTGTAACGGTAGTGGTGCCATCACCAGCTTTTTTGTTTAATTTTGAAGCTGCTTGTTTAACTAGCTCAGCTCCAACTTTCCAGCCGAGAGTTTCTTCTTTATCATCTGGTAATACAATATTTTCAGCAACGGTTACTCCGTCGTGAGTAATAATCGGACCACCGTATTCTTTTGCAATTACTGCATTGCCGCCTTTCGGGCCAAAGGTTACCTTGACCGCTTGATAAAGTTGTTCAGCTCCGGCTAATACTCGTTCGCGAGCTTCTTGCTCATAAAAAATCTTCTTTGCCATTATTTATCTCCTTCTATTACGCCCAAGACATCTTCCTCTTTAATAATTAAAAATTCTTGTTCGCCTAACTTAATATCAGTAGTTGAATACTCTTTATAAATAATCTGATCACCTTTTTTAACTGTTTTTACTTCTGGGCCAACAGCAATTACCTGTGCCGAAGTAGAACGTTCCTTGGCAGTTTCTGGTAAATAAAGTCCGCTGGCAGTTTGTGTTTTTACAACTGGTTTTTCAGCAACAATTTTATCATTTAATGGACGAATTGATGTCATAAATCCCCTTTCTGTTCAAATTTTTAATTCATTATCATTCATAACTAATATATAAAATATCAGCATAGTTAGTATATTATAAATAATTAGCACTTGCAAGTCCAGAGTGCTAATTTTAACCAAATTATTGATAATTATTAATTTGTTGATATAATAAGAAAACAATTAGTTATTTTTTATAAGGAATAAGGAGGGCGCTATATGATATGTAATAATCAACCTGTATTGTTGTGCGATGTGGATAATGTAGTGACGCTGAGTACAGAACGTTTGCTAGATTGTTATCAACTAGATACTGGCGACTTTTCAACTGAAAAGCTACGAGGAAAGGTTTTGCATGACTCGAAAGAATTATTTCCACTATGGAATGATTCGCAAATTCTTTATCAATTTGAACAAGCATATTTTTATGGAAAAAGTTTGCCTCATGAATATGCTGTGTTGGCCTTAAAAGATTTGTCTAATTATTATGACATTGTATTTTATACAATGCACCATTTACTGGGACGAGAATATAAGATTAATTTTTTACAGCACTATTTTCCATTTGCTAAAAAGATCGTTTTTTGTAACATTACTGAACAAAAGGATCAATATCATGGTGCGGTCTTTATCGACGACTTACCAAATAATATTATTGCTAATAAGTCAGAGACAAAGATACTTTTTGACCCATATCATATTCAGAAAGCAATAGATAATTGCATTATTAAACATCATTGGATGGAAATACGCAGTTATTTAATTGAAAATTTTCAAAAAAGCTCGCTTGCATAGCGAGCTTTTAACTTATTTCTATTGTTCGGCTTCAAGTTTTCGTAAGATTTTTTCAGTTTCGGCAATATCGCTCCATTTGATATTGATATTATTCATATTGCGATAATTTTGATGTCCAAGTCCAGCCACGATAACCACATCTCCTTTATCGGCTACGCGCAAAGCCGATTCGATTGCTTCTCCACGATCAGCAATATCGATGCCTTTTTGTTCGGCGCCAGCTTCTTTTATACCTTGTAGGATACCATTGCGAATATTTTCTGCTGGTTCGTTACGATTTTCTTCGTCGGTTACAAAGATTCGGTCAGCATATTTAGCAGCCGCTCGTCCCATTGCTGGTAATTTGGATAAATCTCGCCCCCCAGCTGACCCAAAGACAATGTGGATCTTGCCGCGAGAGATTTCTTTAGCTAGTTCGAGGATCTTTTCGATACCATCAGGAGTATGCGCATAATCAATCATTACATCAATTCCGAGTTTATTATCTAGCCATTGCAAACGACCTTTTACTGATTCGAGATTAGCTACACCTTCGATGATTGACTGATTATCGATGCCTAATGATAAAGCTATTGCTACAGCTAGGGTTACATTATAAGCATTAAATTTACCAGCCAGTGGCGTACTAACCATTAATTCTTCATTATTATGCAAGATTGTAATTTCGCTGCCCCGTTTAAACAACTTTACTTTTTTGATTCGAAAATCTGCGTTTTTAGCAGTACCGTAACTAGCTATGTCGTCACCAATTTTTTGTTTAAAATAATTAAACCACTGATCATCAGCATTAAGAAGTTTATGTTTAGCGTTAAAATCAGTAAATAATTTAATTTTAGCATCAGCATAGCTTGCCATAGTTCCATGATAATCAAGATGCTCTTGAGTTAAATTAGTAAAACCAGCAGCTTCAATTTGCATTTTAGGTAATTTGTATTGAGTTAAAGCGTGCGAAGTCACTTCCAATAATAAATAATCAACTTGTTTATCGATTGCTAAACGAAAAAGCTGTTGTAACTCTTTTGTTGATGGTACGGTTGAACAACTATCAGCATCAATATGCTCACCAGCGACCTCTCGTCCGGCCGTGGTGGTCAAGATGGTAGTTTTTCCAGCGGCTTTTAGAATTTCATTTAACACACTCATACTAGTGGTTTTCCCGTTGGTACCTGTAATAGCAATAACTTTAACTTGTTCAGCTGGGTTACCGTAAGCAGTTGATAAGATTTTTAGGCGTGATTTACGATAAACAGTTTCAATTTTGTGAGTAACTTTCGCTGGTAGTATTTTTCGAGTAATTTTGGTGAGTTGTTGCTTCATAACAATATTTTAGCATAATTTAAATCAAATTACGATTTGAGATAGAAGCTGAAAGTTGAGCCTTTGTTGCGTTTACTGCGGACAGTCAGGCCCAAATTGAATTGGTCGCTAATGGTTTTGGCAATTGATAAGCCAAGTCCACTGCCGCAATGTTGTGATTTGCAGCGTGCTGTGTCAACTTGATAAAAACGTTCAAAGATATGATTGATATGATCTTTACAGATCCCAACACCTTGGTCTATCACGCTTAATCGATAATCACGTTGAGGTCGATCGATTTTTAAAATAATTGATGAATTTTCATTTGAATATTTAATAGCGTTTTCAAGCAAAATCTTTAGGATCTGTTCGACTAGTTCTGGATAAGTTTGGATTTTAACGTCAGGGCTAATAATCTCAATAGTGATGTTTTTTTGTTTAGCGATAGGCTCAAACATAGTTTTAGTCGATTTAAGTAATTGTTTAATATTAATCGTGCTAATTTCAGCTTTAATCTGACCCAATCGTGCTAATTGCAATAAAGAATCGGTCAAGTTCTGTAATTTAATCACCTGCTCAACATTTTGATGAGCTAATTGTTGGGCTTGTTTGGTCGTAAAATTAGTTCGTCGTTCAGCAATTTCGTTGGTTAGTCGCAGACTGGTTAATGGTGTGCGTAATTCGTGACTAGCATCACTGATAAATCTAGCTTGTTGATCCATAATTTCTTCAATTGGTTTTAAAGTTAAGCGCGCCAATAATAAACTAACCCAGATTCCTGCCCCTAATACGATTAAATTAAGAATAACTAAACTTTTAACTAGTTCAGCTTTGGCGTGATTAGAATGCTTTTGCAGAATAATTTCTAGTTGATAAAAATCAAAATCCGCTTGGCGGTCGAGTGGTCGTTCGAAATTGCTACTGCCAATTAGATAAATAATTACACTGAACAGGATCATTAATGTCATGATAATTGCTAAATAAGTAGCAGCTAGTCGTATGGCTCGTTCATGCCAAAATTCACGTATTTTTTTCATTAATTTTTATCCAATTTATATCCAAATCCCCGAACGGTTCGAATCAAAGGTTTTTTAAAAGGTTTGTCGATTTTTGCGCGTAATAATTTTATGAAACTTTCAACGGTGTTCGGTAAAATGTCAGCGTCAAAATCCCAGACATGTTCAATGATTTTATCTTTGCTTAAAATTCGTTCTGGATTGCGCATCATATATTCCAAAATTGCAAATTCTTTTTGAGATAAATTAACAGCTTTGCCTGCGCGCATAACAGTTTTGTTACTAGGGTTGAGTTCGAGATCGGCATATTTTAAGCATAACCCTAAACTAACTTGAGGTCGGCGCAATAACGCACGAATTCTAGCTAATAAGACTTCGAATGAAAATGGTTTAGCTAAATAATCATCAGCTCCAGTCGTAAGTCCAGTTACGATGTCGCGATCTTGAGTTTTAGCAGTCAACATTAAAATTGGCGTTTGATTACCTTGAGTACGTAATTTTTGACAAACAGTAAAGCCATCTATGATTGGCATCATTACATCCATAACAATTAAATCATACTCACCTGCTTCAGCGGCTAATAAACCAGCTTCGCCGTCGTATTCTGCATCAACAGCAAATCCTTCTTGCTCCAAGCCCTCTTTAAGGGCTTGGGCAATCAGGTGTTCGTCTTCAACGATTAGAATCTTCATTTATATCATTGTATCACATCGCAGTTGCGAAATTAGTATCGTTCCAGAGATAGCGGACTAAATCTCGACCTTTGCGAGTTAGATGGACTAGTGCATCTTTGCTGCTAGAAAAAACAATCAGCCCTTTTTGCTTTAAAATATAGAGTTGATGACGGATTTTATGGGTTGGCTCTCTTAATTCAATTGCTAAATCACTAACTCGATCTTCGTGGTCTTGGCTAATTTGCTGAAGAATTAGGACTTCAGTTTGATTTAAGTTTGATTTAAAATACTTCATAGTAACACTCCTTTTCCCCTGCCTAGTATCTCTATCATACGATGCCAAAATGAAAAAAAGCTGAAATATTTTTGTTGCGGTAAAAGAATAAGTTATTGTGTTAAAATAATTTTATGAGAATCTTGGGAATTGAATCAAGTTGTGATGAAACAGCTGCAGCGGTCGTCGAAAATGGTCGGCGGGTGTTATCTAATGTAGTGAACACTCAAATTGATATTCACGCTGAATATGGCGGAGTAATTCCTGAAATTGCTGCCCGATCACACATAGAGGTAATAAACCCAGTGATTAACCAAGCATTGCGCGAGGCTAGGTTAACTTGGGATGATATCGATGCCATTGCTGTAACAAATGCGCCAGGCTTGGTCGGTTCGCTATTGATCGGTAATTTAGCGGCACGGACTTTAGCAGTGGTAAAACAAAAACCAATCTATGGAATCCATCATATTTTGGCACATTTTTATGCTAACTTTTTAAGTCATGATCAGATTGAATTTCCAGTAGTTAGCTTGACGGCTAGTGGCGGTCATACCCAATTGATGCTGTTTGAATCGCCAACTCAATTTCGATTACTTGGTCAAACTCAAGATGATGCAGTTGGTGAAGCTTTCGATAAGGTTGCTAAAATTGTTGGTTTAGGCTATCCTGGCGGACCAAAGATTCAAGTGGCGGCGGTTCATGGTGATCCTCGGCGATTTAAATTTACCCATCCGCGCTTAACTAATCCTTATGATTTTAGTTTTTCGGGCGTTAAAACGGCAGTTTTGCGTCAGGCTCAAGAACTAATTGGTAAGGACTACAGTTTTCCGTCATTTGAAATCGCAGCTTTGTTGTCTGAACAAGATAAGTTAGATTTAGTGGCGAGTTTCCAGCAAACAGTAGTTGAGATTTTAACTGAAAAAACCGTCGCCGCCTTTCAACAATTTTCGCCGCGGACAGTGGCTCTTGCTGGCGGTGTGTCAGCTAATACTGTTTTACGGACCAGTTTTGAACAATCGTTTCCGACTGTAATTACTCCTGAATTTCAATATTGTACTGATAATGCCGCTATGGTGGCGAGTGCTGGCTATTTTTGGTCACAAACTCATCAACCGAACGATCCATTTAAACTATCAATTCACCCAAATCTCAGTGTTGAAAAAATCATCTAAACAATAGCAAATTGCCTTTTTACGTTAAATTAGTTATTATAATAAGAGTTTATGGTGAAAAAAGAGACGAAAAACGATTGGAAGGTTATTTTAACCGTGACAATCACAATTATTGGGACGATTGCCCTGCTGGTTTTAATGTGGTACGGCTGGAAAACAGGTATGTTAGCTGATCCAGACAAAATGCAAGCTTTTTTTCGACGAATTGGTCCCCTGGCGCCAGCCGTGTTTATGCTTTATCAAATTGTTCAAGTTGTAATTCCACTAATTCCGGGTGGGTTTTCAGTAGGAATTGGCATGTTGATGTTTGGCTTATGGTGGGGATTATTTTTAAACGTTGTGCCAATTATTATTGGCTCAATGATTAACTTTTACCTATCAAAAAAATATGGTTGGAAAGTCATAAAAGCTGTCATACCGGATAAAGAAGTGTCAGTAGCGAAATCATGGTCAAAGATTGATAAACAGAAATTTAGTCAATTTTGGATTTTTCGACCTCTGAAACGTCATATGAAACCTGAAAAATTTGATAAGATGATAACTTTCTTAACCCGTGATAATTATTTCTATGAAACTGTTGTATTTTTTACAATGTTATTGCCAGGTTTCCCGGCGGATCTTTTATGTTTTATTTATGGTCTAATGGATATCCAACCACGTCGTTTTTTTGTAATCTTATTAATTACTAAACCATTAAATACTTTGATATATGGCTGGCTTTTTAGTACGTCAGTGACTGGTATTTTTCAATTAATTCAATAGTGAACATGCAATGAATACACATTTTTTAAGTAGTAAAGCTTGGGCTGAGTTCCGACAATCTTTAGGCGAAAAAACAATTAAACGTGAAGCCGATGGCTGGAGCTATTTAGCTTTAATTCAACGAGTGGCTGGCTTTAAAAAGCTCTATTGCCCCTACTCGCCGGCTGTATTTGATCAAAAAACAATCGATCAGCTAATGACTGATTTAAAAACTGAAGCCAAAAAAGCTGGTGCGATGATAACTTTAGTAGAGCCAATTGGTGATATTACGGGTGATGATTTAATTAAATACGGTTATCAAAGAACTAAACATATTCAACCAGAATTAACTTGGGTGTTAGATTTAACGCAAGATGATGACAAAATTTTAGCTGATATGGCGTCGAGTAATCGCAATATTTATCGTAATTATCATAAAAAAGGTTTAACTTTTGAACGAAGTGAATCAATGGATGATATAGATGCAGTTTTGAAATTACTTGAAGCGATCGCGAAACATAATCAAGTTCGTCTGCAAAAAACATCATATCTGCGGCAACAAGCTAAAGTTTTGATAGCTAATCAATCCATGACCTGTTTTGTAGTTCATTATGAAGGTAAGATTATTGCTGGCTCGCTAGTTTATGATGATGATACAACACGATATTATGCCCACGCGGCTGCTGATTATGAACATCGCAAATTAAAGGCTGGAGTGGTGCTCTTAACAGAGATGATTTTAGACGCCAAACGGGCTGGTCTGAAATGGTTTGATTTTTATGGGATTACAGATAGCGATGATCCAAATCATCCATGGGCTGGTTTTACGGCTTTTAAAAAAGGTTTTGGTGGGCAAGAAAAACGCTATCTTGGAACCTGGCAAAAAATTAATCGTCCCCTGCTCTATAGAATCTATAGTCTATTGAGAAAAATAAAATAACAGAAAATAGGAATGATAATCCTCTGATAAAAGATTAAACTTTTATTATAAATAGTTTTTATGCTTTTTATTTTTTGCTTCAAAAACTTATAGCGGCTAGTAAAGCCGCTAATTACATAATTATTCAAGGTATTAATAGGTCACATTATAATATTATTCTAATTTTTGGTCACAAGAAATGTCTTGAAGCTGAATAACGAACTCTTCACGAAAACGTGCTACCTATTTAAAACCATTATTCTTATTCACGTGAATAAACATAAGCTAATAAGAGTAGTCATTCGACACCACCCTTTAATACTTATGATTATATCACAGCATGAGCGTTTTGTCTAGGGTTTTTAGCTGATTTTTTATTAATTTTGTGATAAAATTATAATCAAGAAAACGAGAGGAAAACATGGAATTAACAAAAACTTACGACCCAAGTCGTTTTGAGCCAAACATCTATGCTATGTGGGAAACCGCAGCAGCTTTTAAGCCAACAGGTGAGGGACAACCTTATGCGATTGTAATGCCACCACCAAACGCCAACGGTAATTTGCATGTTGGCCATGCTTTGACAGTGGCTTTACAAGATGTGTTGACTCGCTACTATCGAATGAATGGTCGTGATGTGATTTACATACCAGGCGCAGATCATGCCGGATTTGAAACCTGGGTAGTGTATGAGCGTGAGTTAAATAAACAGGGTAAGTCGCGCTATGATTTTTCTCGAGATGAGTTGTACCAAAATGTCTGGGATTTTGTTCAGGACCAGCGTGGCAATATGGAATTACAATTGCGAGCGCTTGGGGCGAGTTGTAGTTGGCAAGACTTGGTATTTACATTAGATAAAAAAGTAATCAACGGAGTTTACCGAACTTTTAAAAAGCTTTGGGATGACGGTTTGGTTTATAGGGGGGAACGGATCGTTAACTACTCGACTAAATATCAGACTTCTTATGCTGATATTGAGGTTGATTACAAGGAAGTTGATGGTAAATTATACAAAATTGCCTACCCACTGATTGACTATGAAGGGGAACTGGTGATTGCAACGACTCGACCTGAAACAATGTTTGGCGATGTGGCGGTAGCTGTCAATCCAAATGATGAGCGCTATAAGGAACTAATTGGTAAAACAGTAATGTTACCTCTGGCAAAACGAGAAATTCCAATTATCGCCGATGACTATGTTGATATGAATTTTGGTACTGGTGCATTAAAAATTACGCCCGCTCATGATCCAAACGATTTTGAAATTGGTCAACGTCATAATTTGGAGACTCGCCAGGTAATTGGCTTTGATGGCAAAATGCAGAATGTACCAGACGAATTTAAGGGTCTAACTGTTGATGAAGCTCGCCGTAAGGTAATTGAAACTTTGCGAGAAGAAGAAATTTTACTTGGTGAGGAAAAAATTAAACATGTGGTTGGTTTTGACTACAAATCGGGTTTGCCGATTGAACCATTAGTAAAAGATCAATGGTTTTTGAAAGTTCGACCACTGGCTGAGCAAGCAAAGCAAGCTTTGATTAATGATGAGATTAAGTTTTATCCGGATAGTCGCAAGCGGGTACTAATTCAGTATCTTGATAATTTACGGGATTGGAATTTATCGCGTCAGATCGCTTGGGGCATTCCGATTCCAGCTTTTGTCAATCAAAACGATCCGAGTGACTGGATTTTTGATACACGCGTTAATCAACCGACTATTGAAGTCGATGGTAAAACTTATCTGCGTGAAGAAGATACTTTTGATACCTGGTTCTCGAGTGGTCAATGGCCGTTCTTAACGACTGACTATCTCGACGGGGGAGAGTTGGCGAAATTTTATCCTAATAGTGTGATGGAGACCGGTGTTGACCTGCTTGATCGTTGGGTGGCCCGCATGATTATGTTGGGACTGTATATGACTGACCAAGTACCGTTTAAGGAAGTCTATATGCATGGCATGGTGCTTGATGAGCACTCCCAAAAAATGAGTAAATCAAAGGGGAATGTGGTTAATCCAATGGAAATAATCAATGAATTTGGTTCAGACGCTTTGCGTATTGGAGTGATTTCGAATCGTTCTGCTGGCCAAAATCAGGCCTTTTCGAAGGCAAAAGTCATCGCTGGACGTAATTTCTGTAATAAAATGTGGAATATCGCGCGTTATATTTGCCAAACCTTACCAACTGATTTTAAACCTTTACCACAAAATAAAATTAAACCTTTGTCAAGTGCTGATCATTGGATTTTATCACGTCTCCAAGCTGAGCTTGATAAATTACAAAAATACGTTGCTGATTACCGTTTATCAGAGGCAGTAGAACTAGTTTATCAGATGGTCTGGCATGATTTAGCCGACTGGTATCTAGAAGCCTCCAAAAAACAACCGAATCATCAACTCCTCGTCTATATTCTCGAGGCTTATCTCAAGATAGTTCATCCGTTTGCGCCATTCGTAACAGAAACAATTTGGCAGTCATTAGACTGGCAAGACGGTTTGATCATTTCTGAGCAGTACCCAGATTTATCAAAGTTAAAGTTTGACCAACAAAAAGCGGCTGAATTTGAAGAAATTGTGGCTTTAGTTGAGGAAACGCGCTATCTTAATGCTGAATTACCAGGTACTAAAAACTACGACTTGCTTTATGAAGACGACGATTTGATTGCTGATAATGCTGAAGTTATTGCTCATCTCGGACAAATGAAACAAGTTAAAAAAGTCGCTCAAGGCAGGGGAATGCGAGTCGCGGTATCAAATCATAAATGCTGGTTAGGTGTCGATGCCGATACTTTATATCAGCATCAGTCTAATCTAGAAATGCGTTTGCTTGAGCAACGTGCCATGCTGGCGAAACTAGCTAATCGTTTAGATAATGAAAACTATGTTAAAAAAGCCCCAGAACATTTGATTAATGAGACGCGCCAACAATTATTAGATACTGAGAAAATAATAAAGCGCCTGGAACGTGAACTGACTGAATTAAATTAATTGTTTCAATTATTGATGGTGATAAGGGTGGTGCTCAATAATGCACTGAGCTCGATAAAGTTGCTCAATTAAAATCAAGCGCACAATTTGGTGCGGAAATACTAGTCGTGACAGGCTCCAAATTATATTGGCTCGAGTTTTTAACTGATTAGACACGCCATAAGCCCCGCCGATCACCAAACAAATATTATTAGTTAATTTTTGGTCTAATATTTCAGCTATCTCTGGCGAAGAGAAGTTTTTGCCAGTTTCATCAAGTAAAATTAAAAAATCAGTGCCAACCTTATTTAAAATTTGTGTTGATTCGGCGTTTTTAGCTGTTTCTGGGTCAGCTTGAGCTGAATTAGGAATTATTATCCATTTTGGCTTGAAACGAGCGTGAAGGCGCTTAGAATAGCTTTGAACTGGCTCATTTATCCAAGTAGGTGGTTTTTTGCCAACGGTAATGATTTTAAGCATTTAGTTGTTTTATGGCTAATTTTTGTGCGATTTGATTTAATTCTTCGTTAGTCTTGTGAACTGGGTGATTGTGTGGATGTGACAATACTTTTTCATCATACAAGGGAACTAAATGAATATGGGCATGTGGAACCCCAAAACCCTCAACTACTACGCCAACTCGTTTTGGCTGTAAAATTGTTTGCATATGTTGGGCTAATTTTTTAGCCACTGTCCAAAGATATTGGTAAGTCCGGTCGTCAACATCCCACAATAAATCGATTGGTTGTTTTGGAATCAAAAGTACATGACCGTCAGCCAGAGGATCAATATCTAACATTGCATAGACTTGTTCATCTTCATAGATTTTATGGGCTGGCATTTCGCCGCTAATAATTTTTTCAAAAATTGTACTCATTTTAAAACTCCATTTATGGGATATTTTAATAAATTCTGGCGGAGAGAGAGGGATTCGAACCCTCGATACAGTTGCCTGCATACACGATTTCGAGTCGTGCTCCTTCAACCACTCGGACATCTCTCCAGATGATAGTATTGTAACACAAAACTTGTTTCCGGTTGAATTTTAGAGCATCTTTGTTAGATTTATGAGTAGGAATTGTTCGAAAGTAATATTTTGACGTTGATTTTGATAAAATTGATAAAATCGACCGAGAATTGCAGATAAGTTACTCTGATTAAAAGTCTGATGATAGAGATTCAACTTGGCTTTAAAATCTGTGAGTGTTCGAATGTTAAGATAATGACAGCGTTCTCGAAGTTGATGATTAGCGTCGAGCGATTGCAAAAATTGTTTATCAGTTAATTTATTAACTTGCTTATTAAAATCGCTAAAATCGGCTAGATTGCGCTTCATTTTGACCTGGTTGTAATAAACACTGATTAATGCCGCTTGAAGTAATCTTTGTGGGTCGGTTCCATAATACTGACGACTTTTACCACTAGCTGATTGAACAATTTTTTGTTGTTGAGCGTCAGTTAATTTCGGCATAACTTGTTTAATTATTGGTTCAAGATTGAGCCGTAAAAATTGATAAATTTGAAATTTAATTTCAGGTCGGTGGGTCATTAATACCGTTTGCGTAGGTGAAATCCATAAAATTTGTCCAAGATATTCAGAAAATAGTGGATCTGTCGGCAAAAAAATGAGTTCAGTTTGGATTGCTTTAAATTGAAAAAAATCGTTGACCTCGGCTAATTGTAGACGCAGCTCTTCAAGTTCCTCAAGCCGACGTTGACTATCTTGATTTCGAAAGCTCGTAAACACTTGTTTAAGTGGAGAATTTTCGATTAATTTATTAAAATCAGCTAATTCTGTTAATAATTCGTTCTGTAATTCAGTTATTGTCTCAAGCGGCAGGCGAGTTCGTTGCATAATTTTTTCGAGTATGAAGTGATTTCGCTCGGAATGATTAAAGGTCAGCGCTAATTGATAAAGATCATTTTCGCTGAAATTAACCTGGTGAAATTTAGCAATTGTGTTTGCAGTATTTGGGTTAGTTGGTAAATATTTAAAATAATCACCAATCATCCGCCCAATTGAAGAATTATTATTGCCCCAGATTGGATTTAAGCTTTTTAATAAAATTGACAAGAGAAAAACTCCATGTTCCTCGGAAATTCGAACATTTGGTAAGTTGGTTGTCGAAATTGCTTGGCTCATAAGTTAAGCTAATTGTATCACAGAGCTTAATAATGTTTAAGATTAATTTATTTTTAAAATTATTTGGTGTAAAATGAAATAAAGAATTGAGGTGAAATATGAAAACAGATATTGAAATTGCTCAATCGGCTAAAATATTACCAATTGAGCAAGTGGCGGCAAAACTTAATTTAATGATTGATGAGCTAGAGGGCTATGGTCGTGATAAAGCTAAAATTGTGCCAAAAACGCAGCGTAATCGCAACGGCAAATTGATTTTAGTAACTGCGATTAGTCCCACTAAAGCTGGTGAGGGCAAAACGACTACTAGTATTGGCTTGGCGGACGCGCTGGCGCAACTAAATAAGTCAGTGGCTGTGGCTTTGCGTGAGCCATCATTAGGACCGTCATTTGGCATGAAGGGTGGTGCTTGCGGTGGCGGTTACGCCCAAGTTGTACCGATGGCTGATATCAATCTGCATTTTACGGGTGATTTGCATGCAATTTCAGCGGCACACAACTTATTGGCTGCTTTAATTGATAATCATATTTATCAAGGCAATCAGCTAAAAATTAATCCGGAACGAATTATTTGGCGACGAGTGGTTGATTTGAACGATCGAGCCTTGCGTGAGATCACAGTTGGTCTGCCGAGCGCTAATGGAATGAATAATGGAGTAGTTCATCAGTCTGGTTTTGATATTACTGTAGCCTCCGAAATTATGGCTATTTTATGTTTAAGTCGTGATTTAATGGATTTTAAAGCGCGAGTGTCGCGAATTGTAGTGGCTTATAATCAGGCTGATAAACCGGTAACGGCTGGTGATTTGCAGGCTGAAGGCGCCTTAACGCTTTTAATGAAAGATGCAATTAAACCAAACTTGGTTCAGACTCTAGAGGGAACGCCAGCTTTGATTCACGGTGGTCCATTTGCAAATATTGCCCACGGTTGTAACAGCTTGATCGCTACTCGTGCAGCTTTAGATTTAGCGGATTATGTAGTTACTGAAGCTGGTTTTGGTGCAGATTTGGGTGCGGAAAAATTTTTTGATTTGAAATGTGCAATTGGTGGACTGAAGCCTGATGCAGTGGTGTTAGTGGCAACTATTCGGGCTTTAAAAATGCACGGAGGAATGGAATTAGCTAATCTAGAAACGGAAAATTTAACTGCGGTTGAGACTGGATTTAGTAATTTAGCACAGCATATTGCTAATATTCGTAAATTTGGCTTGGAACCAATTATAGCGCTGAACTATTTTCCGACTGATACAGATGCTGAGATTGACTTACTTGAAAAAATGGTGACTCAGACTGGTGCTAAATTGGCTACATCGAAAGTGTTTACCGACGGTGGAGCGGGTGGTCTTGAGTTAGCCGATCTGGTATTAGCGCAGCTGAATCAGCCAATCAATAATCACTTCACTTCGATTTATACTGAAGAAATGTCAATTGTTGATAAAATAAATGTTGTTGCGAAACAGATTTACGGTGCTGGTCGAGTAATTTTAAGTCAGCAGGCTCAACAACAGTTAGCTGATTTAGAGCGTCTTGGTTATAATAAGTTACGGGTGTGTATTGCTAAAACTCAATATTCTTTTTCCGATAATGACAAAATACTTGGCGCGCCGACTGGTCATGATTTTCATGTTCGTGAATTACGATTGGCGGCTGGAGCTGGTTTTATTGTGGTGATTGCTGGAAATATCTTTACGATGCCTGGTCTGCCGAAACAACCAATTGCTTGTCAGGTTGATATTGATCGGAACGGCACAATTTATGGTTTGTTCTAGCGCTTTTATTGACTTTTAAGCACAAACGTGTTATAATAAAAGTATCATTAATTTTTTAAAAAACAAACATTAAAAATGAACGCAGAATCTAGTCCTGAATACAAAACTATTAACCGAGAGTCTAAAAAAGATCTTGAACAGTCAGATGAACAGCCAAAGTCTTATCTGAATGATATTGAATTAAACATTATTTCTAATATGCGTTTTCCTCAAGAATTACCGCGATCACGTTATCTTGAGCTTCGTAACCAATACTTAGTTGACCACAGGGATTACCCACTAAATTACAATCAACGAACTGGTCGTGACGAAATTGGCAATTGTTATGATATAGATTCATTACTAACTAAATATGTAAGTTCTACTCGTGATTTGATTTATCAAATGGACGGTCGATTAAAACAGACTTATACCAATGGTTCAGGTGAGTCAATAGATGAAAACGCGCCAGACGATGTGATTTATTTAGATAAATCCGCTAGGCCGGTTGAATGGATGGTGCGAAAGTTTTGGTCAGTCATGGCACAGGATGGCACGGTTCAGCCAAAATCTCATTTTGTAAACATTGACCGCGTTGACTGGTTATTGAGCCAGCCTGATAACGCTGGTAAACTAATCAGTGATCTAAACCATAACGATTTTAAGAAAGAACAAGTATCGGCTGAAGATATTGCTCGAATTCGGTCAATTTTTGTTGAAGGGAAGTTGACACCAGAGAATTGGCAACAAGAAGTTTGGCAAATGCCAACAGTACTTGATGGTCGTAAAGTTTTGATTGTTGACGAGGTATCTTCGACTGGCGCTACGATTAAGATCGCTAAAGATTTAATTCAGTTAGCTTGTCCAGAAACTTTTGTTAATACTAGCGTATTTTGGTATCCAGAATATAAAGTTTTAACTATCTGGAACGAAAGAGATCAAAAATATGATAACGAATGGCAAATGGGACAACCGCCAATCTGGTATCATAAGAGTAGAATTACCGGTCGTGGAGTTGGTGACAAGTCAGAAGCTTATTACGAGGAAGAATATTTGAAAAATCCGAATGATCGGACATTCAAAGCTAAATTAGGCTCAATTGCTTTAAGTGCACCACTTCTAAATAATGAAGGCAAACCAATTAGAGACCGTCTAGCAGCCGATATTTTAAAAGAAATTAGATGTATGGTTCGTGATTACAAAAACAGTCGAATTTTAGAGGGAAACCCTAGAATCAATTTTCCCGACGATCAGACGGCTGACGAATTTCTGGATGATATTGCTCGCCGCTATAAATTCAAGGATCGGTATGAGTTTCAAGCTTATTTGAGGCTGCGAGAAATTGAAACTGAACTAAAATATTAATATAAATCCCGCTAGCACCTAGCGGGATTAGTTAATCTACGAGTCGGATCGGTGATAATAAGCTCACCGAGGTATTTTTTACCAGTCTTTCTAGAGACTTTACGCTTTTTAAACGTATTTAATGTAGCTTGACAGCGCTCTTTCTCTAGTGCTACATAACCATAACCAGTTATGTAGTTGTTATTTTCGAAAAATTCTTGGATCTTCCCCAAGAAAAATTTTACTTTTAACTCCTTGCCTGTTTGTTGATCTTCGATAGCAAGAAGTAATCTTCTTTGTGACTTTCCAGTGAATTGATCTTTTTCAGTCACTGTTTCTTTGGTTAATACCCAAGCTACCACTCTGTTGGTGGCGCCATCATGCCCCAAAACCTCAAAAATATCCATAAAAGCCCTCCTTTTATATAAAAATGAACTACGACGTGTGATACTTTACCATATTTTTCTTAAAAAGTCAATATAAGCTTATTTGTAACAAGTATCAATACCAAGAAAAATAACCCACTGGAAGTGAGTTATTTTTCTTGGTACACTCGGTAGGATTCGAACCTGCGACCTTTGGCTCCGCAAGCCAACGCTCTATCCAGCTGAGCTACGAGTGCAAATGCGGATTTTACTCCGCTAAAACTAAAAAGTGCGTTCTCGCCAAGGCGAAAGATGAGGTCATTATATCAGAAAGTTAAGATTTTTACAAGCCGAGCTGACGAATAATTTTATCGATCAGGTTTTCTTGAACTTGGCGCATCGGCAAAATTGCACCCAAAAAATCAACAATTTTCTCTCCGTTAACTCGATCAAAGTTAATTGTTAACGAGGTCGCTAATTTTTTGCTGGGTAGCATAATAATAGTGTAATTTTTGTTATTTTCAATAATTCCAAAGCTGCTAAACTTATCAAAGGTGTAAAGTTGATCATTGATAAATAACCCATCATCATTTAGTCGATAAGTAATATCTTGGGCTGGACGACGAGTATATATAATCAAGGCTACAAAGATCAACCCAAACAAGACCGCTGTTAATATTGACTGCATTAGCCAAATTGCTAGTGCGATTAAAATCGTAAAAGTCAAAGTTATCAGAATATACCATTTGGCTGAAAATTGACGTGTTGGGCCGTCACTAATTGTCCAAGAAACACTATCTAAATGTGTGGGTTTAGCTGTTGAAGCTTGTTCATCATTTTGTTGAAAAAAAACGTCAGCTGATTGTTTTGTCATATTTTTAGTATAACAGGTTTAACTAAAAAAATAAAATAATCGCCACCATATCTAATATTGACTTATAAGAGTAAATAGTGTATAATAATAAGTATCTATTAGTGAAATAAGTTGATATGCAGTTTTTAATATTTTTGCGAAAAGGAGGGGCTATATGAAAACCTACAAAGTAGACAAGATAAGTAAAAAGAAGATTAAAAAAATGCCTTTATTATCGAATCCACATTCGATAGTGTCAAAGGTGATTGAAAATAACTCCGCTGCTGATAGGAGATTTATTCCAGACGATGCCAGTGTTAAAATAGTTTGGAACATTATCTGTAGAGAAGCGGAACGAGCAGGATTTTTATTAGAGACGGTGGAAGATCCTGCTATGATCAGAGAAAAGCTGGCCATTCTAAGAAGAATAATTGCATCTGTCTAGATTTTTTGATGTTGTAGCTCCTCGCTCGAGGGGCTTTAAAATTGAAGACTAATAATTGATAAGATTTTTTCATTGTTAATCTGTTATAATATAGTTATGAAAGCTGTTATAGAAATTATTCAAGATATTGTTCAACATCTATTTGGAATTGAGATTGCGGTTGAATTAACTCGGCCAAAACCAGAGTTTGGCGATTATGCAACTAATTTAGCTTTGCAATTAGCTGGGCGCTTAAACCAAAATCCGCGACAAATAGCTGAATCGATCGCGGCTGAGCTAAAAAAGGAACAACAGTTCGCAGAAGTAAATATTGCCGGTCCAGGTTTTATCAATATACGATTGAGTGATGGGGCGCTTTGGCAATTAGCACAATCGGCTCCGCGAGCAATTCATCAGCAACGATGTTTCGTGTTGGAATATAGTTGTCCAAATGCTTTTAAAGAATTACATACGGGACATCTTTATCAAACAATTTATGGTGACATGTTGGCGCGAGTATTGGAAGCAACTGGTGCGCGAGTAAATCGAACTAGTTTCGGTGGTGATGTTGGTTTACATGTGGCTAAATGTTTGTGGGGTATGCGAGTTAAATTAGGTGGGGAATTGCCTGATAAACTGACGCAGCTTTCAACTGATGTTTTTGAACGAGCTCATTGGATTAGTGAAGCTTATGTATTAGGCGCGCAAGCTTATGAAGATGATGCACTAGCTAAAGACCAAATAATTGAATTAAATAAAACAATTTATGCTTTTCATAATAATAATGACCATCAATCACCATTGGCACAAATTTACTGGGAAACTCGTCAATGGAGTTTTGATTATTTTGCCGCTTTTTATCGACTGATCGAGGTTGAAAATCAACATTATTATCCAGAAAGTTCAACTGCGCCAGTCGGATTAAAGGTAGTTAAGGAGCAACTAGAAAAAGGTAATTTAGTCGAATCTGATGGAGCAGTAGTGTTTATTGGAGATCCAAATAAACATTTACACACCCGAGTGTTCGTTACCTCAAATGGATTGCCAACTTATGAAACTAAGGACATTGGGGTTATTTGGCTAGAAGCAGCGGATTATAATTTTGATCATCGAATTCTGATCACTGGCAATGATCAGACTGAGTATATGCGAGTTGTTTATGCGGCGGCAGATGTCTTTCACCCAGGAATCGGTGTAAAAATGACTCATTTGACTAATGGCACAGTGCGATTTAGTGATGGTCAAAAAATGAGTTCACGACTTGGAAATGTTTCAAGAGCGGCCGATGTTATTGCGGCAGTTAAACAGCGAGTGGCGACAATTACAAATGATCCACAGCTTCAGTCAAAAGTAGCCCTAGGGGCAATTAAGTACGCTTTTGCAAAGTATCGTTTGGGCGGCGATATTGCGTTTGATATTGAAGAGACGGTTAGTTTACAAGGCAACTCCGGGCCGTATTTACAATATGCACACGCTCGCGCTTGTAGTATTTTGGCAAAAGCTACGGCTCAAAGTAGTGATCAATTAGTTTGTGAAGCTGACGAACGTCGACTGTTGCAAAAAATGACTGAATTCCCAGAAGTAGTAGAACGAGCTGGTCGCGAGTATATGATTCATGGTATTTGTCACTATTTGTATGAGTTAGCTCAGGAATTTAATCATTTTTACGAACATAATCGCGTAATTGGCGATCAGCGTGAAGCCATCCGACTAAAATTAGTTAAAAAATATCGCGATATTCTAGCGAATGGGTTAAATTTGCTTGGAATTGAAGCTCCGGAGAAAATGTAATGTCAAAACCAAAAATCAATCATCAACGTATTTTGTGGGTTGACTTGGAGATGACCGGCCTTAACCCCGAAACTGACAAAATTCTCGAACTTGGCGCCATTGTTACTGACTGGCGAATGAATCATAAAGGTAGTTTAACTCTAGTTATGAAACAAGACGAGGCGTTTATTCGGAAGCGCTTTGATACCGATTTTTGGCACGAACATCACGCCACTGCTGAAGCACTAATTGCTCAAAACTCGACCGGCTTAACGCCAGTTGAATTTGAAACCCAGTTAATTGCTTTCATTAAAGAACAGTTCAACATCACTGAACCTCATGGCGATATCGTGCTGGCTGGCAATACTATCCGCGCCGATCGGTCGTTTATTGATCACTATTTACCAGAGGTGGCTAAATATTTTCACTATCGTATGCTCGATGTTTCGGCATTTAAAGTGCTATTTGAAGCCCGCTACAAAAAAGTCTTCGCCAAACCCGAAAATCATCGTGCCCTCGAGGATATCGAAGGCTCGATTGATGAACTCAAATATTTTATGCAATATATTAAGGAAAAATAATGGATCAACAATTTGAACAAAAAATTGATCATTATATTATGCAATTAGGTGAAATTGTAATTGATGATCAACGGTTAAAAGACCATCGACTTTATCGTTTAAACAAACAAATCGAAAATCCTGATCAATTAATTTTTGCTATTGTTAAACAGGGTTCATTCCCCGTGATGCTTGATTTACTTTGTGATCGAAAATTAGCTAATAATTTACGTGAAAAATATGAATCAGTTGTGCCAAGTAAAATAATGGATGAAACTTCTTGGAATCGAATTATTTGTAGCGGTCAATTATCTGAGCAGGAAGTGTTCGATTTGATTAATTTAGCTTATCAATTGGCGATCAAAAACAACCCTAATTAGCAGCTGAATTAGAATTAGCTCCAGAATTAGAGTTTTCGGTCTCAAGTGATTGAATCGATTTTTTGATTTCGAGCAACTTGTTATAATGAGTGGTTAATTTATTAGTGAATTCTTTATCATAAACTCGTGAATTAATTGCTTTTTCGAGATGATTTAGAATCTTATTTAAGAGCGAAGATAATTCTTGCAAATAAGATCGAGCAAGAGTTTCACTAATTTCAGCATTATAGAGTCGACTAACAGTGTTCGCAAAATCAGTTTTTTGAGTAGTCATAGCTTCAGCCAATGAAGCTTGCTGATTTTTATCGTAATTTTTAGTTGTATATTCGGTCAAGTCATTATTTAAGCCGAGTAATGATTGAAAGAAATTTTTATTAATGACACGAATTTTGACGTTATTGATTTTATCTTGATATTGAGCTGTCAAATCGTGAGATTGAACAGATGCTACATTAAGTTCATTGATTAAAGTGATTTTAGCCTTGGCTTTATTGCTAATAAACGTCGAAATTGCTAAAAAAGCCACGATAATTAGTAAAGCCGCCGCTCCGACCGCTATTAAGAAACCAATTTTTGAAGTTTTAGCTTCGGGTTTGGCGGTCAAAGTTTGATTATTTAAACGCTCGATAAACTCTTTAGAGTAGAGGTTTTCTTCATTTTCCATGTCTATATTTAACCATAAAAAGTTCAAAAAATAAAGCTTGACGGTGCTTGGGTTGAAAATGGAGTTTTTTAGTCAAATATTATATAATATCAATCAATGAACGACGCCAAAGAAGAGATTCGTGATCGACTGAATATTGAGGATGTAATCGGTGAATACGTAGAATTGAAACGTGCGGGGCGCAATTTTAAAGCCCTAAGCCCATTTTCTAATGAAAAAACGCCGAGTTTTATCGTTAGTCCTGATAAACGTATTTGGCATGATTTTTCAAGTGGGCGAGGCGGAGATATTTTTAGTTTTATTATGGAGATTGAGGGTGTTGACTTTCGTGAAGCTCTAAAAATTTTGGCACGCAAAGCTGGCGTCGAGTTGCAGTTATTTAATAGTACTAATTCGCAAAAAATAGCTAAACGCAAGGCACGTGAAGCAGAAATTTATACTCTAGTAACTCGTTATTATCAGGCAATTTTGGCTAAAAACCCGCATGCGCTAGACTATGCAAAAAACCAACGTCGCTTGACTGACCAAACGATAAAAGATTTTGCAATTGGTTACGCTCCCAATCATAAGCGCGCTTTGATCGATTTTTTAACCAAACGAGGGTATCGATTAAATGAATTAGTTGACGCTGGTTTAACTAATCAATATAAAACCGATTTATTTCGAGCGCGTTTAATGATTCCCTTGAGTGATGCTATGGGGCAGACGATTGGTTTTACTGGGCGAGGAATTGATCAAGGGGCAGTTCCTAAATATCTTAATACCCCGAGTACTTTATTATATGATAAATCACGTCATGTTTTTGGTTTATTTCAGGCGAAAGAAACTATTCGTAAACTTAATCAAGTAGTGATTGTTGAAGGCAATATGGATGTTATTAGTTCACATCAGGCTGGTGTTAAAAATGTAGTAGCAACAGCCGGTACAGCAATGACTGAGCAACATCTAAAAATCCTAGCTCGGTATACGAGTGATATTCGATTAGCCTTTGATGCTGATCAGGCCGGAATTAACGCCACTGAGCGAGCGATTGTTTTGGCACAGTCGGTTAATGTCGATTTAAAAATTATTACTCTAAAAGGCAAAAATGCTAAAGATCCAGATGAATTGATCCAACAAAATATTCAGTTGTGGATTGATTCAATTGCTGAGGCGCGGCCAGCGCTTGATTGGCTAATGGCTGTTTATCAACAAAAGTTTGATTTAACTCAAAGTGCGCAAAAGCGTGATTATAGTCGTAAAATCTTAACAACCCTGGTGCAATTAGTTGATCCTGTTGAAAAAGAAAGTTACTTACAAAAATTGGCTGATATTTTAGGTATCTCACTTGAAGCGATTCGGGAACAAATGGAAGATTTAACTAAACCAGCTGAATCAAAACCACGAAAAATAGTCAAAGCTCGTCAGTTTGAGACTGATGAAACTCGCTACCAAGATGAGTTATTGGCACTTGGTTTAATTTCTGCGGAAGTTCGACGATATCTATCGCAATTAAAACCTGATTATTTAACTGATTTAGCAGACAGACCTCGTCGTCAATTGCACCAGTTTTTAGTTGCGCACGTCAACGATTTGACCAAGGAAATAATAGGTAATTTGCACGATTTGACAATTTATGTTAAAGTGTTAACATTAAAAACTGAAGAACGTTATTCATTGTGGTCAAAAACCGAAGTGGAACAGGAAGCACGGCGTTTAATTGATAAGGCTAAAAAAGACTTCCAAATAAATGTGACCAACGATTTAACTGCTCAGTTACAGCAAGCTGAATATAATGGTGATGAACGGCGCGCCACTGAAATTCGTGCTGAGCTAAATCAATTGATAAAAGGAGATAAAAAATAAATGCCTAAAACAACTTCAGATTTGAAACTTGACGGTTCGCAAGCCCCAAAATCCGATAAAAATCGCAAGCAGCAAGAAGAACTTGATGAATTGATTAGAGAAGCCCGAGATGGTTTAACAGAAGATGAGCCAAGTATTGATGATCTGAATGACGATGAAAATTATCTTGATGATTTGGATTTTTTTTCAAATGGTCGTTTGATTGATGAAATTGCTGATGATTCAGTCAAGCTGTATTTGCATGAGATTGGACAGATTCCACTGTTATCGCAAGAAGAGGAGCTAAAACTAGCTTATAAAATTCTCGAAGGATCACAAAAGGCGAAAGATGAGATGGTGCAGGCAAATATGCGCTTAGTAGTGTCTATTGCCAAACGCTATTCTGGTCGTGGTTTAGATTTTCTTGATTTAATCCAAGAAGGAAATACTGGTTTACTACGTGCTGTTGATAAATTTGATCCAGATAAGGGTTTTAAATTTTCGACTTATGCGACTTGGTGGATTCGCCAGGCAATTACTCGAGCAATCGCTGATCAAGCCAGAACAATCCGAATTCCCGTCCATATGGTTGAAACAATTAACAAATTATTACGTACCCAGCGAAGACTAACCCAAACCCTAAACCGTGAGCCAAACATTGAAGAACTGGCCAAAGAAATGGATATGGATGTTGAAAAAATTGAACATATTATGAAAATTAAACAAGATATTAGCTCGTTAGATGCATCAGTTGGTCGTGATGGTGATGATGAGGATTCAGTACTTGGCGATTTTGTTAGCGATGATGACAATGATTCGCCAGAAGACGTGGCGGCAACTCAATTGTTAAAAGAGCAAATAAGTGATATTTTGGACACTTTATCTGACCGTGAACGAAAAATCATTCAAATGCGTTTTGGGCTTGGTAGTGGTAAAAGTCGTACGCTTGAAGAAGTTGGCCAAGAATTTGATGTTACGCGCGAACGAATTCGTCAGATCGAAGCAAAGGCTTTGGCAAAATTACGTAAACATAAAGATGCTAAAAAGCTACACGAATATTTAGATTAAAAGATAAAAACACTCAGCCGACTGAGTGTTTTTATAGTGTTATTTCTGTTTAAATTGTATATAATAAAGCTAGTGAATGGGGAAAAGATGAATAAAGTAGTTATTATTGACGGCAAAAGTGTGTTTTACCGTGGCTACTATGCCATGGCGAGTTTAAGTTTACCTGATGGTACGCCAACTGGTGGGGTTTACGGTTTTATGGCAATGCTATTGACAATTTTGGACGAGCTAAAACCAACGAATATCATTGTTGCTTGGGACAAAAAAGGCAGTTCAACTGCCCGGCGAGTAGCTATTTATCCAGAATATAAGGCTGGTCGAAAAATGCCGCCAGAAGATTTTTTTGTACAGATCCCAATTCTGCGGGAATTGCTTGATGGTATGAATATCCCACTAGTGGAGTTAGATGGTTACGAAGCTGATGATCTAATGGGTGCTTTGGCTCAGCAGGCAGCGGCGCAAGATTTTGAAGTAGCTTTAGTAACTGGCGATTTGGATTTATTACAAGTGGTTGGAAAAAATATCACTGTTTATGCTACCAAAACTGGTTTTTCAAAAATCGAAGCTTTTGATCGGGCGCATTTTGAGCATAAATATAAAATAAAATTGGAGCAATTTGCCGATTATAAAGCGCTACGTGGTGACTCTAGCGATAATATACCAGGAGTTGCAGGAATTGGTCCGAAAGCAGCGGTAGAATTACTGGCGCAATACGCAGACTTGGATACAGTATATGAGCATCTGGATGAAATAAAGCCATCTTTAGCAAAAAAGCTTGAAGCTAGTCGCGAAATGGCATTTTTAAGCCAAAAATTAGTTCGTATCATGACTGAAGCGCCAGTCAAATTTGTATCAACAATGGGTTTGTTAAGTGGTATGGACGTTAATCAATCATTAAACGCTTTGGAAAAACTTGAATTTCGGTCATTACGTAGTAAATTAGCAAAGATTTTGGGTGCTAAAGAGCTAACAAGTAGTGATCCGCAGGTTGGTTTGTTTTTGGACGATCCAGATGTCGACTATCAAGAATTATCGTCGAGTCATGAATTGGTAGAAAAATTACAGTCATCAGACAAAATATTAATTGAGATTATTGATCAAAAAATATTTTGTAGTAATATTTCTGATGAGTTAATTTATGCGTTACCGTTGAGTCTAGTCGATCGCCAAATGTTAGATTTTTTACGCTCGAGATTGGTGATTTCCAGTGATATTAAGCAGCTGCTGCATAATTTTGGTGCAACTAATTGGCAGAGTCTGGACGATCTGCCAGTCGATAAATATAGCATATATGATATAAACCAAGCAAGTTTTTTGTTAGATCCACTGGCGCGAGATAGTGAAATCAAACCAAGCGTTAATCAATTACCAAAACTCAAGCAACTGTATCAGCAACAGTTAACAATTTGGGCAAAATTACCAAAATTAACTGACGTAGCAAAACGTTTTGATTTTCCCATGACCCTAATCTTATATTTAGCTGAAAAACGTGGAGTAGAAATTGATCAGCATTTTTTCCAACAATTTGGGGGAGAATTACAAACTCACATTAATCAATTAACGGCTGAGATCTATCAAGTAGCTGGTCAAGAATTTAATATCAATTCACCACAACAGCTAGGTCAAATTTTATTTGAAAAATTGGCTTTACCGACTAAAGGTTTGAAGAAGCGGCGAGATGGTTTTTCAACCGATCGTAAAACACTTGACTTATTAAATGACGTACATCCGATTATTCCTTTGATCAAAAATATGCGTGAGCTGGTTAAACTTAAAACTACCTATGTTGATCCATTACCAACAATGGTTGACGAGCAATCGCGTTTGCATACAACATTTACTCAGAACGTAACTTCAACTGGTCGATTATCATCACTTAATCCTAACTTGCAGAATATACCAGTGCGGTCTGAGTGGGGTAACCGTTTGCGACAGGGCTTTATTGCTGGCAAAGGAAAGGTATTGTTGGCGGTTGACTATGCTCAATTTGAATTACGTTTGGCAGCGGCTTTAGCACACGATGAAGAAATGATTGCAATTTTTAATGCTGATCGAGACGTTCATACCGAAATGGCAGCGCAGATTTATCAAATTGATGTAAAAGATGTGACGAAAGATCAGCGTCGAGTTGCGAAAACTGTTAATTTTAGCGTATTATACGGGGCTGGGCCACGTAATTTAATGCAGACGGTTGGCAACATCAGTTTCGCTGAAGCAAAACAAATGATTGATCGTTGGTTTGAGGCTCGTCACAAAATTCGAAATTACCTTGATTCGATTTTAAAACAGGCTGAAGAGCAGGGTTTTGTTGAGACTTACTTTGGTCGTCGTCGTCCGACACCTGATATTAAAAGTAGTAATTTTCAGGTTCGAGAAGCTGCTAAACGGGCTAGTGCTAATATGCCAATTCAGGGTACAGAGGCTGATCTAATGAAGTTGGCAATGATTCAGATTGAAGAGTTTTTAAATCAATACCCAGATTCAGACCAGATTTTACAAATTCATGATAGCGTGTTAATAGAATGCGTTGAAAAGGATGTTGAGGCAATTAGAGATGGTGTGATTAATGTGATGGTCAATATTTGTCCAGAACTGGGGGTTAAGTTAGCTGTGGATGCTAAAATTGGCAAAAGTTGGTTTGGACTTTGATTAAATAAAAAAGTTATAATACTTGACAATTTAGAACAAAAGTGATAAAATATAGATGTTTAGCTATTTAACACAGACGGTGCGTCAGTACAAAACATATTATGTGTGACATTGGTGCGTCGTCGTCTTTTAAAAAAGGAGGATTTATCATGACAGGTGGCAATACAGATGGACTAGTTTTCTTAGTATCAATTTGGTTTTTTTTCAGTAGCCTGTATTCATGGGCTACAATGGCAGTCATTCTAACTGTTTGGAGGATTCGCAAACGGTTAGAAAAAGACTACGAGGGCAGCAATCTGGGCGACCAGATTAATGTCTTCGAAAGGAAGGTAAATAAGACAGTTTGGCTGTTGTATGTAGTGGTCGCTGTTACTGCAGGCATAGGACATGTAACTGTAAGTATTTGCTTGTTTACATTTGCGGCGATTATAAGAATCGCCGAGCTGATCTACATTAAAAAAGTCATTTTAAAATAGTTCTTTAATTAAATATGACTTTTTAAGCTTCACTTAATGTGGAGCTTTTTTATTAATGAGGGAAGCTTAATTGACAATTGACTTAATAAGTTTTAAAATTATCTCATGAAGAAAAAAGATACCTTTATCAAAATTTTACCGGTAATTATCATTATTTTAATTATTGCAATGGCGATTTTTGCGATTGTGTCTGTTGGTCGAATGCTATTAAAAAACGCTAATAATAATCCAACAGTTACTCAAACTAATATTTTACGACAGGCTCTGCTAACAGCTGACAATGATCGTAGCGTAAAGATGACAGTGCGTGGTCCAATTGTGGCACAAGAGAATTTTCGCTCGTATCAAATTCGCATCTCACCAACGAATCGTCTTTTGACTACATATAAAGGTTACCTAGGTGAACAAATCGGACAAGTTAGTTTAGATAACAATATCCCAGCTTATGAACAATTTATTAATTCCCTAGATAAGGCAGCGTTAGCAAATAGCACTCCTTTTACAGCTGAAGATCTAAATGGCATTTGCGCAACTGGTACAGTAACTGAATTTGATATTATGCAGGGTGAAAAATCATTAGCTCATCTTTGGACTTCAACTTGCAGTGGTTCAAAAGGATCGCTGAAGGCAAGCGTTGATCAAGTTAAGAACTTGTTTTTAGCACAAATTCCTGATTATTCAAAAACTTTATCAACGGCTGGAATTAGATAATGCCTGAGTTGCCAGAGGTTGAAACAGTCAAACGTGGTTTGGCGAAGTTAATTATTCACAAAAAAATCATCAAAGCTTCAACTGATAATCCGAAAAGTTTTCCAAATAGTGATAATGATGTGCGAGCCTTTTTAATTGGTGCAAAAGTAACGGCGGTACGTCGTCGGGCCAAAGTGGTATTGATTGATTTGGATAGTAATTATACTTTAGTAACACATCTAAAAATGACGGGGCAATTGGTTTACCGAGGTGATGAAAATTGGGGCGCTGGACATCCAAATGATAGTTTAATTGGCGATTTACCAGACAAAACTACCCATGTTACTCTGATTTTTGACGATGGATCCAAGCTATTTTTTAATGATCAACGCAAGTTTGGCTGGATGAAGTTAATTGCGACAGCTTTGGTTGAGACGATGCCTTTTTTTCAAAAAGTTGGACCTGAGCCGTTGACTGATGATTTTACACCAAGTTCGTTAGCAGTAAAGTTACAACGACGGAAAAAATCAGCGATTAAACCCGTCTTGCTCGATCAAACAACGGTAGCTGGAATTGGTAATATTTATGCTGACGAAGCGTTATTATTGAGTAAAATTCATCCTGAAACAAAAGCAGGTGAACTGACTGAACGACAGATAGAAACCCTGACTGCTAACATTAAACGAGTCTTGCAGCATTCAATTGATGCTGGTGGCTCAAGTAGTAGAAATTATGTTGATGCCGATGGTAAACGAGGTAATTATCTTGATGGCAATTTTGCTTATAAACGTGATGGTCAACCATGTCGAATTTGTGGCACAACGATCATCAAGACAAAAGTAGCTGGGCGCGGCACTCACATTTGTCCGCATTGTCAACCAACACCGATTGAATTAGCAAAGCGTCGGGAGAAAAAACTCAATGATTCAAATCTTGGCTGGTGAAAATACTTATTTTATTAAACAACGTCTAGAAACTTTAGGCTCGTTGATCACTAAAATTAATGGTGAAAAAATTGCAATTAGCGAGCTGCTAGACCTAATCGGCGCACAGAGTTTATTCAGTGAAAAACGTACAATTGTTGTATCGGAACTATCTACCAACAAGCCAGCTTGGGACAAAATAACAGAGCTAATTGATGAGATAAAAGCAGATGTTGATCTGAATTTAATTTTAGTCGAAAATAAGCCGGACGGCCGTAGTAAATTAATCAAACAAGCCAAAAAAGAAGGTTGGCTGGAGGAATTTGCTTTACCAAAAAATAGTTTTGAAGCGGCTAAATTGCTTGAATCTGAGGCAAAAAAACTTGGCATTAAATTTCAGACTGGTGTTGCAAAAATGATAGTTGATCGGGTTGGGGTTGAGATGTGGGCTGGCTATGAAGCGTTTGAAAAGCTATCAGTTTTAGATCAAAATATTACACCAGAATTAGTTGAGAAGTATATAGCGCCATCCTTGGAAGTTGATGTCTTTGCTTTAATGGACGAAGTTTTTGCGCGAAAAGCTGATATTGTTAGTGGACATCTTGATCAAATGGAGCGAACTGGTGTAAATTGTTTTCAGTTTTTTGGTTTAGTAACAAGCCAGGTAAGTAATTTATTATTAATAAAAATGTTAGGGCGGGAGGCGGCTCAAGAATCGGCAAAAATTCATCCATTCGCAGCTAGTAAGTTGGAGTCGGTGGCTGATCAATATAATTTAGAACAAATCAAACAATTGATTAAAATCTTGACCGCCACTGATTTAAAAATAAAAACTACTTCAATTAAAGATTGGGAGTTGGTTAAAATTAGCTTGTTGGAGATTATTTACGTTTTGGACAAAAAATAAAAATGCCTCCACCAACGGAGGTATTTTTAACTTGAAAGCATTATTTTAATTTTACGTTAGCTTCTTTAGCGATTTTTGCTAGGTTAGCTTTGCGGCGGCTGGCAGTATTTTTCTTGATTAAACCTTTTTTAACGGCTTTATCAAGTTCACTCTGAGCCGCTGAAAGGGACTTTTGGCTTGGTTTAGCTATGAAAGCTTTGGAACTAGCTTTTAATGCATCTTTGGTCTGGCGATTTTTTGCCGTACGCTTGATGGTTTGTTTAGCACGCTTGATAGCGGATTTAATGATTGGCATTTATTTCCTTGATTAAAAATTAAATAATATTATTAACTCTGGTTAATTATACCGAAAAAAAGTTGATTTGTAAAGGGAGGCGAGACTATTTTTCATGATTTAGTCAAAAGCATAACCATTATCTTGACAAAATGATAAAAATTTGATATAATGGAAATATCTATTTATAATATCAAACATAAAAACATCAGCAAAAGGCAATCATGAACAACATTAGCGCACGTGACACTTTGATTGAACAAATCAAAAAATCAAATAATATTTTAATTGCATTAAATGCGAACCCAAATATCGATGAGTTAAGCTCCGCTTTGGGTTTAAATTTAATTTTGAATAAAACGAATGCGCATGTAACGACAATTTTTAGTGGCCAAACACCTAATGTGTTGAAATTTTTAAATCCAGACGCAGTGTTCGATCGGACGGTTGATGGGTTACGTGATTTCATTATTGCGCTTGATCCAGCGAAGGCTGATTATGTTCGCACTAAAGTTGTTGATGGTATGGTGCGTGTTTCAATTACTCCAAGTAAAGCTGCCGTAACGGTTGATGATCTTGAGTTCTCACAGGGTGATTATAATGTTGATTTAGTGATTGCTTTGGGCGTTAAAGATCAAAACGATCTTGATCAGGCTTTGCAAGCGCATGGACGAATATTACATAATGCTTACGTAGCCTCAATTAGTATTGGATCAATGACCAGTGAGCTCGGTAATTTAAATTGGCAAGAACCAACTTTGCAATCTTTTGCGCAAGTTGTGGCGGACTTAAGCTTAAGTCTGGAACCACGCCAAGATGATGATAAACCATCTGACGGGGTGATTATCGATAGTTCAGTCGCGACAGCTTTGATGACAGCTTTAGTGGCGGTGACCGATCGCTTTAGTAATGTTTCGACTACTCCGGAAGTTATGAGTCTAGCGGCAGTGCTAATGGAGCAGGGAGCAAATCAACAATTAATTAGTGCTGAACTGGAGGCATCAAAAAAAATAGAAACTAGATTGGTTAACGAAGAAATTACCGAACAAGTGCCAGTTCAACTCGAGCCAGTTCAAGAACCAGCACCAGCTTTTGATCAAGCAACAAAAATTGATCATCTTGAATCGGAGACTGATAGTCAGTCAGCGCCATCTACAGAAACAGATCAATCATCAATAGCCGAACCAATTTCGTCGACATCTGGTCAGACAAAACCTGATCCAGAAAGTTTGCAATCTGATATGGTGACTAAAATCGATCAAATTATTGATCAAATAGCTGATACTGATAAAGATTTATTGACACAGCCAGTAACTAATACTCAAAAATTGGAAATTTCGACAAATTCAACTGACGATTCCTTGGTAAAGCTAGAAGTGCAATCTGAAGTAGTTGAGCAAAAAAATGATTCAGCTGAGTTAGAAAAAGCCTCGGTAGATCAGCCAATCGAAACAGCTCAAGAAGAGACTAACTCTGTTGAAGCGCCAATTCCAAATCCAACTGTCGATTCGCCGTTAGCGGCAGCACCACTACCGTCTTCAGACGAGCCAGAATTAGTATTGCCAAAAATTAAAATGCCTCCTCGTAAGATAACTAAAGATAGTGAATCTTGGAATAAAGTTAATAAGTTTAAGCAGGCCTTTGCAAATCGTCTAAAGGAGACCCAACAAGTTGATCAGTTAGCTACCGAACAGGAATCAGTTTCAGACGGTTTGACTAAAGCAATTACTAAAGAAGCTGAAAAATCTGCTGAAACAAAACAAGCTAGCGGAAAATCAACTGGATCTAAATATAATGAACGGTTAAAAAAGAAGCCGACGAAGGTGATTGAACCACCAGTTTCTCAGTCGCAGACCGGCCCGACCGTAGCTGAGCAAATTGATCAAGAATTAACTCGGTCTAACATGCCGCCAATGCCAACTATTCCTAGCGATATGCCACTTCCACCAATGCCACCAATGCCACCAGAAATTGATCCAATGACAATGACTAGTTTGCCGCCAATGGGTCAGCCAGATTTGACTAATAATCCGTTTAACGATCTAGAAACGCCAAATTTAATCCCACCAATGCCACCGATTCCAACGCCACCGTCATTTGATCAAGGTCTAATACCACAACCACCGATTTTAAATCAGTCAGATCAGAATCCTCAGTCATTAGTACCGACTCCTCAAATTTCTCAGCCTGAGCCGCCAGCACCAGCACCGACTGAGCCGGTTTCAGAAAATCAATTTGTAATTCCTGAATAAAATATCAATTAAATTAGACAATTGTTATTAATCATAATATGAACATTCAGAACGATAGTATTATTCTGGTTGATAAACCGCAAGGAATAACAAGTTTTGGTGTGGTGGCGCGAATTCGTCATCAACTTTCGCAGCAGTTAGGCAAAAAAGCGAAAGTGGGTCATACTGGCACGCTCGATCCGTTTGCGACTGGTCTAATGATTATCGTTACTGGTAAGATGTGTAAACAAGCTAGTCAATACACCAAACTTGATAAAACCTATCAAGCAACTTTCGTGCTCGGTAAAACAAGCTCTACGGCTGATGTCGAAGGCAAGCTTCGTCGGATTAATAGTCAGCAACCATCTCGTACAACGATAGAAGCAGTAATGGACTGTTTCCTTGGCGAAATGTGGCAAACTCCGCCAATCTTTAGTGCAATCAAGATTAATGGTCAGCGAGCTTATAATCTGGCGCGACAGGGGAAGAGCTTCGAAATTCCGCGGCGACGAATTATGATTTATGATTTAGAAATTATTGATTATAATTACCCACAATTAACGATTCGTGTTGCTGTTTCATCGGGGACTTATGTACGTTCATTAGCAGTAGATTTAGGTAAGATGCTTGGTACGGGTGCCTATTGTCAGCAGCTTCGCCGTTTGTCGATTGCTGATTATAACATTAGTCAAGCACAAGTGTTATAATTTAACTTATTATTAAATAAAGTTGCTTTTTTAAATTCGCTTATGTTAAAATAAGATTAATTAAAGTGAGGAATAACCCAATGTTTGGTAAAAAGAAGCAACCGTTAGTAATTGATACAGAGCAACAATCGTCGCACCAAGATCAGCCGACGTCAGATTCGACAGAAAGCCATGTCAAGATTGACCAACAGACTAAACAATTAATTAAAGATCACTCGCATGAAACACATCGTTCGCTACTGCAAAAAGTCAAGCAAAATACACTGCTGAGCGTATTGATTATTATTTTTATGGTCGCTTTAGTATCGTTTGCGGTGTGGTATGTTTGGGATAAGGTAGCGACTGATCAGAAGAAAAAAGATCAAGCTAATGCTGAAGAAGCTTCTAGGCTAATTGCTGAAGCTGCTATATCTGGCGATTTAACAAAAGAAGAAGAAACTGAATGTCGCAGTCAGGGTGGTATTTCTGAGCCATTAGAAGAAAAATGTCTTATTGATAAAAAAATGAAAAAAATCGATAAGGTTTTGTCAGAACAAAAAGATAAAATTACTGATCGAGACAAGGAAAAAATGCTGAACGAGCAGTTATATCTTTTAGAAGTAGAAATGAATAGAGAAAAGCTGGATCAAATTGCTGAGCAAATTGACAAAATGCAAGTGAAATATACTACCTATGCGTATTTGGCGGGGATATATGAACAACTTGATGTCGAAAAATCACTGATTTACTATCAAAAAGCTAAAGAAGCTTTTGAGAACCGCGAAGATGATGGTCGTCCTGAAGATTGGAGTTCGGAGATTTTTGACAATTTAATTAATGATCTGAAAAAGCGAGTTGCTGCTAAAAAATAATTATTTGATATTGAAGCCACTGAGTAACTATTAACGAAAATGATGAACTAAATTAAGGAGACATATGTATCACAAGAGACACTTTTTAAATAAACTAGTAAAATTTGCTCTACCAATGTTTGTCTGCGCGCTGTTTAGTTTATTCTTTGTATCGGCTTCTAATGACGGCTTTGCAATGGCAAAGTCTAAAACTAAGTCTGGAAGTGACTTTGAGAGCATATTTGGTGATTATTATAAAGGTAAAGGTAAAAAATATGGAGCTGTTGCTTATTATGACGTGCATGGTAATGATATAAAATCCAAACACATTCAAAGTTTGACTACTTATAGACCCTCAGAATATACTCCTAATAATATTTTTACCAATGTTATTAAACCAAAAACGGGCGGTAAGCAAAAGGGTGTCACTGGGGAACCTTATTATGCTCTTCCTACTACGAGTTTAGCAGAACCTATAGGAAAACTTAAACCTGACGAAATTAAAGCGTTGTATAAGGGTGCGTCTTCAACTGTAAAAAATAGTGCTATTTATTATTTTGATAATGTTAAAGGTTTTTTTGATAATATTGAAACAAAATTCAAAAGCGAAAAAGACGCTCATAGGCGAAGGGGATTGGAATTTATTCTTCATTCAGCAGCGGGCATTAAATACAACGAAGCTGACAAAGCCAAACGATACGAAGAATTTAAAAAGAATGGTGGTTTTGGTGAAATGAATGTTAGAATGACCCTTCAGATGATGAGAAGTAAAGAGATTGCGCAGTATGATGAAGATAATTCAGGAGATGAAAAACTTTCAGAAGGAAAGAAAAACAAAAAAGACCCCATATTTATAAATGTTGGTAAGACTAATACCGCTTATGTTGATGGTAGACAAGTAATGACTGAAGAACCTAAAAAGCGGACGATAAATAACAATATTGTTGCCTATGAAGATAATAATATACAAGATAGTCTAGTAGTAGTTATGTGGGCAAAGCGTGGTGGCGAATATAAGCCATTATGGATTCTGCGTTTACAATGTGCTAACCCAATTGGTGCATCAACTCTTGAAGGACATTGCGAAGAAGCCTATGGTGTTTCAGTTTCGGCTGATAAAAAATCTGTTAACTTACCAAAAAACGGTAAAACAACGGTAACTTTTAAATATAATATTACTAAAGATGAAGAAGGTTTTTCATCTGATAATACTAAGGTTAACTATAACATTTTTGCTGGTAGTGCTCCTAAAACCAATGACTTATCGATTTCGGAAGCAAACATTAAAAGACAGAAGTCATCTACTGGGGGTAAGGTTGATGACTTTAAAAATCCAGGGGGAGATACTAAAAAAGTTAGCACGTCAGCTCCGAAAGGAATAAAGAAAACGGATTCATATTATGAAGAAACTGTAGAAATTAGTGAAGACACAAAGTCAAAAAATTGGTTTGAGACTAGTCCTGGGGTGTCGGGTATTGTCTGTCGAAGAATTACTGCTAAACCTGGCGAAGGAGTCAAAGTCAAAAAAGGCGATACTTGCCCTAATCTAGTTGGTGATGATAGTGAATGTGTGACGATAAAACTCGGCACAATGGATCCGGATGGCGGTCTGTTCGTTAATGATCTTGTCCCGAATATTGCCTCGATTGGCACGCCAATAAATGAACAATACAATGGTATTAATAGCTATGTTCTTCGACCTGCTCAATTTACTCAACGAAATAAAACAATTAACGCTTCTAGTGGTTGGCACGCTAATGATTCAACTAGTGCTCGTGATGAGTTTGTAAAGAATGTAAAAAAAGGATGCGCTGATTTTTGTTCAGATGATAAACATCATAGACGAGAATGTGGTATAACTGGCATGAATCCAGTTCCTAATTCGACATCGTGTAATTGTAAAACCTGTCATGATAAAGAAGGATGGCCTTACGCCTGTAATTGTGATACTTGTTACCAATATTCTGGAACTGGAACCTGTTCATATAAGTATCGTAAAATTAATAATGCTAAATGGGAAATTACTAAATTTATTGTTCGCCCGGAAGACAGTACGCCTGAAAAGATCGGAATGTCTTCCAAAACTGGTACAGATAAAAACCCATGTCAGTATTATCGCGCTGAGGCGATAAAACAAGGCGCAAAGGCAAATAATATCAAATGTGATACTTATAGAAGTGGTACGTTTAATTCTGATAATATTAACACTTATCATGTTGATAATGGTTTTGAAAATCCATATAACAATAGTCAGACAGAATTTTCGACTTCGTTTAATACTTTCACAATTATAACCCCTGCGACTGGTGGTATAAATGAAAAAGTCAAATCAGCACTTAATGCTGGTGGTATGGCTCAGTATACTGTTGAAAATGATTTACCAGTCGGCTCAAAAGTCTGTTTTGGTTTATCTATGGATCCTTGGTTAGATTGTGATAGCGATGGTAATTGCCCAGGTGGGGTTACTAAAACTGGTGATTGGCGTCATTCTGCACCAAAATGCTTCATTGTTTCGAAAAAACCGTATTTTTCAGTTGAAAATGGTATGATTTTAACAAATGGAAAAATCTTGACTAATATCAACTTGCGCGACAATGGTCAAATAAAAACCGGCTCTTGGTCGGAATATGCGACAATTGCTCGCAAATCAATTTCTTCCAATTTTGCCACTAATGCAGCTACGTTTGGTGGTACGAATAACCCTAAAGATAAGTGGAACTATTTGACTTTTGCGAATAACCCAGAAAATGGCAATTTTGATACAAATCCAACTGGACAAATGATTAATCCAATCAGTTTTTTCCGTAATAATGCCCCACCAAACGATGATTCAGTGAAATATGCCAATACAACTATTCATCGTCATAAAAATGATACTAAAATCAATTCTGGTTTAGCTCCGGGTGTTCATTATTATGATAGTGATAAGGTGGAAATTACGGGTAACATTGCTCGTGCGGCTAATGGTCAACAAATTGTAATCGTTGCTAAAAAAGATTTAGTAATCAATGATAATGTTACAGAGATCAATGCGTGGTTATTGGTTGGTGGACAATTAGCAACTTCGCCAACAGGGCTAACTGATGGGCATATTTTAGAAAAAGAAAATCCATTGACAATTTATGGGCCAGTACGTGCTAAAACTATTCGTTTTCGTCGAACTTATGGTTCAGGTGTTAAAGGTGATAATTTGAAAAATCTTAGCGCAAACAAAGATCAATTTACTGAAGCAGCTGAGCGATTTGTTGATACAGCAGACACTTATATCTGGTCCTATTACAATTCTCTCGATAAAGGTCGTATCCAAACGGTCTATCTGCGTGAGGTAGCACCGAGGTATTAAAGCGTGGCGGATTTTAATCCTAATCCTGAAGAACGGCAAGCTGAAAAACGTTTTGAATTCGATCCATTAAGCCAGCAACGTGCTCAAAATTTACGTCAGGCTGAGCAATCCGGATCTGATTCAGGTAATGATTTTTCCTATGATAATACCGCTGATCAAGCCCGTCAGGCTGAGCAGTCTGGATCTGATGAGGATTTTGGTTATCAAAAAAGTGTGCAAGATACTAATGCGCGCAGTAATAAAACTGGGTGGCGAGGTAAGCTATCCGGTGCTGTCAAAAAAGGTGGTCCAGTAGCAGCAGTGGCAGGGATGTTAATTGGTGGTAGCATGATGATGAGTGCTATTATGACACCAGCCTTGGCTGTGAATCATTTTTACGAACTATTAACTGAAAAATTTAATTATCAGGAATTCACAAATTCAATTCGAATAAGAAAACTTGGCTTGGGTAAATGGAAGAGCAAAGTAACTACTAAATATGGTTTTGGCTTAAAAAAAGAGCGATTTTCTTCAATAAGCGAATCTCAGATGAAACAGTTTAAAAAAGCTGGTTTCAATATTGAAGCTGATGAGACTAAAAGTTTGCTTGGTCGAAAGCGTTACAAGATAAAAAGCATGGAACTTATCGATAATCCGACGAACACAAAAATTAAAGTTTCTTCGCCAGCGGAGCTTGACGCAGCCTATAAGAATCCAGTTTTTCGGAAGCATTATAAACAAGGTACTAGGGGTTCGTTTGGACAATTTTCTGATTCAATTATAGATAAAGTTCGTCAAAAAATTGGACTTTCTAAATCTTCGATTGATTCAACTAAGTCTAAAACTAATCCTAACGATCCCGATGCTGATGATACAAAAAGCCGTACCAAAGCCGATTTAGACGACGCTTTAGACGAACGAGTTAATGGTAAAATGGATGATTTTGATGGACAGAGCCAGAAGTTTAAGCAGAAAATCGATGAAGCGACTAGTGGTGGCAAAGCCACAACTAATGTTGACGACGTTAATGCCGCTAAGAGCTTAAAGGATATGGCAGATGAAACCAATAAAACGGTTAAAACTAAAACCAAGTTTAAGCCTGGTAAAGCACTTGGGGCTGTGGCAAATGTGGTAGATAAAGTTGGTGATCTGTGTGGAATTGCGCAGATGATTAGCACGGCGATTTATGCAGGGAAGGTGGTTTATGGGTCGAGTTTAGCACGCTATGCGTTCACTTTCTTGTCAATGGATGATAAAATCCGCTCAGGTGATGCAACCGAGGAAGAGATTGCCTATTTTGGTAATAAATTAATGGCAACAAAAACTTTTCAAGACGGTAGTGGTAATGTCGACTACTCAAACACTGCTTTTGATTCGTTTGGCTATGATTACATTTCGAATAAATATTCGACCAAAGAAACTGTTGATGGTGGAAAAACAACCAGCAAGCCAACTCTCGATGCAAACGCTAAGAACTATCAGATTGGGGCGGGAAATGAACTTATCAATCTTTATCGCGAAGTCATTGAAAAGCTCGGTAACGGGACTGAGATTTGTAATATAGCCGTAAGTCCAGGTGGAATGGCAGCTCAGGCAGCAATAGGTATTGTAATGTTTGGTTTGGCGGTTGTGTCTGGTGGTGTTAGTTTATTGCCGATGCTGATAGGTGGAGTCTCGCAACTAGCTATGTTTGGTTTGAGATCTTACGTTCAACAAAAGATTTCTGCGGCTATGACTGGTAATGTGGTTGGTTCACAAACTGAAGGCGAAGATATGGGTAATGCTTTAGCGTCGGGTAGTGGATATGCCATGGGACAGATTGCTCGAGTTGGCGCTAATATGCCAATGGATAAAACCGCAGCCCTAGCTTATTTAAACGAATATCAGAGTTATATTGCGGAAGTCGGCGAGGAAATTCGAGCAACTAGTAGTCCGTTTGATATTAGCTCGCGTCATACGATGATGGGATCAATTGTAGCTAATTTTATGCCGCAAATTGCTAAAATGCATACTTTTACAGGTAAAATTAACAGCTTATTCCAAGTTGCTAGAATGTCGTTGATTGGTTTGACACCAGTCAGCAGTGCAGCAACTTTAGTTAATAACCAAAGTTACCTTGAGATGTGTGATGATTCAAGCTTACCGAACGCAGCTTTTGATCCGTATTGTAACCCAGTGTTGGGTTTGCCGGTGAATAATATTGATAGTCAGGACTATACACCTGAAGCGGTGATTGAATGGTTCGAAAGTCGGCCGAGGGAGACGTTTAGAAAGTGGTTTAAACCAGTCGATGCCAGTGGCAATGATTGTTATATTAAAAACGGCGATCCAAATTATGATCGAACTACTTACTTATACAGCTCAGCGGCAAAGAATAATGAATGTCCAGATGATTATCAATGGCGAATTAATGACTTGGCTAAAGAGGATGGCTGGAAGTGGATATGTGATCCAAATAAAGTTCCACTTGGTGGTGTTTGCAAGGATCCAGAAACCTATGACTGGATGAAAAAAGACCCTTGGAAAGAAAATGAGTCCGTCACTAATGCAAAATCTTATGCTATACTAGGAGAGAAAGGTGGTAATGACTTATATAATCACTCGTTAAACTGTGTTTATCGACCAGATGATACTCCGTGGGGAGCTGATGGTCTAGTTGATACCAACAGCAAATCGAAGTTCAGTTGGTTTGATGAACGATCAGAGCTTGGTGGTGCGACCTGGAGAGAAGCTTATGATAATGGTCAGAGTTGTGTGATTACAGATGGCGATAAACCTGAAAAAAGAATGCAAAAGATTATGTTCTCGCTTTACTTTATGGATGAACGCTTACAGTGCATGATTGATGGCGGCAATGATTGCCAGATCGAAAAGAATAGCTATTATGACATCACCAACCCAACTGGTAATTCAGATGGCTCGAATGGCTTGCCTGGTGGTACCGGAACTGTTTTGACTAGTGGCACAACAGAACAAAAATTAGCAGCTCTGTTTCCGAATGGCGTGCCGACATCAGAGTCAGAGATGCAGCCTTATCTAACAGAAGTCGAAGTTACATTAGCAGATGAGAATGGTAATGATAGAAAGCGAAAATTGAAAGTTCATAAAGCCCTAGAAGAACAAGTTAAAACTATCATGGATAAGATCAATAAAGATAGGTTTCCAGTTAAAAGTATCTATTGTTATGATTGGCGTGGAATGTCTACTGACGCTTCTAAACAATCACATCACAGCTATGGCACAGCCTGTGATATTAATCCAGACGAAAATCCTTGCTATGATGCAAGAAGCGGAACTTTTTGTTACAAAGGTACTTACGCGCCTGGCGTTAATAAGTTCTCGATTCCGAAAGACGGTGCGGTAGTAAGGGCCTTTGAAGAAGCTGGATGGGTGTGGGGCGGCAAGTGGACTAATGGTGTTACAGATTATATGCATTTTTCTTACACTGGCTATTAGAAAAATAAAACCTCTCTGGTAACACAGAGAGGTTTAGTTTATCACTTTCTTTCTATTACATAGGAGAGAGCATTACACTCTATTAGCTCTCCGTTATATTTGTACTGAGTGTCTTGGCTGTGATCAACCACAGTTACTTTGCATTCAGTATCGTCTTTTCTGCCTAGATAAACTCCTTCAAAGACTACATGGTCATCTGGTTTAAAGGCATAATGTCCTATATAATCATTACCAGTTAGACCTGTTCTAAGTCCAGTTGCACTTTTATAAATAACTTCACCGTTTACGGATAATTCAAAACTATCTAGTGAATATGAATCTCCAAACTGGTGCTCATTATTACGTATATAAACTGGGAAAAACTTCTTCCCATTCACCGTATAATTAATACTGTAGAATTCGACATCTCTCTTATTTCGAGGACAGTCTTGTTCTAACTTGTGGACCGTCAGCGGATTAGCGATTTCTTTCTCGGCATAGTAAAGGTTAATGTATAACCGACCTTCGTTAGGTTTATTTCTATCGGCAACATTAAGGTTTGCATCTTCGAGGCTAAAAGTTACTTCCTCTAGAACATAACCTTCTTCGGAAGCAACTTCTTTTATGTCGATATCTACCAAACGTACTTTAGAAAACGCTTGGTCCGTTTCGTCGTCACTGATAGCTTCTCCACTTTTCGTTCTATCTATAAAATCATAGACATTAGGTGAAATATTAGGGTTAAGCAATTCGTTCTCGATAACAGAATGATGTCCAAGAAAATTATTTCCTTGGTTTGGATTCTTATATTCATCAAATGACCTTCGATCGCCATAGACATTAGCTCGACATTCGAACTTGCCGTCGAAATAGATATCGACGGTTGATTTTGGTTGGAATGACTTATCTACACTTTTCATTCTGCGGTAGAAGCCACGCACCTCTACCGGATATTTGCTCAGATTTCCGTCATAAACAACATAATTATACGTACTTACGTTATTTGTATCGCAATACTTATAATAGATATTGCCCTCGGACATACCGTGTTCGTTGACTGCTTTAGGGTTTTTAATACTTTTGATGTTATTATCAAAAGTGCAACCAACTAATAACATAGAAATCGCGAACAATGCTAAAAACATTTTTTTCATAAAAATCCCTCCTTTAAAAAAATATAAGTTACATGACGCATTCATACCTTTTTATATAATAGAAATATTAAGGTACTAATATATTATCATTATATCAGAAAATACACTTCTTGTCAATAGAGGTGATTTAACAGCGGTTAGGCTTTGTGATAAAATATGGTTATGACATTTCAAGAATTGCGTGCAAAATACAATAAGATAATTTTTCATGGTTGGTGGACTGAACGACGTGAAGGTAGACTAACCTTGGAGTTTGATTATGAGTTAGTCGCATCTGAGTCAGAAAATGATAATATTCGATTCAAACATTGCTTGAGTTTAGCCCGTCGACAAGGTAGTTTGAAGAATGTTGATGGACTTGACGGTCTGATTCTACGAATTGGCGTTATGGAATTGATAAACTACTGGAAACTAGCTTGTCCAGCGGTGATTGAACTAAAATGTGGTTATTTAAGTGATGATGAGCAAGTTTTTTGGCGTAAGTTAATTTATAAAGGGCTTGGAGAGTTTATTTACTTAAATAGGCTGCATTTGCCGGAAGTGGCTGGTTTTGTGTTGACAGATAAAAATATTGTTGAATTTGTCACTAATCCGAATAAAAAGTTTGAGCGAATCGAACTAACCGATGATCTGTCAGGTAATTTAATTGCTGTTGGTGGTGGTAAGGATTCGGTAGTTTCGCTCGAGGTTTTGCGTAATCAAAAGGCGGATAACTTGCCTTTGATTGTTAATGCGCAATGGCTAAAAAATAACGACGAGGCGCTTTATGGTGATGCAGCGGCTGATTGTGTCAAAATTGCTGGTTATGATGATGGTTTAGAGATTGATCGGATGATTGATCCAAAACTAATGGAGCTAAATCAGCAAGGATTTTTAAATGGTCATGTGCCATTTTCAGCTATTTTAGCCTTTATTAGTGTGTTAGGGGCGGTGCTGACTGGTAAAAAAAATGTGGTCATGTCAAATGAAAGTAGCGCTAACGAATCATCAGTGCCGGGGACTGATTTTAATCATCAATATTCAAAAAGCGTTGAATTTGAAGCTGATTTTCGTAATTTCTTGAACAAATTCGTATTAACTGGGGTGGAATATTTCAGTTTACTGCGACCACTTGAAGAATTACAAATTGCGGAGCTGTTTAGTCATTATCAACAATATCACCAAGATTTTCGTAGTTGTAATGTTGGTAAACGAACAAACACTTGGTGCGGACGCTGTCCAAAATGCTTATTCGTGTTTATTATGTTGGCAGCTTTTATGGATTATTCAGATGTAGTGGCGATTTTTAATAAAGATTTATTAGCGGACAGTAAATTACGGTTTATTTTTCGACAATTATTAGGTCTAGAAGAGACGAAACCGTTCGAATGTGTCGGGACGGTAAGTGAAGTTCGTCGGGCAATGAGAATGATAGTTGAGCGAAATTGGTCTGAAGCCGACGCGGCTGATTTACCAGTTTTAGTGCAAGAATTTATAACGGCAAAGTTACCTGATTTAGCAATGATAGTCAATGAACAACATTTTGTTCCAAAAGAATTACTAACAAAATTAATTGACGAAGAAAAGAAATATGGACTTCTATAAACAACGTTATTGTGATAAAAAACTGGCTATTCTTGGATTTGGTCGGGAAGGGCGGTCAAGCTATCAGTTTCTACGGCAACAAGTCGGCTTTACTGGTGAGATTACAATTATTGATGAAGATCTATTAGCTGTGAGTGATTGGCAAAAAAATAATCCTGATCCATTAGTTAAACAACTGCAATTTTCAACAGACATGGCGATACAGTTGAATCAATTCGATTTGATTTTTCGCACACCAGGTTTTAGCTGCACAAAGTTAGTTGGGGTTGATGACTATCGACTAACATCACAAACCAATGAGTTTCTACTGACACAAGGTAAACATACGATTGGCATTACTGGTACTAAGGGTAAAAGCACTACTAGCTCACTAGTTTTGGCGGTATTAAGTCGTCTTGGTCTACGAGTGAAAATGGTCGGTAATATTGGACAACCAGCCCTGGATCTACTAACCGAAAATAATGATGTTGATTGGTATGTATATGAAATTTCATCATTCCAGGCAGAAAATATTAGTTGTGCGCCAGCAATTGGGGTAGTGATTAATATTTTTGAAGAGCATTTAGATCACTATGCCAATTTTGAACAATATATATCAGCAAAGATGAAGTTGATCAGTTCGATGGGACAAAAATTGGCAATTTACGGTTGCGATAATCAGCTATTAAAAACCAAGCGGGCCTTGATTCAAGCGGAAAGCGTGCGGAGTTTTGGCTTGTTAGAAAATAGATTAACTGATGCGGGTATTTATTTGGACGATCAACAAATTGTTAAAATTGATGAAGCTGGTCAAAAAAATGAGTTAATGCGGGTTGATTTTGGTCGGAAAATGTTGGGTCGTCATAATTTAATTAATGCGTTAGTGGCTTTATTGATAGCTGATTATTTAGTTGGCTTAACTAATGATAACTTGTTATTAGTGCAACAGGCGATAGCTGAGTTTAATGGTTTGGAACATCGGTTGGAATATGTTGGAAACTTTCGAGGCGTTGATTTTTATAATGATTCAATCTCAACTATTCCAGAAGCAATGGAGCAGGGAATAGAGGCGATAGATAATGTACAAACCGTAATTATTGGTGGACAAGATCGAGGTATACATCGTCAGCAAATGATTGAATATCTCAATCAACGACCTAATCTAAAGATGATTTGTTTACCAGATACTGGGCATCGGATTTTTGATCAACTAACTAACGAGAAATATCGTGTTGATAATCTTGATCAGGCAGTTAAAATTGCCTATCAAATTACTGACGCTGGGCAGGCATGTTTATTGTCGCCAGCTTCACCGAGTTATGGTTTTTTTAAAAATTTTGAAGATCGTGGCCGACAATTTAAACAATTAGTCAAACGATTTTAACGAAACTATTTATCAGTTATAATGAATATGCTATAATTACCTTAAGAATTATAAGGGAATGTTATGGACCAACTTGAACAATTTATACGTGAAATTATCAAGATTAAAAACACTACTTTAGATGCTGAAACTGAACAGGAATTAGTTGAAGAAATGGTGGATCGTTTAACTAATCAAATTAATCGTGATATTATCAATGCTTTACCAGAAGAAATGGTTACTGAAATTAATCAATTAATGGACAATAATGAAGAATCAGATAAGGTCTGGGAAGTTATTGAGCGGTCAGGAATTGATCAACAGGCGATTATCGCCCGAACAATGATAAATTTTAGGCAGCAATATTTAGGAAAATAACATGGAAGGTCGAAGTCGCCTAGGTAATTCAGCTGATTCTGATCGATCAAAATTTGTTTCAACAACTGGCATGGATGCTGAGATGATGAAACAAGCAGAGGATTTTTATGAGTCGGTTATTAATGAAACTGATGAAACTGGCAATTCTGATCCAATTACGACTAATGCAAATACTGCTGACACAATTAATAATGCTAATTCTGATTTAAATCAGGTATCAATCCCAGAAAATCTAGTCCCAGCTAACTCCACACCCTTAAGTGCTCAAGACGCACCATGGATTCGTAATGATGTATTAAGAATAGTGATAGTTGATCAACAAAAAGATGTAGAAGAAATGGCTCGAGAGGCAGCACATCGACGACTTGAAGCGGAAATTGCGGATGATCGAAAAAAACTTGGTTTGATTAAAAATATATTTAAAAATGGAATCTGGAAAGGTTCATTTGGTCGTGAACTTATCATTGAACGTTACAGAAGAGAAGCTTTAGCAAACATTAAAGCCGGTAATAATATTTTAGCCAATCATGAAATTTCGGAACAAAAACGAGACGAGGTGAATCAAATTACGATGGCTCGTTTTATGCAAGAGGGTGATGAGATGATTCATAAAATGGCTGGCGAGAGTAAACAATTTATTGATGGCACGACCGAAGCTGGCGCAGCAATGCGAAAAATGATTTATGGCTTATTAGAAGAAAAAATGCGCCAACCAGATATTGAACCAGGTAGCTTTGACGAGTTAATAAAGGCAAAAATTTTTGAGTATCAGCGTCAATATAATGACGAGTCTTTAATCAGACGAGGTAATTTTTACCTCAATAACATTGCATCAATTGCTGATATAGCGCGCGAAAAAGCTGAGCACTTGGCAATTATTGAAAACATTGATCGAGATGAAGCGATCCGACAAGTATTGGCTGAGGTTGAAATCTACACTGGTGAAAGTCGCAACACTGCACGGTCTGAAATGCGACTTAGCAAAACAGAAAAATTAATCGATCGATTAAATAAAGAACCAAAAATATCACGGCTATTGGTTAAGCCAGAAATAGTGGCTTCTGGCGTGGCCTTGGCTTCTGGGGTAATAAATTTCGCATTTAAGTCAGTAAGTCGAACAGCTTCTTCGGTTGTAATTCCAGTGCTTGGTGGCGCATTTGTTTCTGGTGTGATTAGCGGAGCTGAAGAATCTTATCGCCAAGAAGAAGCTCGTAATTTGCAACAGCGTCAATTAGCACAAGGCGGAGACGTAGCTAGTTTAACTGATGTTGAGCGAAAACGATTAGAAAAATTTTCTTATGAAACAGTAACGGCAAGTGAGATTATTGAAGATTTTGAACTCGGATTTTCAAAATTACCAGACTTACGACCAGATTTATCACCAGAAGATGAAAAAACAATAATTGATGTGTGGGTTGCTGAACAACAAGCTAAGTTCGCTGGCGATCCAGCTGATTTTACGGCTGATTTAGCGGCGATTTTACATAATGAAATTTCGCACGTTGCTTATACTAACTCACGAATTAATGTCAGTGACAAAAATAAACTTGATTTAATTCATTATGATAGTTTGGAAGAAATGCAACAGCAACGTTGGGATATTGATGTAAAAAAAGCTCAGATGAATGTACTGTTGCAAAAAATTATGTCTGTTCGCCCAGAATTAGCAACAGAAATTTTTACTAATGATGGTATTAAAACAACAGGTGATTTAAAACAAGATTATCGAACACTGGTGGGGACGATTGAGGACGCCTTTAACGAAGGCGCTGAAAATGATATTGATTCAAAAGATAAGGCTTTTCGTAATTTTAAACGCAAACGCGTTCTTCAAAAAGTTATGGTTGGTACGGCTACAGGTTTAGCTATAGGTGTAGCTTTTCAAGAAGTGCGGGCCTTCTTTGATGACTCATTACACGGGGTGATTGAAGGAATGTCCGGAAAACAACAATATTCAGTTGGAGCTGAAGTTGAAGATACACTTTTGGCTCGAATGACTGGATTGCGAGCTGAAAAATTAGCTGATGTTAAAACTGGATTTTTAGAACAAGAATTGCAGAATCTTGGCTCGCCAAATAATGTCGAAGGCATTAAACTGGACGGTGGTTTTCAAATGGTGGCCGATAAAAGCTCGGGTGGAATTGATATTGTTGATAAAGCTGGCAAGGTAGTAGTCGATGATTTACGTTTTGATGGCAGCGGTAACTTAACTAAAGAATCACTTGCGGCATTAAGAGACAGTGGTTTTAAGGTTGATATTAACTCAGCAACTGTTGTTGATAAGCTTGAAAAAGTGGCTAAAAAAGTAAGCACTAAAGAGTTTATTAATCAAAATCGTAGTGGCATGGTTAGAACCAGTATTAATTATTGGTACGATAATGACACGTTAAAGTTTGATCAAAACGAATTACGTATGGATTGGCAAGTTGGCAAAAATGGTGAAATTAAGCTCTTGACTAATCGGATGGCTCAAGGCGGGTCGTTTCACGACGGCAAGGTTGCAGACATTTCGTTGCGAAAGATTTTTATTTCCGCCAGTCGCTCATCGCAAAAATTAAATTTTAGTTTTAAACCGGATGTTAATGGTACAGTAACGATTAAACCGGGTAGTGAAGCTTATAAATTATTTAAAGTAACTGACGGTAAAATTAGCTTCAAGGGTGGATTTATTCAAGTTGCTAATGAGCTAGGCTTAAACGATAAAGGCGAAACAATGATTGCTCCGCTTGCAAGTTTAGCTGGTGAAGATAGTTTTAAAGGATTTACTACAACCGAAACCGTTAAACATTTAAAACAAGTCTTTGATTATGCAATTACGGCACCTGAATTAAAAGTTGATTTAGGGGTCGATATGGCGATTCCGCCATTTATTCCGATCTATGCTCGGCGTGAGTTACCGCCAATTAAATATAATAAGGCTGGTGATTCTAACCCACAAATTGGCGATCTTGGGTACTATATGTCCGAACCGGATCGTGACCAATATTATAATACTGCAGATGATAAAGCTTCAGCTAGTGATAGAATCAATCGTGATCGTCAGAGCTTCTATCCGACTGTTGAGCGTCAGGCTTTAGGCAATGATCTTGGTCGAATAATGCAATGGTATGATCACGAAATTGAACAACATAATGGCAAACAATATGCTGAATGGGTACAAAAAAAGGTAACTGAGTCAAAACTGGATCAATTATCACCTGAGACTAAAGCTATTTTGCAAATCCCAGTTTATGCGGCCGGTGAGAGTGAGGCTAATAAATTGGGCGATATTTTGCAACGTGGTTATGCTGAACAAATAAAACAAAACAAACAGCAAAAACAAGTAGCAATATTTTTAAATGTTAACTGGCGTTATCAAGATCAGAACGATCCGCAAAAATTGGCTAATATTCAAAAAACTGTCGATGCGGTCAAACAATTTCAGGCTAAAAATCCAGATATTCAAGTTTATCCAATTTTTAACACTTTCACTGATTCGCAGCTTAAGGCTAGTGGAAATGCTATTAATCAGATTACTAAACATAACACCGATATTCTATTGTCAGCAATGGGTAAAAATGTTCGCGAAGGGCGAGTTGCGCAAGATTTTAATCCACTATTAATTCGTAATGATGCCGACGCGGAAGCACTTGATAAGAATTATTTTAGAAATATAATTCGTATGGCTGATAATTCACCTGATACTGAAATATTTAGCGGCGTTACTTATTTCGACCGTAAACTTGCTGAGCGCAATCCAGTGTTGTCGTTATCACTTGAGATGCTTCAGGCTTTGAATATTTATGCCAAGGCTCGCGGTAATATTCATACCGCTGGAGCTAACTTTGCTTATCGTGCCAAGTCAGTTGCGGAGACGGGATTTGGAATTAACGCTCGGATGTTTGGTGTTGGTTTAGATGATATGCAATTTGGACGATTAATTAAACGCAAACGTGCTGTAGCAGAAGCTGATGGACAAACTTTTGATGGAAACCTAGGAAGGTTAGTTGGCAATGCACGCTTAATGACCAATGCTGATCGCCAAGAACAATCCTATATCAATGGTAAGAATAGTGTCGATCCTTGGTCGGATGAAGGAAGTTTTTATGATGAAAATGGTAATTACGTTGGTCGCAATAGATCAGGAAATGGCACTAGTCAACTAAAAAATGATATAGATTTATTAAAGTTAATGTCCGAATCTGAGGCTAAAGAAGAAATAAAAAAGCGTTTGGAACATAATATATCTTTAGTTTTGCACTATAACTCTAAAGATAATTATCGTTATGGCAAAATTTGGCTTAAATCATATTTAGGTATTGCTAATGAACAAGATAGTGAACAGTACTTTTCAATCAAAGATTCAAAGATCGTTTTTACGGAGCAGGGAGTCAATCAAGCTTATGATCGTTTGATTAAAAATAATGTCGATTTTTGTCAATTCTTACAGAAAAAGACCGACTACTGGAATGTCCTTTAGTCTTGGGCTTGTAAAATATAGTTTTATCTGGTAAAATAATCTGCGATGATTACTAAAGATAATAAAGCTCAGGCAATTAAGCTGACTCAGCGCGATGCAAAAGATGTTGGTTCACCAGAGGCGCAGGTGTCAATTTTGACAGCTCGAATAAATGAGTTGATCACTCATTTGAAGGTAAATAAACATGATAAAATGGCTCGTCGTGGCTTAATTCAAATGGTTGGTCGCCGTAAAAAGTTACTCAAGTATCTTGAAAAAAAGAATTACGAAGCTTATAAACAGACCATTCAAACTCTAAAACTGCGCAAATAAGCGCAGTTTTATTTTAGCGGATTAAATTAGTTATTATTATGGTTTGGACTATCGAAATCAACTGTTTCATTAAAGATAACTAGTTGCTCAACGTTACCACTAAAGTTGAAATGATCATCTTTGTAATAGGATAAATCACCCATTGTTGTGGCTAAACTTTGTTTTTCAGTCAATAGTGGCTGATCAACGATAAACTCAACCACGCTACCATCAACATTCTGCGTTAAATTGTCATCTAGGGTGTCAAGATTCTTTTTTATGTCACCGACAACGAAGAGGTGAGTTGATTGGGATTCGCCATCGCCAAAGGTAACTTGAGCAAGTTTACCGACCGTGTCTGTTGCGCTAGTACCGACGGCAATCATTGGTAAGGTCTTACCATGGTAATTATAGGCTCGTAAACCTTGGTCAGTGCTAAAGCTATTTTTTGATTGCTGCAAAAACCATTGCTCTGACGTTCTGTTAGTAATTGTTGCGTAAGACATAAACGACTTAAACTTACCAGCATTTTCTAGATCGAAAACTTTCTCAATTGTGGGTTGATTATCTTCAAAAAGTAATTCTTCTGGCACGCCTTTTAAGACAAATTCGGTGGCAATGCCTTTGAAGTTAGAACGATCATCCTCGTTAATAACATAGTTGGTAGATTGTTCTTTAGTTTGATTTTCCGATTCAATATCTGAATCTTCTGTCTTAAAGGCGTCAGCACTTCGGATGTATTCCAAGGCGGTTCGCGGGTGCGGCTCGGTATCGTGGTTGGTCAACTGGTCTACTTCGTGCCTATCCATTCCGTAGTAAATCCTATCGTTATAATTTGGATTTAATGATGGATCATCAAGATCAGTAAAATTATCATCATCATTATACTCAACTGTTTGTGTTGGTTGAGGAGAAGTTTCTTTATTAACTAATTTACCATAGCCAGCAATAACGCCAGCTGCAATTAAAGCTGATAGGCCAACTTTGCGGATAAATTTTTGTTGTTGACGACGAAGTTTTTCGGCTTGTCGTTGTCTATATTGCTCAGCTTTTGCTAATCGCTTGCTGTTATATTCTTCTTGTTCATCAGCTAATTGCTGTTCACGTTGAATCCGTTCTCGGCGCCAACGTTCTATATCTGGAATCTTAAGTTCCGGGCGGTTATTCGTGTTTTCTGGATTGTTCATATGTTTGTTTTTAAGTTAATGATACTTTCATTATAACACGTTTGTACTAAAAAGTCAATAGTAGCTATATGTTAATGATTGAAAAATAAGTAGTTTTTGGTATAATGATAAGAGTAATTAAGAGCTAGATGCGTGGTAGATTCTGGAGTTTAAATCTAAAATCCAAAACCTGCTCCTCATCTAGTGAAAGGAGAAAAATGATTATAAATCCTCTAGGCAAAGATATTATTAGTGTGTCTGGTGATTGGTGTGGCCGTAAGTTAACGCTTGAGGTCAATCGTGTTGGATTTCGTACGACAGCTAGTGTGTTGGTGCGTTATGGCGATACGGTAGTGCTGGGTAATGTGATGGTTGGTAAAGTTGATCCGACTCGTGATTATTTCCCATTGTCAATTGATTATGAAGAAAAATTTTATGCAGCTGGTAAAATTTCTGGCTCAAAGTTTATTAAACGAGAGGGCAAACCTAGTGACCAAGCCATTCTGTCAGGTCGGTTGATTGATCGACCAATTCGACCACTGTTTCCAAAAGGTTATCGCCAAGAAGTGCAGGCAGTGGCTAGTGTGCTATCAATGGATCCAGATTTTCGTCCAGATATTGTGGCAATGATTGCAACTAGTGCGGCCTTGATGATTGCCGGTGTGCCGTTTGATGGTCCAGTGGCTGGTTTGCGAGTGGCGTATGTTGATAATAAATTTAAGGCTTTTTCAAGCCCAACTGAACAGCTTGAATCGGTGATTGACTTAACGGTGGCTGGTATTGAGAGCGGCATCACAATGGTTGAGGCTGGGGCTAAAGAAGTGTCAGAAACTTTGTTGGCTGATGCGTTCGCTTGGGCACATCAAGCAATTCAGCCTGCAATCGCTTTGCAGCGTGAGCTAGTATCGAAGTTGGAGGTGGTGACTTTGCCATATGAATTAGTTGTTCCAGACGAGGCTATTTTGTCTGAAGTGGCAGATTGGTGTGAAGGCAAATTTACACCAGACATGCGTCAACAGTACCCAATGCGTAATATCTTGGTTGATAAACTAAAGCAACAAATGCACGCTGAAATGGAAACTAAATATGGCGAAGTATATGCTGAAAAGAAATCTGCATATGACGAAGCATTTGAAAAAGAATCACACAAGGATGTTCGTCGTGGTATTATTGAAGACGGTATTCGACCCGATGGTCGTAAGTTGGATGAGATTCGACCACTATCGAGTGAAGTGGGAATTCTACCAAGAACGCACGGTTCGAGCTTGTTTACACGTGGAGTAACTCAGGCGATGAATATTGTAACTTTAGCACCATTATCTTATGCGCAGCTTGTCGATACCATGGAAGTGACTGATGGTGAACGTCGCTATATGCATCATTATAATGCACCAAGCTATACTGTTGGAGAATGTGGACGTTTGGGATCGCCTGGACGTCGTGAGATTGGCCATGGTTATCTAGCAGAGCGGGCACTTGAGCCAGTTTTGCCGGCGAAAGAAGATTTTCCGTATGCCATTCGTTCCGTAACCGAGATTATGTCGCAAAATGGTTCAACTTCAATGGCGGCGACTTGCTCAAGTTGTTTAGCACTGATGGATGCTGGCGTACCATTAAAACGACCAGTAGCTGGTATTGCAATGGGGCTGATGATGAGCGAAACGGGTGAACCATTCATTTTGAGTGATATTGCCGATACAGAAGATTTTGCTGGTGATATGGATTTCAAATCAACTGGTACAGAGATTGGTGTAACGGCTTTGCAAATGGATATGAAAGTTCATGGTCTGTCGGTCGATGTATTGCGTAAGGCAATTTTGCGAGCCAAAGAAGGCCGTGAAAAAATTATGGCACATATGTTGTCAATCTTGGCTGAGCCACGTAAAGAACTCAGTCCGTATGCACCACGAATTGAAAAGATAAAAATTAATCCAGATAAAATAGGGGCAGTAATCGGTAAGGGTGGCGAAGTAATTCGGGAAATCACCTCAACTACTGGCGCGGAAATTGATATTGATGACGATGGCTTGGTAACAATTGCCGCAACTGATCAAGCAGCGATTGTTAAGGCGCTGGATTGGGTCAGAAAGTTAACAGTAGAGCCAGAAATTGGTGAAATCTACACCGGTAAAGTAGTGTCAATTAAAGAATTTGGTGCGTTCGTAAATATTTTGCCAGGCATTGATGGTATGGTCCATATTTCAGAATTGGCTGATCACCGTGTGGAAAAAGTTGAAGATGTCTTGCATGTTGGTGCTGAAGTGAGAGTTAAGTTACTGGCAATTGATGAAAAAGGCCGTCTAAAACTTTCAATAAAGGCTGCTAAATAACTTAAGTTATCAAAGTTAGCAAAAACCTCAGTTCTATCTGAGGTTTTTATATTGCATAAGTTATTTTCGCCTGTTTTCATTCAATTTTTATGATTTTACCATGCTTGAGGTGAAGTAAGCGTTGGTTGCGACTGCCACGCCATTTGAGTGTTAAATCGCGTTGTGACAGAATAAAAGGACCATCAATCAAAGCGTCAAGTGATTGGATAAAGCGCCAAGCGTTGCTATCATGAGTGATGTTTTCATAGATTAAGCCACTAAATGACCAGATGTTCCAGCCTAGCTCTTGACGTGCCCAATCGGCAATTTGGCGACAGGCTTGGGCTTGTAGTAGTGGCTCACCACCGCAAAAGGTCAGTCCAGTTTGACCTTTCATGGCACGTAACTGACGCTTAATTTCTTTGATAGCGATAAGTTGACCATCGGCTTCACTCCAAGTTTCAGGATTTTGACAGCCAGGGCAATATTGACGACAACCTTGTGTCCAAATTACTGCTCTAAGACCTGGACCATTAACAATATTATCATGCTCTAATGGCCCAGCGAGTCGAATATAACCATCTGGAGTGTCAAGCTGAGGCTCAAACAATTTGGTGTTTTGTTTTAAAACCTGACAACTAGCAGATGAATTAAAGTGTGTCATTAATCTTTACCAAGCGCTTTTTTGCTATTTTGCTTTTTTAATTCGCGACAAGTTTTTGAGTCAGCGCTATAATCAGTAGGAGCGATGCCGTGTTTAACACGAGCAGCTTCTTCGGCTTTTTTACCATCGTTCCAGCGTTCCAGCGAGCCGACTAAATAACCAGTAATCCGGCGTAGGCGTTCAAAACCATATTCACCATCGTGTTCGTGGCGGCCGCAATTTGGGCAAATATCGCCGTTGATAATACCAGAATAACCACAGACTGGGTCGCGATCAACTGGGTGGTTAACGCTACCATAGCCAATGCCAGATTCTTTCATTTTGCGAATGATTGCTTCAAAAGCTTCGATGTTGTTTGATGGATCACCATCCATTTCAATATAAGTAATGTGACCAGCATTGCAGAGACTATGGTAAGGTGCTTCAATTTCAATTTTTTCAAAAGCTGAAATTGGATAATAAACTGGTACATGGAAGGAGTTGGTATAAAAATCGCGGTCAGTTATGCCTTTGAGTTTACCAAATTCTTTGCGATCAATGCGAGTAAAACGACCAGATAAACCTTCGGCTGGTGTGCCCAACAGGGAAAAATTAAGTTTATGTCGTTTAGATAGTTCATCACATTGTTCACGCATATAAGAAATAATATCCAGCCCCAGTTCACGGGCTTTTTCGTCTTCGCCGTGATGTTTGCCAATCATTGCTACTAAAGTTTCAGCTAAACCAATAAAACCAATGCTTAAGGTACCATGTTTAATTACATCACGGAGCCTATCGTTTGGTTTAAGTTTTTGACTATCAAACCAGTTGCCTTGTCCCATTAAAAATGGGAAATTTTTGACTTGTTGTTTAGCTTGAAATTCAAAGCGTTCGAGTAATTGGTCGGCACATAATTGAATTTTTTGATTTAATTCTTTATAAAAACCATCCCAATCGGCTTTTTTACGTTCACCAAGAGCAATACCGTGTTTAATCCCTAAACGAACTAAATTAATGGTTGTAAATGATAAGTTACCGCGACCAATTGTCGTACCATCAGATTCTGGAAAAATTGAAGACATGACGCGAGTGCGACATCCCATAGTGGCGATTTCTGAATGATAATCACCAGCTTTATAATATTGTAAATTAAATGGAGCATCGATGAACACGAAATTAGGAAAGAGACGTTTGGCTGAGACTTCCATTGATCGCTTAAATAAATCGTAGTTTGGATCTTCGGGGTTGTAGTTAACGCCTTCTTTAACTTTAAAAATTGAAATTGGAAAGATTGGCGTTTCGCCTCGACCAAGACCATTAGCAGTGGCTTCAAGTAGCATTTTTGAGACTAAACGTCCTTCTGGTGAAGTGTCAGTGCCAAAATTGATTGATGTAAATGGGACTTGAGCACCTGCTCGAGAGTGCATGGTGTTGAGATTGTGAACAAAAGCTTCCATAGCTTGTAATGTTTGATCTTCGGTATCGGATTTTGCATCTTTGATGACGATATCTGGTAATTTAAGCTTTGCTAATTTTTTATCATCACCAAAAGTTATATCGTCGGGAATGGTGATTTTTAAATTTTTACCAGTAAAATCATTAAATTTAGCAAGATTAGCACGCAAAGATTTTTTATAGGTTTTGTTGACGCCAGGTGCCATTGCATAATCGAAGTTAGGAATTGACTGACCTCCATGTTGTTCGTTTTGGTTAGCTTGAAGGATGATAGCCGCCAGTGCACCGTAAGAAGCAATCGAATTTGGGGTGCGCAAAAAACCGTGACCAGTGTTGAAACCGTGTTCAAAAAGTTTGAGCGGATCAGTTTGACAACAGGTGAGGGTTCCGGTGGCTAGAAAATCAAGATCGTGTATATGGATTTCGCCACTGTCATGAGCCTCAGCAAATTCAGGTTTAATTAAACAGACTCGCGCAAATTCTTTTGAACCTTCAGCCCCAAATTGCAGCATTTTACCCATGGCAGAGTTGCCATCGACGTTGGCGTTACCACGTTTGACATCGGAATCTTCGGAGGCATCAGCTTGTGAAATAGTATTATAGATTTGCATTAATTTAGTTTTGCGACTACGAACGCGTTCACGCTCAGCTCGGTATTCGATATAGGCTTTAGCTGTAGTTTTAAAGGCGGATTCCATTAAAACCTGCTCAACAACATCTTGAATTTGTTCGACGGTTGGAATACGAGAGGTGATAGTCTGTTCAGCTATGCGAATGACTTTTTCGGCAATGTTTTCTGCTCGATCATGACCGAACTCACCAGTTGCGATGCCAGCTTTACTAATTGCCTCAGTTATTTTGTCAATTTTGAAATTGACAATTTTTCCGTCGCGTTTCCTGATTTTATTGAATTTGGTCATGATAGTTCCTTTCTTTTTGGGTTACTAAATTGTCCTTCTTTGAAGAACTGATTATTTTTTGTTTTTTCGGCTCCCAACCGACCAACACAACTCCTGTGTATAAGTTGATTATAAATAGCTTAAGTTTAAATAGCAACTAAAAAATGTTGTAATTTTTAATGAATTATCTCTGTTACTATAATTAGTAACTGATAAATCAAAACCGTTGTGTTTTTAACACAAGATGATTAATACATTGAGCCAGAATGATGTTGACGATAGCGACGACGGGCGAGACGTTCACCTAGGTAATTCCACAGTTGATAGCGCAGTGGGTGGAGTGGCAAATCCCAACAACCACAAAATTCGGTCAGGTCTTTGGAAAAACTAGTTTTAAAAATACCAAGACCGTAGTATGGGTGATTAGGATTTTTGAGTTGGTCGGCGGGCGGAGTGGAATGAAGATTATATTTTTTAGCACCACGAAGATGTAAATCTTTCATAATTTCCCACTGAAGTTTATGAGCAGCCGATTTGCGATTAGCATCAGCCATCGAGCCACCGTCTTTATAAAAACCATAATCACCAGTGAATGAGATAAACGCCCCAGATAGCACCTCGCCAGTCTCATCTTGAGCAAAATAAAATTGGCCCATGTGAGCGTCAGTGTAGAGTTGCCAGAAGCGTTGGTAGTAAGAATATTCGCGCATAAATGGCACACCAGCGCCACCGTTGGCGTTTTGCATCAGTTGATACATTTTTTGAAAAGTTGGTTCGGTCGGTTTAGCTTGAACAACGGTGATGTGGTTTTTTTCGGCTTGACGTACCGCCCGGCGCCCTCGTTGTGGAAATGACGCAAAAAGTTGTTCATCGTCAAGTGCGGTGTTAATAAAAATTGTGGTCTGATCGGGCTGGATTTTGTGGTTGGGGCGAAGTCCGAGTTGAGTTAATTCTTGTGATAATTCAGTCGAGGCTGGCATTTCCGGCTCAAATTTGACCAAAAAGACGCTTTCTTGGGCAGCGAGAGTCCGAAAATCAGCGAGACAAGCTAGAAAATCGGCTAACTCAAGGAAATTTGGGGCTTTTGGTAAGTACCATAATTTACCAAACAGGGGGAAAGTCTGTTCAAAGCCCAGAAAATATTGCGGTTGGGAGTTTAAATCATAGACAAAATAGCGAGCTGTCCAGCCGAAGCCCGACTTTAATTCAGCAAAACTGTGACACTGCAAAACATTAGTGCCGGCTTGATTGGTAGTGATGAGTTGATCCCAATCGGCCACTTCGGCTGGCGTTGCAAAGCGTAAATTCATGATTAGTATTATATCAAAAATAATATTAAAAAGAGTGTTATTTTACAATTATCATAAAATATGTTATAATGAAAAGATGTATTTATCAAGGGGTGAGCGGAAAGAGATGATGGCCTTATATAGTCTTGAGGATATTAAGGACGTTAACCATTATCAGGTCGGACCTGATACCTGGATTTATCTTTTTGAGTTAAACGACACGAAATATATTTTGATATCGACTGATTATTTTGGTGATTACGAATTTGAAGTTTTTCCGCATTTACTTAAATATGAAGATAATAGGCTCGAATTTGTTCTTCAGCGTGAGATTCTAGTTAATGATGATTCTTTAAAAGAAAAGACTGCTGACACTCTTTTATTTGAATATACTGACTAAAAAATCAGCCTGAAAATTTAACCATAATCTTTACAAATGTTATATTTTATGCTACAATAAACAGGAGTATTTTAATCTTTTTTAGCGTATAATAAAAAAGATTAAAAAAGAAAAGGTTAAGGTAGATAAAACTGGGGTTTAAGTTAAAATTGGCGCTTCCCAGATAAGAATAGGTAAAATATGGCAAGACGAAAATCAAAAAAATCTAAAACTTCGACAGTGCAACATCAATTACCAGCTGGATTTTGGGCACAAGTTATGGCAATTTTGATGATCGCATTAGCGTTATTATTAATAGTGGCCTGGTTCAATGCGGGTGGTCCAGTTTTACAGGCTTTACATAAGATAAACACTCAGGTTTTTGGTAACGGTGCTTATATTTTACCGATAGTGTTGATTTATCTTGGGTTTGAAATTTTTCGTTCTGATGATAATCGATTATCAATTGCGACTTATGTGTCGAGCTTTATATTAATGGCGCTAATGAGCGGTTTTTTTGCTACAATTTTTGAGGATAATAAAGCTGGTGGTTTTATTGGTGGCGGCACTAATCGCTTGATGGCATCTTTGGCGACTGGTTTCGTGGCAGCACTAGTTTATATTTTATTGATCACGATTACGACTTTATTTATGGTTAAGGCTTCACCATTTCTATTTATTAAAAGATTGCAAGAAATTTTTGCTAACCAAAAACCGGGCAAAATTGAAGGTTTTAAGCCGAAAGAAGTTACTGATGCTAGCTCTGTAGAAAAAGAGCATAGATCGGAATTTCAATTGGTCGAGGGTGTACCAACAACTTCAAGTGAAAAGAAAAGTAATCATGACTCTAGTGGCTTACAAATTCTAAAACCTAAGACGAATTCTGTTTCGGAAACTAAATCGGACAAAAAAGAAACAACCGCCCTGGTGTCGGTATATGATCCAAATTGGAAACAGCCGCCATTAGATATTTTAAATGCTAAAGAATCGCCAGCTGATGCTGGTGATGTAAAACAGAATGCCGAAATCATTCGAAATACTTTACATGAATTTAATTTTGAAGTTGATATGACGGGAGCAAATGTTGGTCCAAAAGTAACTCAATATACTTTAACACCACCGAGTGGGGTTAAACTAACTAAAATCGCAGCTCTTGAAACTAACATTGCTTTAAATCTAGCCGCTCAAGCAATTCGCATCGAGGCACCAATCCCTGGCAAAAAGGCAGTGGGTATTGAAGTGCCAAATATCAAATCAGCTGGTGTTTGTTTGCGTCGGATTTTGGAGTCGCCAACTTGGTTTAATAACCACGATAAATTAAATTTTGTAGTAGGTCGTGATATTTCTGGTGATGCAGTAGTTGAGAGTCTTGGCGAAATGCCACATTTGTTGATTGCTGGTCAAACTGGTTCAGGTAAGTCAGTGATGATTAATACTTTGCTAGCCAGCTTACTATACCGTAATAGCCCAAGTGATCTGAAATTAATTCTAGTTGATCCAAAACAAGTTGAGATGGCGCCTTATGAGGATATTCCGCATTTATTAACTCCGATCATCAATGATCCAGCCAAGACAATTTCAGCATTGAAATGGGCAGTTAATGAAATGGAACGTCGTTACCAATTATTAGCAAGTGTTAAAAAACGTGATATCAATAGTTATAACGAATATATTTCTCAACAAGAAAAAACAGTCGAAATAGCTGATCAAAATGATAATTTACAGCAACATAATGACGGGGCAATGCCATATATTGTGATTGTGATTGATGAGATGGCTGATTTAATGATGGTAGCTTCGAAAGACGTGGAATCTCTAATTGTGCGATTAGCGCAGAAGGCTCGAGCAGTCGGTATTCATCTAGTGTTAGCAACTCAACGTCCGAGCGTTAATGTGGTGACTGGTTTAATTAAAGCAAACGTTCCAGCTCGGATTGCGTTTACAGTAGCAAGTCAGGTTGATTCGAAAACTATTCTTGACAAATCTGGTGCTGAAAAATTACTTGGTAAGGGTGATATGCTAATCGTTACACCAAAAATGGCAAAACCACGTCGAATTCAAGGCGCGTTAGTGACTGATGATGAAATTATGAAAATTACAGATTTCTTGCGAGAGCAATTGCCGCCGCAGTATAACGAAGAAATTACGATGCAAGATGTTCAAATTGGCGGCAGGGGAATTATCGGTAATCTTGACAACGCTGATGATGCTATGTTGCGTCAGGCTGCTGAAGTTGTGATTGATGCTGGCAAGGCAAGTACGACTTTGCTTCAGCTTCGTTTGAAATTAGGCTATGCGCGAGCTGCTCGAATTATGGGTGAGCTAGAAGAGCGTGGTGTGATTGGTCCACAAAACGGTTCAAAACCGCGTGAAGTTCTGGTTTCAAGTATCGATGATATCTTGTAAATTAAGCCAAACGATGAATAATAACTAGATAGAGATATCTGGTAAAACAAAGTATCGACTTTTTATGATAAATATGTTAAAATTAATCTATAATATTAATTAACTTCAGTTCGTTCAAAATAGGGAGCGAACATCCGAAGAAAGGATTCCAACGGGAGTATGAAAAAATACGAATTGACGGTTTTGGTTCATCCAGATATGGAAAGTGAAATCGATAAAGCTATCGAAACTGTAACTAATATTATTACCAAAGCTGATGGTAAAGTTATCAAACAAGATAACTGGGGCAAAAAGCGATTAGCTTATTCAATTGATAAGCAATTTTTTGCCAATTATTTATATTTTGAGCTTGAGCTGCCAGCAGACGCACCACTTAAAATCTCAAATGTTTTAAATATTACCAAAGAAGTGCTGCGTTATTTGTTAGTTAAAGCCGATGAAAAAACAGATTCACGTGTTGAAACTACAACTGATAAAGAATAAGGAACTAAAGGGGATAATATGGCAAAAAGCATCAACCAAGTGATTTTAATGGGACGTTTAACGCGTGATCCGGAATTGCGTACTACTACCACTGGAAAATCAGTTTCAAATTTTAGCTTGGCAGTTGATAAAGTCGGCCAAGATGCTGGTACTGATTTCTTTGATGTGGTAGCTTGGGAACGCTTGGCGGAACTGGTTCAGCAGTATTTAACTAAAGGACGTCGTTGTTTAGTGCAAGGTCGTTTAAGTCAGCGCCAATGGGAACAGGATGGGCAAAAACGATCACGTATTGAAATTATGGCAAACGACGTAACTTTCTTGGATGGTCCAACCGCTAATGATTCTGCTGCTACTTCAACTACCGCCGCGCCAGTTTCAAAGACCAGCGAAGAGGCGCCAATTGAAGATGAAATTGATTTGTCAGATATCCCTTTCTAACTTAACATATTTAAAAACTTTTTAAGGAGTATATAAATGTCAAAAAAGAATTTTGATAACGAGCTTGTTTTTGATTATAAAGATATCAAAACTTTGCAACGTTATATTAACGCTTACGGTCAAATTGACTCGAGTAGCAAAACTGGTTTAACTGCTAAACAACAACGTGCCTTAGCAACTGCTATTAAACGAGCACGACATCTAGCATTATTACCATTTGTACAACACTAGGAGCTAATGTGTATTTACCAACTGAATTAAAAAAAGGCGTTTTGATCGATATTGATGGTGCGCCATATCAAGTGATTGAGTATTCGCAGAAAGTAATGGGTCGTGGCGGCTCGATTGTTAATGTTAAGATCCGCAATCTAGCTGATGGTTCAGTTTTGCCAAAGACTTATAAGGGTCAAGAGAAAATTAAACCAGCTGAAGTTGACAACCAAACTGTACAGTATCTATATAAAGATAGCGATACGGTTTATTTTATGAATCAAGAAACTTTTGAACAATTTGAACTCAGCTCAGAAATTGTTGGCAACGGCATTAATTATCTTAAAGAAGGCACGGAAGTTAGCTTACAATTTTTTAATGGGCGAGTTATGAATCTAACTTTGCCAAAAAATATTTTTCTGACTGTCACTTACACTGAGGATGTAGTCAAGGGTGATACTACCTCCAGTGTTATGAAAGACGCGGAATTGGAAACCGGTTTAGTTGTTAAAGTGCCAGCTTTTATCAAAACTGGTGATGAGGTGTCGATTGATACCGAAACCGGCGCTTATCGAGAGCGTAAAAAATAACAGTGTTTTTAAAAATCGCCGTTTAGTTCGGCGATTTTTAAATTGAGAAATATTAATTAATAGCAAAAGTGATAAAATGTAATCATGACAAAAACAATTATCGAGGTAAAAAATTTAGTAAAAACCTATAATCGTCGCCGTGTAGTTAAGAAGATCAGTTTTTCGGTCCAACAGGGGGAGATCTTTGGTATTTTAGGTCCAAATGGTGCTGGTAAGACTACTACTCTAGAGATGCTGGAAGCGCTACGCGAGATTGATAGTGGAACAGCCGAGATTAATGGGATTGATGTAGCAAAAAACCCAAATCGAGTAAAAGAAATTATTGGTATTCAACTTCAATCAACTAGTTTTTACGACAAGTTAAATTTGCGTGAGCAGTTGAGAATGTTTGCTAGTTTGTATGGTGAAAAAGTTGATACTGACGCTTTACTTAAAAAAGTGCAACTAACTGATAAAGCCAACAGCTATATTGAGCAATTGTCTGGCGGTCAAAAGCAACGCTTTGCGATTGCTTCCACTCTAGTCAATAATCCCAAGGTGTTATTTCTTGATGAGCCAACTACTGGTCTTGATCCCCAGGCACGACGTAATCTCTGGGATTTAATCAAAATAATTCGTGATAATGGAGTGACAATCGTACTGACAACACATTATATGGATGAGGCTGAGATTTTGTGTGATCGTTTAGCAATTATGGACGGAGGACAGATTTTGACGATTGATACACCACAAAACCTGATTCAGCAATTGCTCAAGCGTGGTTTTAAGAAAAAACAGCATGTTGAGCAGGCTAATTTAGAAGATGTATTTATTGATTTAACGGGAAAGGCAATTAGGGATTAAGATGGATATTAGACGATATTGGGGTGGAATTGCTGGCCAGGTCGTGGCTGGATTTAAACGTTTTAGGCGAGATAAGGTAGCGCTATTTTTTACCTTTTTATTTCCCTTGTTATTTTTACTAGTTTTTGCTGCAGTGTTTAATAATGATTCAGTTAGTTTTAATATAGCAATTATTAACCATGCTGAAAATGATTTCGCTCGAGGATTTGTTGAAGGAGCAAAAAGTGATAAGAACGGTGTGCTAAAAATTAAAGACGCTGCTGATCTAGATGATGCTAAAGAAAAAATGAAACGTTCGGAAATTAGCGGAATTATTGAGTTGCCAGCTGAGTTTGGAAAAATTAAAGCTGAAACTGGTTCGCCATCTGGTACAATTAATGTGCTTTATTCAAAAGGTTCCGATCAAGCTGGTAGTACTTTGGCGGCAGTTGTATCACAAGTGGTCGATAGTATTAATAAAAGTATGGGACAGCCTGAGCCGCCATTAAAAGTTACTTCACGAGCAGTTGGTGATGAGCGTTTAAGTAATTTTGATTATACTTTTACTGGATTATTGGCGTTTAGTCTGATGAGTATGGGTGTATTTGGACTAGCTAATCAAATGCCAACCGAGAAACAAAAAGGTTCATATCGACGTTTACGAGCTGCACCTTTTAGCTCGGGTCAATTAATCATCGCTAATGCCATTCAATACACAATCATTGCGATGTTAAGCGCTTTCATGATGATTGCAGTTGGTGTGTTAGTGTTTAATTTTCAAATGCGAGGTAGTTGGCTGCTGTTTGTGCCATTCTTGGCTTTGTCGGCTATGATGATGGTTGGACTTGGTCTGGTGGTTGGCTCTTGGGCAAAAAATGAAAATCAATCGTCGCCGTTAAGTAACTTAATCTCTTTCCCAATGATGTTCTTGTCAGGCGCTTTTTTTCCGTCGTTTATGTTCCCTGAGTGGTTAAAGGTAGTCAGTAGATTTATTCCAATGACACCAGTGGTTGATGGCTTTCGGCTGATTATAGCTGAAAATGCTTCTTTACTAGAAATTTTACCTTATGCTGGAGGGGTTGTTTTAGCAATTATAATTGTCTATACACTAGCTATAAAGTTATTCCGTTGGGAGTAAAATGAAATTTCGATTAGATAAAATACTGGTGGCACGAGGTTTGGTTGCTAGTCGCTCGCAAGCGGAAAACTTTATTCGACTAGGTAAGATTTTAGTAAATGGGCGAGTAGTTAATAAAGCTGGTTTTTTTGTCAACGAGATGGATAAAATTAATTTGCAAATTGAACAACAATTGGTTAGTCGAGCTGGGCTAAAATTGGCTAGTGTGGCTGAGGCATTAAGTTTAGATTTTCGGGATAAAGTGGTGCTGGATGTTGGCTCTAGCACTGGCGGATTTACTGAATTTGCTCTCAAATCTGGTGCACAAAAAGTTTATGCAGTTGATGTCGGGTCTGATCAGATGGACAAGCTTTTGCGTCAGGATCCACGAATTGAACTGCATGAAAAAACTGATATTCGAGATTTTAGGATTGATGATTTGATGATGCGACCGGATATGATTCTGATCGACGTGTCTTTCATTTCGGTGCGTCAAATTTTACCACATTTATTTGAAAACATTGTTAAAAACACCACAGAAGTGGTGCTGATGCTAAAACCACAATTTGAGGCATCGAGGGAATTGTTAAACAAAGGCGTGATCAAAAACGAAAAATACCGCCGACAAGTACTGGCGGAATTTGAGGCGTGGGTGCGAGACTGGGCGGTAATTATTGCCAAGCAAGACAGCGCCATTAGTGGCAAAAAAGGCAATGTTGAGCGGTTTTATCTACTAAAAAAGCTTGGTTAATTTGAAAATGAGTTTAAAATATGGTATAATATAAATATAGTTATAGTTATTTTAAAATATTTAAAGGAGGGTAAGGAATGAGAAAAAAAGTATTTTTAGCCTCGATGAGTTTGTCAAAATACAAGGCGGTAAAAAAGGCGTTTCGAATTTTGCATATAGCAGCCGATGTTATCTGTCTGAATGTCGAATCTGGTGTCAGCAGTCATCCAATCGGCGATGAAACAGCACTTGGTGCATTAAATCGGTTAACTGAAGCTCAGAAAAATTTGACTAAATATAACATTGATTGGGATTTTATTATTTCAGTTGAGGGTGGTTATTTTGAGGAGCCAGAAGATAACTTTTATTTGCAGTCAAAATGCGCAATTATTAGCCGTGAAGCCAGAACTTTATTGCAAGGTCAATCGGCATCTTTGCCAATTAGCCCAATCATGTTTAAGCAGGCTGAGCGGCAGAAGTCAACTCGCAGTTCGCTCGACTATCTCTTGGACTCTGATACTGAATGGGTGGAATATTATGATTTTGTTAATATTCCGACTGATTCTAAACCAGAAAAAGAGTTAATTGAATTATCTGGTCGAACGGAGATAGTTGGCATTTTATCCGACTATAAAATTAGTCGTAGTGAAATCGACGCTAATATGTTAGCCTCGAATATCTTGCCGTTTTTAATGCCTTATAACTATGGCAAAATTGATAATATGATCACTTAATGAAACCCCACTCAATGTGGGGTTAATTTATTAAACATTAAAACGAAATTCAACTACATCATTAGGCTGCATAACATAATCTTTGCCTTCAGTGCGGACTTTGCCAGCCTCTTTGGCTTTTTGTTCACTACCATATGTAATTAAATCGTTATAATCAACAATTTGGGCAGCGATAAAGCCTCGCTCGAAATCAGTATGAATTACACCAGCGGCTTGCGGCGCGGTAAAACCTTTTTTGATTGTCCAAGCACGAACTTCTTTTTCGCCGGCAGTTAAGTAGCTTTGCAGGCCAAGAATGTCATAGGCGGTGTTGATTAGTTGCGCTAAACCAGCTTCGTTGATGCCGTAACTTTCGAGCAACTCTTTAGCTTCGTTGTCGGGCAAAGTGCGCAGTTCGTCTTCAAGTTTAATGGCAATAAAGTTGGCAGGTGCTGGTGCGACCAGATTGGCTAGTTCGGTTTTTTTAGCATCGTTAGTTAAATCTGCCTCAGATACATTAAATACGTAAATAACTGGCTTGGCGGTTAATAAATTAAGATTGTCGAACTCGGTTAAATTGATATCAAGTTGGGAGGCTAGTTTGCCAGCCTCTAGATCAAGCTTTAGCTTATTTAACGACTCAAGTTTTGAGTTTAATTTAGGATTAGCTTTTGCTTCTTTGGTGATTTTGACTATTTGTTTGTCAATTGATGCTAAATCGGCTAAAATTAACTCAGTGTTTATAACTTCAATATCACGCTTTGGATTAACTTGGTTATCTACGTGAATAACATTAGAATCTTCAAAAGCACGCACTAGGTGAATAATTGCATTAGTGTTGCGAATATTAGCCAAAAATTGGTTACCAAGACCTTCGCCTTTTGATGCTCCAGCGACCAGACCGGCGATATCAATAAATTCAACTGTTGCTGGAATGATTTTTTGGGCATGATAAAGATCCTGTAATTTAGTGAGTCGTATATCAGGGACTGGCACGATACCAGAATTTGGCTCAATTGTAGCAAAAGGGTAATTGGCAGCCAAGATCTCATTTTTAGTCAAAACATTAAACAGCGTGGATTTACCAACATTTGGCAAACCGACAATTCCAATCGATAAACTCATATATTTCCTCTTAATTTGATTTAATAATATTTTATCACGTTTTGACTAAAAACCCATCAAAAGACGCCAAATATAACTTGCACAATTAAACTTGCTTATGTATAATAAAAACTATGAAAATGTTTAAGAGTGTGGGCGATTTCTTTGGACTAGACATTGGAACTAGGTCGATTCGACTAGTACGGTTGGAACGACGCGACAACAAGGATGGTGCGGGTAATTTTATTCTAAAAAATTATGCGTATGTGCCAATGGACCTAAAAACTGGTTTAGATGATTCAGAAATCGGTATGAAAAAATTAGGTGAAGCAATCACAACTGCGGTTGGTCAAAGTGGTGTTAAGACTAAAAACCTAGCGTTGGCTTTACCATCCAGTAAAGCTTTTACGACCGTAATTGAAGTTCCAGATCAGAGTAATGTTGAACTAGAAAAAACAATTAAATATCAGATTGATCAATACATTCCAATGGCCGTTGATGAAGCAAAATTTGATTGGCAAGTGCTTGGTCAGTCGGTCCGCGATCCATCAAAAAAAGAAGTGTTATTATCTAGCACATCAATTGAATATAGTGAAAAGCAACTCGAATTTCTTGAAGATTTAGGATACAACGTGATTGCTTTTGAACCAGATCAAATTTCAATTTCTCGCTCATTAAATACTAATTTAGAAGGTGAGATTAATATGATCGTTGATTTAGGGGAATTGTCAACTGAATTGACGATTGTATATGATGGTGCACCACGTTTAGTGCGTTCGATTCCAATTGGTTTTAGCACAATTACTCAAGCTGCTGTTCGTAATTTAAATATTAAGGAAGAGCAGGCACGTCAGTTTATTCTAAAATTTGGCTTGGCGCCAGATAAACTCGAGGGTAGGGTATCAGGCGCTATTGATAGTTCACTAGAAAACTTCACGAATGAGTTAAATAAATCCCTAAAGTTTTTCCAGACTCGTTACCCACAATTACAGGTAACCCAAGTGGTAGTTTCTGGCTACGCAGCGATGATACCATTAGTTAATCAATATATCGCAGATCATACTGGTTTGCGAACCATTATCGGTTCGCCATGGAATGACGTTGCTATGACACCTGAACAGCAAAATGCTTTAGTTCAAGTTGGAGCAGAGTTTGCAGTAGCGGTTGGTTTAGCGCAAAGGAGAAATTTTTATGAGTAAAAAAGCTCCAGAAAAAATGAAAATGATTGAAATTAACTTGTTGCCGAATATTAAGCAAGAAATGCTTAATGCTCGTCGTATGCGAGATCAGGTGATGGTTATTTCAATTATTGTTACCGCAATTGCGGTAACAGTCGTGTTAATTATGACAATGATGGTGTTTTTAGTGCAGGGTCTAATTATTAGTAGTCAGAAAAGTCAAATTGAGTCAGATTTTGGTAAATATAAGAACTATACAGGTGCTAGTGAAATATTAACTTTGCAAAATCAATTAACAAAATTAAAAGATATTCATAGCAAAAAATCGATTACTTCTAGGATTTTTGTGTTATTAAGCCAAATTGTAGCACGGAATAATTTAGATATAAAAACTTCGACCATTAATATTAATCCACACAATAATCAAATTACGATTGAAGCATTTTCTGAAACGGGTTATGTTGAATTAGAGCGCTTAATCAAGACGCTACAAGATGCTAAGATTTCTTATATTGATACGAAACGCTTTATGGAAATTGGTAAAAAACGATCATCTGATGATCAGAAAGCTGAGCAAAAAAACGATTCACAATCTGAACAATCAGAAGAGGCGGTTGATCCTGACAAACAATTAGACCAGGAGTTAAAAGAAAATGGATTTTCACCACTATTAAACAGCAAAATCTCATTATTGAGCGATCCTGCATTTGGTGAGAACTCTGAGGGACGTAAAGTTTTGACATTTAAGATCGGTTTTTCTGTACAAGAAGAGTTCTTTAAGTCGGGTGAAAAACATGCTATTATCGAAGGAATCGGTTATCAAGATGTTACTGATTCATACTTATCGATTCCGCAAAATTTGTTTGGTAGCTTAAAAAATGATAAAACAGAGACTAAAGACCAACAAACTGAAGGAGGTAAAGAGTAATGGCACAAAAAGAATTTTCAATTCGAAAAAAACAAACAATTAGCAAATCTCAACGTACAATGTTTGTAACGGTTGCTTTAGCTTCGGCTTTCGTTGGTACCTGTTTAGTTGGTAGTTGGTTTTTAATGAAGCGATTGATGTTCAATCATGGCGTTATTAGTGAACAGCAAAAAGCTATAAGTAATATTGGAGCTAACATTGATAGTATTAAAAAGCTTGACTCACAAGTGCAAGTCCTAAAGACTAATGAATTATTATTGGCTAAAAAAAGCTACAAAGATGAGACGGCTTTGCAGGTGGTTCTAGACGCCTTGCCTGATCGAGCCAATACGCCAGCTTTTGGTGAAAGTCTACGTAGCACAATTTTGAATGTGCCTGGTGCTGAAATTGAGCAAATGTCATTAACAAAAACTGAGGATGAAGTCGATTCAGAATTTTCTGGTTTGTCATCGGTCTCTTATAATGAAGAATATAACGATATATCCGAGCCAGCGATGTACTTTAGGATTAATATTTCTGGCACAGCAACAGTCTTGAATAAAGTATTGCAAAATATTGAGCATTCAATTCGTCCAATTTTGGTGGATAAAGTGGAGATTCAGTCAAATAATCGTAATAGAAACGAGCGCGGTGAAGCAATTGCAGAGAATGATCGTCAACATACAATGATAATCACTGCTCGAACTTTCTATAGTTATCGAGTTAACCCAACTATAAAAACTAAGACGATGAAGGAAAAGCAATGAAAAAACAAGATATTGCAACATTGATTGTGATAGCGATAGTTAGTTTGATCGCTGCCTATATGGTTATGAGCTCGATTTTTAGTCAAAATAAGAGTGCCTCAGTTGAAGTTAGTGTGGTTGATAAAATAAAGAGTTCAATTGATGAGCCATCAGAGACGATTTTTTCGGAAGATTCAATAAATCCAGCCGTTCAAGTGTTTATTGGTGTAAAAAAATCAGATGACTCGGCGGAAAAGAGAGAGGAATCGGCCAATAATGGCGATATTGACAAATGATCATCAATCTCAGATTTTAGAGATCCTCATCACCGAAGGTCTAGTCCAGAAAATTAAATTGGACTCGTTTATTGCGCAAGCTGAGGCTAAGAATCAGCCGATTTTAAATGAGCTAATTGACAGTCGGTTGGTTGATATTGAGACAATTACACATATTGAAGCGACCCTTCTCGGCGTTCCATATGCTGATTTGAGTGATTTTACGGTTGAACCAGAGATTTTAAGTATGGTTCCTAATAACATTGCTGAACGCACAATGACGGTGCCGCTGAGTCTATCTCACGGTCGCTTATCAGTTGCGATGATTGATGCTACCAATATTCAAGCAATTGATTATTTAACTAGTTTAGTCAAAAAACCAGTTAAAGTTTTTATGGCTTCAGAGGCTGGTATTCGTCATATTTTAGAACAATATGGCACCGATTTCTCGTCAGTTAATAAGGCTGCGGCTGTATCTGAGGCTGAAAATAAAATTGCAATTGAAGAAACTGATGAGATAAAAACAATAGTTCAGGATTCGCCAATTAGTAAAGCATTAAATACAATTCTTGAATATGCTGTTAAAACCAAGGCTAGCGATATTCATATTGAGCCACTTGAAGATTCGTTAAAAATTCGTTGTCGAGTTGATGGTATGCTGCGTGAAATCATGCAATTACCAAAAACAATCGAACCAGCGTTAATTTCGCGTATTAAGATTTTATCTGATTTAAAAATTGATGAACATCGCATTCCACAAGATGGACAATTTGCTGTTAAAGTTATGGATAAAGAAGTCGACTTGCGTATCGCGATTTCACCAGTTGTTTGGGGTGAGCAGGTGGTTATTCGTTTGCTTGATAAAACTGGCACGACGTTGAAACTTGAAGATATGGGCTATGCTGGTCGCTCATTGCGTTTAATTCGGAAGGGCATTGCTCAACCGAATGGAATGGTTCTGACATCTGGTCCAACTGGTTCGGGTAAGTCAACCAGTTTGTATGCCTTGATCCAGGAAATTAAAGATGAAACAATTAACATTGTTACGCTTGAAGATCCAGTTGAATATAAAATGGCTGGTATTAACCAGATTCAAGTTAATGCTGATGTTGGTTTGACTTTTGCTAGCGGTCTGCGCTCGATTTTACGTCAAGATCCTGATGTGGTAATGGTTGGTGAGATTCGTGATTCCGAGACGGCTCGGTTAGCGGTCCAAGCAGCATTAACCGGACATCTAGTGTTTTCGACTCTGCATACTAACTCAGCCGCTGGTGTTCTGCCGCGTCTACTGGATATGGGAATTGAGCCATATTTAATTGCCTCAACGGTTAATACGGTTATTGGTCAGCGATTAGTGCGTCGTATTTCAAAAGAAGGTCGTTCGACCTACCAATCAAATCCAGTTGAAACACAGGCAATTCATGAATCTTTGAATAATATTTTGCCAAAAACACGTGAAGAAGTGGCAAAGATCTCAGAGGATTTGGGTTATGGTCATTTGCCATTAGCAAACCAAGAATCGTATACATTAACCAAAGCTGAATCAACAAAACAATCACCAGGTGGTTATAAAGGCCGTGCTGGTTTGTATGAGGTGATGGATATTACTGAAGAGGTTCAGAATTTAATCGTAAAACGAGCAACGAGTACGGAGATCAATAAATTAGCAATTAGCCAGGGGATGGTGACGATGCGTCAAGATGGCTATTTGAAAGCTTTGAGCGGCATCACAAGCATCGATGAGGTGAATCGTGTGGCATCAGACATGGTATAAAAGGAGAAAAAATGAACGAATTAAAAATTGAATATTTACTAGAAGAAGTAGTCCGTAAGAAAGCTTCAGATTTGCATTTGCAGGTTGGTTTGCAACCGATGCTGCGCATTGACGGCTCGTTAGTTCCGGTAAACCAAACACCGATTCTTGATGAAAAAATGGTTGAAACTTTGGTAATGAGCATTTTAGATGAGGAACAGCAACAGATCCTTTTGAAAGATAAAGAATTTGATTTTTCGTTTGCTTTTGGCAATCTGGCTCGTTTTCGTGCCAATGCTTTTCATGAACGTGGTAATTTAGCAATCGCTTTGCGCTCGATTCCAAATGTTGTTCAAACAGTTGATGAGCTTGGTTTACCTAAAGTAATTTCATCTTTTGCCGATTATCCACGTGGATTAGTGCTAGTGACTGGTCCAACTGGTTCTGGTAAATCAACTACTTTGGCGGCTTTAATTGATAAGATCAATTCTGAGAAGTCACAGCATATTATTACAATTGAGGATCCGATTGAGTTTACTCATCAGTCAAAACGTTCAGTTATTGTTCAGCGCGAAGTTCATTATGATACTTACTCATTTTCGGCGGCGTTACGTTCAGCGCTGCGTCAAGATCCTGATGTGGTGTTGATCGGTGAAATGCGTGATCTCGAAACTATTGCAGCAGCTATCACGATTGCTGAAACAGGGCACTTGGTATTTGCAACTCTGCACACCAACTCGGCAGCGCAATCGGTTGACCGTATGATTGACGTCTTTCCTCCGCATCAACAACCGCAGATTCGCTCGCAGTTAGCGAATATTTTGCAAGGCATTTGTTGTCAACGATTAGTACCAGCCATCGGTGGTGGTCGTGTGGTTGCAACTGAAGTTCTAGTAGCAAATCCGGCGGTTCGTAATATTATTCGCGAGGGTAAGGCTCACCAGTTGGATGCTGTAATTCAGACTGGTTCCGATCAGGGTATGCAGACTATGGATCGTACGCTGGTTAAATTAGTTCAAACTGGTGTTGTAACTTATGATGAAGCACGTAATTATGCAGTTGATCTAACAGAGTTTAATCGTTTAGCAAGGGGATAAAATGCGAACATTTAATTATCAAGCACGAGATAATCGCACTAATAAAATTGTTAAATCAACAGTAAAAGCTGAGACCGAGATAGCTGCTGGTAAACTGTTGTTAGATCAAAATCTAATCCCATTGCAAATTACTGAGGCGAGTGATGATGGTTTTTTCTCACGCAGTTTAAATCGTATTACTTTGAAGGATAAAGTTGTCTTTTCGCGTCAATTATCGACTTTGATTGGCGCTGGGTTGCCTCTGACTCAAGCTTTACGTACAGTTGAAGAGCAAACTGAAAATAAAGCTTTTCGTACGGTTATTACTGATATTGTAACTTCAGTTGAAGGTGGCAAAACGTTAGCTGAATCTTTTGCTCAACATCCAGAAGTGTTTGATAAGCTTTACCTGGCCTTAATTAACGCTGGAGAAATTTCAGGAACTTTAGATAATAGTTTGAAACGAATCGCTCTTCAACAGGAAAAAGATGCAGCAATGATGAGCAAAATAAAAGGAGCAATGACTTATCCATCAATTGTGTTAGTAGTGATTATTTTAGTGATGACTTTTTTGCTATTGCAAGTGGTACCTCAGGTGGATAAATTATATCGTGATATGAAGAAAAATCTGCCATTCGTTACTCAGGTTATGGTCGGTTTGACGAATTTTATTATTCATTATTGGTGGTTGGTGCTAATAGCTGCTGGGGTTGGAATATTTTTCCTGGTACGATATTTTCGCACCGAATCGGGCGGAAAAATGCTTGACTCATTAAAATTGAATGTGCCGGTTTTTAAGCACATGTTTAGAAAATTATATATGGCTCGTTTTATGCGAACAGGGGGTATGCTATTAGAAACGGGTGTGTCAATGTTAGATACACTTGATATTGCAGCCGAAGCCGTAAACAATACTTTGGTAGCAAAGAGTATTCGTCAGGCGGCTGAAAAGGTTCAAGGAGGTAAGGCCTTATCTGCTTCACTTAAGGATCGTGATTATATTCTACCACTAGTTCATCAGATGATTAGCATAGGTGAGCAATCGGGTAAAATTTCCGAGATGATGGACAAGACAGCGCAGGTTTATGAAGATGAGCTTGACGAGGAAATAAAAGCTATATCAACTGCCATAGAGCCAATATTGATGGTAACATTAGCTGTGGTCGCCGGTGTGATGGTGGCGGCGATTCTTTTACCAATTTATAGTTTAGTAAACGACATCCATTAAAATTCTACTAGACAAAAATAACCATAAGTGATAATCTTATAATATATAATTCTATAAAAGGAGAAGTAATGACGAAAAATAATAAAAAAGGCTTTACAATCATTGAGGTGGTCTTAGTCTTGGCGATAGCTGGTTTGATTTTCTTAATGGTGTTCTTGGCATTACCAGCTTTGCAGCGAAGTCAGCGCGATACGCAGCGCCGTACTAACTTGTCGCGTATGCAAGCAGCTTTGACTCAATATAAAACAGCTCATCGTGGTAAACTTCCAAAAGATCAAACAGAACTGACTAGTTTTTTGAATAGTTATCTAATAGGCAATGGCGATGAATTTATTGATCCATCAGGTATGCGCGATCATCAAACAACAATAGCTGTTAACACAGCTGGCAAACCAGTTGATGCCTATGTATTGACTCACAAACAAGAAAACGGTTCATTGGGTAATGATTTTAAAGCATTACAAAATGAGATTTTCTATACTGTTGGTTCTAAATGTAACGAAGGCGGCGAGACTTTAACTGGCGGTCAAGGTAATCGTGTCTATTCGATTCGTATTAAACTCGAAAATGCTGGCTGGCACTGCTTA
>JAUMVA010000001.1:166890-175308 GCA_030530425.1 Candidatus Saccharimonadota bacterium
AAGCTAGTTTTTAAAACGGTTATGTTATAATGTAATTATGAAATATTCGGATGTGGTAGAAAAAGATAAAGTTAACCAAGCAATTGCTGAAGAAATGATTGAAACGGCGCGTGCCAAACGTCGAGAGCAACGTTTTGCGACGCTAGTCGGTCGCGTAATTAAGACGATTGCTATTGTCGCAGTTTTAGTCTGGGCTATCTATATTGGCTGGCCATTTATCAATGGTCAAGTTGGTCGCGATCAAGCTCGAACTGAAATAGTTGATAAGGTTATTTCAGCACTGGAAAATTATCGTACTTCTCATAATACAAGTTTGCCACAGGAAAAAAGCCGAAAACAATGGCAAAATGAATTCGTCAATAACTATCTTAATAACAAGGAGTTTATGACTAATTTAATCAAAAAAGATAATGAGCCCGAGACTTATGAAGTAAAAGTTAATTACAAAAAAACTAATCAAGAAATACTAGATGGTAAATATGGTGTAATTTATATCGATCAGTCGACTCGTTGCGGTGATAAGAATGATGCGTCTGAAGTGGCTGGTAGTTCTATCGCTTCAGTACGCTTGAAGCTTGAGTCGGGAAAGGTGTATTGTAAAAATAATGGATAGCTTAACATTATTTGCTCTGATTGGTTTTGGAGCATTGGGAGCGATTATTGGTTCATTTATTGTGGCTACTGTTTGGCGGTTACGTGCTAGCGATTTAGCTTCACGCGATAAACTTGATAAACAGGAAAAAAAAGAATATGAACAATTAATTACAAAGTCAAAATTAGCTGTTGGCAAGATAAAAGATGACCGATCGAAATGTTTATCTTGTCAACATCGACTGGAATGGTACGATTTAATCCCGATTGCTAGTTGGTTGATTTTGCGTGGAAAATGTCGTTATTGTGGCAAAAAAATTGGATTAACGGAATTTATGACTGAAGTTGCAATGGCTGGCTTGTTTTCATTTGCTTTTTATGTCTTACGATTTGAGTCATGGTATATTTTGGCGTTATGGTTAATGCTACTAGTGGTTCTAGCTATTTTATTCATCTATGATCTGAAATGGAAATTATTGCCAACCAAAGTTTTATATGCTGGATTAGTGATAGGAATCGTTTTTTCTGCAATAAACATCTTTGCTTCTTTAGATAATTTGAGTTGGCAGACGATAGTGTTTAATTATACAATAACATGGTTATGTTTAGGCGGGATCTATTTGTTGTTGACGATTATCTCCAAAGGGGCTTGGGTCGGTGATGGCGATTGGCTAATCGGTACGATTATAGCCTTGATACTTGGCCATCCTTGGTTGGGTATGGCGGCTTTATTTTTAGCTAATGTGATTGGATGTCTGATTGTCTTAATTATGGTGTTTCGCTATGGAAAACTCGATGGTAATAAAAAAACTATCCCGCTAGGACCTCTTTTGATTATTGCGTTATTGTTAGTTTATCAGTTTAAAGATGAGATAATGAGTTTTTTAATTGTTATGTAGTTACGCTTATGATATTATAAATATAAAGAGGAAAAGAAATGGGTAGGTTGAATTTTAAAAATAGTCATAGTCATTCTGGTTTTACAATTCTAGAAGTTATGCTAGTTCTAGCAATTACGTTTTTAATTTTTATAGCCATGACTGGAACTATCCAGATATCAATTTCACGTCAGCGATACAATGATTCGGTAACGTCTTTCCAGGATTTTTTGCAACGTCAGTATAGTGAAGTTCAAAATGTGGTGGTTGATGAAGGAGGAAATCGAATAGCGGGTTGCGGCGATAAACGTGGAAGAAGTGATTGTTATGTCATTGGTCGGTTATTAACTTTCGTGGAGGTAGACGGATACTCTGCAGTTAATGTTGATCAGATTGTTTACATTACGGATGATACTAGTGGCGGTGCTAATGTAGGAGGTAGAAAAAAATTGAAGTACGATGACTATGATTTAACTGATGTCGTTGGCGCTGATATAAAAACAAATGGAACTCGTGTTGAGCAATATAGTTTTGAGTGGGGTGCAAAGGCCTATCGTCCAAATAAGGGAAATTCATTCAAAAATGACTTATCAATTTTTATCTTTCGTAGTCCTGAAACTGGAACTATTCGTACCTACGTTAAGACTGGCAGCTTAATTACGACCAGTAAAATTAGCTCAATGTTAGGTAAAAAATCAGATCCTGGCGAACCATCAACTACACCAACTACAGATAAAAATCTCGATATTTGTGTGGTTGCTGATGGTGCTGTCTTTACGCCAAATCGAGCTGTGCGAATTAATTCTGGAGCATCAAGTGCTTCAGCAATAGAATTGCCAGTTCCTGGAAAAAACGAAGCTGCTGGTGAGGTTGACTGTGAACGATAAATTCAACCGAGGTGATACAATAGCTGAAGTATTGTTTGCAATAGCGGTATTTAGCTTTATTATGATAGCGATTTTACAAATCATGCAGCAGGGGACGATCGCTACTCAAACTGCTTTGGAAATTAACCTAGCGCGTAATCAAATGAACTCTCAAGCGGAAGCAATTCGATTTATTAATTCCGCTAGCCAATCGCGGGAGCGCAAAGGTGAAGCTGGAGATACTAGTATTTACACAGGCTTATGGAATTATTTAAAAGAAAATAAGCAAAAAACCAGTGTATATGATTGGTCGTCAATAGTAAAACTTGACTCAAAAGATCGGCGCATGCATTGTGTGAAAATGTCAGAAATTGACAGAGCCTTTGTTATAGATGTTAAAAATTTAAATCCAAGGACTGCTGTGTCTAACAATGCTGGCGGAGCAGAATCGGAGATCAATCAGATGTTAAATAATGCTATTCAATCTGATAATAAAATCACTGAAGCAGTGACTTATCCAAGGCTAGTTCATGTTAATACTAGCGATGATAATAATAAAATCTCGCAAGCAAACAGTGAATTTTTAAGGTCTGAGGGATTGTGGGTTGAAATGGTTGAATCGAGTAGAAATAATACATCAATCGCTTACGACTTTCATATTCGTGCTTGCTGGGAGATAAGTGGCGTATCGTCTCCGATTACTTTGGGAACAATTATAAGAGTCTATGAAGCTAGAGGTGAGTGGTAGTATGTTTGTTAAGAATAAAAAGCAAAGATTTGGTTTTACAATTATTGAAATGACTTTATCAATGGCTTTTATATCATTATTAATGATGGCAGTTGGTTATCTAGTTATTTATTTAAGTAATCTATATCAACGCGGGATTTCTATAAAAGACGTTAATAAAACAGCCGATTTGATTATTAGTGATATGCAAAATTCGGTCTCAAGTTCTGGAGAAATTTCCTGCGCCTGGAAAGAAATTGATAGTGTTAAAATGTCTATCAAAAAGAAAACTGATGAAGAAGGAAACACTGTCGATGATACTGAAGCTACGTGTGGTAGTTTGTTTTCATCTGATGCTAATACTACAAATATTGTTGGTGGAGCGCTTTGCACAGGAAAGTATAGCTATGTTTGGAATTATGGCTATGCTTTAGATAAATCTGGTCGTTTTAATAATCGCCAAGATAAACTTTTTCGCTATGCAGTTTTAGACAGTAATGGTAATCGTCAGATAAAGCCGATTCGTTTAGCAAAAATTCGTGACGTAAGTGGTGCTTTTTGTAAGGATAGTACTAATTTACAAGGTGGATCTAGTCCTGATGATGTGAAGACTGTTATTTTAAGCAGCGTGGAAAATAATCTGTCGACCAATAGCGACGTGTTTGAATTAATCGAGGCCAGTGATAGAGATATTGCTTTACATAGCTTTTCGGTGATGAGTAGTGTGCCTGATAGCGCAACTGGAGAAGCTTTGTATGAAGCTGAGTTTGTTCTTGGAACATTTAGAGAAGGTTTATTGATGACTAATGACGCTCAGTGTAAAAATTTATCTCAGAATGCGGCTAGCGCGGAAAGTGATAAAATCAGTGAGCAAGACATGAGCTATTGCGCAATCAATAAGTTTAATTTTGCTGTCAGGGCAGCTAAAGGAAAAGGAGAATGGTAATGATTAGTCATACAATTAATAAAAAAGGCGTGGTGTCGATATTCGTAGTAATATTCACAACGTTATTAATTACAGTTGTTGCCATGAGTTTTATACGGCTAATGCTATTAGATCAGCAACGAGCTATTAATTCTGACCTGGCTAATTCAGCATATGATTCAGCGTTAACTGGCGTTGAAGAGGCAAAACGGGCTTTGATTGAGTATGAACGATCGGTCTGTAAGGATAAAAATAGTAGTGATTGTGAGCAAAAAACTAATAAGTATCTACGTGGTAATCACTGTGGAGCAGTACAAGGAATTATGGGGGGTGATACCACTGCTGTCGATAACGAAGTGCTAATTAAAAGTAGTTCAGTTAATGATATCAAATTAGACCAAGCTTATACTTGTGTTAAGATTAAATACTTTACTGATGACTATGTACGTGATTTCGACGGTAGTGCAGGTGAACAAATAATGTTACCATTGAATTTTACTAATAAAACTCAAAAAATGACATTGAGATGGCATGACAAAACAAAAGATAAGGACGATAAAGATCCTATTGATACTAATTTATTGACTATATTTAATAAAGCTAGCGATAAGCCAATATGGGGCGCTTCTTGGAACTCGGTACCGCCAACTCTTATGATTCAATATGTTGAAGCTGGTAATAACGATATGCCAACCGCCTATTTACGTCCTTCAAAAAATGGTAGCGTGGTTACTTTTAGTCGTGGTGAACCAATATTATCAAAAGATAAACAAGCACCAGTTTTTGCGGTTAATTGTAATAGCACTAGTGATCAACCATATTATTGCAATACTACCCTGGAGTTCCCAGAAGAAATTAAAGCAGGCGAACGTAACAAGTTTTTGAAAATTACTAAAATTTATGGTGATAAAACTACCCTTAATTTTGGATTCTCTGATGATCAAGATATTGCTTTTAACGGTATTCAGCCAGAGATCGATTCGACTGGCCGTGCTAACTATATTGTTCGCAGAGTAAAGGCTCGGGTTGAATTTACAACTGGAAAGTTTCCATTTCCAAATGCTGCTTTGAATGTGAGTAATAATTTGGATAAAAAATTTGAAGTTACAGAGCAAAAAGTCAAAAAGTAAATTAATATAACTCTAATAAAAAATAAGGTCCGTGGCAAAACCTTATTTTTTATTAGGATGATTGTGAAACTTCTGATGAATTTCTTTTAGGTGAGGGTTGGTGATATGGGTGTATATTTGAGTTGTTGATATATCACTATGTCCTAACATTTCTTGGACACTACGTAAATCAGCGCCATTCATTAGTAAATCTGTTGCGAAACTATGACGCATAGTGTGTGGACTAACATGCTTTGTGATACCAGCTAGTCTCGCATATTTAGTAACCAATCGTTGAATGCTGCGAGCGGTCAATCTACGAAAATTGTTCAAATCATTTTGTGTCATACGACTGTGATTAAGAAAAAGTGGTTTTAAATTATCCTGGCGCGCATCAAGATAACACCTGACCGCGTCAGCAGCTTCTTGGCTGATAAAAATTGGACGATCTTTTGATCCTTTGCCGCGGATCATAAATTCCATTCGTTCAAGATTGATGTGACTACGGTCTAACTTGACGATTTCTGACACCCGCAATCCACCTGAAAATAATAAACTAATAATAGCTCGATCTCGTTTGCCGATTATCGTAGTGTCTGGTATAACTCCAACTAAATCGTCGATTTCGTTATTATATAAAAAAGTTACTTGTTTTCGGCTAGTTTTAGCGAGTTTAACACGACTAGGCTCAAGCGATTTTATTTCACGATCCTGTAAATATTTTAAAAAGTTACGTAGGGCTATGAGGTGGTAATTTTGAGTCACTTTGTCTAGCTCTTGACCGTTGTAATTTTGATAACGATTTAGCCAGAGACGATACTTACGAATAGTTTCTGCTGTGATTTTTTCAACATTAATATTATCAGCAAACTCAATAAAACGCTCGAGATAAAGGTCATAATTACGAATCGTGTTTTGGCTAGATCCTCGCTCGATCTCAAGATATTCGATGAATTGATATTTTAGTTCGCTGATTTCCATGTAATCATTATATCTTATATATAAGATTATGTGTTAAAATAAAGCTTAAAGGAGAAAAATGGAACAAGAAAAAGCAAATACTAGTCGAGTTGAACGAAGTCTCGTATTATTTAAACCAGATGCGGTGCAACGTGGGGTGGTCGGTGAAATTTTAACACGTTTTGAGCGAGTTGGTCTAAAGATTGTTGCAACAAAAATGATTGCACCGTCTCGAGACCATTATTATGCACACTATGAAAATATCGGAAAGATGATTTCCCGTCGTGGTGAACATACCTTTGATTTAACATTAGAAATGATGACGTCTGGTCCAGTAATTGCAATGGTATTTGAGGGTGTAGGCGCGGTGGCACAGATTCGCAAGATGATTGGTGCAACTGAACCAAAAAGTGCTTTACCGGGTACTATTCGCGGTGATTATTCACATATGAGTTTTGCATATGCTGATAGTCATGATAAGGCGACTCCAAATCTTATTCATGCTTCTGGTGATTCAGAAGAAGCCGAGCAGGAAATTAAGCATTGGTTTGCACCGGCTGAAATTTATGAATACCATCGATTAAGTGAACGTTTTACTCTTTAATATCAACACTATCTCGTGCTATAATATAAAGGTGCCTTGGTAGCTCAACTGGATAGAGCAGATCCGTCCTAAGGATAAGGTTGTAGGTTCGACTCCTGCCCAAGGCACCATTTTTATGACAGACAAAGATACTTCTAATTTAATTAAACAATTTGATGGTCAGCGTAGTGATGAGCAGGTTATTTTGTTGTTTAGAAAAAAATACACAGTACTAATGTGGCCTTCTGTTCAGGCTCTAGTTTTGCTAGCAGTGATGTTATGGCTAATGATGCAAATTAACAAACAGTTTCAAATAATAATAATTTTGGCCATGGTGCTAGTTCTTATCTGGCTAGTCCACAAAATTATTACTTGGTACTATAGCTTTTATATTTTGACTAATCAACGATTGCGTTATATTCAACGTTACGGTATTTCAAAAGGTTCACTACTAGATTTACCAATTAATTCAATTAAAGTAGCACGATATTTTTCTGATGGGTTGTTGTCAGAAATACTTCACTATGGTGATATCATAATTGAAGCCGATGGTGGAGAATTGACAATGTCAAAAGTTGATCACGCTAAAGATGTTTACAATCAAATTCAAGATTTAATAAATCAGAATAGGGGATAAATGATTTTTTTAAAAAAACGCAGTAAATCAGATAAAGAGCAAAAACTTGAGCGTATTACGAACACTACAGTTGAACAGCATCGTCGAGAAATTTTAGAGAGCGCTAAACGCTTTAAATACCCAGTTCAATATGAGAAACATCGTTTAGTAATTAGCGCAACTTTAATTGGGATAACTTTTCTGATTATTTTCTTTAGTGGCGTTGTTTGGCGATTATATCTAGTTCATGACACAAATGATTTTTTGTATAAAATTACGCAAGTCATTCCTTTCCGAATTGGTCAAATTGATCAGCAGCCGATATTATACAGTGATTATCTGGCCTATTATCGAAGTGCTTGGCATTATCACTTAAATAAAGATATTAGCTTACAATCGGATCCGACTGAGGAATCAGAAAAACAGCTCAGCGATAAATATAGTCGTTCAGCCTTAATTAATGCTGCTAAAATCGCCTTGGTTAAAAAAATAGCTCAAGACAAGAATATCAGTGTGTCTCAAGAAGAAATAGATAAAGAGCTAAACCTAAAATTAACGTATAATAACGAGAAAATGTCGCTAACAACCTTTGATTCAGTAATTAAAGATTATTATGGTTTAAGTCGGGCTGAATATCGACAAATTTTTTTGCAATATCCGCTACTACTTCGTAAGGTTGTTTATGAAATCGACGATCGTGCCAAAGCAACTGTAAAAGACATACGCGATAAAATCAAGCAACATGGTGACGATGCTAATTTTGAAACAATTGCTAAAGAATTAGAGAATCAAAATGTAAGTTTTGTTGACTCAGGTGTAATTATGCTTGGAGCTAATGACAATGGATTATCTGATGTGGCGATGAAACAAAACCCAAATTCAATCTCTGAAACTTTTGTTTCGTATAATTTAAATGAATGTAATATTTTAAAAGTTATTGCTAAAAATGATAGCTCCTTACATTATCAAGCGCTAAAGGTTCCACTAATGGCTTTTAATGAACAATACCAACGACTAGAAAGTGAACAGAAGATCATTAACTATATTGGTCTTGATCTAAATAAAAAATAAATCACGAAACTTCTGTTTAGTGATTTATTTTGGCGGGTCCGACCGGATTCGAACCGGCGATCTCCTCCGTGACAGGGAGGCGTGATAGGCCA